>NZ_JAWPOL010000002.1:0-588698 GCF_033391095.1 Vibrio sp. Vb0667 | reverse complement strand
ATTGTCATCGATGGAAAATATAGAATTGTAGAAGAGGGTCTAACCCTTTTAGAAGCAGCAAAAGTGTGTGGGGTCGAGATCCCATCGCTGTGCGGAATGAACAAAAGTAATGAAAAAGTACCGTGTGACTTGTGTGTAGTTGAAGTCGAAAGTGGCGGTACTAAGCGTGCGTGTGAGCTCGAAGTTTACCGCGGCCTTAATGTGGTCACGCAATCAGAACAATTAAGCGAGCACCGCAGAAAAGCACTCAACCGCATCATGACGGACCATTACGCCGATTGTGAAGCGCCATGTAAAACCGCGTGTCCTGCGGGCGTGGATATCCAGTCGTACCTTTATCACATCGCACAGAACGATCATCAAAAAGCGATTGAAGTGATTAAGCGTACGCTTCCTATGCCGTTATCGATTGGCCGTGTATGCCCAGCATTTTGTGAGAGCGAATGTCGCCGCTCGTTAGTCGATGAGCCTATTGCAATTCGTCAGCTAAAACGTCATGCCGCGGATGCGGATTTGTCTGCGCATGAAGCCTACGTACCAGAAAAGAAAGCAAGTAAAGGTTTGAACATTGCCGTCGTCGGCAGTGGTCCTGGTGGTCTGACAGCTGGCTACTACCTATCGAACGAAGGCTACGACGTTACGGTCTTTGAATCCATGCCAAAAGCGGGCGGTTGGTTGCGTTATGGCATTCCAGAATACCGTTTACCAAAAGACATTCTCGATAAAGAAATCGAACTGATGTGCCGCAATGGCATGCAAGTTCACACCAATCAAAAGCTGGGTGTGGATTTCACGCTTTCTCAATTGAGTGAAGAATACGACGCGGTGTGTTTGGCGGTCGGCGCGTCTCAAGCGGTCGAAATGCACTACACAGGCAGTGACCTTGAAGGTTGCTACTTAGGCGTTGATTACCTAAAAGATTACGTTACCGAACAAAACTATGTAACGGGTCAGAAAGTCGCGGTGATCGGTGGTGGTAACACGGCAATTGACTGTGCTCGTACTGCGCGTCGCGCTGGTGCAGACACCACGTTGATTTACCGTCGTACCCGTGACGAAATGCCGGCAGAAGACTACGAGATTGTCGAAGCGGAACACGAAGGGGTGAAATTCCACTTCTTGACCAACCCTGCAGAAAACCTTGCCGATGAAACCGGACGCGTGAATGCGATTCGTCTAGAGCGCATGGCGTTGGGTGAGCCGGATGCATCTGGTCGTCGAAGCCCAAAACCAACCGGCGAGTTCTTTACCGAAGAGTTCGACACCGTGATTGCGGCAGTATCGCAAAAGCCAGATCTGAGCTTCCTCGAAGGTGAAGATTTGTCGATTCCACTTACGCGCTGGAATACCTCTGATGCAGATGAAAAGACCATGCACACCGGCACGGGCAACATCTTCAGTATTGGTGATTTCCGCCGTGGTCCAGCAACGGCAGTTGAAGCCGTGGGTGATGGTCGCGTTGCGGCAAAAGCCATTGACCTGTTTTTGAATGGCGATATGGCCGATATGCCAAAGGCGGCGTTCAACTCGCGCAAAGAGAAGAAACTCTCTCAAGTCGATCCGCTTCACTTCGAGAACATCCAGAAAGTCGCTCGATCTATCATGCCTGAGCTGACTCCAGCACAACGCGAGCAAAGCTTCGCTGAAGTGGAGTTGGGCTTTGATAACGAAGAAGCGATGAAGGAAGCTGCACGCTGCCTTGAATGTGGCTGTCAGGCAAATACCGATTGTGCGCTGCGTGATTACTCCACCGAATATGAAGCTGAGCAAAGCTTTGACTTCTCCTTACAGATTAAATCGCATCAAGATTGGTTAGATCTTCGTGCGAAAGACTTGCGTCATAAGTACGAAGTTGACCGTAGCTCTGAGTTTATTGAGTTTGATGCCAACCGCTGTATTAGTTGTGGTCAGTGCATCCAAGCGTGTCGCGACAAAGCCGTGCACGGTGTTCTGAACTTTGTGTGCGACAAACAAGGTCGCCCGGCATTACGTCCTGACGACCGTCCACACTTCGGAAGTAACAAGAATGGCTTAACCCTAATGGGCGATTCGAACTGCGTGCAATGTGGCGCGTGTGTTCAAGTGTGTCCAACGGGCGCGATGGTCGATAGTCGTGACCGTTCGCAAGGTCGTACTGAAGATCTGAAAGCGGTCGACACCATTTGTACATACTGTGGTGTGGGCTGTAAGTTGACTATGTTCGTGGACGAAGCAACCAATACGATTCGTTACGTGAAGGGCGGTGACTCGCCAGTGAACCAAGGCATGCTGTGTGTGAAAGGGCGCTTTGGTTTTGATTTCATTGGCAGTGAAGAGCGTCTTACCACACCATTGATCCGTAAAGACGGTTGGTTGCAGCCTGCAAGCTGGGAAGAGGCGATTCAACTGATTGCGAGCAAGTTTTCCGGCATTAAGCAAGATTTTGGCAGCAACGCATTAGCGGGTTTCTCTTCTGCGAAAACCACTAACGAAGATAACTACGCGTTCCAAAAATTTGTCCGTCGTGAACTAGGCACTAACAACGTCGACCACTGTGCGCGTTTGTGTCACGCATCGAGTGTAACCGGTCTTGAGGCGTCACTGGGTAGTGGTGCAATGACCAACGACATTCCAAGCATTAAGCACTCTGATGTGATCTTTATTATTGGTTCGGATACCACATCGGCGCACCCGATTATCGCTTCACATATCAAACAAGCAATTCGTCACCACGGCGCTCGTTTGATTGTGGCTGACCCGAAACGTGTCGATATGGCAGAGCATGCTGAGCTGTATATGGCGCATCGTCCGGGTACGGATGTGATGCTCCTAAACGGTGTCATGCAGCAGATCATTAAGAACGGCTGGTACGATCAAGAGTACATCGAAGAACGTGTCGACGGCTTTGATACCTTATTGCAAGAAGTGATGTCGCCAGCTTACAACCTCGATAAAGTAGAGTTGGTTACGGGCATAAAAGCCGAAGACATTCAAGCAATGGCGCGTATGATCGGTACGGCAGATCGTACGGCTGTGTACTACTCGATGGGTATTACTCAGCACACGACAGGTCATGACAACGTGCGTTCTATCGCTAACCTACAATTGCTGTGTGGCAACATCGGTATTGAAGGTGGTGGTATTAACCCGCTGCGTGGTCAATCAAACGTGCAAGGCGCGTGTGATATGGGTGCTTTGCCAAACAGCTTCCCAGGCTACCAAAAGGTATACAACCCAATTGTGCGTCAGAAGTTTGCGATTGAATGGAACGCACCAAATCTGCCTTCTGAGCAAGGTCTAACCCTGACAGAAATCATTGATGCGGCTTGCCATCGTGACGTTCGTGGTATGTACATCATGGGTGAGAACCCAGTGTTGAGTGACCCGAACCAAGCGCATGTGATTGAAGGTTTAGAAGCGCTCGATTTCTTGGTGGTTCAAGACATCTTCCTAACGGAAACTGCGCAATACGCGGATGTAGTTCTGCCTTCTTGCTCGTTTGCAGAGAAAGCGGGTCACTTCACCAATACGGAGCGTCGTGTTCAGCGCGTGAATCCGGTTGTCACGGCGCCGGGTGAAGCGAAAGAGGATTGGTGGATTATCCAAGAAATCGCCAATGCAATGGGCAGTGATTGGGATTACCACTGCGTGTATGATATCACTAACGAAATCGCACGTGTGACACCTCAATACGCGGGTCTTCGTTGGGATGCCATTACGCCAAACGGTGTGCAATGGCCTAGCAACAAGAACAACCCTGCGGGTACTCGCATCATGCACCAAACCCAGTTTACTCGTGGTAAAGGGCAAATGGTGGGTGTACCGTTCCGTTATGCGGCTGAGCTGCCAGATGAAGAGTACCCACTTGTGTTAACGACGGGTCGCGTACTTGAGCAGTTCCACACTGGCACCATGACGCGTAAGACCAAAGGGTTGGATAATCTTGCTGGTCCACGTGCGATGGTGAGCGTGGAAGACGCAGAAGCGCTAGGCATCAGTAATGGTCAGCGTCTGACGGTGTCTACACGTCGCGGCAGCATTGAGATTGATGCCTTTGTGACTAAGCGTATTCAAAAAGGAGTGGTGTTCATTCCATTCCACTTTGTTGAATCGCCAGTCAACCGCCTAACGACAACGGCGACTGATCCGCATGCGAAGATCCCTGAGTTCAAGGTCGCTGCGGTTAAAGTGGAAGTGAGCGAAAAAACAACGCAGACAGAGTCTCTCGAAGATAGTTACCAACACGTTTAAATTCGGCGAGTCACGTTGTTGTGGTCACTGACAATTTGAGCCTAGTTGATGGGCGGATAATCTAATCTTGATTTCCGCTCTCACTACATTCACTCGGATTGTCTTTTTCTTCCAACTCCTTTTACTTTTCTGTTATCACCGCGCTCCGGTTAGTTTTCCCTTCTTACTTCTTACTTCTTACTTCTTACTTCTTACTTCTTACTTCTTACTTCTTACTTCTTACTTCTTACTTCTTGCTGTCTCTGTGGCGTATTTTTGTTCAAGCCCATGATGAGAGTGCAATAAAGTTTGTTGTTGAGCTTGTCATAGAATTGACTGTCTCTGACTGTCCTCTGTTATTTGGGCAAGTTCTATAACCTAAACTTTGCTCGCTTCCTATACTGAATTAACGAAGCAAGATTTTTATAACAACAAGAGGAAGCTTGTATGACAAGAACAACCTCATTTGCACTCGTTTTATTACTTATGTGCGCATACTTTGGTTACAACCGTTATTATGTATACCCCCAGCAGTTGGAAACACAGGCGAAGTCCATGCTAATACAAATGGCAAATCGCGAAGAGTGGGTAGATGTGTTTGAGATGATGAATCGCGTAGACGCGCATAAGGGCCATTTGGAACTTGTTGCTGACGTGACATCCTCTGATGGTCAGCGTGCGTACAGTGAAGGTATTATCACGTACACGGATCGCGAAGGCGTTGTCTGTAAACAGGTAGTGTTCAACTTTAAAATAAACTCTTTGAAAAACTACAATATTTCCGATTTACGAGATTGTTCCTACGGTGAGTACTATTAATATTGTCTGAGAGTTGAGCTCGATAGCGCAGTGTATGAATACACAAACAAAAAATAGCCCTTCGTTGGGGCTATTTTTGTTTTTAAGGAATGAACGCAATATCGTGGAATTAGTCGAGTGATTTTTTGAAGCGAAATGAAGCGACAATAAGGCCGATAACGGTGAATCCAAGTAACCAAACTGTATCTCGCCATAGCTCCATTAGGTCTGCACCACGCAGCACAACACCACGAATAATGCGCATAAAGTGAGTGGCTGGTAGGGCTTCTGATATCCATTGTGCGGCGACGGGCATTCCTTCATAAGGGAACATAAATCCGGACAGAAGAATCGACGGCAAAAGAATAAACACCGTCATTTGCATGGCCTGAAGCTGTGTCGTCGCAATGGTGGATATCACCAAACCTAAGGTTAAACTCGCGGCGATAAACAGCAGCGTGCCAAACAGTATCTGACTAATGGCGCCGTTTATCGGTACACCAAATATCCAATGACCCAAGCCTAAAATGATAAACACCTGTATCAGACCAACAAAGATGTAGGGAATGATCTTCGCCACCATGAGTTCGATGGAGTGAATTGGCGTAGTAATCAGTAACTCCAAATTGCCGCGTTCCCGTTCTCGAACAATGGCCGCACTGGTGAACAAGATCATCGTCATGGTTAGAATTACGCCCAACAAACCGGGGACAATGTTCACCGCCGAGCGCCGACTCGGGTTGTAATACAGCGCAACTTCAAAGGTTTTGGTTGGGGCAGGGCGTATCTCAAAATCAAAATCCGTTAACGGCATGGTTTGTAGCGAGAGAATCGCAGAGCTGATCATGGTGTCTGAACCATCCACAATCCACTGGCCAAGCTCTCGCCCTTGCACCATACGTTGGGTTAGGTCGCTAGGTAGAATTAAAGCGGCTCGCACTAAACCGTCTTGAATGGCTTGCTCGGCTTCTGAAGCGGTAGCAAAAGTTTCTACCACATCGACCACTTGCGTGACTTTGACGGACTCGGTGATCACACGCCCAGCAGTACTGCCACTTTGATCGACGACGCCAACGGGAATATTGCGAATATCGGTATTAATGGCAAAGCCGAACAGCAAAAGCTGAATCAACGGGATCATCACGACCATGCCAAAGGTAATGCGGTCACGTGAAAGCTGACGGATCTCTTTGATCATTACCGCTTTCATACGGGCAATAGATTTCATCATTGGCGACCTTCTCCCGTAACACTGACAAACACATCTTCCAAGCTCGGGCGAGCAATGTTCATCTCGCAGCCCTCAAGCTCTGGAAAGGTTTGGGTTAACCATTCGATCGGTTGTTCGATGTGCTGGTGGATCAAAATGCGTAAGCGAATGCCGAGCTGTGCGGCTGAGCGTACCTCTTCACGCTGAATGACTTTCTCTTTGAGCTCGCGTAAGTTATCCGCTTTGACTTCGACGATGTTAACGCCCATTTGCGCCATGAGTTCTTCTGGCTCACCATCGGCGCGGATTTCCCCGGCTTCCATCATAGCCAGACGATGACAGCGCTCTGCTTCGTCCATGTAGTGCGTTGTGACCAAAATCGTGGTGCCTTGGTCAGAGAGATCAAACAATTGCTCCCAGAAATCGCGTCGGTTCTCTGGGTCAACCGCAGATGTGGGTTCATCGAGAAACAACAGTTCTGGTTTGTGCATGGTCGCTGCGGCGAGAGACAAGCGTTGTTTCTGGCCGCCACTCATTCCGCCGACGCGCTGTTTACGCAACTGGTCGAGACCGTAGGTGGATAGTTGTTCTTCGATGCGAGCTTTTAGGGCCTTGGTTTCCATACCAAAGATTTGTCCAATAAACTCAAGATTCTCTTGAACCGTCAGATCATCATAAAGCGAGAACTTTTGCGTCATGTAGCCAATCTTGAGGCGCAGAAGCTCAGATTGTTTTGGGATCTCTAGCCCGAGTACATCGACATTGCCCTCACTTGGGCTAAGCAAGCCAGTCAGCACACGAATGGTTGTTGATTTACCGCAGCCGTTGGGGCCAAGAAAACCATAAATACTGCCTTTGGGCACATTAAGCGTGATGTTGTTGATGGCGGTGAAGTCACCAAACTTTTTCACTACATTTTCAGCTTGAATCGCGTATTCGGTCATTGGCTTACTCCACCAAATCCACTTGCGCTGGTATACCTGAAGGCAAGGATTGTGCGGAGTCTTGTAGGTCGACTTCTGCTAGGTACATCAAACGCGAGCGTTCTTCCTCGGTAAGCGCGAAATAAGGCGTGAATGAAGGCTCAGTCGCTACCCAACGAACGGTGCCGCTATATGGTTGCTCAACGCCATCTACATGCACGTTAACCGTTTTACCCGGCACAAAGTTGACTCGATAATTGGCAGGAACATAAACACGGGCGTATGGGACGCGGCTCGCTTGAATTACGGCAACAATGCCATTCACAGGAACGCGTTCACCAAGGTTAAACGGTAGGTTATCTAACAAGCCATCTCGCGTGGCCGTGATGGTGAGTTCTGCCAGCTTTTGTTCTTGCAGTGCTACATCGGCTTTTGCAGCCATGAGTGCGGCTTTCGCTTGTTCAATATCTTCAGGGCGAGAGCCAGCGGTCAGTTTGCTGAACTCTTCTTGTGAGGAGTCTAGCTCTGCACGAGCAGAATCTCTGGCTGCTAAAGCGGTGTCTTTTTCTGATTGGCTGATGAGTTTCTTACGAACTAACTCCGCTTTACGTTGGTAGTTCTTTTGCGCCTCAACCAATTGAGCTTCCGCTCTGGCAACACGTGCTTGCGCTGCGGCAATGTCTTCTGGTCTCTCACCATTGGTCAATTTCAAAAGATAGGCGTCAGCCTTGGCTTGTTCGGCTACGGCGTGAGCTAAAACGGCTTCTTGGTTCTTTGTATCGAGCTGAACCAGCACTTCTCCTTCGGTGACTTGGCTGCCTTCCTTGATGGGTAGGGCACGAATTATCTCGCTAGAGGTTGCAGTAAAAGTTACGCGGTCACGCTCAAGCGTACCAAGGGCTTGCTGTCCATCATCTTTGGAACAGGCAGTTAAAAGAGTCAGGGCTAGGGTGCCAAGAATGATTCGCTTCATCATGCGACGCTTCCTCTAAGAAGGTGAGCTTGAACTCGTATCAAGCTATAGAAGAGTGTGGGACTGCATTCAGTGTAACGTGAGTCAGTTTTGTCCGGCTAGGAAGTTAATTCCTTCAATATTCATCAATTGATTAATTATTGAAGCTGGCTTTATCCTGCGGAAGCCGTGCTTTACTTGGCTCTTTTAAGTTGATTACATGAATATCATTTAAACAAAAATCTTGCGTTTCATGTAGAGCACGCCGTCGCCAGATACTCTTACTTGTTCGCCAGTAACTTCACAGTGCAAAATGCCTCCGCGCTGAGAAGCTTGGTAAGCGACCAGTGATGTTTTGCCTAACGCTTCTGCCCAGAACGGTGCTAACCCAGCGTGAATCGAGCCAGTTACGGGGTCTTCGTCACCACCATTTGCAGGCCAAAAGTAACGCGATACAAAGTCTTGTTGATCACCTTTCGCGGTAACGACCACATCGTAAGGAGCGAGTGTCTTGAGGTGCTCTGAACGGTATTGAACCTCAAGTACCTCCTGCTGGTTGCCGACCACCACGAAATACGCTTGAGGGCTAAGCAGTACGCGTTCCACATCGCAACTTAGGCCATCAATCAATGCCGAGGGAATATCAGAAACGGCTTTTGGAGGACGAGCAGGGAACGTCATCTCGATCTTACCTTGCGCATTCTTCTCTACGGTGAGGGTCCCTACTTCCAGAGTATGAAATTCAATCGTGCCATTAATGCCAAACTCATCAAACAGAACTAACGAAGAGGCCAGTGTTGCGTGTCCACAGAAATCGATTTCAGTAATCGGAGAGAACCAACGAATCTCATATTGGTTTGCGCCAATGGACTTTAGGAAAGCCGTCTCTGATAAGTTGTTTTCTGTCGCGATATTTTGCATCAATTCTGGGGCTAGCCATTCCTCTAACGGTATCACCGCTGCTGAGTTGCCTTTGAATTGCGTATCGGTGAAGGCGTCCACCACGTAGATATCCAATTCCATTTTCCTTCCTTATTCCGTGAGCGATTAATTAGCATAAACCAAGTGCAATTAAGAGAGTAAGAAATTTGTGTTAGAATCTTAAAGTGTCAAAATTATAGATTATTTTGTGTTTTTTGATACTTACTGACAATGATTCGGACTGCTGGGTATTTAGACTAGTGTTGAATTCATTGAAAGGAAGAAAAACATGAAAGCGATCTACAAGTCAGTTTTGGTATTGAGTGTTTTTGCGGTCGGTTCTGCCCATGCATTTGAACTCGTGAGTAGAGATATTCAAGAAGGCCACCCGATGGCGAAGACATTTGAATACTCTGGTTGGGGATGTGATGGCGGGAATCAATCACCACAATTGATGTGGAAAGAAGCTCCAAAGGGCACAAAAAGTTTTGCGATCACCGTGTATGACCCCGATGCACCAACAGGCAGTGGTTTTTGGCATTGGATAGCGTTTAATATTCCATCCACCGTTAGCGAGCTGCCTCGAGGCATTGATATGAACAAGTTAGGCGGCAAAGAATCTCGTATTGACTACGGCACAACGGGGTTCGGCGGCGCGTGTCCTCCAAAGAATGATGGGATGCATCGTTACCAGTTTACGGTGTGGGCATTGCCAACTGAAGAACTGAATTTGGATGAAAACACGCCACCAGCCATTGTAGGGTTTACTTTGAATAGTGTTGCTTTGGGTAAAGCGACATTAACCACGACTTACACGCGATAATTGAATATAAGGGGGAGAGAATGGGTCACCAATATCAGGTTACGCTGTTTCGTGCGGAGCAGCAGCAGAAGCTTCGTAATGTCAGGATTCACTCCCCAAGCCTTATTCAGATTGTTAAGGGGAGTAAACATCTTTTCTGGAAAGATGAAGTACTCGACATCCATCATCCAAATATCATGCTTTGTGAAGCAAATGCATCCCTAAATTTTGAAAATCTTCCTCTACAAGGGCGATTTCTTTCTCGAATGTTCAGTTTTCACTGTGTGCCTAGCGATGAAATGTTGGAGCTAAGCATGAGCAACGCATTAGGAAACTATGTACCCGTTGTTGAGACAGATAAAGCATTGCAAGCGACGTTAAATGCTTTGTTTTCGTTTGAGCGGGAAAGCTTAAGTGAAGCGACACAACGCTATTGGATTATGGGTCTATATCAGCAGCTAGCTGAGAGAGGGTTATTGCATCGGTTGTTCTCGAGTTCACATATCTCTTTTAGTCAGAAACTTAGTCGTTACTTATCGCGCTCTCCAGGGGAGGAGCATCCATTAGACATGGTCGCGGGGCACTTTGCTATGAGCCGAGCAACATTGATACGCAAACTGAAACAAGAAGGTACCCAGTATCGTGAAGTATTGGCAGAAGTGCGCCTAAATCACGCACTTTACTTGATGCAAAATGGCTCGTATAACGTTGCGCTGCTAGCACAGTTGTGTGGTTATCAGTCAGAGGGGCGTTTTAGCCAACGCTTTAAAAGTAAGTTCGGCCTAACGCCCAGCGAGTATATTAAAACGGTAGTGAGTTAATGTTTTACCGCTTTTGTATTTTTTGTGCTTTTTAGGTTAGCCATAATATTTGGCCTTCATTCGCAATGCTACGTTCACCAAAGCAATCAATACAGGCACTTCGATCAATGGACCAATGACACCAGCAAAAGCTTGGTCTGAGTTAAGGCCAAACACCGCGATAGAAACCGCAATTGCCAATTCAAAGTTGTTGCCTGTTGCCGTGAAAGCAATCGACGCGTTTTTGTCGTAGTCAATGCCCATTTTCTTACCAACGAAGAAGCTGACAAAGAACATCAACACAAAGTAAATAGCCAGTGGAATTGCTACACGGAATACATCCATTGGCAGTTCAAGAATCATCTCACCTTTTAAGCTGAACATCAGTACGATGGTCGCAAGTAGGGCGATAAGGGTAATTGGTGAAATGCGTGGGATGAACACGTCGTTGTACCATTGCTCACCTTTCGCAGCGACCAGCCATTTACGGCTTAGAAAGCCCGCTAGGAATGGGATACCAAGGTAAATCAGAACGCTTTCCGCGATGTCCATCATCGAGATATCAACCACGAAACCTTCGTAACCAAAGACTGGTGGCAACACAGTGATGAATAACCATGCCATCACACTGTAAGTCACGATTTGGAAAGCGCTGTTTAGTGCAACTAGGGCTGCACCGTATTCTTTGTTACCGCCACCGATATCGTTCCATACCAATACCATGGCAATACAACGAGCAAGACCAATCAGAATGATACCAACCATGTAACCCGGATGATCACCTAGGAAAGTCAATGCAAGGATGAACATCAAAATAGGGCCGACAATCCAGTTCATGACCAAAGACAGCGTGATCGCTTTTTTATCTTTCGTCACTGTGCCTAGCAAGTTGTAGTTCACCTTTGCGAGTGGCGGGTACATCATCAAAATCAAACCAATCGCTAGCGGTACGTTTGTGCTACCAACTGACATTGACTCGTTCCACTCAGCAACTTGAGGGAATACTGCGCCAATACCTACACCGATTGCCATTGCCACAAAAATCCACACCGTTAGGTAACGGTCCAAGAAGCTCATTTTGTCGCTGGCACTATTTAAAACTTGAGTAGTCATAGTGTTCTCTTATTCGTTTATCGTCGAAAGGCGATAGTTAAAGGTATAGTTTATCTCTGCACGTCTGAACAGCGTGCAAAGGGCATTAATCAAATAACTTGGAAAATCCTAGATTGAACTGATCAAACGCGTCGCGTTGAATGCGGTAACACACCTTAGGTGGGTTTGGCTCGGCGCTGATAAAGCCTGCTTGCTTTAGAATACGCAAGTGCTCGGAAACAGTAGATTGCGCAAGACCCAGTTCAGAAACCAAATCACTGTTCAAACAACCGCCCATGGTATCGAGCGTGTGCAGGATATGCAGAATGCGCAAACGTGCTGGATGCGACAAAGCTTTTGCTTGCGCTGCTAGAGTTTGTTCTTTCTCGAGCTGTTGTTGCGTTGTCTGAAAAACGACTTCGCACGTGTCCTTGCACTTATCACTCATTCGCTGGCCTTAATAGTTAATCGTCGAATTGCGATAAAGTGTACGCCTGCTCTGTGGAAGATGCAACAAAACGATGAAAAAATTAATCGTGAAATAACGATGGATAAAAAGTTGAAAAAATATATCTTTTAAAAACAGTGATATAATTAAAAATTAAGTAGGTTACTAAAAGTTAACTAATTGCACTATATTTCTAGGTTACCATAATAAACCACATCCGACGCACAATGGTTACTGCGTCATCTTGTGAACTTATTTAAAGGTAATCCCATGAGCAACGTACTGATCATCAATGCACACGAACCATCACCATATTCAGAAGGTCGTCTAAATGCTTCTCTTGTCGACAAAGCACAGACGCTTCTGCAAGCAAAAGGCCATGAAGTTCGCGTTGTGACAATGCAAGATGAGATCAACGTAGATGAGCAACTCGCACACTTTGAATGGGCTGATCGCGTGATCATCCAAAGCCCAATCAACTGGATGTCTGTGCCTTGGTCATTCAAAAAATACATGGACGACGTGTTTACTGCGGGTATGGGCGGCGCACTGTGTGCATTTGATGGCCGTAGCGCAGAAGAACCAAAGAAAAACTATGGTACAGGCGGTACTCAAACCAACAGCAAATACATGCTTTCACTGACATTCAACGCGCCAGAAGAATCGTTTGATGATGAGAGCGAATACCTATTCCAAGGTAAAGGCGTGGATGATTTGATGTTCCACATGCACGCTAACTTCCGCTTCTTTGGTATGTCAGCATTACCTACATTCGCTTGTTATGATGTGATGAAGAACGCAGATATCGAAAACGATTTTGTTCGTTTCGAAGCTCACATTAACGAAAACTTCTAATCCTTTTAGAAAGATAGTGCGAACTGAATGATGAATTGAGATGGACTGCTGTACGCGGTCCATTTTTATTTGTTTGCGGCGAGGTGACGTTTTTATTACTCTAAAGCACTAAATGTATCTAGCTTACTTTTCGTTACCTAGATTAGGTGCGTATCTTGAGGTGTATTGTGGAAAGCAGAATCAGTGTAGATAGCAAAGGTCGTAAGTCAGTGGCGAACGTATGTGCGGAGCCATGTGCTATCGAGAAAGGGATGCGTTTAATTGGTGGTAAATGGAAAGGTTCTCTGATTTATCATTTGAAAGACGGCCCAGTTCGTTTCAATGACTTAGCACGCATGCTAGGCGGTGCAAGTAAAAAGATGATCGACCAACGTCTTAAAGAGCTAGAAGCGGAAGGTATGGTGGTGCGTAAAGTGATCAGCGACCGCCCAATTGCAGTCAGCTATGAACTAACAGAGTTCGGCCGTACCGCACTTAAGATTCTTGATGATTTGCGAATTTGGTCTGAAAAGCATCAAATTGAGCTTCGTTAAGACCAAAGTAGTTAATCGCAAACGTCACTCTCTTTTGAAAGCTGATTAACAATACATCGCCGTTTATACCCAAGTAACTTAGATGTGCTTTATTCAAATCGTAATTTGTTTCGTAAAACAACGTACTCTTTCTAGTCAGGCATATCGAAGCTACTTGAGCATAATCGTACTTTTTAAGTTTTTGATTTTTAGTTATTATTTTATCATGCTTAATAAGTTGTAGAATAAATCACTCACTTCAGTTGAATTTAAAAAAGCACTATTTAATTCCAGTTTCTTTTCAAAATCGGAATATTTATCGAATTCCTCTTTCTCAACTAAACCTATTGGTGAGTTGTCGTTAACGTGGCTTTTATATTTTTTGATGGTATATAATTTAGACTTTTCGTCAAAATATTGAATTATCTTAATGTTAACGTCAGGTCTCTCCGTATTATACGTGATCGTAATTTTTTCATAATCTTTATTAATCGGAGTCGTAAGCCCTGTAGGGTAGATGATTTTAAACCTATTAATGTCATTCTTCTTCGTGCTTTTATAATGTTTTGAGTATGAAAAGTTTTCAATTGCACTTTTAGTGACGATAATTGACTCACCTTTCTTTAAACCGTATTCGGTACATTCATAATCGTCGACAACCGTAGAATTTCTTTTCTTTTCAATCAGGTAGGACATAGTTGCAGATGTCCCTCCGTGTTCCAGTTTTTGTTGGTTTACAGAACAATAGAAATGACCTTTGTCCACCGTCATTGCGTTGACTTGTTCCGGATTTGAAATGGTGGGATGTATATCTTTTGCTGGATCGTTGTCGCTTCCTCCTGAACCGCATCCAACTAATCCGATACAAACGGCCATATAAAACAAAGAGATTTTATTCATACTGTATTTCTCAATTAAGATGTGTGATTGCAAATAACGATTAATTACATTTTTATAAAGTGAAATGTTTTTTATTTTAATTGAACGGTGTTTTATTGGTAATTTAATCGTTTGCTTTTATTTTGTCTCTTACGGTATCTATGTTTTCATTTATGGTATGAATTATTAGATTTGCACAATTTTGAGTTGCAATAGGATAATAATCGCTAGCCAACTACTTGTGTAGGTACCGTTATGATTTATATATCCGTTAAGTCTAAGTTTTTAGTTTTAATTTCATGTATTTATCGTGAAAGTGACTTAGAAGTAAATAACTAACGTTGTTTGAGGGGAGCCTGGGCTTCACTGATCTTGTTTTTCATCAAGGCGTTGTATAATGAACAAGGACTCTATTTCCAACTTGTTGATACATATCAGATCTCACGGATCTGATATGTATTCCAAGTTATTCTCACTAAGGCAAGAATCCTAGCTTATTTAAGGATAGAAAGTTTACTTGGGTGTAGAAGATATTAGTAATCCAATGTGCCACGGATAGGGTAGTTATTGTTTGGATCGCGAATCCATGCCAATCCGCGTGATAGCGCGCCAAGCTCAGGGCGAACAAACGGGTTGTTTGAAATATCCACCACGTGTAAGTCGCCGTGTTCATTCACCACAAACAGACCTGGTTCTGCGAAATTATGATCGGTTTCCTGTTCAGATCGAGGAATAGATACATACAAGCCTAGCGTTTTCATTTGTTCTTCGGTCAGGCCGTAAGCGATAGGGAAGCTGATTTCGAGTTTCTCTAGATGCCCCTCTAGTTGTGCTTTTGAATCGCCAGAAACGGCAAGAATATCGACGCCAGCATCAGCGAAAGCCTGTTTGTAACTCTCAAGCTCGTTGAGGTACTTAGTACAAAGAGGGCAGTGTTTACCACGATAAACGAATACTGCTTGCCAAGTCGCATCACCTTGCGGCTGACCCAACGTTACGTTTGAACCATCTAGCAAAGTGGCTTGAAGATGAGGGAAGCTGTCGCCCGCTTTAAGTTTCACTGAAGTTGCCATATTGACTCCCGAATTGATGGTGTATATCCATGAATGCCCCTTTCTCAACAAAGCGATTGGGGGATGAGACTTCAATGTAGACTCTGTTTTGCGGTGTTTCAACTAGTTAACTTTTAGTAACCTGCAATAAGGTATTAGAGTGCAAAAGATGAAAAAGCAGAACTTAAGATACAACGAAGTGGGGGTGTAGTATCAGGAGCTAAGTTCTGCTTGAGGTTAGGCTATGACCACTGGAACATATCGTTAAGATAAACCAGAGTCATCACTTCTATTTTATTACTCGATTGAGCTAGGCGTTGCTGAAAAAAGTACGCCATCATTGGCTTCTTCATTTTTTCCTCCTTTAGCTGACGAGTAAATTATGTGTATAAAAGGGGATATAAAAAAGAGAGTGCTTTTGTTGGCTTTTTTCCTAATAACGTAAATATATGGGGCTTTAAAGCCGAATTTGGAGGTTAATTGTGGAAAAGGGGAACAGATAATTAGGAAGTTTTCTTATTTTATTACCGCCAACTTAAGTAAACTATTCCTATCCACAAACTTCACAGATCTAAGGTTGATTCAGTGTCTGATCTCAATTTGTTTCGCTATTACCAACGATTACTCTCGTTTAGCGTTGGTGATGAAACAAAAACCACGTTACAGGACATTGCCGACATCATGTTCACTTCTTCTCGGCATGCTCGTAGCCTGCTAACGCAAATGCAGCAGAAGGCGTGGTTGAGCTGGCATCCGAAAGCTGGGCGGAACCAACGATCGACTCTCATTCTGAATATGGAGTTAGACGTTTTAAAAGAGAGCTTGGCTCTTGAACGTATCAAGTTAGGCAAGTATGAAAAAGCGCTGGCGATATTAGATGAAGACGAAGTGGCATTTGGCCGTTTGTTAAAAACAACGTCTGGTGCTTCTGTGCAAGAAGGACAGCTCAATATTCAATTAACCTATAAGCGAATGTTTGAGCGCGTCGTTCCACATCAACTTCAGCGTAGCAGCGAACGTTTCTTATTAAGGCAAATCTATTGTTGCTTAGTTTCGAGTGATCACAATGGGAAAGTGCAACCAGAACTCGCACATCACTGGCGTTATGACGAAGACACCTACGAATGGACTTTCTACCTTCGTCCAGGTCTGACTTTTCATAATGGTAATTCCATTGATGCAGAAACAGTGGTTAGCTTGTTTGCAAAATTGAGTTCACTACAGTATTACGAAAAAGAATTGGCACATGTTGCTAACATTACTGCGCCAACGCCATTGAAGGTTGTTTTTAAGCTTAATCGAGCTGACTTGGGCTTTGCTGGACTTATTTCTGGTGTGAAATACGGCATTCAACCAGTAAGCCAAGTTAACGTAGCGAATAACAAGCTGGTGGTCGGAAGTGGCCCATTCTCTGTTGTCGAGCACAATGAAAGTCGTTTAAAACTGCAAGCATTTAATGGTTACTATGCATGTAGAGTTCTAACGGATTTGGTGACTATCTGGATTGTTAATGACGAGCAAATGGAGAACCCGTCATTGGCAGCAAATACGTTGCAAAGGGATGCTTCGCCCGAGGAGGATTTGTGTGGACACTATATGTCGACGCAAAACCGAGAAAACTCATCGGCGAGCAAGCGTAGTCGAATAGAAGATGGTTGCTTATTCGCCTTATTTAATCAGCACGCTAAGCACAAACTCTCTTTAGCGCAGCGCCGTTATATTAGTGAGCTAATTCAGCCTGAGCACTTGGCCGAAGTGATGCGCCGCGAGAATATTGTATTTGGGAGTATACCCGCTTATAACCTGCTACCAGGTTGGAAGCCAGTGCTCCGTCCGTTCAGTGAGCCGCTTAAGTTACCTAAACACATTACGATAGCAGGATATAACTATACCGCGTTGCGTCGCTGCGCGCGGGCTATTTCTAATCGTTTGGCGAGTGTTGGCAGTAAAGTAGAAATTGTTATGTATTCCTACCGTGAGCTGAACGAGAAGGCTAAGAACGGTGAGCTAAATGAGACAATGGTCGTAACGAACATAAACCTAGATGATAATCGTCATGCCTCAGCGTTCACGAACTTCTTCAGCAACGCTGTGCTATTCCACACTTTGGGAGAAAAGAACGCACAATGGTTAGATGAACAACTACAGAGAGTCAGATCTTTCGTTCCACTTGAGGAGTACCTTAATGCATTGGAGCCAATTGCATCGACGTTGATCAGCGAGTATTGGATTGCACCTATGTTCCACCATACACAAACTTT
The DNA here is from genome assembly GCF_033391095.1 of Vibrio sp. Vb0667. Classification (NCBI taxonomy): domain Bacteria; kingdom Pseudomonadati; phylum Pseudomonadota; class Gammaproteobacteria; order Vibrionales; family Vibrionaceae; genus Vibrio; species Vibrio sp. Vb0667. The sequence goes on along the minus strand of NZ_JAWPOL010000002.1, from coordinate 570,984 downwards.
GCGTTTCCAAGGTGTTTTAGAAGACGTTGCTTTAACCAATTGGGGTTGGCCAGATATTCGCTCGGTGTGGTCTGCGGATTAACTGCCTTAGTTATATAGCAAAGTGCTGCTTCACGAATTCAATGAAGGCTCTGGTTTTCGCTGATTGATAGATAAGTTGTGGGTACACCAAGTACACCGCGTTGTGCTGGTGGTCGGTTTCTTCCGATAGAACCTGCACTAGACGGCCGTGCTCAACGTCTTGTTCGACAAAGTAACTTGCTAACCGAGCAATGCCATTGCCAGACAGGGCTGATTCTTTGAGTAAGCGGTTTTCATTGCTTGAAAGCCAACCTTGGGTTTGAAGTGTTCCCGTTTTTAACGGCCACTCTTTTTGATGCAATGTGGTTAAGCATTGATGCTGTTTTAAATCCGCTAACGTCTCCGGTGAGCCTTTTTCTTGTAGATACTGAGGAGAGGCAACCAGCCAATGGTGGTAGTCCAAAAGGTGATGCGCAATCATATTCTCTGGCGGCGTTCTTGTCGCTCGAAACGCAAAATCAACGCTGGTTTCTGTCAGGTTAAACGCTTGATAGCTAGAAAGGATCTCGAATTCTACGTTTGGATGTAGAGCGCGAAACGCTACGCACAAATCATGCAGCACCGCTTCAGCAAACATCTTGGGAGCGGTAAGCCGAATCAGACCTTCTATTTGCTCAGATTGCTGACTTAAACTCTTTTCCATTTCCACTACGCGGCGTTTGAGATCTTCCGCTTGTGCAAAGATCGACTCACCCTCTGCCGTCAATCTCACGCTGCGTGTGGTTCGAACAATCAAAGGCGTGGCGAGTTCCGATTCCAATCGCTTGATTTGTTCCGACAGGTAACTTTTAGAAATGCCAAGTTGCTCCGCTGCCCTAGAAAAGTTGAGTGTTTGAGCCACTTCGGCAAACAGCATCAGTTTTTCGATTCTCTTATAATCTGCCATCTTGATTGCTCGTCTTTATTGTTCGCTTTAATTGTTCGGTAGCGAGGATAATGAATTCGATTTTACGGTATTAAACTAATTTTTACGAACGGTAAGATGGTTCGAGTTAACTTAAGAAATTGAAGATGCAGAAATCGGAAAAGTGAGAATAACGATGAACAATCCAACACTACCGCTCGCCAAAACCTTACCTAACGTTAGCCGCTTGGTCTTCGGCTGTATGGGACTTGGAGGGGAGTGGAATCGCAACCCATTAACCGCCCAAGATGAAAACCAAGCTTATGCCGCTGTCGAGGCTGCATTAGAGGTTGGCATCAATCTCTTTGATCATGCGGATATCTACAAATTCGGTAAGGCAGAAGAAGTGTTTGGGTGCATCTTAGCCAATGACTCAACCTTACGAGAGCGAATTTATCTGCAATCCAAGTGCGGCATCCGTCTAGGAGATGAGCAAGGTGTTAAGCAGTATGACTTCTCTGCCAAATGGGTGACGGCTTCTGTTGAGGGCATTCTTGAGCGCCTTGGCGTGGAAAACCTTGATGTTTTGATGCTGCATCGTCCTGATCCTCTGGTTGAATTTGAAGAACTGGGCACAGCGCTCCAAGCACTGAAACAAGCTGGCAAAGTTAACCACTTCGGTGTTTCTAACATGAACAGTGCTCAAATTGATCTTCTTCAACAAGCAACGGGCGAAATTGTTGTGGCGAACCAGTTGGAAATGAGTCTGGCTAAGTCTGACTTCATCAAGCAAGGCATGGGGCTTCCTTCGTCTGCATCTGACTACGTTGCAGGAATACTGGAACATGCCCGTAAGCACAATATCCAACTGCAAGCGTGGGGCAGTATGGCGCAGGGAAGATTCTCAGAGCGTGGTTTACATTCTGATGATCACAACACCAGACAGACGGCGGAGATGGTAATGGCGCTAGCAGCTGAATATGGTGTGTCGTCTGAGGCGATTGCTTTAGCCTTCCTGACGCGTCACCCAAACCAAATTCAGCCTGTTATTGGTACTGCAAACCCACAGCGTATTCGCGCTTGTGCTCAAGTAGAGAACGTCACGCTATCACGTAGCCATTGGTATGGCTTGTTCGAGAAAACCCTTGGTCATGAGATCCCGTAGGAGAGAAAAATGAAATACGTACAAGTTCAAACTCTGATTCAAACGGCATTGGAAATTGCGACTGCTCGCAAGCAAAACATTGCGGTTGCCGTGGTTGATACACATGGAGAATTGCTCGGTTTTGCCCGAATGGATGATGTGAGTCTGCAAGCAGGTTTGTTGGCACAGAACAAAGCTTACACCTCGGCTAGAGACCGTCAGCCTAGCGGCAATCTGGGTGCTTGGGCTCGTGAGACGGGTAAGCAGTTGAGTTATTGGACTGACCCGAAGATCACAGGCTTTATGGGGGGTGTGCCTATAGAACAAGAGGGGAAAATCGTCGGTGCAATTGGCATTAGCGGTTTGGCTGAGCAAGATGATGAAGCACTTGCGATGGAAGTATTAAACGCGCGTTGAGTATAATGTTTATCAGTAGGTGTGATGCTTTGTCCAGCTTTGTACTCACTGTAGGGACTCAAGTTCACAGGCTTCGTCGAGTCACAATGCTATCTAATAGCCTGAAGTAAGCAGAAGTTGAAATCGCGAACTATGATTAATTTATTTGAAAGCTTTGAGGCCTAAATATGTTTCATAAGGTATTCGTTTCGCTATTTTTTGTTCTCCTCTCAGGCTGTGGTACGAGTGACAGCGCGTTAAAAGAGAGCGGTTATGATGAAGCTTATATCCAAGGCTTTCATGACGGTCGGCATAGTGGTATGCAAGAGGCAGGGAATGATTTTGAACACTATATTAAGGACGAAACAAGGTATCAAACCGACTCAGATTATCGACAAGGCTGGGATGCTGGTGAGGTAGAGGGTAACAAGTTACAAAAGCAGGCGACCGCGATAGGACAAGGCATGATTGATAATTCATATGAAGAACGTGATGTCTTTGATCCTGATAAAGTGGCGAAAGATGCAATAAAAGGCGTTGATACATCGGAATTGAAAAGCCTAGAGTAACGGACTGATATAAAGAATAAAACTCGTCATTTGACGAGTTTTTTTTGTCTAAACGGTTCATGTTTCAACGCTCAACAGGGCATTCATCGTTTGAGTATGAGTAATGTGGTTAATCACCTTTCTTGTTCTTTTGTTCAAGGATTAACGATAACAGGCGAACGAGCAGGGACTGAGCTTCCGGTGAGAGCAATCGCGCCACGGCCGTTAAGTCATTTGCTGTGACATGCTGAACATCACGTACATCTAAGGCAATATCTAGGTCAGTCAAATGAAGCGAACGCAATATGGCACGATATTGTGAGAGTTTAAGATCGGACTCTCCGCGCTCGATCCTTTGATATGTTTTTACGCTCATTCCAGCGATGTTTGCCATTTGCTCACGGGAGAGGCCATTCGATTTTCGTCTTGCGATCAGTGCTTGAATTATAGGGTCTACCTGCATGTGCTCTCCTGAAAGGACAGTTTTGACCTAAACGGAGCAAGAAGTGGACCAGTTTAACCACCACATATTTACCTGCTTTGCAATCAGTATAAAAATAACTGTCTTATAAAAACGTAAATATTTTAGTCAGTTATTAACTCAATGGAAAAGTATCAATCATACAAATCAATAGAAACGAAAGCTTCTATTCGCAAAATGCAACGCATTTTAGATCATTTATTTAGTGAAATTGATCAGCAACATCGTGAGACTAAAGAGAATGTTGTGACACTGATTCAACAGTCACAACAGCGATTGATGAACTACAAAGAGCTTTACCTTCACAAAGAATCGATAAGTGAAGTAGAGCTGCGGATGGCGCATGAAAATATGAGTGAGACTGAGAAGCAGGTCGCCGATATGGGTATTCCAGTGTTAACTTATATCATTGGCGCGCTAGATAAAGCGTATTAACACAATCGTAACGTCGGGCGATACAAGATTTATGCAATTTCGATCAATTGATGACATCTAAAAGAAAGGGTGCAAATGCTGGGGAACCACACCCAGCATTCGGACACTCATTTACCTATATTTTCGAACCGTAAATCAGTGTTTAGAGGTATGTGAACCGAACAGTGTCGGTACGCAGCGAATAATAGCGATATTGTCCGATCTAGGCTACGTCCTTGGAATCTAACACCTTCACTTAAACTGTAAATTAATCTGTACACCCAGCCAAATTGAGCCATTGAGCACGTTCTTCCTTCTCTTTAAGCGATAAAAGACTAATTAGTGACGAAAAAAACAACACATCTTAGGTAAAAGATAAGAGTTGTTAAAATATATCGCTATAAGATTGACCTTTTGCTTTTCAATCGTCCTGCTTATGCCTTACAATCTTTTCGAACCAAATCCATTCATAACGAATGGGGTTGATGAATTAAGATGAACAATTTTGCTTCGAACCCAAAGTTGCGCACATTTCATCAACGATGACATCGCCAAAAACGACTCTCAAGTGTTCATGTGCAAATGATTAACCACCTTTTGTTGCGTGTTTTCTTAGCCATACAGGGCTCTTGTAACATAGTGCTCTTGTAACCAAATTTTGACTAAGTCGGAGCGTTTTGTTGTGTGCTTTAGATAAAGCACAACTGGTGAGAAATTAACGGATTGAATTTAGAGGTATTAACCGTGAACCTAAAACTTGTCGGCAGCTCCCTGATCGTTGCAGGTACTGCTCTTGGCGCTGGTATGCTTGCTATACCAATGGTGCTTGCTCAATTTGGCCTCCTTTGGGGCACTCTTCTTATGTTGTTCATCTGGGCTGGAACGACTTATGCTGCGCTGCTCCTTCTTGAAGCCAGTTGTAAAGTAGGTGGTGGTGTGAGCATGAATGCAATTGCTCGCGAAACGCTTGGTAAAGGAGGCCAGTTGGTAACCAACAGCTTGCTTTACGCCCTGTTAGTTTGTCTATTAATGGCTTACATCATTGGTGCGGGTGATCTCGTACAAAAAGTAACAGCCTCAATTGGGCTTCCAACATCTACGATCTCAAGCCAAGTCGGTTTTACTCTTTTAGTTGGTATCATTGTTTCGGCAGGTACAGGGGTAGTAGATAAGCTGAATCGCGGTTTGTTCCTAGGCATGATCGTAGCACTGATCCTGACACTTTTTGCGCTTGCACCAAGCGTCTCGTTTGAAGGACTTGATGAGGTTGTGAGCGACGATAAAATGGCACTTATCAAAACCAGTTCGGTGCTTTTCACCAGTTTCGGTTTTATGGTCGTGATCCCATCGCTTGTAACTTACAACAAAGAAGCGAGTAAAACACAACTGCGTAATATGATTATCGTGGGTTCAACTATTCCGCTTGTTTGTTACCTGTTATGGTTGTTAGCGGTTGTCGGCAACCTACCACCTCATGAGCTTGTTCAATACTCCAACGTAACAGAGTTGATCTCGGTACTAGGTCAGCAATACGAGGGCTTAGAGTTCATCCTATCCATGTTTACTGGTTTGGCACTGCTAACGTCGTTCTTAGGTGTTGCAATGGCGCTATATGATCAAAATGCAGACCTACTGAAAGCAAGTAAGCCAGTGATTTTTGTTACTACTTTTGTGCTACCACTATTAGGTGCTGTATTTGCGCCAGAACACTTCCTAGCTATTCTCAGCTACGCGGGGATTATTCTTGTGTTTCTCGCGGTCTTTGTCCCATTATCAATGACCATGAAAGTGCGCCGAGTGCCGGTAGAAGATGACAATATTTATGAAGCTGGTGGCGGCGCAATGGGAATGAGCATGATCTTCCTATTCGGCTGTTTCTTGCTGTTTGCCCAAGCAGTATAAAATCACGCTAGCTTATTTAAAAACTGAGCCGCTCGTAGTCAAACGGGCGGCTTTTTTGTATTCATAGCCGAACCCAGGCCACTCGAAGTCATCAGCATTTGTGATGTTTGACGTTTCTCTGATAATCACGGTTAGCGCTGACTTTTTAGTAAAACTCCTTAGCGAAAGGCTGACATGTACAGTGATTCACCCTTCTATTATATCGATGTTGATATGAATAAGAGGCTCTGTTGTGTCAAAGCAATTATCTTTTGCCATGGTTGGCGTTATGTTGTCTTTAGGTGTGTTGAGTACAGAAGCGGTGGCTGACCCGAAGCATAAGCATGGACATCGGTACGATCACGATCATGCGCATTACCACCATCATAAACACAAGCGCAAGCACAAGCATAAACATAAACATCGTGACGTTATTTATGTGGAGACCCGTCGACCAAGGCGCAGTTACTATTACCATGACCGAATTCCTCGGAATAGTACCTACATAAAGATTGGAGATTTCACCTATCTAAAAGTGGACGACCGTTATTATCGCCGTTCTAATGATCGCTATATCCATGTCGAGTTCAATTAAACTTGAAAGGACATATAGTCGGCGTTCTTGTAATATTGAGCTTAATAGCACCAACATGGCACATGTAACATCGACCAATACTAGGGTTGAGGGTTAAAAACAAAAACAGCGAGCCGGTGCTCGCTGTTTTTGCTTAGATGAGTGTTAGACAGTAAATCTATTTAAGATTTGATCTTGTTTATGTACATCTTCTTGTTGCGCCTGCATCGCGTCGTTGGTTCGATTTGCCGATTCGGCGACTTGAGTCGATAGGTCTTTAATATTCACCGTATTGTTGTTGATCTCTTCAGCTACAAGACTTTGCTCTTCCGCTGCTGAGGCAATTTGCAAGTTCATATCGGAAATACGCTGAATCGCATCACGAATGCGTTGTAACGCACTATTTGCTAAACCCGCTTTTTCAACGGCCTCTATAGCACTACCTTTGCTTTGATGCATGGCATTTGCCACAGATGAAGCGCCAGATTGTAGTTGCTCAATCATAGTACGAATCTCTGTTGTCGACTCTTGAGTACGTTGTGCCAGTGTACGTACTTCATCTGCAACAACGGCGAAGCCTCGGCCAGATTCTCCCGCACGTGCAGCCTCGATTGCGGCATTCAACGCGAGTAAGTTCGTTTGGTCCGCAATATCGTTGATGACTTTTAGAATCGTTTCGATATTGGCGGTAGCAGATTCCAACACTTGTACTTCTTCGACTGCAAGGTCAATGCTATCGGAAAGCATGTTTATCGTTTGTGTCGATTCACCAACGATAGAAGCCCCCTCAACCGTTGCTTGGTCGGCTTCTTTGGCTGCACTTGCCGCACCTTGCGCATTATTAGCAACCTCTGTCGCGGTGACAGACATCTCATGCATCGCGGTAGCAAGTTGTTCTAGCTCTTGCAGCTGAGTGTGAATTGCGCCTGCCGAGTCTTTTGCGCCCTCAGCGGTGATTTGAGTTCCGTTTAAAATTTGATCAGAAATACGTTTCGACTCAATGATTTGCTGTTGTAAGTTCTCCATGAACGTATTGAAGTTTGTGGCAAGCTCAGAAAACTCTTGGTCAGTATCTGTTTCGAGGCGTTGTGTAAGGTCGCCTTTCCCTGATGCTACATCTTTAATCGCATTGTTTAGCGTGTCCAAAGGACGCATGAGAGTGCGAATCAACAGAGTTAGGGCGATAATAGATGCAATCACGGCAATGATTGAATAAATAATAGCGTTGTTACGAAGCTCTCCTACGGCAGAATAGGCAACAGCTTCATCGATCACCGAACCTACGTACCAGTTCTCGCCAGGAATGTGAGTCAGGTTAACCATGTAGCGGTTGCCATCAATCTCAACATGTTGTGCTGATTGCGTAAGTTCGATTTGCGGGAGGTAGCTACCGACCTTCTCGCCGTTATACTTACTTTGAGGGTGAGCAATGGTTGTGCCATCAGCGGTGATCAGAAATAAGTAACCAGCATCAAACAGATTCACTTGGTTGACCAGATCAGAAAGGGTAGTTAATTCGAGGTCATAAAACATACCGGCTAAAAACTGGCCATTTTCTTTTACTGGCGTACCAACAGAGATGATAACGTTTTTCGAAGACGCATCGACGTACGGATCGGTTACGACCAAATCGCCTTTGCTCTTAGCTGCAATAAACCAAGGACGCTGACGTGGGTCGTAGTCTGGACCCGCATCCCAGCCGTCGTCATTTTCAATCACAAAGCCATTACTTTCATAACCAAAACCGATGGCAAGGAAGCTGCTTTTTGGCGTCGGTCTTTCAAGTATGTTTTGAACATAGCTATGTGAACTGGGATCAAGCTCAATCACTTCAGTAATGGAGCGAGCGAGATCCTTCTTTGCATTCATTTCTGATTGCACAGTGTTACCAACACTGGTCAATATCTCGTTGACACTTGAGTCGATTTGCTCCTGAGTTTGGGAGCGGATGGTCATAACTTGTTGTGTCGACAATAACGACACGGTAATTAGCAGCAAAAATGAAGAGGCTGTGACAACCTTATGTCTGAATTTCATGAGCTTTCCTCTGATTCTCCCGGTTGGTTCCACTTTGCTTTCGCCTCTTTTAAACCGAGCGAATTGGGCATAAAGAGAAACCTATTGTGTTTGGTTATATTTTTATCGACATCTTTGTCAAAAACATGAACTCATTTGTCGCCTTTTTTAACTAAATTTAAACAAAACGATAGTTTACGTTAAAACTTGTGAGTGTGATCATGTTTGCGAGCTCGATTAATGAAATCGTCATAATGAAAAGAATTGCTTAACAAACAGTGGTATCAACTGGTTTTACAGGTGAGGTGATGAAAATTTTGTTGGTGCTGACAGGTGTTTTGTTTAAGTTTTGTCTTTGTAAATTATGAGCTTTTTACTAAAAGCCTAATGTGGACGGAGTTTTAGGTATAAAAAAGGCCCCGACGATGCGGAGCCTTTGTTAATTGACGTCTCGATTTTAGAAAATAAGATGAGCAACGCCAGCAATCACAGGTAACGTGATTAACGTACGTAAAATGAAGATTACGAAGAGCTCTACAATGTTTACTGGAATTTTGCTGCCTAACAGTAGGGCACCTACTTCCGACATGTAGATAAGCTGAGTTACTGACATTGCCGCAATAACAAAACGTGTCATTTCGTTATCGATTGAGGCCGCTAAAATTGCTGGAATAAACATATCTGCAAAGCCAACAACGATTGTCTGTGATGCTGCAACAGCTTCAGGGACTTGCAGTAGCTCTAGGTATGGGATAAACGGTTGACCCAGAATTGCAAATACAGGCGTGTATTCTGCAATCACCAATGCAACGGTACCAAGACCCATAACTACAGGTAGTACGCCAAATACCATGTCGACTGCGTTGTGTACGCCTTCTTTAAATACAGACTGAACTGATGTGACTTGACCAGCACGCTTAAGAGCTAGATCCATACCCCAAGAGAATGTGGTGTGGCCTTCTGGCACTGCATCTGCGTCTTTATCTGGGTTGCTGCCGTCAATGTAGCGATCTTTCTTCAGACTAAGCGGAGGCAGGCGAGGAATGATAATCGCAGCTACGATACCAGCTAGACAGATAGCGCCGTAGAAAGGCAAAAATAAGTGCTCTAGTTTTACCTGAGCGATAACAACTAAGCTAAACGTGATCGATACTGCTGAGAAAGTGGTCCCGACAACAGCCGCTTCACGCTGAGTATAAAACTTATTTTCGTATTGCTTGCTGGTTAGCAAGATACCAACACTTCCGTCGCCTAACCAAGATGCCATACAGTCAATTGCACTGCGGCCAGGTAGGTTGAATACCGGACGCATTATTTTACTGAGTAACGCACCAAATAGCTCCAGAAGACCGAAGTTCAAAAGAAGCGGAAGCAGTAAACCCGCGAAAATGAAAACGGCAAACAGAGTAGGTAGAAGACCAGTAAGAACAAGCCCGCCAGTGTTCTCTTCCCAAATTGCTTTTGGACCCACTTGGAAGAACGTCATTAACACGGCAGCGCCGCCGATTAAACGAACAACGAGCCAAAGTGGAGATGGGTTGAAGAGACCGTTTAAAAAACCATTACGTAAAATTGCAGCTGGCTTAAAAATTTTGCAAAGAACAGAAGCAACGGCCATGAAAGCGATGATACTGGTGACGATAGCAATCAAGGTATCGCCTAACACCGCTGGGATGACTTTTGCCATCACGGCAACGGGAATGGTTAGGCCACCATCGTAAGAGATCGGAGCCATAAAGAGTAGAAGACCAATTAGGGAAGGGATGAAAAACATCCAAAAGTTGCCCTTAGGAGCTTCAGTAGCATTAGTGGTGTTATGCATAGTTGTCTCGTGTTACTACTAGTCAATACTTGCCATTTCCATGACATAAATATTCACTAAACATCCGTATTTAATCACAGTTTTGCGGAGGGTACCCGCAAACTGCATCCATTGCAATACTATTCATTAAATACATCTAGTTATTCAGCCGATTTGTCGGGTAATTGGTCAAATAACGTCTAAGTGTATGCGAATATGTTGCTTGTGTTAGAAAATTGTAGCACGAGAGGCGAATTGCGCAGTGAATTATGGGGCGCATTGTGACTGGAATAATAAAATGGTAAACAAATGTGATTTTGATCTAACTAACTTCTTTGCCAGAAATTCAGTTAGCCTTATCTATTTTAAGGTTTTTAGTGATGTCAAAATACCGTTCAGCGTTTCTTGTACCGTGGTAGTGTGAACCTGTTGAGCTAAATCCGATTGAAGCATGTCACTTCAATCGGATCGAAATTTTATGCTTTTTGTTGACGGCTAAGTATGTATAGGTAACTCCAGTAAATCAGAGCTGTAGAAAAAGCCAATATTGCTGGGAAAACTAGCGTATATAAACCATATACCGTAAATAGAGCCGCTCCCGCGACGCCGCCAAACAAAAAGCCAAAGAAAATGAATAGGAATAATTTTGCTTTACGTCGGTCAAATTGACGACCTCTCAAGCTCTCTCCAATCATAATCCCTAGATCGGTGATGATTCCGGTCATATGTGTGGTTCTGACTACTGCGCCGCTAAACGTGGTGATCATTGCGTTTTGTAATCCACATGCTGCTGATGCTAGATATTGGCCGTACAAATCCCCTTGCACCAAAAAGCCCAAGCTGAGTAAGAGCAAGCTCCCTTCTATGCACAGTGCAACACCATATCTTCGCCCTAGTTTTAACGCACTGCTTTCAATAAAAAAGCCGCTAAAGGCAGCGCCAATCAAAAAGCTAAATACGATGAAGAGCAGGTGAATGGAGCTATCCACACCTGTTAGCAAGCTGTTCCCTAGCTGAGTTACGGTTCCCGAAAGATGAGTTATCGCTTGGTGTTGAAAGCCGAGAAGACCAACGGCGTTGACGCAGCCCGCGAGAAGAGCTAGTAGAAACGCGCCATATTCCACCCAACGAGGAAGTCTGGAAATCACAATAAACCCCAACCAAATATTAGGAGCCGATTATAACGCTCACACCGAGTTACGAAACCCTTTACAGTAAAACTCGATTGATCATTCTCAAAAAAATCTCACTTATAGGTCGTTTGTCCGAGCCAAAGTAAATACGTGAACGCGGATTGCTCGCTAGCAGATGTGTTCCGTTGTGCATTCGAAACTCACCCACCCGTGTTTCATTTGTTCATAGACTGAAACGGTAGGTTGGTGGAACTCTTTATCGGTAAATAGACCGACGGGAATGATCATGATTTCCGGGTATGCAGAAACGAACAACCTCATTGTCGTGCCGCAGGATGGACAAAAGTCATACTGAACCTCACTGCCATCATCGCCAATTCGGGTATAGCTAGTGACTTCACCGTTTAAAGTGACGTGCTCTTTTTCAAAGCGAGCTTGTACCCCAAAAACACTGCCAGTTCGTTTTTGGCATTCGAAGCAATGGCAGACAGACGTGTGGGTGGGCTCTCCCTTACAACGGATCTCAACTAAACCGCAGGCGCACTCGCATGTATGAATGGTTTTTGTCATCGTGATTACCTATTTGTCCCAATACACCAATAGACCTAGAGCACAGAGCTTGTGTCACTAGCTCGTTATGAGCTCTGGACTTGAAACTATTTGGATACAATCAGTTTAGTTTAATTTTGAAACACTTGAAGAGGTGAAATCATTTGGGTATACAATGGTATACTCGCTTTTCGTTTATACCTTGAAACAAGGAACTCTTCATGACTCACAAAAAAATCCTGCCGATACCACTTATTCTACTTATTCCAATCGTTTTATTGGTTGTGGTTGTGATCGCAGGTGTTTATCGTTTTAGTTTGTCTGATGACGAGATCATGGCTAAGTTTCCTCAAACAGAAGTAGAAACGAACGTTATTGTGCAAGAGACGCTTGGCATCACTGCACGTAACCCTTGGACGATCCAAGTACCCGAGCAGGGTGCGGTCACTTTTCTTGATGAGTGGGATAAAGAAAACGGCTATTTGATCGGTGACTATGATGCAGGTGCGACAAAAGGTCAGGTACTTGTTCCAACTGCGTCGATTAGTCAGCGTGAGATTGAAGGTGTTTCATGGGTTGTTGCACCGATGATTGTAACGACACAAGGTAGCGGTTCGTTTAACTATGTTGGCTTGTTCAAGTTTGACCCCGTGCCGAGCCGAGTTGTACTTTTAGACAGTATTTTTGTTGGTGACCGCGTGAAATTTACTCAGCTCGAATGGAAAAGTGATACAACTATCACTCTTTCATATTTAGCGCACGGTGACGATCAAGCAATGGCAGACACGCCAAATCAATTCAATTCATCCACATTACAGCGTGTAGGGAATAACTTACATATGCAACAGTGATGAATTTTTTTTGAGTTCTGTAAAAATTCAGTATTTTCTGCGCTAGATCTCGAAATTTCCTAGTGATTTCTTATTCGGGAATGCATAAGCTATGAGCCTTGTTTGAAAGGAGATAGTAATTCCCGTGTCTACAAATGAAATTACAAGACGGTTGCCGAATCTGACAAGTCGTAGAGCGCTGCTGTTATACTCCTTGCCAGTTTTAGTTGCGATTGGTGTTTCTCACTCTCTCAAAGAGTCATCTTTAACCAAAACCATCGCATTGAACCTACCTGAATCTCAGGTCGTTGAAAAAATTCTTGATGCGACAACTGCCGAAGTTGTCACTCCCCCGAACTTCGAATATCAAATCCAAGCAGGTGACAACCTAAGCACTATTTTTAGTCAGCTCGGTTTCGGTTACAGCTCGTTAATGAAAGTAATGGAAACGGATTTGAACTACTTGGCACTTGATACACTTAAGCCGGGCAATACGCTCCGTTTCTGGCGTGATGATGCGACAGGCGAGTTAGCGAAAATGGAACTGCAATTTTCTATTGCAGATAAAGTGGTCTACAAGCTGAATAGTGATGGTAGCTATGACTTTACTGATATTTCCATTCCTGGCGTGTGGAGCCAAGAACCTTTAGTTGGCGTTATTCAAGGCAGTTTTTCTTCTTCTGCGAGTCGTTTAGGTTTAACGTCGGCGGAAGTGAGTCAAGTCGTAAGCTTACTCAAAGAACAACTTAACTTTGGACGTGATCTTCGTGCAGGTGATCGATTTGAAGTTGTTCGCCGCTCACAAAGCATCAATGGTGTACCAACAGGTAAGAACGAAATTGAGGCGATTAAGATTTATAATCGCGGCCGCGAGATCACCGCTTACCTTCATACTGATGGTCAATTCTACAATGCCAAAGGTGAAAGCTTACAGCGCGCATTCCAGCGTTACCCTGTAAGTAGTCGTTGGCGTATCAGTTCTGGCTTCAACCCTAATCGTTTACATCCAGTAACGGGGCGTGTTGCGCCGCACAACGGCACTGACTTTGCTGTACCAACCGGTACACCAGTCGTTTCTACTGGTGATGGTACAGTGATCATGACTCGTAAACACCCCTATGCGGGTAACTACGTGGTTGTTGAGCACGGCAGCAAATACAAAACCCGTTACTTACACCTAAGTAAGATTTTGGTGAAGAAAGGGCAAAAGGTTTCTCGAGGCCAGCGTATCGGTCTTTCTGGTAAAACAGGTCGAGTGACTGGACCACACCTTCACTATGAGTTGATTGAATACGGCCGTCCAGTTAACGCTATGCGAGCAAATATCCCAATGGCGAGTTCTGTTCCTAAGAAAGAGATGGCTACTTTTGTCGCGAACAGAGATGAAATGGATAGACTATTACGCGATAAAGAGAAAGCAGTGCTGTAATAAAGTACTTCGCTTAAAAAACAAAAAGAGACTAAGCATAGCTTGGTCTCTTTTACTTTGTGCATTAACTAGATTTGAATTCTATGACAGCAGTCTGTTCAGTACGTTAGGCACTCCGCACTTCACGTTCATTTATCAGGTGTACGATTTCTTCAACACTGTGTGGACGAGAGTAAAAATAACCTTGGATGTAGTGGCAGCCCATTTCAATTAACTTTTGTAGTGCTCTATCGTCTTCTACGCCTTCGGCAATCAAATCCACATCGAGCAGCTCTGCCAATTGCGCTATCAAAAACACTACTTGTTCAGAGGTTGTATTTGAGAGCATGTTCTGCACAAAGGTAGCATCGATTTTGATGCTATCAATCGGATAATTGTGTATATAGTTCAAGCTTGAGTATCCCGTACCAAAATCATCCAGTGCGACTTTAAAACCCAAGTATCGCAACGAGTTAAGTACCATCTGTTCACGGCCACTTTGTGAGAGTAAGACGGTCTCGGTGAGCTCTATAACAAAGTCTTTTGCTTCGTGCTGATACTTTTCAACCATGTTGGTTAAGTGATTAATATAACGGTTGGAATCAACCAGCTCATACGCTGAGCAATTGATGGAGAGTTTGACTTTATAGCCTAGGTTCGCTTCGAGTTCTTGCTTTGCGATACACGCGAGTTCAATAATCCGTTCACCTAACTCGATAATCAGGCCTGATTGTTCGGCAGCTTCAATGAACTCCGCTGGAGAGATATTTCCATAGATATTGCTATTCCAACGAGTCAAAATTTCAAAGTAATTCCAGCGGTCGCTCGTGATATCGACGATCGGTTGAACCACTACATACAACTCATCGCTGTCTTGTATATCAGTACTTAGCTGGATTCGCATTGCCTCAATAAGCTGCGTCCTACGGTGGTATAACGCACTAAGGTGTGTGTCGTAATGCTGAATCCGTGTATCGCGGTGTTTTTTACAATCTTTGAGAGCGAGACTGGCATTCAAAATCAGCTCATCGCTGTTCAACATATGTACTGGGGCACGCGCAATACCAATACTAACGGTGAAAGAAATCCGGTTAGATTTGTCGCTGTAGCCACTTTCAATTTTGTCGAGTACTTCCTGACACACGGCGACAGGATCTTCGTCGTACGTGATGAAGGCGAATTCATCTCCTGCGACACGGAACGCATTGTTTGGCGACGACAAACTCTGTTGAATGGCGTTAGCTGTGAACTTAATGATTTGGTCGCCGATATAGTTTCCGTTGATATCATTGATCGATTTGAAATTATCGATATCAAGATACGCCAAACTGAATGGGCGAGTCGCCTGCTGCGTTAATGTCTCCAAGGTATCAGCTAAACAGCTACGGTTGAGCAGTCCAGTTAGGTTATCATGCGATACCTCATAGCTAAGCTGATTAAGAAGCTTATCTGAACGTTCACTGACCCACTTTTCACGTAAGCTATGAATAATGACATTGGCATAAAATCGGTGGAAGTCGAGGATATCTTGCGCTTCTTTCGCGTGGATGCTTCGGGTAAAGGTAGACAGTAAAATTCCCAGAACTTCGCCATTTTGTGTCTTCAATGGCAGGCCAATGTAAGCTTGAATGCCATCTTCTTGAAACATCTTATCTTCAGGAAAACGCTTGTATACCTGGTCTTGATAGAAAATATGTTCGCCAATGTCTTTCGCCACTTTTTCACAGGGGGTGCCTGAAAGGTGGTAGCTTAGATTGTCTGTAATTTTTCCATTGCTGGCGAAGGAAATGGTATGAGCCGAATGCTGAAGATGCGCAACTTCTACAACGCAAGTGCAATGGCTCTGCAAGTGTTGATGAATATCTAGCGTGACTCGGTTTAGCTGAGCCGTGCCGTTTAGCTTCAATATCTCATCAATTTTGTGGAAACTGATTTGTACCTGACCCATTGAGCATTTCACCTAGCGTTGTTATTAACATATCGTGTAAGACACGACGAATTATTATTTGATATGCATCAAATAAACTATCGGTTACTAAGGCAGATTTTTCAAATTTTGTGAACGAACAAATCATTATTTTCATGTTTTTATGCTTGAACCTTTTAAAGGTATAGCGATAAAAACGCTAAGCTAGGCGCGCTTCTCCTCTTCTAATCGTGATTTGAGATAATCGAGGAATAGCTTAGTCCGGGTATGCTGATAATCCAGCTTTGGATAGTAGGCATATACAGTGGCTTTATCCGCTGTGATATCGGGCAGGATAGGGACTAACGCGCCGGATTTGAGATCATCTTTGATCATGACGTTGTTCGTCATCAAAATACCCATGCCTCTTTTGGCACCATGAAACAGCGCTTCTGGGTTGGTCGTGGCAAAGTTACCGGACAAGCTGATACGCTTACCTCGATTTGTTTTGATTTCTCGTGAGGGCTTTTCACCCCAAATCAGGACATTATGCTCTGTCAGATCCTCAACGCATTGCGGTGTTCCATATTTTTTTAGGTAACTAGGCGCGGCGTAAAACTGTGCTTTATGTTCGAAAAGCGCTGTGGCTTTGAAGCTTAGAGAGTTCAGTTGCTCTAATTCCCGGCTAATAAACAGGTCTAAGCTTAGCTCTGGCAATTGGCCTGGTAGCGTTGTTGTTAATTGAAGTGTGATGTCTGGATATTTCTCAAGAAAATCATCAAGATAATGAACTAGAAACTTGGATCCAACGGCCAGCGTTGCCCCAATTTTTAATAGCCCTGCTGGTGATTGGTTGACTGAGCGAGTCTCATCTAATACCGATTGCCATGAATCAAGCTGACTTTTTGCTCGTTGATAAAACAGAGCACCAGCTTCAGTTTGGCTAATTGAGCGGGTCGTACGTTTGAGTAGTTGAACGCCAATTTTATCTTCTAGCCATTGAACTCGCTTACTGATAGCTGAGCTGGTGGTATTGAGTTTCCGCGCTGCTGCATTAAAGCTACCTTCTTCGACCACACGAATATAACTCTTCACGCTTTGAATCCAGTCCATTGTATCTCCTTGGGAATTAATTCCTTTCCAACTTAGCTGATTATCATCTTTGAGTATCAAATATACACTGTTTGCCATCAATCTGTCACAAAGTAGGAGGAACGTTTGCGTAAAACACCATTGTTATTAGCGATGATGATCATTGCCACAGGCCAAGTTGGCGTTAGTATTTATCTTCCTTCTTTGCCATTGATTGGTCATGACTTGAATTTGCCGCAACATTCGATTCAGAATCTCGTCACGCTATTTCTCGTTGGCTTCGGTATCTCTCAGCTTTTTTACGGCCCATTGTCTGATGCGATTGGTCGTCGGCCAGTGTTTATTCTGGGGCAAAGTGTATATCTAGTTGGTACGGTTATTTGCATCGCGTTTTCGGACAACATTGTTGCCCTTGAAGCGGGACGGTTACTGCAAGGCCTAGGAGCGGGCAGTGCTTCGGTACTTGGTCGGTCAGTACTGCGTGATAGTTATGACGGTATGCAATTAACCAAAGCGCTATCTTATATTTCAGTCACGGCATCTGTGATGCCAATTATTGCTCCGCTGTTTGGTGGCTGGATCGCTTTTCACCTGAGTTGGCATGCTGTCTTCGTGTTTGTGCTGATTTATTTAATGGCAATTTTTACACTTGGTTTATTGGTGCTGCCAGAAACGCTGCCTTATCCGAAGAGAAAATTTAAAGTAGGCGAAGTAAGCGCGAACTATTTGCGTCTGTTAACGAATACACAAGTGATTGGTAGTGCGAGCTACAACTGGCTTAGTTATTTATCGGCTCTGGTTACGCTCTCCTTGTATCCATTTTTAATGCAACAAGAGTTAGGATTAACGGCGGCAGATTACGGCTCTTTGATGATCATACCATCAGTTGGTTTGCTGACGGGTAGCTTAGTGCTGAATTTGATCAATGCTCGTTACAAAGCTCAGCAAATCTTGCTGATGAGTTTCGCGATTGTTGCTGTTGCTGGCTTCATGTTGTTGGTTACCCCCTTCAGCGTATTTTCATTGCTGACGGCATTCACGTGTTTAAGTTTTGCTCAAGGAATGTCATTCCCGGTATCGATCAGTTTGCTACTTTCACCACATAAGCAACAGGCAGGCGCGGTTTCTGCGCTATCTGGTTCTATTCAAATGTGTTTAGCAGGTTTGTTTGGTGGGTACTTAGTAGACTCATGGGTTACGAATCAGCAGCAGCTTGGGGTGTTTTATTTGTTTATTGCGTTACTTTCTTGCTTTGTTCTTGTACTAAGCCAATTTCGTAAAGTTCCAGAAGGGACGGTTCAAGCAGAAACTTCCATCTGAATATACTTGCAACCAGAAGGTCGGCTTTCTAAAATGCGCAGCTAAATTAAGTCTGGTCTGTTGTGTATGCTGAATGACTTGGTTTGAAAGGAAGAGGGCGAACCTTGATACTTCTCTCAAGCTTGGAATACATTTCTGCCCAATGGCTATCTGATCTCTAATCGTTAGGTGAAAGAATGCAACAAAACGAATTTGAAACACTGGTAAAAGAAATTACTCAGCAAGAAAGCATGCCAAAGGCACTTGAAATCTTGAAGGCGTGTGAGGAAGAAGAAGTTGCACAAGCGGCGCAATCCCTAACGGGTCAGTTTGGCCTTGCAGAAGTTGATGGTGAGAAACGTATTTACCATATTACCACTCAAGAAGATGAGTCCGGAGAAGAGCAAGAATACGTAGAGCACGTCATGAATGAAGGCGATCACTTGATCAAATTTGCTGCGTGGTTCTTTGAAACATTCTTTGAAATCAAACAGAAAGATACGTACGTCGCAGCGGGTAAAACATACCAGCAACCTAAGCGATAGGCGCCCGTTTAGAAAAAGTAATCAGAACCAATCTGAAAGTTAATTACAAAATAAATGTGACCCTGGTCTTGTTTTTATCTAGTTGTGGTGTAAAATTACAACATAGTTAAGTCAATACATTCAGGAGAAGGTCATGGGTAACGAACTTGGTGGTGCTTATATTGGCCAGATGATTGCAAAAGACGCGATGCACAAAGCGCTTTACGGTAAAGCGAAGAAGAAAAAAGCTTCTGTTTTTGCTCGTGTTATTAAAAAACTGGCGAAATAATTTAAAAAGCCCTGATTGAAAAATCAGGGCTTTTTGCTTTTCTCTGTTTTGTTGTTAGTAAGTAGCCAACATATTGCACAACATTGGCAAAACGCTACTCAAAGACTGATGACATTTAAATCTAGAATTACGCGGATTGGCTTGGTATCTCCACAACATTGTTAGGCACTTTATCTAGCCCCTTTGCTGATAACCACTTTTCTAAATCGTCAGCGCCTCCAATATATTTTCCATCTAACCAGATTTGCGGCACTGTTACCGGTGTTTTTTCGCCAATGATGGCTTTTACTTCAGGAATCATACGGTATAAGGCGGCGCTGTCTTTAACTACATCATGGTACTCATACTGAACGCCAGCCTCGTCAAGTAATTGTTTGGCTTTGACACAGTAAGGGCAAGTTGCTTTACCATAAACAATGTTACCTTTTAGCTCATCGCGTTTTACCCACTCAGCAATAACAGACTGTACAAGCACACCCCGATTCAATGCTTCTCCTTGACTGATAACTTTCCCTTCGACAAGAAGAATGGGTGCATGCCAAGCTCCAGCTTTTAATGGTTCCCACCAGTGCGATAACCAATCTTTTACTTCAAGTTCAACGGGCACATCGGCTAGTTCGTTTTCAAAAGTATCCTTTAAAATATCTTTGGTTAATGTACATTCACCACAAGGAATATTGACTTTGAATGGGCCCCAACTACCAGCCCAGCGATACAGTGTAATTTTGATTGGTTGACTCATATGGGTTCCTCATTTCCTTTCCTGAAAATATAGAACTTTTAAATTAGATTTTTCTTTCAACTAACTTTGTCTTTTTCGCTTCCCAATGCGTAATAAACGCAATAGATGCAATAATAATCGCAGCACCTAACCATAAACGACCAGGTGGCACCCAACCAAACACCAACCAACCAGCAACAACATTCAAAGGCAGTTTGGCGTGATCAAATGGTTGCACAAATGAGGCGTCTGCTACTGCATATGCTTTAACGATAGCCCATTGAGCGAGTGCTGTAAGTGCACCTGCGGCTAAAAGCACACCCCATATCGTCCACGTATCTGGCATAGTAAACGTCGGTATCGCTAACAAGATATTAAATGGTGTTATCAGCAGCAATAAATAGACAACCATGGTTGAAGGCGGATCGTTTACCGACATTTTTTTTACCATTAATGAATACGCTGCCCAGAAAAATGCGGCGCCAACAGGGAGCAGGGTCGCCCATGTAAATGAGTCTGCCCAAGGCTCAAGAATGATCATGGCACCAACAAACCCCGTCAATGTCGCTAACGAGCGTGCAGTACCTACTTTCTCTTTGAGTAACAAGCCAGAACCAACTGTGGCAAATAACGGGGAGGTCATGAGAAGTGCAATACCTTGCCAAATTGGAACTGGGTAAGCGAGAGCCCATAACCAAAGTTGAATCCCGATAACAGAGAGAAAAATGCGGAATGCATGCCAGCCAAAGTGTTGGGTTCTTAAAGAACGTCTAATCCCAAGTGTACGTAGGTAGGGCAGAATAACAAATAAGGCGATTGCATATTGGAATAACGCAAATGTGGTGGAGGAGACACCAAAGTTGATGCTAGCAATTTGGGCGAAGCTGTTCACTATGGCGAATGCCAAGCCAGCTGTTAGCATCCAGGACGCACCTTGAACAGGATGATGATTCAATTGAAAAATTCCAGTTTGATAGAGGTGGCGGGATCATACGTCCTATTGTTTTTCGCGCCAATAAAAAAATGCCTCCCAGAGGGAGGCGACATTACCAATTCAAAGGACGTGCCTGTTATAACAGGTACAAAGAACGAGAAGCACAAACGCTGCCATGCATTTGCATAAATAATATTGCAGAACACGTGCCAACTTTTATGTGTTTGATTTTAAATGGTTTTTTGGTTTTTCTATGTTGTCGATTAGATGAAATGCACTAACTTAGTGATCAATCGCATTAAAAGAGGGCAGAAGTAGGCGTCGTTACGCTCGTTTTTCATTGCTGAGCGATGCTTCGATAGTGTGAAAACTTATCGAGTTGTGTTGGGTTAAATAAAAAATGGCCAGCAAAGGTGCTGGCCAAGTGGACTCGCTCTTAGGACAAGAGTGAATTAGAAATCGTAACGTACGCCTAGGCGCAGTGTATCTTCGCCTTCTGTTACTAGACCTGTTGTTGCATCTTTTGCTTCATCAAGTTGGTTGATGTAGTAAGACAGGTAAGTACGGAAGTTGCTGTTTAGTTTGTAGTAACCAACAAGCTCGATACCTTCAACTGTGTCGTACTTTGAACCGTTGTCTGGATCATTCTCTTGAGCTGTGTATAGAGCTGCAAGTGTCACTTTGCTTGCTACTTTGTAGCTTGCGACTAGCTCGTAAGCCGTAAAGTCTTCAGAGTCAGTCAGGGAACCTTGAGAATAAGTACCTGCTAGGTAAAGGTTGTCCATCGAGTAAGCGATACCACCTAGAATTTGATCTTCAGAGTTATCTTTATCTACATCGCCACCAGAGTATGCAAGACCAAAGTCGAGGCCCATTGGTAGTGAGTACATTCCAGAGATGCCGTATTTATCTTCGTTATCGCTAGAGTTTGCTTGGTAGGTTGCTTGAAGTTGTAGTGCATCAAACGCACCACGGTATGCGAAAACGCTGTCTTGCTTATCAGACGACGAATCAATAACTTGCTGAACACCAGAGAATTCTGTGATATCCGTCATGTCAGAGATGATGACTGCAGCCATGTCTTGACGACCTACAGAGAAAGCACCGATATCAGAGTCGACGCCTGCATACATGTAGCGGTTTTTGAATTCACTCTTGCCCGTTTTTTGTTCGGCTTCGTAAACACCGAAAGCAGAAAGGCCGTTGCCGATGTCTGTTTTACCTTTTAGGTTAAGACGAGCACGGCTTTTATCTTCCATGGAACCTTCAATTTCAGCACCGTCTGAACCGATGAAGTCACCACGAAACTCAACGCGGCCGCCAACTTTTAATTCAGTACCGTCGTTTTTGTATACAGTTGCTGCGAATGATGGTGCTGATACCAATGCTGTAAGAATTGCAGTAGTTAGTGCTGCCTTTTTCATTTTCTTATTACCCTAGTTGTAATCGATGGGCTTTCTTGCCCGATGTGTTGATGACGCTAAGGTAAAGGCTGAAAATGAAAGATAGATTTCTGTTAAGTTATGATTTGATTGCACTTTTATTGCTGGAAAGAATAAGTGCCCCTTCTCATACCACTTATAAAAAGAAAGGTTTATCTTTTTTGAGGTTTTTTCCTCTCCGTTGAAGACTGTGTTTTTTTCAAAAAGTTCCTGAATTGTTTCTTGACCCTAAATGTAAGTAAACATTTCAATTTGGCAGGGAAGTTTGGCCTAAAAATAGCGAATCATCAGCTATTTGTGAGCTAACTCTCTCTAAAGCATTTCTTATTGTAAGGTTTTTATTTCTCGATTTCTTGAAGGCTAAGTAAACGATTGCTTTTTAGGTTTTGTCTGAGATCTTTTCACTCGGTTGTCAGGAACTAATCAAATAAAGTGTCGGCAGTTGTTACACAAAGGTAAAACTAATCTGGTGGAAACGATGCCTCGGATAGCCTTTGTATTCCTCTCTTTGTTCATCATTTCGTTTTTACGAAAGTGAACCAAAGCCGGGTCTAAAACTGACTAACCAACTAATAAGTAATGGATTTAGAAATGAATAAAAAATTATTAGCAGCGGCAATCGCGGCAGCAACCTTCGGTACTCAAGCAGTTGCAGTGGAACTATATAATAACGATGGCACAACATTTTCGATGGGCGGCCACGTTTCTGTTAATTTAAATGGATCAGAGCAAGGTGACACGGATGTGGGTACTAACTCTCCTCGTATCAATATCTCTGCGACACAGGATTTGGGTAATGGCTTCACCGCAGACGCACGTGGTGAATGGGCGCTAAACTACTTAGACGGTGGTGAAGAGTCGTTTAAAACTCGTCTAGGTTACTTAGGTATAACGCATGAGGTTTATGGTCGTGCAGTAGGTGGTACGCAATGGTCACCTTACTACGATGTCGCAGGTATTGCAGATATGCCAATCGCGTTTGCCAACGACTTCATCTATGACGATCATGGAAACCTTGGCACTGGCCGTGCGGATAAAATGCTTTCTTACCGTAATGCCATCGAGCTGGGTGAAGCGGGTGTGATCAACTTTGGTCTTGGTTGGCAGGGTGCAAACGATGATTACACGCGCAACGATGCTGGAGTTATAACTGGCGGTGCTAAATACGATGACCGTGTGCAAGCTGCGCTTTCTTACTCAATCATGGGCGCTAAAATCGGTTACTCTTACAATGGCGGCGATTTCCAGCACCCTGCATATGCAGGTAAGCACACGGCGGAATCACACGTTGTATCAGCATCTTACGGTGCGTACGGCCAAGGCCTATTCCTTGCTGCGGTTTATGGTTCAAACGAAAACATGAACTTCAGTGCAAAAGGCGACCGTTTAGAAGAAAGTGATGCGTACGAAGCGATCATCGCATACGCTCTAGCAAACAGCCTAAACTTGAGTGTTAACTATGAGATGGTGGAAGGTAAAGAGTTTAAGAGCTCTAAAACAGAAACTGCTCGTGAAGAAATGGCACTACAAGCAGAATACAACTTCACGCCTAAATTTGTTGGTTACGCGGGTTACCAGTTTGACCTAAATGACGACAATGGTCGTGAAACTGATGACAAATGGGCGTTAGGTGCTCGTTACTACCTATAATAGGATTTAGCGAGAACTATTATTCAGCTCATTGATCTAAAGCCAGCCTCGTGCTGGCTTTTTTGTCTATTTGTTTTACAAATACTTTGCTGTTTCAATTAGATGATACAAAACTCAAAACGGGGTGAATGTCTTATTTTTTACACTAGAGGTTGCTATTTAGTGTCGTTAAGTCAATAGGTTAGATTATGATGGGATTTTTGTTTTGCAGGGAAGAATGATGAGTGTTATTCAAGTTGAAGAAAAGAAAGTAGAAGTGGGTAAAGTGCTTTGTGTTGGACGAAATTACGTTGAACATATTCATGAGCTTAATAATGCAATGCCTGAGCAAATGGTGGTATTTAATAAACCCGCAACTTCCGTATCAACAACTCTGCGTTCATTCCATCAAGAGCCCCTTCATTATGAGGCTGAAATCTGCTTTTTGATCAAGGATGGACGTTATTCAGCGGTTGGTTTGGGATTGGATCTGACCAAGCGTGGTTTGCAATCCTCGCTTAAAAATCAGGGGTTGCCGTGGGAGCGAGCTAAGGCATTTGATGGCTCTGCTGTGTTTAGTCGGTTTGTCTCTTTGGATAACATTGATATCAATGACCTTAACCTTGAGCTCTTAATTAACTGTGTTCGTGTACAAAAAGGTCACGTTAACCAAATGCTCTATCCGCCGCTAACTATCCTGGATGAATTAACCAGTTACACAACACTTCAAGATGGCGATGTAGTGATGACTGGTACACCAAAGGGCGTTGGTGAGGTACATGAAGGTGACATCTTCCTTGGTCGATTAAAGTGTGGCGATGTCACCTTGTTGGAGATTGAGTGGTTGGCGGATTAAAGCCAAATTCGCAGAATGAGAAATACCACCATACTGATAACCGTCGTTAAAAGAACATTTTTAGTAAAATAAGCGATTAAAGAAGCCAGTACGGCAGCCAGTAAAAATGGGTTTTGCACATTGACGCTGAGCTCCCCATCGGGAATGAAAACGATAGGTGCCCAGATCGCAGTCAGTACTGCGGGGCTAGCGTAATTGAGTACTTTTTGAGTGCGCGTCCCTAATCGCAATGGCAGCTTGGGTTCTAAAAACAAGTAGCGGCTGGTGAAAACAAGTACCGTCATCAGTAAAATAGCCAACATGATCATTAGCGTTTCTCCTTTACTTGTTCCACAAAGTAACCAGTAAGCATGGCTAAAATGCTCGAAATCATCAAACTTCCCTCAATTTGATAATAGGTTAGGGCAACCGAGCTCACCAAAGCTACAAGAACACTCGCGAGCACCGCTGCATTTTTAATAGTCGGAACTACAATTGCGATAAAAGTTGCGGCCACAGCAAATTCCAAACCCATTTCGTTCAGTTCAGGGATTAGACTTCCCGCAATAATGCCCGTCAATGTCGCGACATTCCAAAACAGGTAAAAACTCAGACCAGCCCCAAGTGCATACCAGCGATTAAATTGTTTATCGGAATGGTGGCCTACAATCGCAAACAGCTCGTCAGTAAGTAAGAAGCCGAGTGATAATCGCCATTTTAGAGGGAGCGGTGAAATTTTACTGCGCATCGATACACTGTAGAGGAAGTGTCGAGAGGTGATAAAAAACGTTGTCAGTAACATGGTCACTAGACCTGCTCCCGTTTTAATCATTCCCATCGCGACGAGCTGTGCAGAACCTGCGAACAAAATGGCGGATAGTGCTTGTCCTTCCAAAGGGTGAAGCCCAGTATCAATTGCGAATGAGCCTGCGAGTAAGCCCCAAGGGAGCACTGCGATACTCAGAGGCATCATCGCAAGTGTACCTTGCCAAAATAGCGTGGCTTTTGATTCTTTTTGTAACGGCAAAGTGTGGTCCATAGTTTCTTCTTATTTATTCCTAAATCAGATTACCAAGATAGCTCGGTAGTCGCATAACGCCTTGTACAATATTGCTGCTTTAGCTGTGACGGACGTATTGGCCGGGAGTGACGCCCATGGCTTTTTTAAAGTGTCGATGCAGATGGCTCTGATCATGGAAGCCACATTCTTGTGCCACGTCTGAAATTTTTTGTCCCATTTTTAATAGCTTCTTCGCCATACGTAAACGTTGCTGAATTTGATAGGCATGAGGCGGAAAGCCAAATTGCTTTTGAAACTCTCTCAGCAGATGAAAAGGGCTTAATCCAGACAGTTTCGCGAGTTCTTCTAGTGAGACGTCCGTTTGTGGAAAGTCTTCCAAAAATTCTCTGACTAGCTGCACTTGTCGTTGAGCTCTGGTTGATTCTTTCAGTGGTGCCCGATGAGTGCTGTGTTTACTGGCTAGCTTGATCAACGTGCCGTAAACCAAAGTTTCTCTCAATAAACGGTTGTCTGATTTTTCTAGTGTTTCAAATACCAATCGTAACTGACTAGCCAGCTCAGGATCGTAAACCACAGGTTGAGGGAAATAGGGCAGAGCTACATTTGGTGAACCAAGCTCTTGTCCTAAAGTTTGAAACTGCTGAGGTACGGGGTACATTGCTTTGTATTCCCAGCCGCCTTCCGAGGCTGAATGCCCGTTGTGTACTTCATCTGCATTAACAAGGATGATGCTGTCCTGTGGCGCGATATGATTCCCGCCCGTCCTAAAAAATTGTTGTGCCCCTTTTTCGATGACACCAATAGTGTAACCTTCGTGGCTATGGCGTGAAAAATTCTGCTTCTCATACTTTGCATCGAGAAGCTCTAAACCTCCGAGCTCTTGAGCTATCTTGAAGGTAGCGATTTCCTTATTCTTTTCTTTCATCTTTATCCGGTCTGCTCAAGAAAATCATTTTAGAAGTGTAACGGATCCATCGTGCTTATTTTTGTACAAAATTGCTATTCGATTTTGATAAACAGGCGAATTGATTGCTATTTCTCATATGGGCAAACTATGATTTTTATTTTTTGAGTTATCTTGGCTATTTTGGGCTGGATGATGTCATTTTGTTGGTATAACATTCGCCGCCTTGTTGTAGAAAAGCGGTTCCATCATGATTGATTTATCTGTACTTCCTGTTTATCTCACCGCAGTAGTGGCTTTGTTGCTGTTACCAGGGCCCGATATGTTGCTGATAGCGAGCTCTAGTATGAGTTACGGTAAGAAGGTCGGTCTTTTTGCTAGCTTAGGCAATGCGACGTCTGGTGTTATTCTTACTTTGCTTGCTGCGATGGGCGTATCTACCCTGATTGCCATGAGCCCAATAGCCCTTAAAGTCCTTCATCTACTAGGTGGCGCTTACTTGTTAAAAATGGGTTGGGACTGCTTACGAGCTGAGGCATCTTCGGCTCCAGAGCTTGATGGTCAAAACAAAATGGCATCAACTTATTATCAACGTGCTTTGATGAGTAATTTGCTCAACCCTAAAGCCTTAGTCTTTTTTGTGATGTTTTTGCCGCAGTTTGTCTCAAGCAATATCACGGCATCTTCTGGTGAGCAGATGCTAGCGCTAGGGTTATTGTTGAACGTTCTTGGCTTGTCATTCAATTTATTACTTGTTGGGTTAGCAGGCACATTGGGCAAAGGGCTGCTCGAGAACGAAAAATTCCGCACGTATCAACATAAACTAATGGGGTTAGTGTTTGTTATTCTGGCGTTGTGGATGCTGAGTAGTTTCGCCTTGTAAAGTTATCATATTCCATCAGAAAGCCAGCAATTGCTGGCTTTTTGTTTTAGGATATTGGTGTTTCCTAAGGAGAGGGTATATGAAGCTTGAATTTTGTTTAAATCCAGATCAAACAGACCTTGATTTTGTTCGTGAAGGTATTCGATCTTATAACCGACTGCATTTACCTGAAGGGGAAGTGCATGCTGTAGGCTGTTTCGCAAAAGATGAGAATGGCAAGATCATGGGTGGCTTGACTGGCGAAATGTTTAAAAATACGGTATTTGTTGAGTTTTTGTGGGTAGACGCTGAAAGTCGAACCTCTGGTCTCGGTAGCCAATTAATGTCGATGCTAGAACAAAAAGTAAAGCCTCATGGGGTTACCCATGTTTATTTGGATACCTACAGCTTTCAAGCTCTTGAGTTCTATCTCAAATTGGGTTTTGAGAAAGTGGGGCAGTACTCAGGCTATCCTGCAGAGGGCATCCACAAGTACTTTCTACAAAAGGAAATTGTAGGCTAGGGAAAGCACGGGTTAGCTTGACTTGTTCTAGTGAAAATCAAAAAAGAGGCGCGAATTTGCGCCTCTTGTTGTATCAAATATCTATGTTTCTCTTTGACTTACAAACTTTGCTGGTGCGCGTCGATAAGTTCGTTCATCTTCGCTTCTGCTGCTTGCTGTGCTTGTTCATAGCTCATATCCGCAGGGAAGAGGTTGATGACTTCGTAGTAACATTTTAGTTTTGGCTCAGTACCAGAAGGACGAACAATCACGCGAGATTGATCTTCTAGGTGATAAATCAATACGTCACTTGCTGGTAAGTCAATGGATTCTTCAGAGCCGTCGTCAAACATGCGAACCGATGTTTTAAGATCTTCGGTTACTGCAACTTTTTTACCAGCAATCTCTGTTGGTGGATTGGCTCGGAGTTTGTCGCCGATTGGTGGAGAGTTCGGGTCGAGAGCGATGCTGCGTTGTGCGTTGAAGTAGAAACCGTGCTCGCGGTACAGCTCTTCCAGTTTATCCCACAGTGTTTTGCCTTGCGCTTTAAGCTTGCCTGTTAGCTGTGAAAACGCGACGATTGCAGATAAACCATCTTTATCCCACACCTTGTTACCCACGGTATAACCGAGCGCTTCCTCATAAGCAAACAAGAATGGGTTGGTTTCTGTCTCTTGTTCCATGGCAACGTTAGTAAGCCATTTAAAGCCAGTTAATGTTTGATAGTATTGTGCGCCATGCGCCTTAGCGATGCTGCTCAGCATTCTTGAGGATACGATGGTGTTGCCAACCAAAGCGTTAGGTTGCTGTTCCAGCAAGTAATCGCCAAACAGTGAGCCCACCTGATCACCTGTTAGCATTTGATACTCGCCATCTGGGCGTTTAACTGCCACGGCAAAACGGTCCGCATCTGGGTCGTTCGCGCAAGCGATATCGGCATCTACGGACTTACCTAATGCCATCACCATATCCATGGCACCGGCTTCTTCAGGGTTTGGGAAGTTGACGGTTGGGAAGCTTCCATCAGGTTCGCGTTGTTCCTTAACACTTGCCACTTTTTGGAAGCCTGCGTCGGCAAGTAGCGTTTCCGCCATATTCGCGCCAACGCCATGCATTGCGGTGTAAGCAATAGATATATCGGTATTGTTGTCAGGAGCAAGCAGCGCGTTTTCATTCATTGTCTTACGGTAAGTTTGGTAGTAGTCGTCTTCCAACCAAACTAACAAACCGTGCTGTTTTGCATCATCGAGAGACATTAAAGGTAATGGCTTCGTTGTTGCGTCATCAATTTTCGCTGCGATTCCAGAGTCGTGTGGAGGAATAATCTGTGCGCCATTTTCCCAATATACTTTGAAGCCATTGTATTCTGGTGGATTGTGGCTGGCAGTAACAACAACAGCGGCCGCAGCATTCAATGTACGGACACCAAACGCAACAATTGGGGTTGCTGCAACGTCATACGTTAGGTAAACCTTGATACCAAGGGCCGTCAGTACGGATGCGGTATCATGCGCGAATTGTTTTGAATCGGGACGACCGTCGTAGCCAATAACGACACCACGACTCGCGGCACCTTTGACTTGCTCAAGCAAATAGTTCCCTAAACCAGTGGCGGTCTCTTGAATCACCAAGCGGTTCATTCGGTTTGGACCTGCGCCCACTTTGCCACGTAAGCCTGCAGTACCAAAGGCAAGGCGTGAGCCAAAGCGATCAGTAAGCTCTTGTTCATTGTTCGTATCGACGAGGTGTTGTAGCTCTTCACGAGTCTTAGGATCAGGGTCTCGTTTTAGCCATTGCGTAATTAGTGCTGTCATATCAATCATTCCTTAGTAGGGGGAGCCTACTTTCTTGGACACTTCGTTTGGTAAGTATCTCAATGTTTTCTTTTAAATCAATGTAAATGGTTCTCAATTACATTTCAAAGAGGGCAATCGATAAACCGAATTAATTTTTCTTATCCGAACAAAATTTAATCATATTTAATTTCTTGAAGAACCTTGGAACTATAACTAGCCTTTTAACATAAATATAACAAACCGTGTCGAAATCGTAGTTTTTGTGATTTTTCGTAAAGTTGTTCGATATTTGCATCGGGACGCAAGGAAGCTCGCGTAGGCGTAGCGGCTGAGCAGAGGAGAGATCTTTTGAAAAGATTAACGACTACTCTAGCCTTATCACTGAATGTGATTTTAATCACATTTTCCTCTTTTGGTTGGTCAAAGGAAAATGACTACAACATGACAAAAGGGGTCACAGAGATAAGTGGGCAAGTGTATGAATTACATATGCTGATTTTCTATATCTGCTGTGTAATTGCTTTGATTGTTTTTGGTGTGATGTTCTATTCCATCTTCCGCCATCGCAAGTCAAAAGGAGCAGTTGCCGCACATTTCCATGAAAGTACAAAAGTGGAAATTATTTGGACGGTCATACCCATCATCATTCTTGTCGCTATGGCGATTCCCGCAACAAAAACTCTAGTAGCAATGGAAGACACAAGCCAATCGGATATCACGGTCAAGATCACAGGCTCGCAATGGAAATGGCATTACAGCTATTTTGGTGAAGATGTTGAGTTTTTTAGTTTGCTTGCCACCAGCCAAAAACAAATTGATGGAATCGAAGCTAAAGGCGCGCATTACTTACTGGAAGTAGACAACCCTTTGGTGTTGCCTGTGAATCGCAAAGTGCGTTTTTTGATGACTTCTGATGATGTCATTCACTCTTGGTGGGTACCGGACTTTGCCGTCAAGAAAGACACCATTCCAGGTTTTATTAATGAAGCATGGACAAGAATTGATGAGCCAGGCGTATATCGCGGCCAATGTGCGGAGCTATGTGGTCGTGCACACGGATTTATGCCAGTGGTGGTGCATGCGATGGAAGAAGAAAAGTTCGATGAATGGCTAGCGAGTAAGAAGCAAGAACTCGCACTTCAAAAAGCGGCGGCACAAGAAGCGCTCTCTCAAGACTTATCTATGGACGAATTGATGTCGCAAGGCGAATCGATATACACGGCGCGTTGCGCTGTGTGTCATCAGGCAAATGGTGAGGGGATTCCGGGTGCATTTCCCGCGATTAAAGGCAGTCCTATTGCAACCGGAGATGTTACAGAGCACATAGATATTATTGTCAACGGTCGCCCTGGTACCGCAATGCAGGCTTTTTCTAATCAGTTAAGTGACAAAGAAATTGGCGCGGTTATCACATATCAACGAAATGCATGGGGCAACGATACTGGCGATACAGTGCAAGCATCCGATGTGAATGCCTTTAAGGCACAAGGCAGTGCTAAGGAGGAAATATGAGTAAGCCAATAGATAAGGCAGTGAAGTCTGCGCCAGCAGAAGCCAGTGCGAACAGTACCATTGCGATTGATGATGGTCACGAGCATCATGCACCCCTGGGCATCACTCGTTGGTTGTATTCTACAAGCCATAAAGACATAGGCACCCTCTACCTTTGGTTTAGCTTTGCGATGTTTCTAACAGGTGGTGCGATGGCTATGATCATTCGTGCCGAACTGTTCCAGCCAGGGCTACAGCTAGTCGATCCGCAGTTTTTTAATCAAATGACCACGGTACACGGTTTAGTAATGGTATTTGGTGCGGTGATGCCAGCATTTACGGGTCTTGCTAACTGGATGATCCCGATGATGATCGGCGCTCCAGATATGGCGCTACCGCGCATGAACAACTTGAGCTTTTGGATCTTACCTTTTGCATTTCTCATCTTGTTGAGCTCGTTGTTTTTACCTGGCGGCGGTCCTGATTTTGGTTGGACGTTTTATGCTCCGCTGTCCACGACTTATGGCCCGGATAGCACTGCGCTGTTTGTATTCTCTGTTCATATCATGGGTATCAGCTCCATTATGGGCGCGATCAACGTTATCGTGACGATCGTAAATATGCGAGCTCCGGGAATGACTTGGTTCAAGTTACCAATGTTTGTTTGGACTTGGCTAATCACCGCTTTCTTGTTGATCGCGGTTATGCCGGTACTAGCGGGTGCGGTGACCATGGTTCTTACTGACAAATATTTCGGGACTAGCTTCTTTGACGCAGCTGGTGGTGGTGACCCGGTAATGTTCCAACACATCTTTTGGTTCTTTGGTCACCCAGAAGTGTACATCATGATTTTACCGTCGTTTGGAATCATCTCCGCCATTCTGCCTGCTTTCAGTGGTAAGAAGCTGTTTGGTTATCATTCGATGGTTTACGCGACGTGCAGCATTGCATTGTTATCTTTCCTTGTGTGGGCGCACCACATGTTTACCACGGGGATGCCAGTTTTTGCTGAGCTCTTCTTCATGTATTGCACTATGCTGATTGCGGTACCAACGGGGGTTAAAGTCTTTAACTGGGTTGCCACCATGTGGCGTGGAGCTCTGACATTTGAAACGCCAATGTTGTTTGCCATTGCCTTTATTGTGCTGTTTACCATTGGTGGCTTCTCGGGACTGATGTTGGCGATTGTGCCGGCGGACTTCCAATATCATGACACTTACTTCGTAGTTGCCCATTTCCATTATGTGTTGGTATCTGGTGCGGTATTCTCGATCATGGCAGCGGCATACTACTGGCTACCTAAGTGGACGGGTAATATGTACGACCACAAGCTGAGTTTATGGCATTTCTGGTGCTCAATTATTTCCGTCAATGTCCTGTTTTTCCCAATGCACTTCCTAGGCTTAGCGGGCATGCCAAGACGCATACCGGATTACGCCATTCAGTTTGCTGATGTTAATCAAATAGTATCAATTGGTGGGTTTGCATTTGGGTTGTCACAACTGATCTTCTTATGGTTGGTGATCAAGTGTATTCGTGGCGGGGAAAAGGCTTCTGCAAAACCGTGGGAACGTGCGGAGGGCTTAGAGTGGACAGTGCCAAGCCCTGCGCCACATCATACGTTTACTACACCGCCTGAGATTGACTAGCAAAGAGTGGGGTGAGTGACATGAAACCGAATCCATCAAACAAGAAGCTCACAGTGAAGTTACTTTTGGCGACCCTGTTAATGTTTGGCTTCGGCTATGCACTGGTCCCACTTTATGACGTGATGTGCGACGCATTGGGAATCAATGGAAAGACAAGTGAAGTGGCCGCTATTCAACCGACAGGTATGCAGCCGGACATGAGCCGAACTATTCGCGTGGAGTTTATGGCGCATGTAAGCCCAGATATGCCTTGGGAGTTTAGACCCAAAGTGATTTCGATGGATGTTCACCCAGGTGAAGTTGTGCAAACTGAATACCTTGCATTTAATGAAAGCGGGCAGAAGTTGGTGGGGCAAGCCGTTCCTTCTGTTTCTCCCGGGACTGGAGCTGCTTACTTCAATAAGATTGAGTGTTTTTGTTTTAACCAGCAGCCTCTGGATGGTAAACAGCAAGCTCAAATGCCGTTGATTTTTTATATCGAACCGGACTTGCCTGAGTCTATACACACGTTAACGCTGTCTTACACACTCTATAAACTTCCCCCTCCTACAGGCTCTTAGCCACTCAGGGAGAGAGATACAGACCAAGGTTGGTCAGTAAGGAGAGAAATTATGAGTAACAAGCCAGGAACATATTATGTTCCCGCTCAAAGTAGCTGGCCGATCATCGGTGCATTTGCTCTGTTTTTGGTTGCTGTTGGCGCGGGCATGACCGTCCAGGGGACACAAAGTGACGGTGCAGTGGGAACCATTGGTGGCATTGTGCTAGCGGTGGGCTTCTTGTTCTTGCTTTACATGTTGGCTGGTTGGTTTAGTAATGTGATTACTGAATCACTGAGTGGAAAATACAGCTCGCAAATTACTCGTTCTTTTCGCCAAGGAATGAGCTGGTTTATCTTTTCTGAAGTGATGTTTTTTGGTGCCTTTTTTGGTGCCTTGTTCTACGCCAGAATGATTTCTGTGCCTTGGTTAGGTGGGGCAGATAATAACTTCATGACTAACGAAGTCCTGTGGCCAACCTTCGAAGCGATGTGGCCACTCACACTGACACCGGGAGGAGAAACAACACAAGCTATGCCGTGGCAGGGCATACCCCTTACCAATACTATCTTGCTGCTATTGTCGTCTATTACGCTACATATGGCGCATATAAGCCTTGAACAAGACAAAAGAACGGCACTGATTGTTTGGTTAGAGATAACCATCGTACTTGCTGGCTTTTTTCTATATTACCAAGCGGTTGAGTATGTTCATGCTTATCAAGACATAGGGCTCACGTTGCAGTCCGGTATTTACGGTAACACGTTCTTCATGTTGACGGGGTTCCACGGTTTACACGTTTGTCTTGGGACTATCTTCTTGATCGTGCTGCTGTTCAGAATCGCTAAAGATCACTTTTCGCCAAAGAACCATTTTGCCTTTCAAGCGGGCAGCTGGTATTGGCATTTCGTGGATGTGGTTTGGTTATGTCTGTTTGTGTTTGTTTACGTACTTTAGGCGCAGTGTGAACTCTTGGTTCGACTAATAAGGGCGAGGGTTTGGTGCTAGCCAACCCGAGCTGAGCGCAATAAGCAGAAGGATGACCACCAAAGCGGAGAACATGACTCGACGGCCTAAGTAATGACTCATGGGTTTGTCTCTTTTTTCAGGATTATCTGGGTCTTCACGAACCATTTCGATAAGCGCTTTTGCGAGGTTGAAGATAATGAAAAGCAGCAAAAGGACAAGCGTCAGTTTGAATAGAAATACGGTGGACATGGCACCTCCGGTTTCATCATTGTTGTTATCAAGACAATTATGGCTATCGAAACGGTTTTGGGTTGCAGTTGGTTTAACTGTGGTTGTGTTTTCTCTTTTGGTCAAACTGGGTTTTTGGCAGTTTGAGAGAGGGCAAGAAAAACAAGCATTGGAACAAGCCATTCTCGCGCGTGCGGATAGTGCGTACCAAGCACTAAGCGTCGTTCTTGAAGACAACGACTGGCGAGAGGAAAGTATCCTCGGGAAAAAAGTGGAAGTTAATGTTGTTCCTCAGGCGTTTCCCGTAATTTTGTTAGATAACCAAACGCATCAAGGCAGTGTGGGATATTTAGCATTTCAGATTGTATTGACGAGCGATGAGCCTAGTGCCTATGCGTTATTGGAGCTTGGTTTTGTCGAGGGAAGAGCAGAACGCTCAGTGTTACCAACGGTCACCAAACTCGATAATTCGACTTTCATCACAGGACGCCTGTACCGAAAATCTACTAATCCACTGAGCTCAGAGTTAATGCCGGAAGTTGGCGATGTTATTCGCGTGCAAAACCTAAACATCGCGCAATTGAATCAGCTACTGAATATTGAACTTATGCCCGCAGTCTTGCAGCCAGACAATTTAACTCGTTGGCCCTATGACTTTCCTTGGAATCCATTGCCACTCAATAGTGCCAAACATTTTGGCTATTCGATTCAATGGTTTTCGATGGCAGGTGTTTTCTTATTACTGACTTTAATTGTTTTTGTTCGTTGGCAAAAAAAGTTGCGTCACATGGAGGTGAAGCATGACATCTAAAGTAACCAAAGGACGACTAATGTTGATTGCGCTGGTTTGTACGTTCGCGTTTCCCGCTGTCATTGCAAAAGTCATTCTCACACAAGGGTGGTATCAAAGCGGAGTGACCAATAGAGGCGAGTTAGTCGAACCATACACGACGTTAGAGCAACTTGGTCAAGAGTCACCTCTCAAAGACCATGCTTGGCAACTCGCTTATGTATTGCCTAACGAATGCACTGAAGAGTGTAAACAGCAGCTTTACCTGCTTCAGCAAAGCCATGTTGCTTTAGGTAAGTATCAAGAGCGGGTAGTGCCAGTCGTTTGGCAGACTGAGCATTCAGATCCCATAGAAGTATCGATGTTAGCGATGCAAATGAATGAATTGGTTACCGCAAAAGTGAAACCTGGGCAAATGTTGATCGTTGATCCTCTTGGGCAGCTGGTGATGTCTTACTCGCCGAAACCAAATGAGGACTTAGTCCTATTGAATAAAGGTATGTTGGCGGACTTACGCAAGCTCTTAAAACTGTCACGAGTCGGTTAGAGGAAGTGCATATGAAATTAATTCAGTTGGTTAGATTCAGTTTGCTGCTAACTCTCGTGGTGATCATGTTAGGGGCATATACTCGCCTTTCAGATGCAGGGTTAGGTTGCCCGGATTGGCCTGGTTGTTATGGGCACTTTTCTGTGCCGCATCAAGAAGAAGACGTCATACGTGCTAACCTGAACTTCCCCGAGCGGGCAGTAGAGCATGAGAAAGCATGGCTTGAGATGATTCATCGCTATTTTGCAGGAACGTTAGGTTTAGTCATTTTTGCGATGGCAGCGATATCAGTAAGGTCTGAGCGTGTAAATTCAACCATTCCGATGTTGCTAAGCGTACTGGTGATTGGGCAGGCACTTTTGGGAATGTGGACAGTTACTCTTAAATTAATGCCCGTCATCGTGATGCTTCACTTGCTCGGTGGTTTTGTTTTATTGGCGTTACAGGCGATTTTTTACTGCCAATTAAAAGCGCAAAACAATCTCTATTTCTCTCCATCTTCTAGCTCTCTGAGAGGCTTTTCATTGTTGGTTTTTCTGGTTGTTTTGGTGCAAGTGCTCCTTGGAGGATGGACTTCGTCAAATTATGCTGCGCTGATGTGTACCACACTGCCGATTTGTGAGGGAGACTGGATGAGCCATCTCTCATGGAAAGAAGCGTTTTCTTTCTGGCAAACTGGATTCGAGAATTATGAATTTGGTGTCTTGGAGTATCCGGCAAGAATGACTATACACGTCACTCATCGTATAGGCGCTATTGTTACCGCCACCGTGGTATTGGCTTATAGTATTGGGCTTATGAGGCAAGATTCTCATCAGTCACAGAGAATTGGAGGGTGGTTGTTATTCACTCTGGTGTGCCAAATTATGCTGGGTGTAAGCAACGTAGTATTTCAACTTCCTATCTATGTCGCGGTGGCGCACAACCTTGGTGCCGCTGTTATGTTGAGTCTCGTTTGTGTTAGCCAGTTTTACTTGTGGCAGGGTAAAACGGCTTGGAATTACACCGCGAAAGGAGTTCGCTATGAGTAAAGAAATCGCGCTGTCGTTAAATGGGCGAAAGCGACTAAGTTCCGTTTATTTGAAGTTAACGAAACCTAAAGTGGTGGCGTTAATGTTGGTGACGGCAGTAGTAGGTATGAGCTTAGCCCCGGTTGATGATTTCCCCTGGTTGCAGGCGGTAGTTGGCCTAACGGGGATTGGTCTGATGGCAGGGTCTGCGGCAGCGTTTAATCATCTAATTGACCGCCGAATTGATGCGAGAATGGCACGTACACACAAACGACCATTGCCATCGGGTGAGACTAAACCATCATCGGTGATAGCCTTCGCTACAGTTTTAGGTGTCTTAGGGTTTGTACTTCTCTATGCGATAGTCAACCCGCTGACGGCATGGTTGACTTTGATGAGTTTGCTCGGCTATGCGATGGTATACACAATGTACCTCAAACGTGCTACGCCCCAAAATATCGTCATTGCAGGGATTGCCGGTGCGATGCCGCCTCTTCTCGGTTGGACTGCTGTAACAGGGCAATTACATGCGAATGCCTGGCTGCTCGTAATGATCATTTTTATCTGGACGCCACCACATTTTTGGGCTCTGGCTATTCATCGTGTCGAGGATTACCGCAAGGTAGATATTCCCATGCTGCCAGTGACACACGGCATTGAGTACACCAAAACTTCTATTCTGTTGTATACGGTGCTATTGACTTTGGTTTGTGTCCTACCGGTTTTGGTTGGTATGGTCGGCGTGGTGTATCTTTTTGCCTCGCTACTCCTCAATGCTGGCTTTATGTACCATGCATGGAAGCTAAAATATGCACCAGAGCCAAATACCGCGATGGAGACGTTTAAATTCTCTATCTATCATCTTTTGGCGTTGTTCATTGCATTGCTTTCGGATCACTATATTGGTTTTTAACCTTTCTTAAAACAGAAAACGCCGCGTGGTTCGCGGCGTTTTTGGTTTTGATACTTTGGCTTTAAGACAAAGCTTTCTAGATTTATTGAATTTCTAGCAGTTCAACATCAAAGATCAAAACACTTGCTGGTGGAATTGGGCCAGAGCCACTCTTACCATAGCCAAGCGTGCTTGGTACGAAAAGGCGGATTTTCTCACCTTCTACCATGTATTGTAGACCTTCTTGCCAGCCTTTAATGACTTGGTTAAGACCAAATGAAATCGGCTCACCACGATTAACAGAGCTATCGAATACCGTGCCATCAATCAAGGTGCCGTGGTAGTGTACTTTTACTTTACTTGTTGCCGTTGGGTGAACCTCACCTTCGCCTTTTTCAAGAACCATGTATTGAAGGCCACTTTCTGTTGTGATGACGCCTTCTTTTTTCGCATTTTCTAGTAAGAATGCTTGGCCTTTGGCAAAGTTTTCATCTGCTACTTTATGGTTTGTCCAAGTACGGTAAATGAAAAAGCCCGCCAAAATAAAAATAATAAGAGGAAACAAAAATTTAGACACGTAATCTCCTTGTCTATTTAGGTTGTTTTAGCAAAAAGTTGATGGTTTCTGCCATGGCTTCAACGCTGTCATGACCACCAGTAATTACTTGATATTTTCCGTTTACGATAAAGGCTGGAACGGAGTTAATTTGGCCTCGCGTGGTGATCGCTTCTGCCTTAGTGATGTACTCAAACAGCGCTTTTTGCTGTGCTTCATCTAAATGGTAAGGGCTGATAAGGTTGCGAGACTCAAAGGCTTTCTCAACAGCGATTTGGCGTTCCTCAGCCGTTGCATCGGCACCCATTTGCACAGCAGTAAAAAGATCTGCCATAAACGCTTTATCTGGTGTTGATTCAAGCTGCATTACGGCAGTATAAAAGATGATGGCGCTCACTTGTGCACTTTCATTGAACGTTACATGCATTTTTTCAACGCTTTGATCGGTCAATGATTCAATTTGAGGGACAAACTCTTCCATTGAGCGGCAGTGGCCACAAGTTAAAGAGAATGCTTCAGTCAGGGGAGCTAAATCATATTCTTCAAGGGATACTGGCAAAACTTCGTATTGTTTGCCTTGCTGAGGCTGACTCTTGCCGCTATCGCATGCCGACAAAGCCATTACGGCAACAACAACAGCAAAGCCTTTCGATATGGTTTTTAACATAGTAGTGCTCTAAATGAGAAATTTGCGTTAGTTTATCGGTTAACGATAGTGACTAAAACCATTAAATAACAATAAAGTGAGACCATTGGTAACAGACTTTGCCTGACGTATGGGCTGTAAGGGTAGGGTATTTTAGTGTTGCTTTTTATTTGAGAGATGATTTTGCATTGACTCCAGTGGCATGAACGCTGCATAGACAAACCAATCGGTGGACAAAAGCGCTAAAGATTCGGCGTGTTTTGTCGACACAATGAACAAGAGTTTTTCTACGTTGGTAATGGTATGAAGCATTGGTTTTTAATTGTTTGTGGCATTCTGGCCGGGTGCAGTAGCCTCGATCAAGATATGGTCCCAGGTGGGAACATTTTAGATACAGCTCCTAAATCAAACACTGAGCTGAGACACCCAGAATGGGGATACCCGAGCGCATCCAATGTGGCTTCTTCCCCTCGTTCATATCAAACGGCGAGGGCGTCAGTAAAAAAGTCGCAAAACGTGACCTCTCTGGAAATGTTCCTGAGCAGGCATAACATTCCTCACGAGACGCTCAGTGGTGGTCACCTGATGATACGTTTGAAAGAGCATGTGCATTTTCAAACGGGCTCTGCACGGTTATCTGCTCAATCTCAAGATTGGATTCGAAACATTGGTCACTATCTGGCTGGAAGAACTGATGTTGATGTCGTGATTGATGGTCATGCGGATAGTACGGGAGCTGAAAGTTTCAACGACACGCTATCTGAAAAGCGAGCTCGTGAAGTAGAAAAACAACTATTGGCGACGAGTATTCCACGTCAACGAGTGTTTTCTAGAGGCTTCGGAGAGTATGTACCGAAGTGCAGCAATGCGACAGCAAGTGGTAAAGCTTGCAATCGGCGCGTAGAGCTAACATTGATCGTGGATGAATAACGCAGACGTTGGGCGGTAATCTTCGTTGTGTTGTTCTCGCATACCCGTTATTTGCTTAGTGGAGTTTAAGTTCGGAGTTGAGTAAGAAGACTGAATAAGGAAAGCTCGCACGGCAACATTTAGCTAGAAAAAATAGAAAAGAGGCACCGTTAGGTGCCTCTTTTACATCCGCCAATGTTCATAGGGGGAACTTAGGCAAATTCTTTTTCAACGTAAGCGACGATGTCAGATGACTCGTATAACCACTGTGTCTCGCCATCTTTTTCGATACGAAGACAAGGGACTTTAACTCGCCCACCACCTTGCTCTAGTTCAGCTCGATGAGTCGGGTTATTTTTTGCATCACGTAGCTCAATGTTCACCGATTGACGCTTCATTGCACGGCGGACCTTTACGCAAAAAGGGCAGGCTTCAAATTGGTAAAGTGCGTATTGTTTCGCTTTTTCATCAATACGTTGCTGTTCTTCTGCGGTGCGCTTAATACCACGAGGTGAGAACACCACGTTCAGCAATAAGATAACCTTGCCTAAAATCCAACGGATAAACTTCATAATGATCCCTTGATGTTCATTGGGTAATTGTCCTTTAAGAATGCAATCATGATGCTTGTTGCACTGAGCGTGAAGTCTATCAGTTGTTTGAAATGGATAAAACCATGTATTTTATATGGAAAATAGACGTTTAAACCAACCCCAAAAGCCACTTGCTGAAGCCGGACGGGCCTCTTTACCTTGATAAAAACTTTGCATGAGTTCGGTTCTGAATGCATCAACGTCCATGCGTTTCATGACAAGCTCGTGCTGCAATGTATTTTGAGTCTGCTCGGCATGATCGTGCGCCAAGCTGAAATCCATATTTAAATAGCCTTGCGTGTATAACCAAAGGTGGGTGACTAAGATTAGGTCTTCAGCAGATTGGTTAGTAAACTTATCCGCGTGCTCATTACCCAAGGAGTCAGTCAGAACTTGCTGCATACGCTGGGTAGAGTGAGCATGTTGCTCGTAGTTAGCACTTGCTTCAATATGTGATTTGGTCAAAAGGCCAAGCAGGTGAAGAGTAGGTGCTGTTGTGGGTTTGTTCTCACAAACTTTTGTAAATAGTTGTGACTGTTCTTTTAACCAACGTCGCTTTGCTGCTTTATGTTCTTTAACAAAGGGGATTTCTTCAAATCCCATCTCTTGACTCAGTTCACTAAGAGACGTCATGGTTTTTTAGTTCCTTCACCGTTACTTCGATATGTTGATCATTGATATCAACAAAAATTGAGCTGCCAGTAATCATAACAGAAAGGCTAGTACCTCGGTCAAGGTGCTGACAAATCAAGTCGATAGCGTCATAGTCAAAGCTCTCTACGTTGACGGGAAGCATTGAGAACTTTCCTGACATTTTGTCCCACCAGACAGCCGCTTTGGTGTTATAAGTGTAAACTTTTACATGCTTTGCGAGGCGAGAAGCTTTCTTAATTCTGTCTGGTTCTGGTTCGCCAATTTCAATCCAGTGAGTAATGCTTTGATCATCGCCAACATGCCATAAATCAGGCTCTTCAATCGTAGAGAGTCCTTTT
The DNA here is from genome assembly GCF_033391095.1 of Vibrio sp. Vb0667. Classification (NCBI taxonomy): domain Bacteria; kingdom Pseudomonadati; phylum Pseudomonadota; class Gammaproteobacteria; order Vibrionales; family Vibrionaceae; genus Vibrio; species Vibrio sp. Vb0667. The sequence goes on along the minus strand of NZ_JAWPOL010000002.1, from coordinate 529,317 downwards.
GTAAACTCCAGATTGCTTTGAGCATTTAAACAGTAAGCTAGAATGCGAGCCAACATTCGTTGCGGCTTTTCAGAAGGATGAAGGGCGATAGTTAGATTTTTAGAATCGTAATAGTCATTATTCATATCGGAAATGGCGATACGAAATTTGTAAATGGTTGGTTTAAGAGCCATAGATTTATATCGTTTTGTTGGCAAAATAAGTTTTAGGCAAAAAAATAGCCAGCTTTAAAAGCTGGCTATCGTATCAAATTCTTTAAGAATTAAAGTACTTTGATTTGCTCTGCTTGAGGGCCTTTTTGACCTTGAGAGATAACAAATTCTACTTTCTGGCCTTCAACTAGAGTACGGAAGCCGTCACCAGTGATTGCAGAGAAGTGAGCAAATACGTCAGGACCGTTTTCTTGTTGAATGAAACCGAAGCCTTTAGTTTCGTTGAACCACTTAACTGTGCCAGTAGCTGTGTTAGACATGTCTATTTCCTAAATATCTAAATAATGTAATCTTTCGCCTCAACGGCGCTTATAGCGTGGAAAAATAAATTGCTATTGCGTACCACAGGACGACGGGTTACAAGTAATCCAACGAAATGTGAAAACAAAGAACTTTCTTTCTAGCCGTGTTTGAGTCTAGGTTAATTCCACGAAGAGTCAACATATATTAGTGCTTTATGGACAAATATTTGTATTTAGTCACTATTTAACCAGCATGTTTTTGATTAAATTTCAAATAAATGACGGTGATGTGAAGTTTTTTAGCATAAAATTCAACTAAATCTATAAATTTGACTTATTTATATAATTATTGTCCAATCTGGTTCGACCATTAAGGAGGATTTATGGCAAAGCGTAAAATCAGTCCTCAACCGAGTGGCTCACAACATGAGACCGACTTCGGCAGAGGTGAAATCAAAGACAACGCGTTAAAAGCGGTTGTTACCAGTCAGCTGTTCCAAACACGAGTCGTTAAAGCGAAAAAAGGTAAAGGTAGCTTCAGCCGTAAAATGAAGCATAGAGGCAAAGAGCCCTATTCAAAGTTCTCCCCAAGGTGGATTTTGAATAGGGCTTTTTTGTTGGTACTAGGTATTTGCAAAACTGATGATATTCAATTTTTAGTACCAGATAAGTTTTCCTAATTTATCATGTACTGCTTCAACTGCTTCAACTGCTTCAACTGCTTCAACTGCTTCAGCGAACTAGGCGTTGAAAGTACCAATTAAGTACTAAAACTTACTAAGTTAGATTCATATCAATAAGCGTCACTTCCTGTCTTATGCAAGTCTACTATATCTTTAGTCTAATCAAACAGCCGAGATTATGGTTTAAAAAGACTGGTGAGAAGTAGGTATGTCATCGACGAGTTATGGTACTTATGGTTGCAAATGTAAAAAAGCGTGTGCTTCTTTATTACTACTGTGGCTGTCCATTTGTCCGATGGCGCATGCGCACAAATCAGAGTCTCATTCTTTAATTGTTGCTAACTCCAAAGCGTGGAAGCCGTTCTCTTATCTTAGCCCAGATGGTGAACCTAAAGGTATTTTAATCGACTTTTGGAAAGAGTACGCGGCGAACAACCAAATCGACGTTCAGTTTCTCCTTTTGGATTGGGATGCTTCTTTACAAGCCGTAAAAGAGGGTAAGGCTGACTTTCACGGAGGACTTGTCTACTCGCCCGAAAGAGCGAAGTATATGGACTTTGGCGCAGTCATAATGCCTATCCAAACCAAATTGTACGTAAATAAAGATGTACTTTCGGTTGATATCAGGAGTGTTTTAACTGGCGAAATGACGCTGCCAATTGGCGTTGTTAAAGGAAGTTACGAGTCTGAGTTTGTTCAGACGAATTACCCGAATGCACCTATCGCAGAATACATTAACAATGATTCGATGATACAAGCCGCCGTCGATAAAAAGGTGCTGTACTTCGTTGCAGACCTGCAAGTTGCTAACTTTTATATGGCAACCACGCCGGGAGCGGGTATGTTTGTCCCGACAATTAGCTTATATAGTAAAGATCTTCGGATTGCAGCAGGAATGCACAGTGCAACTTCCATTTTAGAGGTATCACGAGCGTTTGAAAAAGTCATCGATACGGATCGTGAGCGGATCCTCACCCGTTGGAGTCTGGTGAAAACGGTTTATCCACTTTATCTTTTCCCTATTGCTATTTTCATTATGGCGGTCGCAACGCTTTATCATATTTTTGCCCTCAAACGTATGGTTGCTCTTCGGACAAGGCAATTAACGATTGCCAATCAGCAATTGCTGGAGATGACGTTGACGGATTCTCTCACAAAGCTATACAACCGTAGACACCTGATTGAGCAATTGGCGCTACTGAATCATTTGAAGCGAAACTTAACGGTGATGGTGTTTGATATTGATGATTTTAAATCAATCAATGATCGATATGGCCACCTTGCTGGAGACCGAGCAATAGTTGCCATCGCAGAAGCCGCTAAGTCGATGACTGATGACCGAATGACATTGGCGAGAATTGGAGGAGAAGAGTTCGCACTCGTTACGTCGTCTCTGTCAGAGCGAGAGGCGCTCAATTTTGCCAATATGCTTTGTAAAGCCGTTTACGATCAGCCTGTTATACTGGGCGGACAAGCAATTCATTTGAGTATCAGTTTGGGCTGTGCTTACTATCCTGAGTTTACCCACATCGTGAGCTTGCAAGATGCTGACGAGTTGATGTATCAAGGTAAGTCTGAAGGAAAGAATCGTGCAGTTTTCCAAGTTATAACAGACTGTCAGCTTCAACCTGCGCTTCGTCAAGTGAATTAGATCTCGCTAATTCAACTGATACTTCAAACCATCCTCAAGCCTCAAAGTTTTAGTCAGAGTAAGGTGGTAAGCGTTGACGATCACGTTGCGTTGTTTTCTTTGAGGCCAATTTGCGTACAAATACTATCACTTTCATATATATAAACCCCCGCTTGCTCACGTTTTTATCATAGAAGCAGTAATTGTTTTAAAGTGATAAGTGATTTCTTGGTAAAGATCAGAACCCCTGTCTACACTCAGTGTAAAGTAATGCATATAAAGCATGATGCATACAGTGTTGTACAAAAACAATTAAAGAAGATAAGAAATAAGTTGGCTTGAGAAGGACGGGGAATGAACAACGAATGCTTTGCTAGGTTCCGAGCTGTCACGGATGAACTGTCAATGAAAGAATCGTTGTCAGTTGGGAAAGACCCTTATGCTCACTATCTCAAAGATATTGTGGGGATTGATTTGTTGTCTCGTGAAGAGGAGTTGCATTACGCCAAACTTAATCGAGCTGGTGATGAAGAAGCGCGCGAAATGTTGATTGAGTCTAATCTTCGACTTGTTGTGAAAATCGCAAAAGGTTACCTCAAACGGCCAGGTAATAACTTTACTCTGCTCGATTTAATAGAAGAAGGTAACATTGGTTTGATAAAAGCGGTCGATAAGTTCGATCCTGAGCCAGGCTACCGTTTTTCTACTTATGCGGTATGGTGGATTCGCGAGAATATAGAAGCGGCATTAATGAACAATGGCCGCACGGTACGTTTACCTGCTCATGTGTGCAAAGAGATAAATAGCCTGGCTTTAAAAAAGCTAGATGCGTCAAAAAGTGAGAGCAAGGAGTTGTCTATTTCTGAACTCTCACGCTGCTCAGGGGTGAAAGCAGAGCGTATAGATGAACTTGTTGCTCTTAGTGGTTTTATTGATGTATCGACCACTGCGGACCTTCATCGTGTTCCATTTGTTCTTGAACTGTGTGAAAGTGAGTATACGCCAGATCCACAACAAGACTGTGAAAACCAGTGCTTTACTCAAGCTATTGAAAATATTATTAAAACCTTGCCAACTAAGTTGCAGAAAGTCTTAATCCATCGATTCGGATTATTTGACCAGAGAGTGAAAACCTTGTCGGAAATAGGCCTGTTGTTAAACGTGTCTAACGAGCGTGTTCGTCAGATGCAGATAGAGGCGGTTGAACGCGTGCAGAAACGTCTCCGATTCGATGGTTGGGTTTAAGATTTTTAGCCCCTTATCCTAGCCGATTAATTTACTGGCTTGCTACTCTGTTCTTCCGTAAGTAACAGCAGCTCAAGCTGTGCTTTAGCTGCTGCCTCCAATCTCCATACACTCAATAATCGGTTAAGTGCTGCGCGATAAGTACGACTTTTGAGTAAAAAAGCGAGCGTACTTGTGTAGTTGTTTACGACTTGCGCTTGTGTCTCGACTAATGCGGTTTTGTTTTCGATGTCGATGTGTTGAAGGTTAAAGTCAGGAAGAAACGCACACTCATACCATACCTCTACAATTTCACGAACTTCGAGTTCTTCTTCAGGCACGTCAAAGTCTTGTAACTGGTAGTTTTCTGGTATCGTTGATAAATAAACCACATCCAATTTGTCTGCAACAAATGTATACATCGGATTCCTTAGTGTACGCGCTTACAGAGTAAATAGTCTCATCGTTTACATTTTTGTCAATGACCGTGCTCAATTATGAATGATGAACCACACCACATTCCGAACTTAACTTAGACTTTTTAAGTACTTATCGGTTAACCCGAAATACTTCAAGTTGCCATCTGGCTCCAAGACTAAGCTCATATTGGAAGTAGAGATCATGCCCGGATCATTCGTTGAGAAAATAACGGTCTTATTGAGTAGTTTGTCGCTGAATAACCGCTTGAAGTAGTGCGAGTTTTCTTGCTCTGCACCATTAAATGGCTCGTCAATGATAATCAAAGATTGTTCGCAGTTGCCTAGCCCTAATGCGAGCCGCAGTCTTTGTTGAATACCATTTGGTAAACTTTTACAGATATCAACGCTCAATTGAGTGTCCAGGCCTTGTGGCAACCATGTATCGAGCTCAAAGAAACTCACCATTTCACGCATTTTTTCTGTTGGGATTAACCCATTATGCAAGATGAAGTTAGTCTCCAAGGAGCCTTCAAAAATATGCAGGTTAAACGGGATGTAGTTAATCGAGGTTCGATAGCGGTAACTGTTGAATTGTTTGATGTTATAACCGTCCACCGAAACTGAGCCTTGATAGCGTTCCTCTAGCCCAGCGATAATAGAAATGAGCGTCGTTTTACCGCAACCTGTTGGTCCACAAATCACAACTTTTGCGCCCGGTGGAATTTTAAAACCAAGATTAGTTAAGCCTGTTGCCGCACCACTATAACGATGGCTCACACCAGAGCCGACGATACTACCTTGAAAGAGGCGAATAGGGGGGCTTTTCTCTAACGTTAGCTTATCGTCATTCATCGCCATAAGGTTGTTGATTTGCGCAGAAGACGCCTTAATGGATTGGAACTTAGAAATAGAGTTGTAGATGCCCATAATAGGCCCCAACGCCTTCCAGACTAAAATTACGGTAGCAAGCATTGCACCTGCATCGGAGGTGCCGTCCATCACGCCGATAACGGCCGCGACGATACTTGCGGTACCAATAACCTGAATCAAACTCCCGCCTGCTGCCTGAACCCTGCTATTAGTCACTGAAACATGTTCTGCATCGTTGGTGCTTTGTAAATGCGATGCGCTAAAGCGGGACTGGATAACACGCAACAATGGCAAGCCTTGGATAGTTTTTATACCACGAAGAATCTCATTCCATTGGTAAGAAACCATGGCGTTGGCGCGAGAGCTCTTGGACGTGGCTTGCGAGTAGATGTAACGAGAATAAACACAGAACACCAACATTAGAATCAACCCCGCCATAACGACTAGCGCCGCGGTACCAGACATAAGAGCAATGGCAATAATGAATACGATAACAAACGGCATGTCGAAGTAGCTTAATGTTGACTCTGCGGTTACCAAACGGCGGAACGTGTCGATGTCTTTCAAACGCGCTAACTGAGAAGAGACACCTGCGGTGGATGTCATCGAATAAGGAAGCCACAACAGTTTGGATATTACGTTTTGAGAAATATGCACCGCCAAATCCTTTCCTGATGTGGCGATGATGTTGACCCGCATTTTCTTGAAAAAGTATTCCGAGAACCCAACAATCACAGCAAATAACGTGAGCCAATAAAGCGTGGCTTGCGAGCTAGAGGTTAAGGCGAAGTTGTACACACTCATAATAAAAAAGGGCTGGAGTGCGCCGAGAATGCTGACCACGAAGCTGAGAATAATCAGGCTTTTGAGTTCATTGTTGTAGCGATAAAACGCGTATTTAATCCAGTTACTGCGGTCTTGAGATTCAGGTGGCGGTTCTCGGAATAAGCGGGAGTATTCGCTGATCGAGACCAACAAGCACGGCTTCTTGCAGAGCGGGTATTCAATGGTGTTGTTATTTGTGTAATCAAACAGGATCAGTTTGCCGTCTTTAGTGCCCAAGAAAATCGCAGTGAGGTTTTCTATCTCGATAAAACAAGGATGAGGATGCCCCTCGATGTGCTCCAACGTTTTTAGTTTGGTGACGTCACAACGGTAACCAAGGCGTTCAATCGTAGCGATAAAACTGTCGCTGTCTTTTGGTTTAGGGATAAAAGCGTCGCTGAGGATAGAAGGTGTGCCTTCCCATTCAAGCGCTATGAGGGTGTAAGCTAAACCACGAATCAAAGGTGACTGATTGTATCGCTCGTCATAACTGCGAGCCTCAAAGTCCAACAAGCGCTGAGGGACATTATTAAAATCAACCAAAATACTCATTGGTCACCTCCGGTAAGTTTGACGCGTTTGAGGCGATGATTGAGTTTGTCCATCTTGTTGCTGACGATGATGAGGATTTTGTCGTTGGCGCGATAGGCGGTGCTGGTCAAAACCAATCGAGCAAAGTCGTCATCATAAACACAGTCGATGTCGTCGAAGATCAACACACGTTTGTTCGCGAGTAAGGCACGCACTAACAACAAGGCATAAGCGACTTGGCGCGAGAATGGGTTGCGTAAATGTCCTTTAAGCTCGGTGTAAAAACCAGCGGGAAGGGCATCGATTTGTGCCTTGATGTTCATGGTTTCGCAAAGCGCAAATGCCGTGTTGTTTAAGCTCGGGCGGAAACAAGTCAAGTTGTCGATGATGGTGCCTTCGACGAACGAACTGGTTTTGTCGACCATGAGCACGCTATTACGCCAGACGTTGTAGTTGACGTCATCGAGCGGTGTCTCGTTGATTTGGATATCGAGCTTGCTGTCGGTGTTTTGCCGCGTAATGCAATTGGCGAGGTGGGTTTTACCTGCGCCGCTTTTCCCCGTCAGCAAGTAAGCCTGACCGCGTTCAAACTCAATGCGTTGTTTTTCCGAATACTTCACCGAGATGCGCTCGACTTCTGTCGTGTCATTTTGTTGTTCTACAGATGCCGCAAGCTCAAGCAACTCGGCGATACGTTGAATATGAAGCTTGTTCAACTCCCAGCGGCTCACCGTGCGCATTACTTGCTGGTATGGCGCGAAGTAGCGGTTGGTAAGCATGATGATAGCAGCCATGATGCCTTGGCTAGATTGCATGTTGATAACTGCCGTTGCCAAAACCACCACCACACAAGCTATGGAGAGCTGTTGTATGAGCGACAAGATAAGGCTGAAGTTCGATTCGATTTGCTCGTATTTGATGTTCTCGACTTCACGCTCTTCCACCATTTGTGTCATGAGGCTCTCAACGCGATATTCCATATTGCGCGCTTTGATATCGAGTGGGCTAGAGATGATCTCGATGATTTTCGACGTGGTTAAGCCTTCGATGTCGGATTTGTTTTCTAGACTGTTGATTTTTTGCTTGGAAAGACTGAGTGCGAACACCGCCAAAATGATGGAGGCGAGCAAGATGGTCACCCCTGCCCAGATGTTGATCAGACCGATAATCAGAATGGTCAGTATGCTGACGGCAAGGTTGATCAATGCCCGTACAGATTCTCCGCCAAAGAAGGATTTAATCTCTGGAATGGTCGCAATACGCTCTAGGTATTCACCGGGTTCTAGACGACGAAACTTCGATATCTCAGCCAAACAGATTGATTGAAACACCTTGTTGGTTAAGTTGGTTTCGAATTGCTTCATGATCACCGACGAAATCTTCTCTTCCTGATTCTTTAAGTGATAGTCGAGGAGGATGGTGATCAAGATAATGGCAAACAGAAGAAACAGCGTGTCTTTGGCTTGGTTAGGTAAAACACGGTCAAAGATAATAAGAATCGAAAAGGGCAGCACTAAACCAAACAGTGTTGAGATGACCGTTGAGAAAGTCAGATAACACTTGTCAGCAAAGTTAATCTTTTGGGAAAAGTGCTCAGTTTGCATTGCGACCTCCTTCCTTAATCGATGGTTTAGAGAGAAGGTGTTTTGGAACTAAGTCTTGATTGCTTCTGCCTTCGATATCGCTCATCAACTGCATGATGCTTTCGATAGATTGAACCGATAGCATGCCTTTGATTTGCTCAAGATTGATCGATTCAATGATGTAGTCATAGCGCGCGCTCTCGTAATCACGTAGTGCGCTGAACAGTTTACTTTCCGCTGCCAGTAAGTCGGTAATGGTTCGCGTACCAAGCTGATAGGCGCGTTGAATGCCTTTGTAGGAAGCGTAGTTGGCACGGATGATGTTCTCGTAACTGCTGATGGCGCGGGAGAAGTCGTTAATGTTGAGTACTGAGGTGTTAACGCTATTGCGCGTCGCGAACAATGAATCTTGGTACAGCAGCTCGGTTCGCTCGATGGCAGTCGACGATTTTTGATAACCGTAGTAATCCGAACCGCCGGAGAAAATTGGCACATTCAAGTTCAACCCGACGCTGGTCGAGTTACTGTCCCCTGTTGCGGTTGGGTCGGTTCGGTCATAGTTGTTCGCATCGTCGTAACGGTAACTGGCAGAGAGCGATACGGTCGGCACAAAGTTTGAACCGCTTTCTTTCAAGCCTCTTCGGCTGCGCTCGACGGTTTTCTTCGCAACCAATAAGTCGTTATTGAGCTTCAAAGCTTGTTCAAGAATCTCACGTTGTTCGGATTCGCTGATTTCCTCCAAGGGAACACTTTCGTAGATGTCTTGTGATGGGGTGACTGGGTATTGAACTTGAATCTCTAAACCGTTCAAAATTACGCGCCGGTCTTTCTCTAAGGTTCTTAAGCGATTGGCAATGCCTTCTTTCTGGGCAATTACCTCATACAACTCGCTCGCCGCAGTGTTGCCAAGTTCCACGTTGCGACGCATTTGGCGCTCACGTGTTTCAGACGATTTAAGTTCTACTTGGGTGGCTTTGATTTGCGCGTTGTTTTTGAGGTATTCGAAATATTGCGTCGCGATTTCAGAAATGGTGCTCTGGATTTTGTTCTCGTGTTTGATTTCCTCAATGTTGAAATCCAGCTTAGCGGTGCCGTATTTGAAGATGTCGCCAAGGTTAAACACCGATTGCGATAAAGACACGCTGTAGCTATTTGAGTTGTAGCTTGAACGTTTATCTGGTGTTCCCGTTAATATGGTCTCGTTTTCATTCCATGTTGTATCAGCGGCACCGTTTAAAGAAGGCAGGAACTTAGAACGGCTAATGTCGATGTTGTATTCGTTTTCTTCCACGCCTTTGTCACTAGCGCGCAGAGATAAATTGTTTTCCAAGCCGAGTTTGACCGCCTCAAGCAAGGTGGTCGCCATTGCCGAAGGAGCATTGCTCAATGTAAGCGCTGCCAATACGCAGCTAGTTAAGTTTCTGTACCGCCACATACTTGTTGATCACCTTGATGATTTCGTCGTTTTTATAAGGTTTGCTGATCACGTAATCCATTCCAGCTTCGATACAAGCTTGGTGTTCATTACTGCTGGTCAATGCTGTCGCGCCTATGATGGTGCAAGGGTTTTGTCCGCTCTCTTGTTCGTATTGTCGAATGCGTTTGGTTGCTTCAATACCGCCCATGCCAGGCATGATGCAGTCCATAAAAATGATGTCCGAGCGCTGATTCATGAAGTGCTGAACAGCGTCTGCGCCATCGCCAACGGTGTCGGCTTCGTATTCTTGCTTGCTCAAAATACGTTTGAGTAGAATCTGTTGAACACGGTCATCTTCCACAATCAGGAATGAGCTGTTCTCCATCTGATCTTCTGAGGCTTCCGCTTCCATGATTGCTAAAAGATTGGGGATAAACTCATATGGAATCGCAGGGGAGTTCAGAATCTTGTCGACAAAGGTATGGCTCTCTTGCGCTTGCTGAGTGCTAGTGACCGAGAGCAGCAACTTGGTGTTCGGGTGATTGCGCAGTTGCGATTTCACCGTTTTGCTCAGTGAGGGCAGCTTGTTTGGCTCGAACGTGTCGGTCAGCATGATGGCATCGTATTCGCCAAAGGTTTTTGCCGCAGAGAAGAGTTCGTTCGGCGTTCGAATTGGCGTAATCTCTAAGCCCAAGTTGACTAACATTTTGCTCATCACATCAATGCGCAGCTGAGAGTTGGCACACAGTAATAGGCGCTTATTGTCGAAGCGAGTTTTCTCGGTGTGGAAGCTTTTGGCTTTCAAATCGAGCTGAATTTGAAAACGTTCCTGATTGCCCGATTGATACCAATGGCTCTCGTAATAGCCATAATCTTTCAACACGCTTTTCGCCAAATCGTCTTTGGTTGCAGTGTGCTGTTTATGGTCGCTCCAGTGTAGGGTATTGAGCTTGGCAAGCGGCACATCCAGCGTGGTTAAGAAGTTTAGATTGATGGTCAGGCGAGTGTTTTCAATGTCTGACGCTGCGCCCGATTCAATGGTGACAAACAGTTTCTTGTCGGCTTTGAGTTGGATGGCATTTGATAGCTGTAGGAACAACACCCAGAATAAGCTGGTGGATTGTCCTTCAACACGGTTTGGTAGGTTATCCGAGATAAAGCAGTCTAGCTCACCTTCATTTCGCTGCACTTTTGAACTGATGTGAATCATCAATTCAGACAGTACATTCAGCAGTGAAAACTCTTTCGATTTGCTCTCGGTCCCTTGTGAAATGAGTCGGTTGTAGTTCTCTGCCAATTCAGACAGGGTATTGGCAGCCGAGGTTATATCTTGCGCCATCAACACGCCGCTCTCATCGGTCTCTTGAACGAGATATTGCACGCCGCCGTTAATGGTGTTGGTGATGCCACGAATCTCGTAACCAATCAGAGCATAGAGCTGCTTGTAGAGATCGTTATTGCGTTTTTGTTCTTCGAGTTTGCTGAAAATCAGTTTTAGGTGAGAGTAGATCTGACGCTGCTTCGGATTGATGCTCACTTCATTCAGCAACTCTTCCAACCTTTGTAAATCCAGTTGTTTGAGCTCTTGATAAAGCTCATCGAATTCTTGGTCAATGTCACGCTCATTCGAGCTGGATTTTTTCAGCTTAAGGATTGCCACCAAGTTCGATAGCACTGCGATACCAACCAGTACGACAACGACCACAAACAACCAAATGAAGAACTCGTTTTTCTCCATCATTAGGTCGCTCGCATGGTTGTTAAATATGGTCCGGTAGTTGTCGTCCATTTGTAGGTAGTTATTGGTGAGCGAGAGGTACAGTGCCAACACATCGTCGCGTGTTTTTTGGCTGTCTGAGAAGCGATTGATTGCCAGTTCAAGCTGCGTGTATTCGGTCGCGCCCACCAAGCTAAACTCGGTTTTGTTGAGTGACGCGAGCGACTTAAATTGGTCAATTTCGTCTTTCAGAACCTCAAAATCAAGCTCTGTTGTACTGCAATAACGTGCGCTTAAACAGCGTTGAAGCGTTTGAATATCAAACTCGATAGTTTGGTTGAGCTGTTGAGCTTGAACCAAAAGAGGCGCGTTTTGCACTTTCTCGACTGAATCCACTTTGTCCCAAGAGATATACAAATAAAAGGCGAGGGCAGCCAGCATCAAGCTGAAAGCAATGCTTAGGCGCATAACAGGAACGGAAATATTGTAAGAAGGCTTGCTACTCATCCATCACCTCTCATCGAATGCGTCTTCGATAGCCGACATAACCGGCTTCGCTGCGTATTCGATAACCCGGCGTGAACCTGTTTTCACGTCTGCGGTAAACTCCATATAAGGGGACAGCTTGTATTGTGTACCTCCGCGCTCTAGATAGTTTTGACTGATTTGGATTTCCGCGAGGTAGAATTCAGCGTCTTCTTCTTCATAAGAAGAACGGCTGATCGATGCAATTCGACCTTCCAAAAATCCGTATTTGGCAAAGTTGTAGGTATCCATCTTCACTTTGACCGCTTGTCCGATTTCTACAAAACCCATGTCTTTACGCGGGATCTTCGCCTCTCCATGAAGGGCGTTATTGATCGGTGCAATGTCCGCGATGCTTTCACCTGGCGGTATCACAGCGGAGCGGAAATTGAAGTGCACTTTATCTACTACACCGTCAATAGGGGCGTAAACCACGAGGCGATCCACTTTATCTGAGTGTTGAGGACGTAATATACGTTTCAACTTTAAGTCCTTGTTTGCTTGAATGATTTGTGCTTGATACTCGGCATTACGATTCTCCACCAAGTCTCGGTACTGCTTCTCTAGTTTGTCGAGTTGGAAGCGCTCATTCATGACCGACTCATCAAGGTTTTCAATCTCACGCACCATGTTTGACTCTTGAACCTGCATATTCAGAACATCGACGTAAGACGCCATTTCCTCCTTGTACAAGGTGTTTTTAATATTGAGCTGCTTGCGTATTAAGGAGAGCTGGTTCTCGGAGCTTTTACGGCGCTTGAGCATTGAATCAATAAGCGAATTCTTATGTTGGATATCGTGAGTGATCAACTCTTCATTGGAACGGTTTTTAGAAAATTCTTGCTGCCAGGTATTCATGTTGACTTGCACTAATTCTGGGTACTTTTCGATGTAGGCAGAAAAATCGGGTTCCACCATATCGCGCAGGCTTTCGTAACGAATCTTGTCTAGCTCAAGCTGAATGATCTCTGTGTTTACCGTATCAAGTTGAGTGTTTCTATCCAGAGAGCGAAGGCGTGCAATAGGTTGACCTTCATAAACCACTTCGCCTTTGCGCACTAGCATTTCTTCTAGAATACCGCCTTCAAGGTGTTGCACTTTTTCGATGTCAGATTCGAGCAATAGCTCACCGCGCACCGACACCACAATGTCGATACGAGCCTGAGATGCCACGGCGATAGCCACCATGGAAAGCAAAAAGATAACCAGCAAGGTTTTGTGTACGCTGGTCATTGCACTGGCTAGCACGATTGTATCGTCTGTTGTTACCTTCGAAGCTTCGTTGTTCGAAACGAGCGCCTTTTTGAGGTGATGTTCTATTTGCTTATTACTCATGAGCCACCCCTACGATTCACTACCTGTGCGGCTATCGATTGAATTTTCGATTTTTAACAGCTGGCTAATTTGTTTGTTTACGTTGTTAAGCTCGGTTTTAACGTCCTCAATCAATTCATTAGGAGCAGGGAAATGGTGTTTGTTTAAGTGTTCAAGCTTTGCCAATTTTGGTGGTAAGTCGTCATCACATAACAAGACGAGAATGGTCTTTAGTCTTTTTGAATAACATCTGAGTGCTTCAAAACGGTTTTGTTTATGCAGCATCTCAATATCAATCCCTGCGTCACTGAAATCTTGGTAAAAATCGCCTAATAGCAATTGCAGCCCTTTATGGCTATTGTCGACTGAGCGCAACAGATTTGTCATATTTATCATTATCCCACCGCACTAATTGCTTTAATGACAACAAGTAAGGATCTTTATACTGGGTTTTCAAATTTTTTTGTTTTTATAGAACTCGAAATGTATGAAAAAAGTTGTATAAAAAAGTTGGTTTCTAAAAATGGTGTCCTTTACTGCCTCTAAACACGATCAGTTAGCTAAAAAGCAACGGAGGCTGTAATGGCAGGCGACACTAATCAAGAAAAAGACAATGAAAAGCTTAACGATGCGGTAGAGCAAACAGAAACGAAGGATACGGGGACAAAAGAAGAAAAACAGCAGTCGACCGTCTCTTCGACTGTAGCGACCGGTGCTGAAAGTGCAGATGCTGTTGATGAAGCCAATCGTGCGATGGAAGAAAATCCTAGTGGCGCGGGTACGGAAGAAGAAGCAGTGAGCTCGGGTGGCGCAGTTCAAGAAGAGGATACTGAAAGTAGCAGCGACTCTGACGCTGCACAATCCAATGTTGTTGATAGTGTAGCTTCTAGCGGAGAATCAGGTGACGAGGCTCTGGGCAGCGGTGGTTCGGATTCTGGGGCGGGTGCCCAAGCGGTCGGTGGTGGTGATGCCTCTGGCTCTGAAGGTGGTTCGGACGCAGAAGGCAATGAAGCGCAAGGACAAGCGGCACAAACTTCATCTGCGCCAAGTGCGTCTTCAGACTCTGAAGGTTCTCAAGGTGGTGACGAGCTAGATTCAGAAACCACTGAAGAGAGCTTCGCGGTGGATGTACAAGACACCAGCGAAGAAACCACGACGCAAGTAGAAGACGATTTCGACTCCGAAACTACGAGCGAAACGTTCCAGATTAAAGTCGAAGGTGAAAATGACGCGCCAGAAGTAGGGCAAGATCTGGCATACATCATGGATGAAGATGGCACTATTACCTTCACTCAAGAACAACTTCTCGGATACGCGAGTGATGTTGATGGCGATGATCTTGCCGCATTCAACGTGCAAGTGGGTGCTAATGCATCGGTTGTGGATAATGGTGATGGCACTTATACCGTCACACCTGATACTGATTTTAATGGTGAACTCGGCTTAACGTTTGATATCAGTGATGGTCAAGAAACCATTTCTAGCTCGATTGATTTAACTGTTCGTCCAATCAATGACGCACCAGTGCCTGAAGATAAAACCTTTGAGGTGGAAGAAGACGGCACGCTGATCTTCACCGATGCTGACCTGCTTGCTGGCGCAACGGATATTGAAGGCGATAACCTCACAGTTGAAGGTGTAAGTTACGATGGTGGCGACGGCATCCTGACCGACAACGGCAATGGGACTTACACTTTTGCGCCAAATGAAAACTTCAATGGTGATGTGAACTTCAGCTTTGATGTGTCCGACGGTACGGATACGGTTTCTGCCAACATTGATGTCAGTGTTACGCCTGTCGATGACGCACCAGTATCTGGCAATCTTGCTTATTCAGTGGACGAAGATGGCTCGATTCGTTTGAGCCAAGAGCAGTTGTTGTCGCAAGCTTCCGATGTGGAAGGCGATGCACTGACGGCATCTAATCTTTCGGTAGATGGCAACGCGACGGTAACTCAAAATGACGATGGTAGCTTCACCATCACGCCGGACGCAGATTTTAATGGTGATATCGACATCAGCTTTGATATCTCAGATGGCACGAATACCGTTCAAGCAACCGCTGACCTAACCGTTAATCCAATCAACGATCTGCCTGTTCCTCAAGACCAACAGTTCAGCGTGGAAGAAGATGGCACGCTGATCTTTACGGACGCAGACCTGCTCAGTGGTGCAACGGATATTGAAGGCGATAACCTAACGGTTGAGGGCGTAAGCTACGACGGTGGTGACGGCATCCTGACCGACAACGGTAATGGGACCTACACTTTTGCGCCAAATGAAAACTTCAATGGCGATGTGAACTTTAGCTTTGATGTGTCCGATGGCACAGATACGGTTTCTGCCAACATTGATGTTAACGTTACGCCAGTTGATGATGCGCCAGTATCTGGCAATCTTGCTTACTCAGTGGATGAAGATGGCTCGATTCGTTTGAGCCAAGAACAGTTGTTGTCGCAAGCTTCTGACGTGGAAGGCGATGCACTGACGGCTTCTAACCTTTCGGTAGATGGCAACGCGACGGTGACTCAAAATGACGATGGTAGCTTCACCATCACGCCGGACGCAGATTTCAACGGTGATATCGACATTAGCTTTGATATTTCAGATGGCACGAATACCGTTCAAGCAACCGCTGACCTAACCGTTAATCCAATCAACGATCTGCCTGTTCCTCAAGACCAACAATTCAGTGTGGAAGAGGACGGCACGCTACAATTTACCGATGCGGATCTGCTTGCAGGTGCGACCGACATTGAAGGCGATGACCTTTCTGTAACGGGAATCAGCTACGAAGGAACCGACGGCGTTCTAACTGACAATGGCGATGGCACGTATAGCTTTGCGCCAAATGAGAACTTCAACGGTGATGTAAACTTCAGCTTCGACGTATCTGATGGCACAGATACAGTTTCAGCGAATGTGGATGTGAGCGTTACGCCGGTGAATGATCCTCCGGTGGCTGGTTCAACGTCTTACACGGTTCACGAAGATAACTCTATTACCATTTCTGACGCGCAGCTGTTGGCAAATTCTTCGGATTTAGAAGGGGATGTCTCGATTGATAGCGTGAGCTACTCTGGTAGCGATGGTGTGTTGCAAATCAATGGTGACGGCACGTACACCTTCTCTCCAAATGAAAACTTTAATGGTGAAGTGACGCTTGATGTTGTCGTCGCTGATGAAGAAGGCGCAACGGATGCCACCACTGCTGGCATTACGGTGCTGGAAGTGAACGATCCACCAGTCGCAGGACCAACTTCTTACACCATTGATGAAGATTCAGTTCTGACCTTCAGTGAATCGCAAGTGCTGCTGAATGCCTCTGATGTGGAAGGCGATGTAGAGCTTGTTGGCATTAGTTACGATGGTCCGGATGGCATTTTCACCGTTAACGATGATGGCACGTGCAGCTTCGCGCCAAACGAGAACTTTAACGGGCAAGTTCAACTTGATGTGACCATTCGAGATGAAGATGGAGCAGAAGTTGATACCGTCATTAATGTGAATGTATTGCCAATCAATGATGCGCCAGTATCGGGTGATTTGGCTTACAGTGTTGATGAAGACGGTGCGATTACACTCAGCCAAGAACAGCTTCTTTCTCAAGCGTCTGATATTGAGGGAGATGGTCTGACTGCTAGCGATTTGACTGTAGATGGAAACGCAACCGTCACAGCGAACGACGATGGCAGCTTCACGATTACGCCAGATGCGGACTTTAATGGTGACATTGATATCCAATTCAACATTACAGATGGCACAGACACTATCAAAGCAACGGCGGATCTAACGGTTAATCCAGTTAACGATCTTCCTGTTCCTCAAGACCAGCAGTTCAGTGTTGAAGAAGATGGCACGCTTCAGTTTACCGATGCAGACTTGCTTGCTGGCGCGACCGATATCGATGGCGATAACTTAACGGTTGATGGCATTAGCTACACAGGCAGCGATGGTGTGCTGACTGACCACGGTGATGGTACTTACACCTTTGCACCAAATGAAAACTTCAACGGAGACGTCAGCTTTAGTTTTGGTGTTTCTGACGGTACTGAAACCGTACCAGCAAATGTGGACGTCAGCGTCACTCCAGTGAACGATCCTCCGGTTGCGGGTTCTACGTCTTACACGGTTGATGAAGACAACGCGATTACCATTTCCGACGAGCAGCTTCTGGCTAACTCTTCGGATGTGGAAGGCGCAGTGTCTATCGATAGCGTGACTTATTCAGGCACCGATGGCGTATTCCAAGACAACGGTGACGGCACTTACACCTTCATGCCGAATGAGAACTTCAGCGGTGATATCAGCCTTGATGTGATTGTGGCGGATGAGCAAGGTGCGATTGACGAAACGACTGCAGGCATTACCGTCATTGAAGTGAATGACCCTCCAGTTGCCGGTCCAACGTCTTACACGATTGACGAAGATTCAGTACTGACATTCAGTGAGTCACAAATTCTTGCTAACGCATCTGATATCGAGGGCGATGTAGAGCTTGTTGGCATCAGCTATGAAGGCTCGGATGGTATCTTTACCGTCAATGGCGATGGTACTTGTAGCTTTGCACCAAACGAGAACTTCAATGGTCAAGTTCAGTTGGATGTGACCATTCAAGATGAGAATGGGGCAACCGTTGATACGCACATCAATGTCGATGTATTGCCAATCAACGATCCACCAGTATCGGGTGATTTGGCTTACACCATCAACGAAGACAGCTCAATCACGCTAAGCCAAGAGCAGCTGCTTGCCAAAGCGGGCGATATTGATAGCGAGAACCTTGAAGCCATCAATCTATCGACAGATGACAACGCAACGATTCAATACAACGATGATGGCAGTTACACCATCACACCGGATGAAAACTACAACGGCGACCTAGATCTGACCTTCGATATCATTGATAACGATGGTGGCTCGGTACAAGTTGGTCTGGACATTACGGTTAATCCTGTGAATGACTTGCCACAAGCGCAAGATCAACAGTTCACGGTAGAAGAAGATGGCACCTTGCTGTTCACGGATGCAGACCTATTGGAAGGCGCATCGGATATTGATGGCGATGATCTGTCTATCGAAAACGTTCTCTACACAGGTGCAGATGGTGTGCTTACCGACAATGGCGATGGCACCTACAGCTTCGCGCCGAATGAGAACTTCAACGGTGATGTTCAGTTCACATTCGATGTGTCTGACGGTACAGGTTCAACACCAGCATTCATTGATGTCAGCGTGACTCCAGTGAACGATCCTCCGGTGGCAGGTTCTACGTCTTACACGGTTCAAGAAGATGGTCAAATCACCATTAGTGACGAGCAGTTGTTAGCCAACTCTTCTGATGTGGAAGGCGACGTAGCCTTGGCGAATGTTAGCTACTCTGGTAACGACGGTAGCTTCGTGGACAATGGCGACGGCACATATACCTTTACGCCAAATGAGAACTTTGACGGTAACATTTCGCTCGACGTTACGGTTATCGACCAAGATGGTGCAACAGATACGACAACCGCAGGCATTGATGTTATCGCGGTGAACGACGCACCTGAAACATCAGGCATTCAAGCTGAAGTGGATGAAGATAACGCCATCACCATCACGCAAGAACAGTTGCTTGCGAATGCGACTGACATTGAAGGTGATGACCTTGTTGCCAGCAATCTACAAACCAATGACCCAGATGCGACGATCGTAGCCAACGATGATGGTTCATTCACTATTACGCATACGGAAAACTTCAATGGTGAGTTGGACTTCACTTACAACATCAGCGATGGCGAAAATGATGTTCTGACCACGTTGGATCTGACCGTTAATCCGGTCAACGATGCGCCAGAAGCGGGCGACGAGATCTTTATTCAAGCGGAAGAAGACCAAACCGTGGGTGTTTCTCTGCGTGAAGAGCCTGCGTTACGTCTCGACCAAGCCCCTGAAAACGGCATCATCGAAGCGAATCTAAATGACGAATGGGTACAGCTAGAAGTCGGGCAGGAGGTTCCTGCAGATACGGAAGTGCGCTTCATTCCAAATGATGATGCGTTGGCGAACGGTACGCATACCACCCAAATCGGTACCTTTGATGACAACGCTAGCCTCGATGATTGGGGTACAGCTGTTGACCCTTACACACGTGAGTTTGTTGATGGCGATTTGAAAGTTACTGTTCAAAGTAATGATGACCCACTCGGTGCGTGGAATGGTAAAACACACATCGGTCACGGTATTGGCGATACTGACCGCCAAGGCTTGAGTGGTGATGAAAAACTAACTGTGACCGTTGAAGGTCAAGACATCAACGAAATCAGCTTCCACCTAGATGGTCTAGGCGGTTGGTTTATGGAAGAGTCTCGCCACTTTACCGAAGTCGAAATTCGCGCATTCAACTCTGATGGTGACTTGATCGACTCGATGACTTACCACAAAGAAGATCGTGGTAGCTATGAGACGGATTACACCCTAACGGTGAACGAGCCGGTATCTTACTTTGAGCTAGGTACGATTCAAGGTAACGGTACATACGTGGTTCAAAACATGACGGTTTCGCAAACTTGTCATGATGAAGCGGTGTTCACATCTATTGGCGTGGACGGCACGGAAATCACGGAAACGGTAGAACTGAATATCCGAGAAGGTGACAGTGAAATCGAACTGACGGCTGATCTGCCAAATGTGACCATCGATACCGAAGGTTCTACGCAGTTTGCCTCTGTGGTAATCACAGAAGAGCAGCTTCTCGCACAAGCGAGTGATATCGATAGTGACGTTCTTGATATTCAAAACCTAGAGCTGGTGGGGGATAACGCGGAGCACGCTACGTTAACCGACAACGGCGATGGTACGTGGACAGTCACACCAGATGAGAACTTCTACGGTGAGATTGAGCTTGGCTACCAAGTTACGGATGGTGAACTCACTGACGACAACATCATCAACATCAACTTCGAAGCAGTAAACGATGCGCCAATCGTTTCTGGTCCGATTGTGTTGTCGACTGATGAGGATGTGGGCATTACGTTTAGCGCGGACGATCTGCTTGCGAATGCAAGTGATGTGGAAGGCGATGTGCTGTCTATCTCTGATATCTCTTACAGCGGTGACAATGGTGAGCTTGTCGACAATGGCGACGGCACTTACACCTTTATGCCGAATGAAAACTTCAATGGTGAAGTCGACATCGACTACAAAGTCTTCGATGGCACCGATGAAGTCGATACCCATCTAGATCTGACCGTTATTCCGGTCAACGATGTGCCAGTTCCTGGTGCACCGCTACATACTCAAATGCTAGAAAACGGCACCATCATCATCGAAGCAAAAGACCTGTTATCAGGTGCGACTGATGTGGATGGCGACATTCTGCATATCGAGAATCTACTGCTTGTCGACCAGTCACAAGGTACGTTGACAGACAACGGCGACAACACCTTTACCTTCGAACCAACTTCGAACTTCTACGGTGAAGTGAACCTGACCTTCGACATCAGCGACGGTCAAGCAAGTGCACCAAGCACAGCGAAGATCGATGTTGAGATCGTCAACGAAGGTCCAGAGGTCAGCGGTCCTGTTGATGCGGTCGTTGATGAAGATGGCTCAATTACCATTACTCAAGAAGACTTGTTAGCGAACGCGACGGACGTGGATGGTGACAACCTTGAAGCGGTGAACCTGTCGACCAACGATCCTAATGCAACCATCGTTGAGAACGCTGATGGTAGCTTTACGATTACACCGAGCGAAAACTTCTTTGGTGAAATCGAATTTACTTATGACGTAACTGACGCGATCGAAACCGTCGCCGCGGATCTAAACCTCACCGTTAATCCAGTGAACGACCTGCCAGATGTACCTGATTTGTCCTTCACTACAGAAGATGGCGAGGCTATCACGATTACTGAAGCAGAGCTGCTGGCTCAAGCGACGGACATCGAAGGCGATGATCTGTCTGTTGTTAACGTGACGAGTTTAAGCGACACGGTTCAAGTGACAGACAATGGCGATGGCACTTACACGTTAACGCCAGAGCAGGGCTTCTTTGGTAATGTTGACCTCACGTTTGATGTGAGCGATGGCACCGATGTGGTGGCGGCAAACATCGACTTGAAAGTTGAGTTCGTCAACGACGCACCAGAAGCAGCCCCAATCGTGGCAGACGTGGACGAGGATGGCTCTATCCTCGTGACACAAGAAATGCTGCTTGAAAACGCCAGCGATCAAGATGGTGATGAACTATACGCAACGGCACTAGAAACCAATGATCCGAATGCCTCTATCGTGGACAACGGAGACGGCACCTTTACCGTTACGCCTTCACAGCACTTCAACGGAGACATCGAGTTTACTTATGAAGTGAGCGACGGCGAATTGAGTGTTGCCAATGAAATGACATTGACGGTGAACCCAGTCAATGACATTCCAATTGTTGCACCTGGCATCTACCACATTGAAGAGGATGGCAGCATCCTGTTCACGCAAGAAGATCTTCTAAGTGGCGCGATTGATATTGATGGTGATGACCTCACCGTTACCAGCATTAACTACTCGGATGATGAAGGTACTGTAACGGACAACGGTGACGGTACATTTAGCTTCGTACCAGAAGAGCACTTCAGTGGTGACTTGCAGTTCAGCTTTACGGTTTCTGACGGTACTGATGAAGTTGAGCAAGACATTAATGTCCATATCGAAGCCGTGGCAGATGCGCCAGACCTAGTCATCACTGATGGCGATGGTCGAAACGTGGATGATCAAGCAATCTTGGTCGAGCCAGGCGGTATTGTTGAAGTGAACATCGCTGCAGCATTGGTTGACCAAGACTTGTCAGAAACGTTGACTGTGACCGTTGATGGTGTTCCAGAAGGTTCGGTGATCAGTTACGACAACGAAGGGGTACTTAACGATCAAGACAACGGTATCACCAGTTTCAACGATACTGAAATCACGGTTACGTTTGAAGGTGAAACCGCGGGTTACCAAAACACAGCGGGTTACTACAAAGTCGATGAAGATGGCAACATCACGGGCGTTGAAGTGGTGTACGAAAACGCCTCTCAAGTTGGCGGCGGCGGTGACCTCGTTCCGGGACAAGATCAGTTCAGCTTCCAAATCTCGGAAGGGGAAAGCTTCAACCTATTCTTGATTCCTAACGGTCATAACTTCAATGACTTTGCATCCATGCAAGATGGTCAGTACGAGTTCCGTGCAGCAGATGGCTCTCCTGCGAACATGGATACAGTTGACCCACAACTCGTGTTTGTTGGCGCTGATGGTTCTGAAACCGTGATTCAAAGCCAATTCGGTGATGCAGTCTTTCATGGTGGTTCAAGCTCAGAGCTCAACCAAGATGGTATTGAACATACCCGAACTACTGTGAACGAAGACGGTGAACTGGTTTACGGCTTTGAAGATCTCTACGGTGGCGGCGATGCCGATTATAGTGACTTCAACTTCACCATTGATGTAGGTGAAGTGAACAGCCAGATCTACAGCGGTGAAGTAACAGTCGGTCCAGATGGTTCTGTAACGCTTCCAACCACAGCAATTGAACAAGAGCTACAGATTCAATTGCCAGAAGACTTTAACCAACAGCTAGAAATCAATGTAACGGCAACGGCGACAGAGCTATCAAATAATGATTCTGAAACCGTTTCTCAAACCATCTACGTCAATGCAACGGGTGCTCACATTGAACATACGCCTGAAGCATTGCCTGTTTCTGCTGTGGTTGAAGAAGATGGTTCAATCCTAATCACGCAAGAAGATTTGCTCGCTAATGCGCGTGACTTGGATGGAGACCAACTGACAGCACTGAACTTGGCAACGGATGATGAAAACATCACCATCACAGACAATGGTGACGGTACTTACACCTTAACGCCAGATGCGGACTTTAATGGTGACATCACCTTTACGTTCGATGTGTCTGACGGCGATGATGTTGTCTCAACCAACCTTGAGTTATTGGTGTCACCAGTTAACGATGCGCCTGAACCACAAGATCAAGCGTTCACCATTGGTGAAGATGGTGTGCTGACCTTTACTGATGCGGATCTCCTAACAGGCGCTACCGATATTGAAGGGGATGACTTATCTGTTGAGGGCGTCACTTACACAGGCGCAGACGGTGTTCTTACTGACAATGGTGATGGCACTTACAGTTTCGCACCAAACGAGAACTTCAATGGCGACGTGAACTTCACCTTCGATGTTTCCGATGGCACGGATACCGTGACGGCAAATATCGATGTAACAGTTACGCCAGAGAACGATCCACCGGTTGCAGGCAGCACGGCTTACACTGTTCATGAAGACAATTCGATTACCATCAGTGACGAACAGCTATTAGCGAACTCATCGGATATTGAAGGCGATGTGTTGATTGATAGCGTGAGCTACAGCGGTAACGATGGTGTGTTAGAAATCAACGGTGACGGTACTTACACCTTCTCACCAAACGAGAACTTCAGCGGCGAGGTGAGCCTAGATGTTGTCGTTGTCGATGAAGAAGGTGCAACGGACTCTACCACTGCTGGCATTACTGTGATTGAGGTAAATGACCCACCAATCGCAGGTCCTACTGCATACACTATCGATGAAGACCAAGTTCTAACGTTTAGTGAATCGCAAGTGCTACTGAATGCTTCGGATGTTGAAGGCGACGTTGAGCTAGTAAGCATCAGCTACGACGGTCCAGATGGCATCTTCTCAGTAAACGGTGATGGTACTTGTAGCTTTGCACCGAATGAAAACTTCAACGGTCAAGTGCAGTTGGATGTGACCATTCGCGATGAAGACGGCGCAGAGGTTGATACTTACATCACAGTCGATGTCTTACCAATCAATGACGCACCAGTATCGGGTAACTTGGCGTACAGTGTTGACGAAGACAACTCAATCACACTGAGCCAAGAGCAGCTTCTTGCTCAAGCATCGGATGTAGAAGGCGACGCGTTAACCGCATCTAATCTAGTGGTTGATGGTGATGCGACGGTTACGGCAAACGACGATGGTAGCTTCACTATCACGCCAGATGCGAACTTCAATGGCGACATTGATATCACGTTCGATATCAACGACGGCAGCGACACTATTGTTGCAACGGCGGACCTAACCGTTAACCCAGTTAATGATTTGCCGCAGCCAGAAGATCAAGCGTTCACTATTGGTGAAGATGGCGTGTTGACCTTCACTGATCAAGACCTGCTGGATGGCGCAACGGACATCGATGGTGATGATCTATCGGTAGAGGGCGTCACTTACACAGGCGCAGATGGTGTCCTATCTGACAATGGCGATGGCACTTACAGCTTCGCGCCAAACGAGAACTTCAATGGCGACGTGAACTTTACCTTCGATGTTTCTGACGGCACGGATACCGTGACCGCGAATATCGATGTGAGTGTGACGCCAGAGAACGATCCACCGGTGGCAGGCAGCACGTCTTACACAGTGCATGAAGACAACTCGATCACCATTAGTGACGAGCAGTTACTGGCGAATTCATCAGACGTCGAAGGAGATGTCGCGGTTGATAGCGTTAGCTACAGCGGCACAGATGGTGTGTTCCAAGACAATGGTGACGGTACGTACACCTTCTCGCCAAACGAGAACTTCAATGGCGAAGTGAGCCTAGATGTTGTCGTGGTCGATGAAGACGGTGCGACGGATTCAACCACCGCGGGTATTACAGTACTTGAGGTGAACGATCCACCAATTGCAGGCGCGACCAGCTACTCAGTGAACGAAGACGAAGTCATCACCATTAGCTCTGAACAGCTGTTGGCGAACGCTTCTGACGTTGAAGGTGAAGTTACGATTGATAGCGTCAGCTACAGCGGTTCCGACGGTATCTTTACCGATAACGGTGACGGTACATTCAGCTTCGCACCAAACGCAAACTTCGATGGCGATGTGAGCCTAGATGTTGTGGTTGTTGATGAAGACGGTGCAACTGCGTCAACTAATGCAAACATCGATGTATTGCCAATAAACGATGCGCCAGTATCGGGCAACTTGGCTTACAGTGTCGATGAAGACAATTCAATTACGCTTAGCCAAGAGCAGCTTCTTGCTCAAGCATCGGATGTAGAAGGGGACGCGCTAACCGCTACTAACCTAGTAGTTGACGGTGATGCAACGGTTACGGCAAATGATGATGGCAGCTTTACCATTACGCCTGATGCGAACTTCAATGGTGACATTGATATCACGTTCGACATCAACGATGGCACCGACACTATTGTTGCAACGGCTGACCTAACGGTTAACCCAGTTAATGACCTACCACAGCCAGAAGATCAAGCGTTCACCATTGGTGAAGATGGCGTCTTGCTGTTCACTGATGAAGATCTGCTTGATGGCGCAACGGATATCGATGGCGATGACCTATCGGTAGAAAGTGTGTCTTACACTGGCACAGATGGTGTTCTAACCGACAATGGTGATGGCACTTACAGCTTCGCGCCAAACGAGAACTTCAATGGCGATGTGAACTTTACCTTCGATGTTTCTGATGGCACGGATACCGTGACGGCGAATATCGATGTAAGCGTGACGCCAGAGAATGATCCACCAGTGGCAGGCAGCACGTCTTACACGGTGCATGAAGACAATTCGATCACCATCAGTAACGAGCAGTTATTGGCTAACTCATCTGACGTCGAAGGCGAAGTCGCAATTGACAGTGTCAGCTACAGCGGCGCAGATGGCGTGTTCCAAGACAATGGTGATGGTACGTATACCTTCTCTCCAAACGAGAACTTCAATGGTGAAGTCAGCCTAGATGTTGTTGTGGTAGACGAAGACGGAGCGACGGATTCAACCACCGCAGGTATTACAGTACTTGAGGTAAACGATCCACCAATTGCCGGTGCAACTAGCTACTCAGTCAACGAAGACGAAGTCATCACCATCAGCTCTGAGCAGCTATTGGCGAACGCTTCTGATGTTGAAGGAGACGTCGCGATTGATAGCGTCAGCTACAGCGGCTCCGACGGTATCTTTACTGACAACGGCGACGGTACATTCAGCTTCGCACCAAACGAAAACTTCAACGGTGATGTCAGCCTAGATGTTGTCGTTGTTGATGAAGACGGTGCAACGGTAGCAACCAATGCAAACATCGATGTTCTTCCAGTCAACGATGCTCCAGTATCAGGTGATTTGGCTTACAGCGTGGATGAAGATGGTTCTATCACTCTAAGCCAAGAGCAGCTTCTTGCTCAAGCCGGCGACGTGGATGGCGATGACCTAACCGCATCCAACCTGACTGTTGACGGTAATGCGACCGTTGTTGCGAACGATGATGGTAGCTTCACTATCACACCGGATGCGGACTTCAATGGCGACATTGATCTGAGCTTCGACATTACGGACGGCGATGCAACCATTCAAGCGACTGCCGATCTGACTGTGAATCCAGTAAACGACCTACCAACGGTTGGTCAGCCACAGTTCGTCACGCAAGAAGACACCAGCTTCACCTTTACCGAAGAGCAACTGCTGCTAAATGCAGGTGATATCGATGGTGATAACCTAACGGTTGAAAATGTTGCTTCTGACAGCGGTACTTTGGTTGATAACGGTGACGGCACGTACACCTTTGCACCGAATGAAAACTTCGATGGCAATGTGAACGTGACGTTTGATGTCAACGATGGCACTGCAACGGTTCCTGCTGAAGCGAACATTGATGTTCAATCTGTGGTTGATATGCCAGAGCTTTCGATTGCTTCGGACTTGGTGATTGCTTCTGATAACTTCGAGTCTGGCTCGAACGGTTGGAACGCGAACACTGAGAGCTCACAAGGCTTCGAAACGGGCGACATGTTGGGTCGTATTGGTGGCACTGGCGGTGATGAAGCGGTCAGCAAAACCTACGAGATCCCAAGTGATGTCAATGAAGTGAACATCTCGTTTAGCTTCTACGAAATCGATTCTTGGGATGGCGAGTCGTTCCAAATCTTTGTGGGTGGCGAACAGCTAACCACCTTGGAAAACTCCGCGTTCCGTACTCAAGATGGTATGACAACGCTTTACGACTCAGATGGTAATGAAGTGGGTGAAGTGATCCACGGAGCCTCTCAACGTGAAGGCTTCAGTGGCTGGAACGACCAAGCTCACCAAATCAATCTGACGGTTCCTGTCGAGGATGGCGAACTGCAACTTGGCTTCGGTTCAACCTTGAATCAAGACGTTTGGGATGAATCGTTTGGTATCGACAACATCGAAATCACGGTAGCGGACGCGGATTACCAAATCATTGGTACCGAAGATACGCCAGTGCCGCTTGATATCGATGCCGCGTTAACCGATACCGATGGTTCAGAAAACCTCGCTATCTTGATTGAAGATGTGCCAGAAGGCAGCTCGCTATCAGCAGGTGTTGATAATGGCGACGGCACTTGGTCACTACAACCAGGCGAACTAGAAGGACTAGAGTTTATCCCTTCTGCGGACTTCAACGGCGATGTGACGCTAACCGTGAATGCAACCTCTACGGATGTAGATACCGGTACAACGGCGACAGCGACGCAAGATGTGACGATTCATATCTCGCCAACTAATGATGCGCCAGAAGTGACGGGTGACATCAGCGCAGTCACTGCCGAAGACAACAGCATTACGCTGACTCAAGAGCAGTTACTTGAACACGCTGTTGATATCGATGGTGACGATCTAAGTGCAATCAACCTGAGTACCAATGATGAAAATGCAACGGTCGAAATGAACGAGGATGGCAGCTTCACCATTACACCGAGCGAGAACTTCTACGGTGATATCGAGTTCACCTACGATGTGACTGACGGGGAAGAAGTGGTTGCGGCTGGTCTCGACTTATCAGTAACACCAGTTAATGATGCGCCTGAACCACAAGATCAAGCGTTCACAGTGGGTGAGGACGGTCTTCTTACCTTCACTGATGCGGACTTGTTAACAGGTGCGACGGATGTAGAAGGTGACAACCTAACTGTTGAAGGTGTGACTTACACAGGTGCCGATGGTGTTCTTACTGACAATGGTGACGGCACTTACAGCTTCGCACCGAATGAGAACTTCAATGGCGATGTGAACTTCACTTTCGATGTGTCAGACGGTACGGATACAACCTCTGCCAACATTGATGTGAGTGTGACGCCAGAGAACGATCCGCCGGTGGCAGGCAGCACGTCTTACACAGTGCATGAAGACAACTCGATCACCATCAGTGACGAGCAACTACTGGCTAATTCGTCTGATATCGAGGGTGATGTTGCGATCAGTAGCGTGAGTTACAGCGGTAACGACGGTGTGCTAGAAATTAATGGCGATGGTACTTACACCTTCTCACCAAACGAAAACTTTACAGGCGATGTTAGCCTAGATGTTGTCGTGGTTGATGAGGACGGCGCGGTTGATACAACAACAGCGGGTATTACCGTTCTTGAAGTGAACGATCCACCAATCGCAGGCACAACCAGTTACACCATTGATGAAGATGAAGTCATCACCATCAGTGCAGAACAGTTGTTGGCAAACTCTTCCGATATTGAAGGTGAGGTAGCACTAGATAGCGTGAGCTACAGTGGCAGTGAAGGTATCTTTACCGACAATGGTGATGGTACGTTCAGCTTTGCACCAAACCAAAACTTCAATGGTGAAGTGAATCTTGATGTTGTAGTCGTGGACGAAGATGGTGCGACCGCTTCGACGACGGCAAACATTGATGTTCTGCCAATCAATGATGCTCCAGTATCGGGTGACTTGGCTTACAGTGTCGACGAAGACAACTCAATCACGCTAAGCCAAGAACAATTGTTGGCACAAGCAACGGATGTAGAAGGTGATGCACTAACCGCTTCTAACCTAGTGGTTGACGGTGATGCGACGGTTACGGCTAATGACGATGGTAGCTTTACCATTACGCCCGACGCGAACTTCAATGGCGACATTGATATCACGTTTGATATCAGTGATGGTTCTGACACCTTGGTCGCGACGGCAGATCTAACGGTTAATCCAGTTAACGACCTACCACAGCCAGAAGATCAAGCGTTCACCATTGGTGAAGATGGCGTGTTGACCTTTACTGATCAAGACCTGTTGGATGGTGCAACCGATATCGATGGCGATGACCTATCGGTAGAAGGTGTCACATACACTGGCGCGGACGGTGTTCTTACTGACAATGGCGATGGCACATACAGCTTCGCACCGAACGAAAACTTCAATGGCGACGTAAACTTTACCTTCGATGTTTCCGATGGCACGGACACCGTGACCGCGAATATCGATGTGAGTGTGACGCCAGAGAATGATCCACCAGTGGCAGGCAGCACGTCTTACACAGTGCATGAAGATAACTCGATCACCATCAGTGATGAACAGCTACTAGCGAACTCATCGGATATTGAAGGTGATGTATCGATTGATAGCGTGAGCTATAGCGGTAACGATGGTGTGCTGGAAATCAACGGTGATGGCACGTACACCTTCTCGCCAAACGAGAACTTCAATGGCGAAGTGAGCCTAGATGTTGTTGTAATCGACGAAGATGGCGCGACGGATTCAACTACCGCAGGTATCACGGTACTTGAGGTGAACGATCCGCCAATCGCAGGCACAACCAGTTACACCATTGATGAAGATGAAGTCATCACCATCAGTGCAGAACAGTTGTTGGCAAACTCTTCCGATATTGAAGGTGAGGTAGCACTAGATAGCGTGAGCTACAGTGGCAGTGAAGGTATCTTTACCGACAATGGTGATGGTACGTTCAGCTTTGCACCAAACCAAAACTTCAATGGTGAAGTGAATCTTGATGTTGTAGTCGTGGACGAAGATGGTGCGACCGCTTCGACGACGGCAAACATTGATGTTCTGCCAATCAATGATGCTCCAGTATCGGGTGACTTGGCTTACAGTGTCGACGAAGACAACTCAATCACGCTAAGCCAAGAACAATTGTTGGCACAAGCAACGGATGTAGAAGGTGATGCACTAACCGCTTCTAACCTAGTGGTTGACGGTGATGCGACGGTTACGGCTAATGACGATGGTAGCTTTACCATTACGCCTGACGCGAACTTCAATGGCGACATTGATATCACGTTCGATATCAACGATGGCAGCGATACTATCGTTGCAACGGCTGACCTAACGGTTAACCCAGTTAATGACTTACCGCAGCCAGAAGATCAAGCGTTCACTATTGGTGAAGATGGTGTGTTGACCTTCACTGACCAAGATCTGCTTGATGGCGCAACGGATATCGATGGTGATGACCTATCGGTAGAAGGTGTCACTTACACTGGCGCTGATGGTGTCCTAACCGATAACGGTGATGGGACCTACAGCTTTGCTCCAAACGAGAACT
Source organism: Vibrio sp. Vb0667 (assembly GCF_033391095.1). Lineage (NCBI taxonomy): Bacteria > Pseudomonadati > Pseudomonadota > Gammaproteobacteria > Vibrionales > Vibrionaceae > Vibrio > Vibrio sp. Vb0667. Next base: position 498,775 of record NZ_JAWPOL010000002.1, on the reverse strand, counting down.
TCAATGGTGATGTGAACTTTACCTTCGATGTTTCTGATGGCACGGATACCGTGACCGCGAATATCGATGTGAGTGTGACGCCGGAGAACGATCCACCTGTGGCGGGCAGCACGTCTTACACAGTACATGAAGACAACTCGATCACCATCAGTGACGAGCAACTACTGGCTAATTCGTCGGATATTGAAGGCGACGTAGACATCAGTAGTGTGACTTACAGTGGCGCAGATGGCGTGTTCCAAGACAATGGCGATGGTACGTACACCTTCTCTCCAAACGAGAACTTCAATGGCGAGGTTAGCCTAGACGTTGTAGTTGTCGATGAAGAGGGTGCGACAGACTCAACCACTGCAGGTATTACCGTTCTTGAGGTGAACGATCCACCAATCGCAGGTTCGACAAGTTACTCTGTCAATGAAGACGAAGTCATTATCTTCACGGAAGAGCAACTGCTAGCGCAGTCAAGCGATGTGGAAGGCGACGTGAGCCTAGAAAGCGTCTCTTACAGTGGTAGCGACGGCATTCTAACGGCGAATGACGATGGCACTTACAGCTTCGCACCAAATGAAAACTTCAACGGTGGCGTAAGTCTAGACGTAGTCGTCGCTGATGAAGACGGTGCAACTGCGACAACCAACGCGAACATTGATGTATTGCCAGTCAACGATGCTCCGGTATCTGGCGACTTGGCTTACAGCGTCGATGAAGACGGTTCAATCACATTGAGTCAAGAGCAGTTACTGGCTCAAGCGGGTGACGTCGACAGCGATAATCTAGAAGCAGTGAACTTAACCGCGGTAGCCAATGCAACCGTTGTTGAGAACCAAGATGGTAGCTTTACGATTACGCCTGATGCGAACTTCAATGGCGATATCGACCTAAGCTTCGACTTGATTGATAACGATGGTGCAAGCGTGGAAGTGGGCGTTGACCTAACGGTGAACCCAATTAACGATGCGCCGCAATCAACGCCAGTGAATATTGCTGGCACCGAAGATACCACCATTCTTATCACGCAGGACATGTTGCTTGCTAACGCGACAGACATCGACAACACCTACGATGAACTGTCTGCTGTCGACCTAGTGATTGATGAGCAATACGGTGACTTGCTAGACAACGGTGATGGTACTTGGTCATTCACTCCGGCAGAGAACTTCAATGGCGATGTGCCAATGTCGTTCGGCGTCAGCGATGGTGATTTAGTGACGCCGGTTGAAGGCAATCTAAACATCGAAGCGGTTAACGATGCACCGGAAGCGCCAACCATCCAGATGCAAGGCGAAGAAGATGTGGTCATGGTGATTGACCCAGCTTACATCGCTGATCAAGTCACGGATCTTGATGGTGACGAAATCAGTGTAGAAAGCATCACGGTTCGTGCTCCTGCAAACGCGACATTAACTCAGCAGCCAGATGGTATGTACCACTTGGTAACCACTCAAGACTTCAATGGTTTGGTGGAACTGGGCTACACCGCGACGGATGGTGAAGAAGTGGTTGAAGGCTCGTTGAATGTGGATGTTATTCCAGTCAACGATGCTCCATTCAATGTGGGTAATGCGTTTATGGCAACCGACGAGGATGGCGCATTCACCTTCGACGCTGGCGACCTGATGAACTTGTTCGGCGATATCGATACTGAAAACCTAGTCGTATCACGTATTATCACCGCAGAAGGTGAAGATGGTGGTGAGGTAACAGACAACGGTGACGGTACTTGGACATTCACACCGACTGGCGATTTTGCAGGGGTTTCTGACTTGCAAGTTGTGGTAAGTGACGGTGAGTTTGAGACGGTACTTGATGTACCAGTGTTTGTTCGCCCTGTTGCGGATGGCGCGGTCATCACAACCGACCATGATGGTCCGTTAGTCTTCGGTGAGGACGAAACGGGTCACCTAGGCTTGAATGTCGGTCTAATCGACGATTCAGAAACGCTAAGTAACCTAGTGATGACTGGTTTCCCTGTTGGCTTCGAAGTTACGGATGGTGTGAACACCATTACCATCACGGAACCGGGTCAATACATCGACTTGAACGAGTGGGATATCTCAGACCTGCAAATGACGCCTCCGGCTGACTTTAATGGCGAGTTCTTCGTAACCGTGACCGCAACAACGGTGGATTACGGTGACGAGCCAGAAGAGTTCGAAGATGGCATCGATTCAGGTGACTTCGAAACCCTAGCGGGTGAACCCGTTATCCTAACCGCTGATGACCTAATCGGATTGGCAGAGAACGTAGATGCTGACGCGGGTGATGAAGTGAAATTCGTTCACCTAGCTGATCGCAGCCAAGGTGAGATTGTCGATAATGGTGATGGCACATGGACATTCAATCCAGCACCAGGCTTTACGGGTGAAGCGGATATCGCTTACGTGATTGATAAAGACGGTGTGCTTCATGATGAGCAAACAGGCGTGGTCGTGAAAGAAGATGCGCCACAAGAGAATGCTTCTCCAGAGATCGACAGTATTTCTACCACAGAAATGGCAGCGGATGGCACCTTGTCGTTCACCAATGATGACATGCTATCGACCTTGAGCGATGCAGAAGGCGACAGCTTGAGCATTGAGTCAGTGAGCCTAATGGAAGGTCAAGGTGTGATAGAGACCGATAACCAAGGTAACTACCAATTCACACCAGCAGAAGGCTACACCGGAGATGTTCAAGTTGGCTTCATTGCAACTGACGGTGAAAACCGCATTGAGAGCTTCTTCAATGTCGACATCCAAGGTGAAGGTGAAACCACAACCAGCGAAGGCTACGCACTGGCTGATGATGGTTCACTAACACTAACGGAAGCGCAGTTGATTGATGAACTTGGCATTAGCCCTTCTGCAGAAGTGTTGGATGTCGCCGATGCAAACGATGCTGGTTTCTTTGCGAAATCAGGTGATGAAGAGTGGACATACTGGCCGAACGATGACTTCGATGGCAATTTGGCTATGGATGTTCAGGTCAACGACAATGGTGAAGTATCGACTCAGAATCTGAGCATCCAAGTTGCGGACGATTCAGCGCAAAGCGACGAGCCACAAATCCAAACTGCTCAAGCATCAGCAGAGCAGCAAGTTGGCGAAGCGCAACAGCCTGAAGAGCAAGCAGCAAACGGTGCAGACAGTGAAGAGGAGAGCGCAGCTGATGTGACTGCAGCACCAGGCGATACCATTTCTATCTCGGTTCCAGATGAGGTCAGTGGTAACGAATCGGTGGATTATGCAGAAATGTCCGGTCTACCTGATGGTGCATCGGTAAGCAACGCACTGGATAATGGCGATGGTAGCTTCACATTAAGTGGCAACCTCAACCAACCAGTATCAGTTGACCTACCAGAAGGTTACGAAGGTACGAGCGAAATCCAATTCCAAGGTTACGACGAATTGGGCAGCGCAGTAGAAGGTGCGAGTGGCACAGTTGAAGTTGAAGTCGATGATCAATACACCATGCAAGGTTCTGCTCAAGATCAGCAACCAGATATGGCGGGTATGGAATCTGGCGGCAGCGACTGGACAAGTGCAGGAGGTCAAGATCAAGGTGTTGACTTCACGGATGACTCTGGCAGCTTCGACTCGGATACTCAAACGGGTACTGACCAAGGCAACGATTTCGATCAAAGCTCAATGTAACCAGTCCTAGACGAGGGCAGTGTCATTGCTGCCCAAACCAAAGCCATGCAGAGCCTACTTTGCATGGCTTTTTTGTTGGGCTTCTTGCTATGAGCTGTAGAAAAAAACTTGGAAATTGAAAAAAGTATTCTTAGCTAGTTTATACCCAAGTAACCTCGAGATGTTAGGTTCAGCGAGAATGGCTTGGTTTGTAGACGCGGCGGCGATTTAAAGGTCTAGTGGGTCTAAATCAAGAATCGACAACAAAGTATACAAACCAAGATAGCTCGCCCTTCGGGAGCGTGTCATTGACTCGGTTTCTGTGTCAAACAACTTGGAAAGAGCTGACTATTACGCTGCGTTGTTTTCCTTGACCCCGAATCAATGACAACGCTCTGAATCCTGCATCTTGAAGTCACTTGGGTATAAGAGTCATTTACAAGGAGGAGCGACATGTACCGTTATGTCAGTTCGCCAAAAGCGTCAAAGTACATAGTACCGCCACCACAGCATCGCGAGTTGTCGAGTATCGATGTACCGGAGTCAGAACTTGAGATGCGTGAAATTCTGAACAATTGGTTTGCCGATGGATTGGCGCCCATCATTGAAAATGAGGACAATGACATCTCTGCTAATGAGCAACAGCGCTTTGAGCAGCTCAGCCGCACGGTGGGCGTGTTACTGCGTAATAAAGATTACTACTTCGCCACTAAGCGGATTCTTTCGTTGTGGGAGCAAGACTGCTTAGAAACGACTTACGTTAATTATCTGATTTTACGTAGTGAGCGCATACCATACTTCGAATAAGCCCTATTTATAGGCTTAAAATAGTGGTTTACATGGTTTTCTTAGTAACTTTTGACACCTGTATTTAACATTTTTGTAAACATCGTTATATTTAAGGCTCATCGTTGTCAGGAGTTTATGGATGAACCTTACGATATCAGGGAAGTTGCAGCTCAGTTTTGTGCTGCTAGCCGTACTTTTTATGGCATCAGCGGTATTCACGTATCGCAACGTCACTACCGTAGAGCAATACGCCTCTTCGTTACTTAAATCCGATTTACCGACCGTCGACACCAGTCGCGGTATCCAACAGTCCGTTCAAGCGTCGCTGTCCTCGATTCGAGCCTACATGTTGCTAGGTGGCGATGAAGAGGCGAGCGCACGTCTGAGTGAGGACGTACGCAATATCATGGCATCTACAGACGAGTCGCTTCCAACGTTGCAGGCGTTGATCTCTGAACAGGATTTTCAAGCGATCCAAAGCCAGTGGGACGCGGTAAAAGTTTCTCTAAACAAGCTGATTGAACTTAGCCACAGTGATGAGAACTTACCCGCACACAACCTCTTTATTAACGAAGCGGCACCCATTGCAGAAGTGGCACTTGATCAGCTTCAAAGCTTAATCAATGAAGAGTCAGGAAACCCATTTGGTGGAGACAGAAAGCGTTTGTTTAAAGTTTACGCGGATAGCTATACCTCGCTCGCCAATGCACTGTCTGCTCTGCGAGATTTCCTGTTGTACGGGCAGCAAGATCATCTGGACAAATACCACGACTTGATTAAGTACCACAATCAGTCTGTGGCGGAAATCGACAGTAAACTCGACAGGCTTACTGATAACGACCAATCATTGTGGTCACTGTTTAAAGAAATGCAGCAACTGTACTTTCCTTTAGCAGAGCAGGTAATTGCATTGCGTCAGTCGCCAGAGTGGAACGAATCAAACTTGCTGATGGCGAACGAACTGTTGCCAGCAGCGGATGCACTAGACCAAAGCTTAGAAACGATCGTATTGGCTCAGCAAAGTCGTGCTGATCAAAGTGGACAGGGTATTAATCAGTCGATCAAGAACGTACTCACCACTATGTTGATTGCTGCGGCATTGGTTTTGATTGCCGCAGTAGCGATTTCAAAATACATGGGCAATACCATTGGTCGCCGAGTGAAAAACTTATCGGAGCGTGCAAAGACGATCGCTTCAGGAGATGTTTCTCAGCCTCCGTTAACTGTTGTTGGGAAAGATGAATTGGCAGACCTTACCGATTCGATTAACCGCATGAACCAATCGTTAGCGAGCATCGTGGCTGGGGTGAGCGAGAAAGCGCACCAAGTGGATACTAGCATGGGGGCTTTGTTGGAATCGGCGCAAGTCACCTCATCGAATGTAGAAAAGCAACAGGCCAGCATTGTTGAAATGGGAAGCCAATTGGATGAAATCGCTTTAGCCGCGCGTAACACCCTAGATCAAGCCAATCAATCAGTGCAGAAGCTTTCTGATTCAAAAGGCGAGATTGAACAAGGTCGTGATGCTTTAGAGCAAAACAAAGTCACCATGGAAAGCTTGCACGGCAGCATTGAAACCGCGAGCACGCAAGTCACACAGCTAAGCAAAGAGAGCGAAGCCATTGGCCGAGTTACAGAGGTGATTGAAGGTTTGGCAGAACAAACTAACTTACTGGCACTGAATGCCGCGATAGAAGCAGCGCGTGCGGGCGACCAAGGACGAGGCTTTGCGGTTGTGGCGGACGAAGTACGCATGTTAGCGACGCGCACTACTCAATCGACGACAGAAATCAACGGCATCATTAATGCGATTCAACGCTCGACCAATTCGGTGGTTGAGGAGATTGAACACAGCCAATCACTTGCGGAGCAGGGCGCTGAGCACATTGAAAAAGCGGTAACTCGTTTGCTCGTCACTACCGAGCAAATTGGGTCTTTGAATGAACAAATGGCAGAACTTGCGGCAGCGGCAGAGCAGCAATCTCATGCGACCAATTCGATCACTGGATTGATGTCCGGTATTACTCAATCAGTGGATGAGGTTTCGAATAACAGCCAACGTGCATCAGAGACATCATTGCAAGTAAAAGAGCAAGTTACTGAGCTGAATCAACAGATGGCAACTTTCAAAACGGCGTAGATAAGGTTTAGGTCTGTTCATCTACTTTTGAACGTTAACCAAATAGTAAAAAAGCCCCAATTCTTTTGACACAAAAAGGGTTGGGGTTTTTTGTTGGATGATACGCCAATATTCGTCTACTTGCTCATTGGATTTGGCTATTTAAATCATAGTTAAAACCAAATTCTCTTCACCGAGCCGGAGTCGTAATATGACTCCATCGGCAGCAAATACTGCAAAAAAATTTTTAAACTTTATACCAATCCCGGTAAGAGAATCGTTCGTTACTACGATTGGTATCATCCTTCTAGGAGCAAGATTATGAACAAACAAGTAAGCCTAATTGGTCTAGACAGCGAACAATCAGCACAACTAGCTCAACAACTAAATCAATTGCTAGCGCATTACCAAGTGTTGTACATGAACTCTCGCGGTTACCACTGGAATATTAAAGGTGCGCAATTCTTCGAACTGCACGTAAAATTTGAAGAGATCTACACTGATCTACAAACAAAAATCGATGAGCTTGCAGAGCGTATTCTAACTTTGGGTCATACGCCAGCACACGCATTCAGCAACTACTTGGAAGCAAGTGAAATCAAAGAACATCAAAACGCGACTTCTGGTGAGGAGTGTGTACAAGGTCTGGTTCAAGGCTTTAGCGTTCTACTTCTAAAACAGCGTGAGATTCTACAAAACGCGGGTGAAGCAGATGACGAAGGTACAGCGGCATTGATGGGTGACTACATCCGTGAGCAAGAAAAATTAATGTGGATGCTTAACGCTTACCTACAAGGTTAAGCAGCGCATCACCCAAGCAATCCTTGGGAACGCATGAAACAATCGGGAATAAGTCATAAGGGGCACGTTGGTGCCCCTTTTTTTGTTTGCGTATTTTATATGTGTGCTTTATTTGCGTGGTAAGGATTGGAAATGGCTCAATAAATCGCTGAGTTCATTAAGCGCCAACGAGGCTGAATCATTGAAAGTTTCTTGATTACCGTGATGAACAAGGCAAGAGGGCATCTGTGCGTTATACGCTGCCTGTAAGTCGTAAAGGTAATCGCCGACATAAAGCACTTCATTAGGCATCAAACGCCACTCTTTCGCTAATACCTGCAGAGACAAAGGGTCTGGCTTGGGCGGGAAGCATTCACGAGTGATGACTCGCTCCACTGAGATTTGGTTGTGCTCGAGTTTGCGCTGCGTGGCGATTTGGCAGTTGCGCGTCACGATAGCGGTTTTGATTTCATTTTGATGCAAGTGGGCGAGCAATTCATGGCAGCCAATCATTGGAGCAGATTGCTCAGCATCAGAAATCTCGTAATCAAATATCACGTTATGAGCGTGCTCTCGATGATGAGGATGCTCAAGTGCGTCGACAAAATCCAATAGATCTTCACTTTGCGGACAACCTAGCTGTTGTCGCAATTCGCCGAAGTTCATATCAGAACTCACCAAGGTGTTGTCTAAATCAAACACCACGGCTTTAATTTTATCGAGCTGTAAAGGGAATGGAATCATAATGACCTCGTACAACTTAACCGAACTATCGTTTTAAAAAACAAAAGGTTATTGTTAAGTTTAGATTCTTCTGCTTAAATTGTACGAAAATAAATCAACCATGTATCACAAAACAAGGACGCGCATGATCATTCCTAAGCCATTACAAAAAGGCGACACCATCGGCTTTTTCTCGCCATCCTCTCCAGCCACGGTGTTCGCATCTGCGCGTTTTGAACGTGCCAAAGCGTATGTGGAATCCCATGGTTACCAGCTAAAAGCAGGTAGCTTAACGGGCAAAACTGACCAATATCGCTCGGGTTCGATTCAAGAGCGAGTAGAAGAATTGAATGCGCTGATTCGTGATCCTGGAGTGCGCTGTATCATGTCGACCATTGGCGGCTACAACAGTAACTCATTGCTGCCTTACATTGATTACGAGGCATTGAAGAAAGATCCCAAGATCATTGTTGGCTATTCGGATGTGACAGCTTTGCTTATGGGCATTTACGCACAAACCGGCATCGTCACTTTCTATGGTCCTGCTTTGGTGGCATCTCTGGGGGAGTTTCCGCCACTGGTGGACGAGACCTTCGCTTCGTTCGAATCGATAGTGAATACGTTAGATAGCTTGGAGCATCAATACACAATGCCACTAGGGTGGACAGATGAATGGATAGAGTGGGGCGAGCAAGACCGTGCAAAGCAAACCTTGCAAAACCAGTGGCACTTCAAAGGTGAAGGAAAGATCACCGGACGTTTGATTGGTGGCAACCTCAATACCATGACGGGTATTTGGGCAAGTAAGTTTATGCCGAGTATCGAACAAGGCGATATTTTGCTAGTGGAAGATTGTTTGCAGGGCATTGAAACGGTCGAACGTTCTTTTGCGCTGCTCAAACTATCCGGTGTGTTTGAAAAAGTCAGTGCAGTTGTTCTTGGCAAGCATGAAAAGTTTAACGATAAAGGCACAGGTCGTGCACCTATAGACGTGTTATTAGAAGTACTTAACGGTCAACCACTGCCAATTTTGTATGACTTTGATAGCTGTCATACCCACCCAATGCTTACCGTTCCATTGGGCTCGACCATGACGCTCGACTTTGACAATGAAACGGTGGCAGTGAGTTTAAAGAGCTAGCTTTTTTGACTCGTTCGTCAGAGAAAACTATTTCTCCTCAAGACGAAAGATTTTGCCGCTGTCGGTAGAAAAATAGATATAGCCATCGGGGCTGATGGTTATATCTCTTACTCGCTCACCAAGATTCTCCATCAATCTTTTTGATTCGGTAAGCTTGCCATTCTCAATAGAAACCACGTTGATGTGCGCCAGTTTCAATGCACCGGCGAGGATTTTTCCGTCCAACTCTGGGTATTTATCGCCACGGTACAAAATCATATTGCTAGGTGCGATAGAAGGGATGTATACCAACTTTGGATCTTCCATTCCCGGTAACGACTTAGCTTCCCCGACGTCCAACGGACCCCAATATTCTTTACCATGAGAGACTTTAGCCCAGCCGTAGTTTGCGCCTTTCTTGATTAGGTTAATTTCATCGCCGCCGCGTGGTCCATGCTCAATCGACCACAGCTGTTTTGTTGCTTCGTCGTAAAACATACCTTGTGGGTTGCGGTGCCCGTAACTCCATATCTCAGGGCGAGCTTCGGAAGGTTTGAATGGGTTGTCTTGCGGAACCGAACCATCAAGGTTAAGGCGCAGAATACTGCCAGCATGAGTTTGAGTGTCTTGCCCATTATCACGTTCGCCACGGTCACCGATTGAGAAGTAAACTTTGTCGTCAATAAATGAAATTCGACTGCCGTAGTGGCGACCTGTATCGGTGAAGGCATCAGCAACAAAGAGATCTTTCCAACCTACAAGCTGATTGTTTTGCAATTGTGCCGTCGCTAACGCCACCGTATTGCCTTTGCTCGTACGCTTGCTGTAGGTAAAGAAGAGTTGCGGGTTTTGCTTATCGGCATTCGGTGCGAGCGCGACATCCAATAAGCCAGCTTGTCCACTGGTGTTCAAATTGGGAACGTTAAACAACTTTTGAGGTTTGCCTGTGGTGATATCCAGCAACGAAACCGTACCGTTCTTTTCATTGACGATAACGCGTTGATTATCTAAGAACTCGATCCCCCAAGGGATCTGAAATCCATTCGCCACTTCGTTGGCGCGGTATTCGGCAGTGTTGGCAGAAAAGGATAAACAAGCGAGTAGGGTAGCAGCAATCGTTCTCATGGTTCCTTCCAATATGAATCGTGTTAATACTTAAAAGCTAACACTAAAAGACTATGTTTGGCAGAGATTCACTTGTATATGAATGTAAAAAATCCCCGATACGAGATCGGGGATTGAATTAAGGCTAGAGAATTGTTTAGTTAGCGAGATTACATCGCTTCTTCGAAGATCTTAGAAATTTCTTCGTGAGTTGCTTGTTTAGGGTTAGTGAAACCACAAGCGTCTTTCAGTGCGTTGTCTGCTAGTGTTGGGATGTCTTCTAGTTTCGCACCAAGCTCTTTGATACCTGCTGGGATACCCACATCTTTCGCTAGAGTAACGATAGCGTCGATTGCTGCCGCTGCACCTGCTTCAGCAGACATGCCTTCTACGTTTACGCCCATTGCTTTTGCTACGTCACGTAGGCGCTCAGGACATACTTGCGCGTTGTAACGCTGTACGTGAGGTAGAAGAATCGCGTTACAAACACCGTGTGGAAGGTCATAGAAACCACCTAGCTGGTGTGCCATTGCGTGTACGTAACCTAGAGACGCGTTGTTGAATGCCATACCCGCCATGAACTGCGCGTATGCCATTTGTTCACGAGCTTCTAGATCTTCACCGTTTTTCACTGCTGTGCGTAGATAAGCCTGGATAAGCTCAATCGCTTTAATTGCTACCGCATCAGTGATTGGTGTTGCTGCGATAGATACGTAAGCTTCAATCGCGTGAGTTAGGGCATCCATACCTGTTGCCGCAGTTAGCGAAGCAGGTTTAGCTAGCATTAGCTCTGGATCGTTTACCGAGATAAGCGGTGTTGTGTGCTTATCAACGATAGCCATCTTGATGTGACGCTCTTCGTCAGTGATGATGCAGAAACGCGTCATTTCAGATGCAGTACCTGCCGTCGTGTTGATTGCGATAAGTGGCATCATTGGTTTTGCAGACTGGTCTACGCCTTCGTAATCTGCGATTTTGCCGCCGTTAGAAGCAACAAGCGCGATACCTTTCGCACAGTCGTGTGGTGAACCACCACCTAGAGAGACAACGAAGTCACATTCGTTATCAGTAAGAAGTGCTAAGCCGTCGTTAACGTTGCTGATAGTTGGATTTGGTTGAGTACCATCAAACACAACGGTTGCTACATCGCGCTCAGTGAGAAGGTCTTGAACTTGTTTGACTACACCGATTTGGTTAAGGATCTTATCCGTAACGATCAAACCTTTTTTAAAGCCTTGAGATTGGATGCTGTCTGCTGCGTCTTTCAAACAACCAGCGCCCATTAGGTTTACCGTAGGGATAAAAAATGCACTTGTCATATTGGATAGCTCCGTCGTTATTTTTAATAATCTTTCTTAATTTGCCATTTACTGTCGCACATTCGTTTCCAGATTGAAGTTGATCTGAAGCAAGTTTACCTACTTAGAGGTACTTGCAAGAGAAAAACTGTGACAGTGATCTTGTTGCACTGCGTATAAGTGCAACACTGATATAAAGTAGAACAAATATGAAACTATGGACGCAAACGATTGGCAGAAATTGACTTCTGACGCGGATATATCTCTAAATTCGACTAAAGTATAAAAAATCCCCATTAATAACTTAATTATCAATGGGGATAGGGAAGTGTTTTATAAGCTAACTACTAATAATTAAGCTATTTTAATCAGTTTTGATACTAATTTTTCGATACCTGAAGCCGCTTGAGAGATATTCTCTGCCAACATGTAAGCAGGGGTTGAAAGTACGAGGTGTTTTTCATCAAAAATGATGCCTTCGACAGGGCACGTGGTGTGTTCACCGCCCATTTGATTAAATGCTATTGAGACTGCCTCATCGTTGCCTACCGTTCCTTTCACGCCTTGCTCATAAATCATCGGAATAATGACAGGAGAAATACACAGATAGCCAGCTGGTTTCTTCGCATTAGCAAACGCGCGACAAGCTTGAGCTACGTGTGTGTTAATGGAGCACTCCGCACCTGAAACGGCGAAGTCGGTTAAGTTTTTCGCAGCACCAAATCCACCTGGAAGCAGTAGGGCATCGTATTCATCAACGTTAAGTTTGGCAACATCGTCAATGTTTCCGCGTGCGATACGAGCTGATTCGATCAGTACGTTACGGGCTTCATCCATTTCGTCACCAGTTAGGTGATTGATGACGTGGAGTTGGTCAATGTTAGGTGCAAAGCAGTGCCAAGTTGCCCCTGCTTTCTCGATGGCGTAGAGCGCCAACACTGCTTCGTGGATCTCAGAACCGTCGTAAACGCCTGAACCACTTAAAATGACTGCGACTTTTTTCATGTTTGGATTCCTTTACTCTGAACGTTCCTTAGATTGCTCTTCGCTATCTAGACCATGCGTTTCCGAGTGTGTTTTAACGTTTTCACTCTCGTCGTCATCTTCATCATAGTAGCGCACAACAAAGGGTGTAAGCATAACACTAGAGGGCAGAAAATGTTTCATATCAACTCCAACGGCTTAATAGAATGATTTTTATACTGATTTTTATAAAACAGTACGTTGAACCTGATCATTTTTGAGTTAAGCTGACGTTTCCTTTGGCATTCGTGAGTGGTAGGTCACATGAAATCAGTGCAATTTCGTTTCACACTTTATGGTTGTATCGCGATTCTCTCTTGGAGTTGTCTGCTTGGCATCGCGAGGTTGGTTACGGAGAGTTTAGGTCCTGTAGGCGGGGCAGCCATGTTGTACTCTCTTAGCTCTGTTTTCCTTCTTATCGTGGTCGGTATTCCAAAGTTGTCTTACTTTTCTCCCAAGTATCTTGTGCTTGGTGGTGCGATGTTCGTTTGTTATGAAATATTTCTCGCTTTATCTTTGGGATATTCCAACTCGCGCGCGCAGGCAATTGAGGTGTCGATTGTCAACTACCTTTGGCCCGCACTGACGGTTTTATTTGCGGTCCTTGGCAGCAATAAAAAAACAAACTGGTTGCTTTATCCAGCAGTTACGCTGGCGTTTGTTGGGGTTGCTTGGACTGTGAGCGGTGAGAATGGCTTATCCATAACTCAGATCATGTCCAATGTTAGTAGTAACCCTCTGGTATATTTTATGGCTTTTGCTGGGGCGGTTATATGGGCTTTTTATTGCAACTTAACCCAAAAGCAGCAATCTAAACATAATGCGATTACCCTGTTTTTCATTGCAACAGCTGTTTCGCTTTGGATCAAATATGCGTTTACCGATGAGCCACCAATGACATTCAGTTGGGAAGCGATGGGGTACTTAGTGGCTTCTGCGGCTTTAATGGCTGGTGGTTATGGTTTATGGAACATCGCGATCGTTGGCGGCAATATGGTTTTTCTCGCCACCTTGTCTTACTTCACGCCCATTTTTTCCGCTTTATTTTCTTCTATTATTCTTGGCGTAACTCTGAGCCATAGCTTTTGGCAGGGCGTTGTGATGGTAACGGTGGGCTCGCTGATGTGTTGGTTAGTCACCAAAGAGAAGCGCGAAGCGGCTGGGTAAGTTACCAACGAGATCAGAGAATTTAAGTGAGCAACGAACAGATCTCCCTTGCGAGCTGTATTCGAATACGAAGCAACTAAATCGAAAAAATTAAAAAAGCTCCCGAGATTGGGAGCTTTTTATTGAGTTTTAACGGCTCTTTGGTGGCGCTCTAATAAGCGACGTTCAAGTGTAGTTGAAGCTTGAATCTGTGCTTCGACAGTCGCTTGATAAGCTGCTTACGAGTGTGCTCTAGTGTATCAAGCTCCAATGTGTCGTCATCAATATGTACGTCCACATTTACTCGTAGCTCTTGGCCCACCTTCGTTACGCCAGCCAGTTTCAATTGATGCTCAGTTACTTTTTCAATCTCAAGAACATCTTTGCCAACGCTCTGACACAGCTCTTTGCTTGGTGTCATCATTAGTAGTTCACGTAAGGCACCTACTAGCATATCGAACGGTACTTTGAGGAAATAAAAGCCCATTAAAACCATCATCATGGGGTCGGCATATACCGCATACTCAGAGAATGGCGTTAGTGAAACAGCCCAAGCCGAGATAAATCCTACGGTCACCGCCACACTCAACAAAGTATCCATTTGCCACTGTTTTTTCTCCGCTTCAATCAAGCCTGATGAGAAGCGGCGGCTGCGTTTCGCCATAAACCACCAAGCGTAACCACAACCGATAACATTCACGATGCCGAATAAGGTCGCAATAGAAGCATCGACCTGGCGACCTCCAGACATCAATGCTGATATCGCAGAGTAGAGAGAGAAGCTTACAACCACTAAAATGACGGCTGCTTTTATCGCAATAACGATTGGTTCTAAGACCGCTTTTCCAAATGGGAATACAGATTTTGAAGGCTTGTTAATATAGTAAGAAGCGGCCAGTGACAATAAAGTTAACAGTAAGCTGACCAAAGAGTAAACACCGTCAAAAACGATTACAATTGAGCCTACAAGCAAGCCAAGTACCATACCACCAGCAGCGAACCCAGATGCCAAAAGGGCTGAAATGGTTAGAATACGGTTTTCGTTTTTGCTTGTCCTGTCACACATAAAAGATGCCTTTGAATTTTAATACCTTACTATTCTTCGCTCATAAGGTAATTTAGGCAACCACAAAGTGACCAGTAACTAATCTAAAAAATTGCGTTTTTATTTATGTTCTTATAAAACAATGGCTTACTATGATTTCTTGGTGTCAGTAAAATTGACGCTCACTGATAAAATGTTTAGAAGTCAAATAAATACTCGCTCAATTTATCTGCTAACCACGTCATTGCTGGATGCTCAGTATGGCCGTTAGGTGAAAACATACAGTAGTCTTCTTGCGTCAAGCCGTATGTGTGTTTGATAACGGCGAGCTTCTGCTGACGAAGGTAATGGCGGATTAATGGTTCAGGAAGCACGCCCCAAGCGTCTTCTTCTAAGATGGTGTTCAGCATGTAGTCAAAACTCGAAAAACCAATATATCGAGTCGAGAAAGGTTGCAGTTCAGGGTTGTCTTTCTCATTTAGGTACACCATTAGTGCTTGCATCTGACTACGTAGATCTTCGTCTGAGACACGGCGCATCTTACTTAGGCGGTGTTCTACACTGCATACTGACATCATACGTATCTTACCTAAAGGGTTATATACGATACGAGGATCGTCTACTCGCTCATAATCAACGCCGAAAGCAAAATCTACTTGGTGGGTACTGACCAAGTTGGCTAAGTCGCCACTGGATGCCAAGATTAAGTTGAAGGTTGTTGAAGGAAAGCGGTTATTCAATGTATGAGATAATTCTTGCCAGAGATCATCAGGTAAGGAGTCGTCACGTGCTACCCAAACTTCCGCGTTAAACCCTTCCGAGATTTGAGCGCAGGTCTTTCTGACCCGTTGTGCGATGATAAGTAGGTGTTCGCAATCTTTGTAAATGGCTTTACCAGCTTCAGAGAGGGTGAGCTGGTTGCCAGTTCGGTTAAACAATTCAACGTCGAGATCTTTCTCTAATGCCTTAATCGACATACTGAGTTTGGTGCGATTGCAGTCGAGTTGCCTTGCCGCTTCAGAAACAGAACCACACTCAGCGATGGTGCAGAAGGCTTCTACTTGAGTTAAGTTCATGATTTGACACAACCAATAAATGAATTCAAATAATTTGGGTATTATGCAGATGCGCTCCCAAAGCCATGAAAGATTATCGAAAAAAACGCGAATCCGCCAGATAAGTCTATGGTCTTTTAACGGTTTTGCGGTAATCTATGTGGGTTACAAAAAGTGAACATGGAGGCCACGATGGCACAAGATTGGGACGGCTTAGCAAAAAACTGGGAATCAAATCCAGCAACAGAGCAATTTGCGCAGTCGGTGTTTGAGCAGTTACAACAGCTAACTCAGCTTGATGGCATTAAAGTACTAGATTTTGGATGCGGAACAGGGCAGTTAAGTCAACGATTGTCACCGATGGTTAAAGACATCGTAGCATTAGACGCATCGGAAGCCATGATTGAGGAACTCGATAAAAAAGAGCTCGTCAACGTAGAACCTGTGGTAGATGCACTATCTCGCGGCTTGGTCGCTCAGCACCCTGCGTTTCGTGGACAGTTCGATTTGGTGGTTGCATCATCAGTTTTAGCGTTCGTGGAAGACTTAGACGCGTCATTAACGATCTCGCATTCTCTACTTAACCACGGCGGCTATTTTGTTCATTTTGATTGGATTGCAGAATGTGAACAAGACGGTTTTACCCTTGCGAAGTCTGAGCGTGCACTGAAAGAAGCAGGCTTTACTGAAGTTGAATCGCAACACGTTTTTGACATTACATCTGACGGTAAAACAATGTCGGTATTAATGGGGCTTGGTCGCCGCTAATACTGCTGAATAAAGAACACAAAATGACAAAAGCGAGCTAACAAGCTCGCTTTTTTCTTATCTGCTGAGGGTATATGTAACTTCACTTGCTCTAAACAAGTCGTCGTGGTGCAGGCAAGGACATACTCGAACAACTAAGTCTTCGGAGGTTATTTTGAGACGACTATCCTGCGTATCTCCTCCAGCACTTCAGGGTTGGCTATTGCGCCTAAATTTTCGACGCTTCGGTTGTTAACGACTTGCTTAACGGCTAACTCGACCAGCTTTCCTGAGCGTGTCTTAGGTATATCGCTTATTGCGTAAATCGCACTAGGTACATGCCTTGGAGAACATGCAGACTTTAGCTGTGCTTTGATGGAAGCGATCATCTCGTCATTGAGCTCTACCCCTTTGACTAATTGGACAAACAGCCATATTTGTTCGTTGCGATCGACTTCTTTTCCTACTGCGATCGAATCTAGAATACCGTCTATACAGTTCACTTGCTGATAGATTTCGGCCGTGCCGATTCTTACGCCACCGGGATTCAACGTGGTATCACTTCGACCATAAAACACGTATCCCCCAACGCTGGTCTGTTCAACATCATCGCCGTGGTGCCAAATATTGTCGAATTTATCCCAATAAGCGCGATGATATCTCTCACCGGTGTCGTTCCAAAAGCCAGCAGGGAAGTTGGGTAATGAATTGGCACAAACCAACTCACCGCGCTCTCCCATTACGCTATTACCTTGTGGGTTAAAGACTCGGACATCGACCCCTAACGCTGCTGATTGGCACTCTCCCCGATAAACGGGAGAAATAGGGTTGCCTAATACAAAGCAGCCACAAATATCTGTTCCGCCAGAAATCGAGGCGAGGTGTACATCTTCTTTAATGTGCTGATAGACATAATCAAACTGTTCTGGATACAGAACAGAGCCAGTCGAACAAATGGTTTTCAGACTTGAAAATGCATCACTTTTCTGCGGAGAAAAAGATGCTTTTTCCAGCGCCTCTAGGTATTTTGCTGAGGTTCCAAATAGCGTCACTTCGGCTTGTTCTGCGAGGTCCCAGAGCACATTATGAGTGGGGTAAACAGGGCTACCATCAAAAATCACCAAACATGCACCGCTCGCGAGTGAAGAAACGTGCCAGTTCCACATCATCCAGCCGCAGGTTGTGTAGTAAAACACTCGGTCGTTCGGTTGAATATCGCAATGCAGTTGATGCTCTTTCAAGTGATTAAGCACCGTTCCGCCGACGGAATGAACGATGCATTTCGGTTTGCCTGTTGTGCCTGAAGAATAAAGCACAAATAGCGGATCGTTAAAATTCACACGAGTAAAAGTCAGCGCTTCGGGTGTGTATTGATTCAGGACGTTTTGCCAATCTTGGGTGCAGACATCGCATTCAAAAATGTGTGGTTTAAGGTAGCTAATTTGGCAAACTTGTTTAAGACCATCAAGATGATCCGCAATATGCTGGTTTTTCTCAGACATATCGAAAGTTTTGCCATTGAATGTATAGCCATCACAAGTAAACAGGATTTTGGGTTTCACTTGACCAAAGCGCTCCAAAACGCTTTCGACGCCAAAATCAGGTGAGGTGGAAGTCCAGGTCGCCCCTAAACTGGTGGTTGCTAGCATAGCTATCACCGTTTGAGGTAGGTGAGGTAAATAACCAGCGACGACATCACCTTGCTTAATTCCACATTCTTTCAACCATTGCTGCACACTCGAAACTTCTTCGCACAACTGTTTCCAGGTGTAGGTCTGTTTTTCTTCACGTTCATTTTCAAACCAAATCGCGAGATAATCGGGTTGGTGACACGCGTAGGTTAGCAAATTTTCGGCGTAGTTAATTTGCGCGTTTGGGAACCATTTTATATCCCTATTTTCAACAGGTTGCTGCCAGCGACTTTCTGCTCGCTCTTTTATGGTCTCTCCCTGAGTGCCGATGACGTCGCAGAATAGCCAAACTTCCTGCCAAAATTTTTCTACATGATCGAGTGACCATTGATGCAGATCAGCGAAGCTTTCAAGGGTATTTCCTTGTCGATTAATGTGTTCAATAAACTGTGTAATGTTGGCTTCTTCGATACGACTTTCGCTCGGTTGCCATACTTTGCTGCTCTCGCGCATAGGTCCCTCTATAACAAAGTGATAACAGGTTTTAGTTTGAGAGGAATACACGATAAAGTCAAACAAGCCAGATATTATATCGTGTCATAAAAATCATGCAGTTACGATGAGTTGTAAACAATATGTTACATCGGGATGATGCTGAGAAAATCGCGCAGGGATTGGAAGCTCTTAAGACTACAGATAGGCTTAATGTAAAGGATTTGTTAATGGAGATGAGCCATGACCCAGTATCGTTCTAAACCCGTAAACCAGGAAGGCAGGGTTGAATGGAGCCGTGAAGAAGACGCCATTTGGCGAGATTTGGTAACACGACAAATGGGTGTGATCCAAAACAGAGCTTGTGAGGCTTATTTACACGGTTTGACGCTGCTTGATTTACCTCAAGACCGCGTTCCTCAGTTGCCAGAAATTAATCGTGTCTTGATGGAGACAACAGGTTGGCAAGTGGAGCCCGTTCCCGCGCTTATTGATTTCGACCGATTTTTTAATCTACTCGGTAATAAGCGCTTTCCAGTCGCCACATTCTTGCGTACAAGAGATGAGTTCGATTACTTACAGGAGCCAGATTTCTTCCACGAAATATTTGGTCATTGCGCGATGTTAACCAACCCAGACTTTGCTGCATTTACCGAGCATTATGGTCAACTAGGGCAAGCCGCTACCCCAAAACAAAGAGCCTATCTCGCTCGTCTCTACTGGTTTACCGTAGAGTTTGGTTTGGTGAAAGAAGGGGACAAAACCAAAATTTACGGTGGTGGTATTCTTTCATCTCCTGGCGAAACCCTCTACGCATTAGAGAGTGATGCAGCAATTCGCGACCCATTTGAATTACAAACAGTGCTGAGAACGCCTTATCGTATCGACATCATGCAACCGAAGTATTACGTGATTGATGACTTTTCTCAGCTCTTTAAAATTAGTCAGTTAAATTTATTGAAACAAGCCGATCTAGCGATTGAAGCTGGACTGCTTCCTCCACTTTTTGAACCAAAGGAACCTGCTCATGTTGAATGAACAAAAATGCGAAGCTTGTAGTATCGATGCCATTGCACTAAGCAAAGAAGAGCAACAGTCTCTGCTTCTGCAATTGTCTGATTGGCAGATCATTGAAAGAGAAGATATACCTCAACTAGAAAAGGTGTATAAATTTAAGAACTTCAAACAAGCATGGGCTTTCAGTAACAAAATCGCGGAACTGGCAGAAGATGAGTTCCACCATCCCTCTATTTTGTTGGAATGGGGTAAGGTTACCGTAACGTGGTGGAGTCACTCTATCAAAGGTCTGCATAAAAACGATTTTATCTGCGCATCAAAGTGTGACGCGCTAGCATCGGCAGAGTAGGACATTACCTCATACAAAAAAACGCCCGGCTTACGTCGGGCGTTTTGGTTCTAAATGACTTTTACATTACTTTATAGATTGATTCGGAAGACGGATGTCGTGCCCGATACCTCATTGCCAACGACGATAAAATGACCACCATTACGGGTAAAGTAATTAATGGATTCTGGACCTAAATCGCCTGCTTTTGGATTGTATGTATCGTTCATGCATTCGCCATCTTCGACTTCTGTACACACTGGTTGATTGTAATCATGGCGGTTGACGTAATGTATAAACTGCGCTTGTTTCGGGTCTGTGATGTCATAAATCATGATACCGCCTTGACGCTCCAAGCCGATAAACGCGTAATGGCGGCCGTTAATTTGTGCTACTTCAATCGCCTCTGGCTCAATGCCTTTATCATCACTTCGGTCATCGCCACTATTATTGTTATCGTTGGTGCTGTTGAAGTTCTTGCCTTCATTCAGCAGCGCGATAGTCGCGAAATCGTCACCACTATCGAAGACCAACTTGCCGTTTTCATCCCAAATCGAGAATGAACGCGCGCCAAATGATTGAACATTCTCTTGTGCAGAAAGCGTTTGTTCCGGCTTAATCACTTTTAAACGCGCGAGTTGTTTGTTGTCTTTTAGTGCCTCTGCCAATGGGTGTTCTGCTGCCACTTTCAGCTTCTTACCGCGCACTTCATCAATATGGCTTAAACAGCTCCCTTGCTCAGATGTGTATTCATCTGTACCGAGGTAATCGTCTTCATCCCACATAAAGCCAGCTTTGTCGCACAGTTCTTGAGTGGTTTTGAATCTGTACTCACGCCCGTCGCCTTCATTTGCAGATACGATGTAAGTACTCCCATTCACTGAGTAGCTGTCGATGGTGTCAGGCATAAATAAGCCAACCAGTTGTGGGTAGCTTTTCAAGTTCCCAATGATTTTGTCTTTGTTGGATGCATCGAGTTTAGCGCCCGACCAAGACTTCTCTCCTAAGCCAACAATTTTTTCTACCGATTTGCTCTCTGGATTGACGATTGCCATGGCGTTATTTTCTTGTAGCGCGACATAGATTTTACCGTTATCTGCAAAAGTGAGGTATTCCGGCTCTAGATCTTGTGCGATGGTGGCGTTTGGCCCCGAAATACGCACATTCATTGGGAGCTCTGCTTTTCGTGAACCATCAAATTCGTTAAAGCCAATTTGTGTTACTTCTGCTTGAGTAACACCAAGGCTCAGATCGATCAAAGTGATACTACCTTCAGGGTCAATGCTGTAATCGCTGTTTGGTTCTCCTTCATTAGCGGTTGCGATGTATCGGCCATCTTTTGAGAAGCCAACCATGTCTGGCAATGCGCCTGTTGGGAAAGTCGTGACTAATGACAAATCGCCGGAGCGGTACAAGCCAACAATACCATTCGCTTGTTTATTACTGTTTTCAATCGCAACTGCTACCAAACCATTGAATACAGCGACACTGTTTGCTGCGCCAATTTCAATGCCCGCTGCTTCGCCAGCGCTGTTGAGATCAATGAATGCGCTTTGCGTTGGTACGCCGTTGTCATCCATAGAAAGTACATCGACACGTTTTGCTTGAGCATTAACCACATAGAGTTTATCCGTACAAGCGTCATAACTGACGATTTCAGCTGCCGATGTGTCGAATGGAGCATCAGCAACGGATGTTCCGATAAACGTTAAACCTTGAATTGACGTTTCCCCAGTAACGGGTGCAGTGGTAGGTTTGCATTGTGTAGCGAATGAAGCCACGGTATCTTCGGGTTGTGATGAACACGCGATGGCAAGTGATGACAATGCGAGTACACCGATTGCCTTTAAAGGGGTGATCATGATATCTCCTTATCAATCCGATAGGTTGTCAATCAGCATGGGTTTTATGCTGCTGTCCATTTCCGCAATTGGAATGATAGAGCGCTGAATGACGTTTGATTTGGTAAGGCTCTGAATATATGTATGATTGATGACTCTTATATTGGCTTTTTATGAAACTAATGTGTCATCAATATGATGAAGTAGGGATAGAGGAATAATGGAATTAAAATCGTTTTTAGATTTATTGGCAGCGTCACCAGAGCAGGTCGAATTTGAAGCAACGATGGCGGTGATCGAAGATAACTATACGTTTGAGCCAACCGCTTTTGTAAATGGTGAGACACAAAACAATGCAGGCGAGAACAACGGTTCGTGTAAGATCTTCGCTTTCGGTTTGCTAAACAACCTAGACAAAGAAGCGACGCTAGCCTGCTTTGGCCGTTTTTATCGTGAAGATGTATTGCAGCATCCAGAGAACAGCGATCACCAGAATATTCGTAATTTTATGGTGACAGGGTGGGAAGGCATTAAGTTTGAAGCGTCCGCTTTAACCGCTAAATAAACACCAGTCAGAAAACGATGATCAGTAAGCCAGTCGTATTACGCGACTGGCTTTTTTTCTAGACATTTTCGGCACAAACACAGTTGGTTGGCGCTTGGCTTGGGTAAATCACGGGTTTCAATAGTAAAGCACCAGCATGTCTCTTTGCCTGCGGCGATATCACAATGGGCTTGAGTCCCGCACTCAGGACAACTGTGCGTTGAATCTTCTCCTGCGATTTGTTCGATAATCGCATCTCGTTGGAGATCGGTTTTGTCTTTCCATTGGATGATTTCATCCATCGTTCGGTGACAACCAGAGCATATTCCGGCGTTATTTTTACATGCAGCTCGACAAGGTGACTTCATTGCTTTCTCGTTCTCATTTTTTATGCCGCGTACTCTAGCATAAAGCGAGTCAAGGCCGCCAAAAATAAACGTGACTGCGATTTGCTGGTGAGGAGGGAGAACCAGTGTTACCCTTGGACGAGTTACCTTAACTCTCTGTCACTTATGTTAGAAAAAGAAAACCTCATTAAACTCGCTAGAATGCAAATGCCATTTGGGAAATATGCAGGGCGAGTGTTAATCGACCTGCCTGAAGAATACTTACTGTGGTTTGATAAAAAGGGCTGGCCAAGCGGCGAGCTAGGGGATTTGCTCAAGCTATGTTTAGCGCTCAAAATTGAAGGCTTAGATAGTGTCGTGAAGCCTTTGAAGCGTATGTAACTAGCCACAGAAACTCCCACTCTTAATGAAAAGACTTATTATGAATTTTGATATCGATGCACTGAAACATCACCAATTGGTCGAAGATGGTAAACTAGAGGGATGTTACATTCATCAGCCAGCTCAAGGTAGCCAACACAATGACAAAGCTGTTTTGGCAGAGCGCCAAGCGTTGGAAAAGTTGGGATATAAGGTAATACAGCTTAAAGCTAAAGGCGGGACAACAACGTTTGCCGAGGCGATGCAAAAGCTTGCGAAGGAAACTGGTCACCTGCCTAAGGAGTAAGTGAGTGTAACCTGCCACAGCCTTACAAGTTCTCCCACCAGACTATTTTTTCATTCAAAAGAGCCAGACCGTTAGGCTGACTCTTTTTTGTCCCCAAATGAGCTGAAATCAATTTCGAAGTGGATAATAGAGTTCAAGATTTTCAAGTATTTAATCTAATAGAAGGCAAGATCACACTCCTACGCTTATTGACAACATAAAGGGGGAGAATGTCTATTCCTTTACTTTAAATGTACTTAAACATTAACTGTTCAACTTGTGCCATACAGGCTCTTTATCGTCTCCCTCAACCACACGATTTTAGGGTTCTGGTTATTGCGCTTGTGCCAAATCATAGTAAATGGAATCAGTAGCTTGTGCTGATAATCTTCAGCAACGGGGATAGGCAACGCTATTAAGTTGGGGTGAAGCTGTTCGCAGTATCGCTGACAATATTTTGGTGCTGTGGTTAACATTTGATGGTCGGGCTTTTCTGCAACAAATAAAGCTTGCTCGAAACTCGCCATCGTTAGGCTAACGTTTCGAGTGTGTCCCTGCTCAGCCAAGATCTCATCCAACACCCAACTGTCATTTTTCTCCCATGCTACATTGATATGGGCATAGCTTAAGAAAGTATCCAAATTCCACTCTTGCTTGAGCGCAGGATGATCTTTGCGGACATACACCATAGGTAAATCTGAGAACAACACTTCGAAGTTAATGAAATACGGTAGCAGTTCTAACGACTCTTTGGAGCGAGGATGGCTTTCGCGGCCAGTAAAACCAATATCCACTTCACCGCTAGTGATGGCATCTAATGAGTCCTCATCCCAGTTATGGTACTTTACCGTTGAGTCTGGGTAAAAGTCATGGATTCGTTTGGTCAGTTCGTCGACCATGATGAGTGACAATGGCGACTCTACTCCAAGATGAAATTTAACTCCGCTTGGAACATCATCACCTCTGAGTGAAACAATCTGGTTACCGATCTGCATCCAGTCTGACAAAAGCACTTGCACGTTTGTCGCGAGATTTGTTGGTTTTAGGCCTTGCGGCGTATTCACAAAAAGCGGGTCATCAAACCAAGCGCGTAGTTTGCCTAGAGACTTACTCACGGTTGAGGGAGTTACATTAAGTTTTTTCGCCGTTTTAGTAACACTCTGCTCTTGCAGTAGCAGTTGCAGAGTGAGCAGTAAATTAAGATCAAGTCGGGCAAGAGATTTCTTCATGAGGCTCACTAACGTTATGATTTGGAAATAATAATATTACGGAGAGTCCAATAACGCCACTAGCAACCAACGCTATCATTAACATCATCACGGCCGACACACCTAGCGTCGCCATCAACCAAATGTAAAGTGCAGACCAAGAAACCTGACCTATGCCAAGCATAGAGCTTGCAAGTCCAGCTTTGCGTGAGAACTGGCTTAACGCTTGGCTCATCGCCACACCAAACCCCATTGGAAAACTCATGCTGAGCAGAGTGAATCCTACCATATAAAGTGTCGGACTATCGCTATTCAAGTGAGCCGCGAGAATAACGATAGCCGACAGAAAATTGGTCATTTGTGCAGCGAACATCAATGTGGTTTGTTTGAAGCAAGAAAGAGCAAATGGAACTGAAAACGATGTCGTCATACCTACCATCGCGAGTAGTGCCATCGTTGTTGAATATTCGCCTCGAGTAAAACCAATTGAATCCATTATTATCATTGGTGACGTATTTACATAAGAGAGAATAGCTGTGACGCCTAAAGATGTATAAATAACGCGCGATATGAAAAAGCGGTTAGATAGTGATTCGTTCGAAGCTTCACTCACCTTTAAAGTTGTGCGCTTGGTTTTAGGCAAGGTTTCTTTCAAGACAAAGCAAGCAATTAAACCTATCACAACACCCATTATCGCCATGGCAGTGAATAACACGGGCCACGGAAACTTGATCATAATCAGATTGCCGATCACGGGGGCAAGTACTGGAATAGAGCAGATAATTCCATTAAGCATCGATAGAACCTTAGCTCGCTCTGGGTCCCCTAGAGTGTCACGCAAAATGGCAAAGGCCACTACATAGCAACATGCGGCACCTACGCCTTGGAAAAAGCGCATTATTAGGAAGCTATTACTGGTCTCAGCAGAGCCCGCGAACATTGATGCAAGGGTAAAAATCACTGCACCGCAAATGGCAACAGGTTTGCGTCCTAAACAATCAGCAGTTCGCCCAACAAAAACCATAGTCGATGCTAGACCAGCGAGGTAAATAGAAAAAGCAATATGAAGTTGTGATTCGCTGGCAGACAGGTCATGGGCGATTTGTGGTAAAGCAACCAAGTAGAGATCTATTGCCGTAGGATAAAGCAACACAAAGGCGAAGCTACATATCAGATATCGGGATAAATTAATTTTTTCCATTACTACCTCGTGAAGGAATTGGGCTTACGAGGATGATATGCAACATTACTCATCTTGGCGCGTTACCTTTCTGACAACAGGTATTTCCATATACGACATCAGTAACGATTGTGGCTATAGCAGTCAAATTTGCCCTAAGAAGAACCGTGGTATTGGGAGAAAGTAATCTATACAACCGAGTCCACTACATTAGTTAAATAGACAACGATGGACATTAGTGAGCTGGAGTTTTCTCAAGCTATATTAAGCTCTCAAAACCGCAGAGCTTAAATAGTGTGGTTAAGCCTTTGATTCGGGTGTGGCCTGCCTTTGTAATCTCTTTCCCCAAAATACAATGTGTTTTGTTTTACAGGAGTCAGAATGCCTGACTCCTTTTCACTTTGCTTGTCGTGAGCTTTACCATCTTGGTCGTAGAGTATTGGTTATCGAAACCATTAACTCATGTTAGTGAAAGGAAGTTCCTGAACCCTATAGTGCTTCTTTCACCAATCTTCTGTTTGGGCCATTATCTCTAACATCCAGACGCGAAATAGCATAAGATACACGGCCTTTACTAGCACTGAGCCACTCATTGTAATGACAGATAAAACACAGCAAGCGACATTTGCCGATCTTGGCCTGATTCCAACATTAGTCGAGCGACTAGAAGCGTTGGAATACAGCCAACCGACGCCCATTCAATCCCGTTCTATTCCTGATATCCTTGAAGGGAAAGATATTATTGGTGGTGCCAATACGGGGTCTGGTAAAACCGCTGCTTTTTCGCTGCCAATCTTGCAAAAAATTGTTCAGCAAGACGAATCAAACAATCGCCGTGGCAACTTCGTTTCCCACCTGATTTTAGTACCAACTCGTGAGTTGGCATCACAGGTGGCATATAACGTCAAATCTTACTCATACCATCTCAGAGATAAGATCAAAACGGTTGCCGTATTTGGTGGTGTATCGGTGAACCCACAAATGCTGGCGCTTCGTGGTGGCTGTGACATCATTGTTGCAACGCCGGGTCGATTACTTGATCTGGTATCCAGTAACGCGATTAAGTTGGACCAAGTAAAAACGCTTGTTCTTGACGAAGCCGACCGTATGTTGAGCCTCGGATTTACCGAAGAACTGAATAAGATTCTTGCGTTACTCCCAGAGAAGAAACAGACGCTGTTATTTTCTGCAACTTTCCCTGATAAAGTGACGACGTTGGCTCAGCAGTTGCTCCGCGACCCTGTTGAAGTTCAGTTGCAGAGCGCAGAAGCCAGCACTTTGGTGCAGCGCGTGTTTAGTGTAAATAAAGGTGAGAAGACGGCGGTACTCGCGCACTTAATCAAACAGCATCAGTGGCGACAGACTTTGATTTTTGTGAATGCTAAGAATGCCTGTAATCATTTAGCTCAAAAGTTGTCAAAACGCGGTATTACCGCTGAAGTTTTCCATGGTGATAAAGGGCAGGGCGCTCGTACTCGTGTCCTTGACGGTTTTAAGTCTGGCGAGATTCAAGTTCTTATTGCCACCGATATCGCAGCACGCGGCCTTGATATAGAAAAACTTCCAGTGGTGATTAACTTCGATCTTCCGCGTAGCCCTGCTGATTATATGCATCGAATCGGTCGTAGTGGTCGTGCTGGTGAAGTAGGTTTAGGGTTATCTCTTATCGATTACGACGACTACCACCATTTCAAAGTGATAGAAAAGAAAAATAAGTTCCAACTTGAACGCGAGCAGGTAGTCGGTTTTGAAGTGGAAGACGATCAGAGTGAAGCCTACTTTTTACCAATGAAGCCGCGAGCGAAGCCGGCAGGTACGGGTAAAAAGAAGAAAAAGCGTAATCAATAGAAAACGTAAACTACATGTGAGTTTACTTACGGGAGTTGTTAGAGAAAAGGAATGCTCACTAGCTTGAGTCTTCGCTTCTAGCCATTCCTTTAAAGAACAATAGAGCCCTGCTGGAGCTACCAGTAGGGCTCTATTGCTTTTCAAGATAGTGTTATTGGCGACGAGCAGGGCGTCCGCGAGGTGAACGCTTTTTAAATGCAGACGCTGCTTTGGCTTGTGACTTAAGAATAGAGTCAACGGTTAGCGGCATTGGCTCTTTAGGTTCAAGGCCATGAGGGAAGGTACGAGCTCTTGGTGGTAAGTTGTATTCTTCTTCGCTCGCGCGTGGCATGCGCTTAAAGCGATAAAGGTAAAAGTTTTCTAATTTTTCTCTCGCCCATTCGGTTTTCTTTAAATACTTCACGCTACTTGCAATCGAAGGCTTAGTGTTAAAGCAATTAAAACGCATTGCTGTATCTAGAATGTCCCAGCCGTAAAAATCCACTAACTCTTGCAACATAGTCTCTAGCTTTAATCCGTGCAGTGGATTGTTCTGTTGCAGCTCGATTCTCTCTTCGTCAGTCATCATTTTTAAGGGCCTTACTCATTAAAGGGCGGAGTTTAACAAAGTATACAATGTAGAGATATCGATAGTTACTTTGCGATGGATGCGAGCACAGTGCTCTCTACCTTGAAAGTATAAATCGGAATTGGCCGCTCTACTTGGCTCTCTGCTCAAAAATGACTCTTAAAAGTTCAAGCGTCCCAGCTCGATGTTAAATTATTGTGTAATAAGTGAGATTTTTGTTGTTCTTTTACTAATGTCTAATATTCCTACCCATAGCAACACATGCTTAATAAGCTCAAAATCAAAATTGGTTCATGCCGCTTTCTTAGTATGGCCTAGAAGTTTGATGTGGGTGTTGTCTCGTATTGGTCGAAGGCCTGTCTACCAAGCGAAACTCTAGTTGACGTAGTTCAACGTTGAAACATAAAAGGATGACTCAATGTCTGACAAAAGTAAGACTTTTTACAGGGATGTGCGCAAAAAACCGCATGAATTTGAAAACCGAGAAGACTTTCTAAATCATGATTTAACCGTCATGAGTTTCCGTCGCTGGGGAATTCATTTGCCCTCACGTGATTACAGTATTGAAATCGAAGACTGGGTACCGGCATTAGCAGCAACCATTGGTAAAGTGGTTATGGTCACTGCCATGGTTTCCGCTTTTGCTGCTCAGTTTGGTTTATCTCCGGAATTCATTGCAGAAAACGTGCGTTACGAATTACTTATCGCTGGAGCCCTGTTCGTCATCCTGTTTTCTGCCATCCTAAACCCGAATGCAAACTTAGCGGGAACCCATGGCCCAATGATACCGCTGATTCCTATGATTGCAGCTGCAGGAGGGCACCCTCTCGCGCTAGGTTTGATGGTATGTGTTTTTGGGTTAATTCTCGCCTTAACCAAAGGTGGCTCTAAACTCATGACTCTGACTGGTATCGGGGTTCGAGGAGGGTTGTTGATCTACCTTGGTGCCGTTGGGTTGCTCGGGCAAATTAATAAGACGGAAGCGTGGGCTGCAAGTACGGACCAAGGTTACATTTCGTTTGTGGTCATAGGCCTAACCGTTATGGTTTACGCTTACTTAGCCAAGATCAATAAACGTTGGCTCGCTATCCCATTGTGCTCTGCACTCGCGGGTATTGTTGCTTATTTGATGGGCGCTGAGTTTGCCTTTACCACAGAACCGGGCCTGCCTAATTTCAGTCCATTCTACTGGTGGGGTGAAGATACAGGCTGGCAGCTAGGCTGGCCAACCCTAGAGCACTTTATTGCCGTGACTCCATTTGCTCTACTGGCAGTCGCTATGTGGTCCCCTGATTATCTCGGCCATCGTGTGTTTCAAGAACTTAACTACCCAAAAGAAGCGAAAGGTGTACTCATGGATGTCGACGACACGATGGTCGGAGCATCTGTTCGTCAGGGGGTTGGTTCACTCTTAGGGGGCGGAAACCTAGCTTCTTCTTGGGGAACGTACATGATTCCTGCCGCAATTGCCAAGCGTCCTATTCCAGGTGGCGCTCTGTTGACGGGTTTCATGTGTATTGCGGCGGCGGTAATTGGCTACCCAATGGATCTAGCAATGTGGGAACCTGTTCTGCGCGTTGCTTTGATTGTGGGTGTATTCTTACCACTCCTTGAAGCGGGTATGCAGATGATCCATAAGCATAAAGATTCACTCAGTGCAGGTATCTGTATTTTTGCCTGTGCATTCGTTAATCCAGTCTTCGGTTGGGCAATCACGATGCTGTTGGATAACCTCGGGCTTATCGGCGACCATGAGCGTGCTAACGAACTATCGCGCAAAGATAAATATCTGATTCCTGGCACTGCGTTTATCGTTTGTGCAGGCTCCCTTGCTGTTGTTGGTCAGCTTCCAGGCATTCCAGCTCTTATCGGTTAATCGAATTATGCTCTAAAGGTATAGTGAGAGCAGTGAGTAAAGGGACTTGCTTCTTAAAATAGTAGACAAAAACAAAAAGCTACCTAGTACCAGGTAGCTTTTTGCATGTAGGGTTAGGCTACGGAGTTAGGCTATATGAGTGATTCAATGCCGTATTTTGCGCCGTAGTGTTCAACGACAAAATCAATGTCTTTGTCACCACGGCCTGATAGGTTGATCAAAATCGAGCCGGTTTCTCCTTGCTGTGCGAGTTTAATTGCGTAAGCGACAGCGTGTGAGGATTCAATAGCAGGGATTATTCCCTCTTCACGAGACAGCTCAAAGAAGGCATCAATCGCTTCGTCATCACTGATTGAGCCGTAATTGACACGGCCAATGTCTTTTAAGTAACTATGCTGAGGCCCAACCGATGGGTAATCCAAGCCACTTGCTACAGAGTACACTTCCTGAGGTTCGCCTTGCGCATCTTTAAGCATGTAAGACTTAAATCCGTGCATGATACCTGGCTCACCGAGTGTGAGTGTTGCAGCATGCTCGCCAACCTTTTGCAAAGAGCGGCCCGCAGGTTCAACGCCGTGAATGGCGACTTGTTCATCCTCTAAGAAAGCAGTAAATAGCCCCATCGCGTTAGAACCACCTCCAACGCATGCGACGAGATTATTGGGTAACTTGCCGGTCATTTCTTTGAATTGAACTCGTGCTTCGTTACCGATAATTGATTGGAAATCTCGTACCATTTTAGGGAATGGGTGAGGGCCAACGACAGAGCCTATCGCATAAAGTTGTGTATCAGGATCTTTCAGATAAGCTTCGAATGCAGAATCTACCGCTTCTTTGAGGGTTTTGCGCCCATGAGTGGCAGGAATGACATTAGCACCAAGGATTCTCATGCGGACGACATTCGGATGTTCTTTGGCGATATCAACTTCACCCATGTAAATATCGCATTTCAAGCCAACCAATGCCGCGGCTGTAGCAAGCGCAACACCGTGTTGCCCTGCGCCAGTTTCTGCAATTAGTTTCTTCTTACCCATCTTTTTAGCGAGAATGGCTTCCCCTAAGCAGTGGTTAATTTTATGTGCGCCTGTATGGTTTAAGTCTTCGCGCTTTAGGTAGATGTCTGCTCCGTATTTTTTAGACAAGTTTTCCGCATGGAAGATTGGGCTAGGTCGTCCAACAAAGTGCTTATACAGGCGAGCGAGTTCCGCTTTAAATTCAGGATCTT
Source organism: Vibrio sp. Vb0667 (assembly GCF_033391095.1). Lineage (NCBI taxonomy): Bacteria > Pseudomonadati > Pseudomonadota > Gammaproteobacteria > Vibrionales > Vibrionaceae > Vibrio > Vibrio sp. Vb0667. The sequence goes on along the minus strand of NZ_JAWPOL010000002.1, from coordinate 467,464 downwards.
TGCTGCATTCCTCATAAGCTGCGTTGATGTCATGCATGATTTGTTCAAGCTCAGGTGGAACAAAACTACCACCGTATTCACCAAAGTATCCTTCTTCGTTGGGCATAGTGAGATCAAACGAGTTTTTCATTATTTACATCCTAGTTAGCGAAAGTATTGATACTTTTATACCCAAAATTTAGAAGTGGTTGTGTGATCAGTTGCTTAAATCAGAGTTCGCGATCTAGTGCACTAGTTAAAAAGTACAGCTTGTGTAGGGGATAATAGTTGTGATGTAGAATCAGGTGGTTTGAATAGGTGCAAAAAAGCCTCGAGAGATCCTAGGCTGTCATAAGAACCTCTCGAGGCAAACAGAGTGCTGGAAATACACTCTGCGATGGTGTCTGGAAACAAAAATTAGATTCGTTTCCTTTGTCAGATATTAGGGTTTTAGAATGAGTCGATGTCAGCGAAATGTCACAAGTTAATTGCGGTATTAAAAGCTTATTTTTTATTTTTGATTAATGGATTAGAAAGTAACCTAAAACAGACTAACCTACCGTGTGTTCTGCATCTTTTAAATTGAACATGATCTTTCTTTGTTTCGAATCGACGTTTTTAACCAATACGTGCACTTTAGTCCCTAAAGTAAACGTGGTGCTCTGGCTAGAAATTTTTTGTTTGACTGCATCAAATTCGAACTCACCATTTTGGAAACTTGATAAAGGAATGAGACCTTCGATTCGGTTTTCCTCTAACTCAACAAATGCTCCGAAGTGTGTGAATCCAGACGCTGTCCCTATAAAGTGTTGTCCGATAAATGGCTTCATGTAATGGCATTTCAGTGCAAACTCAATCTCTCAGCTAGGGATAATGTGCTCGTAATTATTAGAATTTATTGATTGAGCAGATATATTTAATTTCATTTTTTCTCTTATATTCGCCAATCGCTTTTATTTTATAAACTTTATTTTTATGAGCAAAGCATGAGGCGAAGTGATTCAGATATGAATGAGATTAATTTAGTTCCAAACTGGAATTGCAAGGTAGGCGGTGTGATTACCTAAAGATGTATACCAAAGTGACTTTATTGAAAGTGATTAATGATGGTGTGGGAGAGGTAAGTGATTTGGGTATATAAACTTAGATAGAGAATAGTAAGGGCAGTAATAAGTGGAAGGGGATTGTGGCACCAACAACATTGATGCCACACAAAGAATTACAGTGCAGTTACTTCAGCTGCTTGTAAACCTTTGTTACCTTGTTCAACAACGAACGATACTTTTTGGCCCTCAGTAAGAGTTTTGAAGCCTTCAGAAACAATAGAACGGAAGTGAACGAATACGTCATCACCGCCATTGTCTTGAGAAATAAAACCAAAACCTTTAGTTTCGTTGAACCATTTTACTGAACCAGTTAATTTATTAGACATAGATACCTCTATATTTGATTGTTTTAAATATTGAATTTTTAGCTAATATCAAGTGCTACTATATGATTTTAGAGATAACTATTTTGTCGCAGGAACGTAAACGAGGAATTCGATGTGGAACTGAGAGAAACTTTGATCTTTAATTACATTAATAGCTCTTTCCGTAAGAGCTGATGTGCAGTATACCGACAAAATTAATAAAGGCTAGCCTTTTCTTTTTTATTTTTTGAGTACACCAAGCGCATTGCTTTCAAAGCATACGCTTGGTGTATAAGACGGCGTGATGTTATAGGTGGCGTCGAGCGCTTAGTGTTTTCTGGTTGGGCCGTTACGAACGATGTCTTTACCATTGTCATATACGTGCTGCGAAACCCAGCGACCGAGGAGCAATTGGTGCTTTTCTCCTAATACGGCAACAAATGGACGGCCATCGGTATTAGAGGTGGCTAGCGCAACGCCAGTGACACCTTCAAGACCCAGAGCGCCGCTTTCTACTAAATGCAGAAATGCCTCTAACTCTTCAATCGTTTCGATTACATGGTTATCAATATTCATTGTATTCAATCTCTTCGAATTGCATTGCGGTCGCGTACTCTACCTAAGTTAAGCGTGGAAACCAAGCTTCTACGTGCGTCATGTAATGAGAGAACCTTGCCCTGCCACTAATCATCAATAAGTTAGTCTCGATAGTCCGGAACTTGCCTAGATTCAATGAGGCAGAAAACACTCTCTGGTTAGACATGAGTCACATAATGTTGTCTGGTTTATCTCATCAATACTTTTGCTATTGGATGGGGTGAAGGGGAGTGCAATAATTTGTGAAACTCTTTTCCTAAAGGCTGTTATGAAGAAAGTCCTGATTACCGGTTTTGAACCTTTTGGTGGTGACGCCATTAACCCCGCCTTAGAAGCGGTCAAGCAATTAGAGGCCGCGGCCATAAAAGGAGGTGTGATAGTTACTTGCCCAGTCCCCGTAGTTCGATATGACTCGGTGAAAGTCGTTATTGGAGCAATAGAAGCGCACCAGCCAGACTGTGTGATTACTGTAGGGCAAGCGGCCGGGCGTAGCGCGATAACCCCAGAGCGTGTCGCAATCAATGTCGATGATTTTCGTATTCCAGATAACGCTGGTCATCAACCGATTGATGAACCCGTGGTGGCTGATGGTCCTGATGCTTACTTCTCGACACTACCGATAAAGCGTGTTGTGCAAACATTGCAAACGCAGGGTATACCTAGCCAGATTTCCAACAGTGCTGGAACATTTGTATGTAACCACCTTTTTTATGGCATCCAACATTACTTGAAAGACAATCCGATTCGTCACGGGTTTGTTCATACTCCATTATTGCCAGAACAAGCAGCAGATGGCAGTCAGCCTTCTATGTCTCTGGAGATGATAGTCGAAGGGCTAAGGCTGGTGGCGCAAGTTTGTATTGCCAATGAAAACGACATATTGGTCAGCGGCGGGTCGATTTGCTAGTAAGTGTTTTAAAATCCAGTAAGTATATGAAAGATAATAATAAGCTCGTCGTTTGATGTCGTAGTAAATGTTAGCTTTGTCAAATTTCACAAGTAGCGAAAGGAGTAGCATTGAATAGTCAGGTTGGATGTTGTTCAAACTGGCATTCCTCTAGTACAGGAGGTGTTAGGGGCTAACTTTACGAAAGGCGAGTTATTATGAAAAGCAACAAAAGTAAGTCAATCGCACTTATCTCTGTCGTTGTTTTCGCGTTGGCTATTGCTGCGCTTAAATTCGAAAACACGCTCGGAGTTCTTCCCATCGTAGTCGCTATTATCGCGTTTTTTACTTGCGTTATTTATACCAGTAGATACCTGTCTGATATGAAGCGTTCAGAGTTGATAAGTCAACCCAAACAAGCTCGAAAAATGTGTTCCAACGCATCACGCAATGAGCTTGATGCGTGCGATAAAAAGCGTTGAAGCGAGTCACATTCTCCGTATACTTTGCTGGAGCATTAATGCACTAACGTGTCGGAGATAAGCATGTCAAATCGAGTACCAACCAACATACTGACCGGATTTTTGGGTGTCGGTAAAACGACCACGATTTTAAATCTACTGAAGAACAAACCGGAAAAAGAAAACTGGGCGGTTTTGGTCAATGAATTTGGTGAGATTGGCATCGACGGTGCATTGATGACCGACCAAGGCGCGCTGATTAAAGAAGTGCCGGGTGGTTGTATGTGCTGCACTGCGGGTGTGCCGATGTCGGTAGGTATCACCGCATTATTGCGTCAAAAACCGGACCGTTTATTGATTGAGCCGACAGGCCTTGGTCATCCAAAACAGGTTATCGCGACGCTTACCTCACAGCAGTATGAACCTTACGTTGATCTTAAAGCGACGATTGCCTTGGTTGATCCGCGTAACTTAAGTGATGAAAAGTATCTTTCTAACCAAAACTTCGTGGACCAGTTAGACAGTGCAGATGTGGTTATTGGTAGTAAGGTTGACCTATGTTCCAGCCACGACCTTGATGTGTTTAATGACTGGGTGACGGACCAATCCCCTTCAAAAGTATTCAGTAAGCTTATTCATGACGGTGAGTTGCCGATAGAAGTCTTGGATATTGAGCGGGTTTACGGCAGCGCTTCTTCCCATATCGAGTCACATCATCATGACCACGCTCATCAAGAGCCTCAATTCCAATTGGCGCCTGGTGAAGCCTTTGTGCGCAAAGAGAACAAAGGGCAGGGTTATTTTAGTTGTGGGTGGTTGTTTGGGGCAGAGTATAAGTTTGATTTTGAAAAGCTTTTCTCTATGCTTTCGGACTTGACCGCAGAGCGTGTTAAAGCAGTGGTCAATACGGATCAAGGTTGTTACGCGTTTAATGTTGCCAACCGAGTCGTGTCGGTGAATGAAATCAGCTTAGAAGGCTTTGAATCACGATTAGAAGTGATAGATTCTCAGCTGTTGCCATGGGATGAGCTTGAGCGAATTCTCCTTCAGTTATCTGGCATCAAACATTAAATCGCGCAAAGGTTAAACGAAAACGGTGAACCACTAATATATCTGTGCTCACCGTTTTTTCTTTTGTAGGATTTCAATGAGAAAAGTGAGATAAATCACTCAAATTCGGGTATAGTGCACGGCTAAATTTTTAAAGCTATTTTTAGTGGTTTGTTTAAGGAATACGCTCAATGTCATTTTCATCTCAAGGTTTTGCGCCAGAAGTGGTTAAAGCACTGGCAGAATGCGGTTATGAAAAGTTAACGCCAATTCAACAGAAGGCGATTCCAATGGCTCGCAAAGGCCATGATATTTTCGCTACAGCACAAACAGGTACTGGTAAAACGGCTGCGTTTTCTCTGCCTATGATTCAGCAGTTGCTAGACAGTAACCGTAGCGCTTCTCGTAAGACTGCTCGCGCACTTATCTTGGCTCCAACTCGTGAGCTTGCTGAACAAATTGCTGACAACATCAAAGCTTACACGAAGTACACGAACCTGTCGGTGGCTGCGATTTTCGGTGGCCGTAAAATGTCTTCTCAAGTAACGGCATTAGAAAACGGTGTAGATATCCTAGTGGCTACACCAGGTCGATTGGAAGAGCACATTGAACAAGGTAATGTCTCGGTCGCACACTTAGAGTTTTTAGTGTTTGATGAAGCAGACCGTATCTTGGACATGGGCTTTATTCACGCAGTACGTAAGATCATGCTAGATGTGGATACTGATCCGCAAATTATGATGTTTTCAGCAACGACTTCGAGCCAACTAAATCTGTTAGCAAAAGATATCCTGCGTAAGCCTAAGCGTATTGAAGTTGAGCGAGCGAATACGACAGCACAGACAGTTGCTCACGTGTTATATCCAGTTGATCAAGAGCGAAAAACGGAACTGCTTTCGGAGCTGATTGGTCGTAAGAACTGGAAACAAGTGTTGGTATTTGTGAACTACAAAGAGACCGCAAACGAAGTAGTAAAAGAGCTGAAACTTGATGGTATCAAAGCGGTGGTTTGTCATGGTGACCGTGCTCAAAGTGCTCGTCGTCGTGCGTTAGAAGAGTTCAAGTCCGGTAAAGCACGTGTCATGGTGGCTACCGATGTCGCTGCTCGAGGTCTAGATATTGAAGATTTACCTCACGTTGTGAACTATGACATGCCTTTCCTAGCGGAAGATTACGTTCACCGAATTGGTCGTACAGGCCGTGCAGGTAAACAAGGTCATGCCGTTTCATTTGTAAACCGAGATGAAGAGCTCACGGTTGTTCAGGTTGAAAATCTAATCCAGCAGCGAATTCGCCGTATTGAGCTTGCAGGCTATGAACCAAAACAGCGTGAATCTTACATTGAAAAGCTGCACTCAAAACCAGCGTTTAAGAATCGTCAAGGTCGTCGTAATAACCCGAACCAGTCGGCAACAGACCAAGGGTCGGCAGAGCGTCGTCTTGCTATGGTGAAGCGCCTGAAAGCGCGTCGTGGCGCAAAGTAAATTACATCCGTTTTAGATGAAAAGAGCCCCTCAATATAGGGGCTTTTTTTGTTTTGTCGTTTCGCGTTAATTTAGGCCAAGCATATTTGGCTCACCACGATAAATAATGCGATCGTTTCCTCGGTGAACACCAAACGTAACTGTAACAGGTGGATTTTCCTCTTCACTTGTCGTGTTATCCCAATCGTATTTCAGCCAAGGGATGCGATTACCTGAGCCGTCTAAATCCAGGTGGAATTGTATTTGCTCGCGTGCTGAGTCAATTTGGCTTGCAACGATATCGGTCATTCTGCCAATACTCATCGTTCCAACGCCAGAAAGCAGGGCGTTGTTTGCTAGCGCATGAGACCAAATTGGCGTGCTGAAGTAATATTCACCACTCGCCGTTGTTGAGCTGTCATCGAAGTTAGTCGTAAATCGACCGTTTTGCCAAATTTCCACATCAAGTGGCACTTTGATCACCATGCCTTGGTTGCCACCTACATCTTGAAAGTTCAAACGACCGAATCGAATGTCTGGTTGTTTTGTGAGCACTTCGCTATCGTCGAAGAAGTTTACCTCATCAACGGCTTTAGTCGTGACTAAACCTATTTGGCTGCTGTCACTGTTAGTCCCTTTATTAAATGGGCCATCAGGGTATTGTTTATCTGTCGTGTTCTTTTTCCAACATGGGCTATTGTTACAAGTCGCATTGGTCGAGGGCTTCTCGATCACAAACGTTCCAACACTCGCGCTACCCAGTAGTTTCCAGTCTACCTTCTTAGGCTTAGGCGGCAAAAACCGATCGGAGTATGAGCTTAGCTCGCCTAAGTCGAAATGTTGTTGAAGGTTAGATGAAAAGTGGACGTAGTTCTTCACGTTTTCCTTATTCGCATTGAGTGCGACAACATCGTAAGTGACTTTCTCAAAAGGTTGATTCATGTAAGCAAAAGTTTGGCCATGTGGGTAGTGCCATTCTTGGTCTTGCACTTGAAAATATTTTGGGTAAAAACGACCGATGTAACGATAGCTTTCGTTAACAGTCATACCTAGATATTTACTTTCTAGGTTTGCTTTTACTCTCAAGCTCCCGACTTCTTCCCAATATAATCCATTAAAGACGAATTGATCATTCTTGGCTGAATTATGCGCCTGAGCCAGTGAGTCACTACTTTTTAGCAATTTTGAGGTTTGGTTCGCTGTCTCTGATGGCGTATGTTGCTCACTCGACAAGACAACCGATGCTGCTGGAGCGTCATCAAGCATAAAATTACGGGTGATAGAGGCATCACAATAACGTGCTGATTCAACAGAACCACTTACAGAGCCGTCAGTTTGCCAAATGATCGGCTTCACTGTTAGAGAGAAAAGTTCTCCGGCGGCAATAAACCCATCTCCTTGTTCAGAGGTGCCAGAAGGCAAAGCACGTTGGTTGTCACAGATAGCGAATGTCCATGGTCGCGAGTGCACATTAAATGTCCCTTTCACTTCCACTTTGCCTTCTTCAGGGCACTCTTCAAATCCCTCACATTCAAAATGATCGGACAATGTCACTTCAAATATGCCGGACTCGTTCGTGACAAGACCATGTTCAGACAAGCCGTCTTTAAATTCCGCTGAATAGCTAAAGTTTCCTTCACTTCCTCCTAATGGTTGAACCAATGGATGAAAAACCTTAGGAGTACCATTGTAGTTGCTTGCGACTACAGGTTCGCCGGTGGAAGCACAAGCAAGCAATCGCGTATGCACGTTTTCTGGTTTACCTGCAATAACGCGTATTTCATTTAAAGTGGCGCTTTTCGTCTTTGAGTAGGCCTCAAACATAAATGGCGTAAACATAAAGCTAACCGTTTGATGCTTGCTGGTGTCTTCTGCCATAGTGAAAGTCAGCGTGTAGTTAGTACCTAACGCGATGGTATCAATATCGTTCGGGACCATTCGAACAACGAGCTCACCATTGTCGTCAGACATAAATTGGTTTGCTTTTAATGTCTGCTGACCTTTGATCACCTCTAAAGTGAACAAGTCAGGGTGTGATAGGGCTGCACTGACTTCTGCGCTTACAACTTCTCCATTATTGGTTGTCATTGCTGTAAATTGCGGAAGATCGTCGCCGCACATCAGTGCCATGTCGTCCGATGGTGTGACGCTGAGGTCGAAGTCGTTCTCTGATGGAGGCGTAATTTTACATTCAGGGATATAAGAAGGAATAGGGCAAGTTGTTGGTGTTTGATTTGCGTAACTACAATTGGGTTCATCAATGCCACAATAGTGGTTGAAATTTGAACTTGATTCTAGGGTGGCTGTCACACTACCACAAATAGAAGTATTGGAGTTATTAATTGAAAAATGCATTGCCGAAATAGCTTGCTTATTCGCATATATTTTGGTCGTGCCAAAACCTGTATCTACAGTATGTCCCTGAGATGTCAAAGAACCAAAAACTGTCGTATTATTAAGATTTATCCCCGATAGAGCATTAATGTTGCCCACAACTATTGGTGTATTAGAAAGCGACGATTCCAGTTGATTAATTTCTACTTTTGTTCCTTTTGATTTGATATCACCGCAGAACATACCAGATTCGATGTACACGTCACTTTGAGCAATGATGTTGCCATTAAGGACGTTGTGCTCTCCGTAAAACTCGACAGAACGGCCATTTCCACCAACACCATTGGTTTCTATATCTCCTTCGATTTCACTATCAGTTATTTTTATAGAACCTAAAGCAGAGACATTACCTAGTACGTAGCTATTACCATTAATTTTTAACCAAGTTCCTTTAGCTTTGATGTTTATAGGGCTTTCCTTTGAGCCTATGACATTCTGCCCACGGAGTGTTATGGAACCATGAGCGGTTAAAGACGATGAGCTTTGACTACTATTTATAATTTGATCGCCTTTCGGGAGAACAATATTTGTAGTGCAATCGTAAGTAGAACCCGTTACATGAATGGTTCCGTTTTTACAAAAGGCAACATTAGTGTTTGACTTGATATCTGCTAAGTCATAAGTGGTGGCGTGTGAGGTTAGCGGTAAAAAAAGAACCGCAGTGAAAATACTGCAAAGACGCATCATCAAATGTCCTAATGAGTGGAACAAGATGGCATCAAGCGAGCGTGAGCAAATGCTCACTGAAATTGGAATAGCTGCGGTACTTTTTGTTTTGAAGCCGCTTAGTTATTGAACTTTGGTTATTTTTTATTTCGTATGTCATACCAAAGTTTAGCGGCCTTATTACAACGTAAGTGTCAGGTTAGTTCAAGAGGTAAGTGTGATGTGTGTCGATTTATATGTGTAACTATTTGTTAGTTAAGGATAATAAGTAAGCATGTTGGTTCAGAATCAGGAAGGACGCGATCCTGATTCTGAATGTTTATAACGCTAGGCAGCGTGAACGATGAGTGGGGCCATCTGATATAACTCTTCGAGTATGGCTTTCGTTTGTCTCGAATACACCAGACAATCTCGATCGCCAACGAGCTGAATTGCTCGCACTTTACCTGCAACCAAACATTGCCTAATCGTGCGTAGAACCATTTGGATATCAATTTCTGACGCGCCATCAAGGCTGTTTTTGGTTTTTAGAGATCCAAGGTCGATACTAATGATTATTTGGTCGCAGTGGTCTAGGTAATTGCCGATCTGTTGCTTAACATTATTGCGATGACGAAAAGAAAACTCTTTATCGGTTACCCAGTCACAACCTTGATCCTCCGCGTATTCCCACGTTTCTTGCTTTGTATCTTGTTCGCTAACACCAGCAAAAAATAATCGCACGTTTTGATAGCGAGAAAGAGCAAAATGAAATGCCGAGCCTAAACGTGGTTCAAGTGTTGGTTTCAAGTTCATGTCATGTCCAATATTTACCACACCCACTTCGTCTCGATAGGACACGACCACAGGTAACATGGACAAGATTGCCTCGGTACAGTTAGTTACTAAAACAGGAATTGAGTGGCGAGAAAGCGAAAGGCTTAATGCTTCCTGAAACTCGCCATTTTCCAGCTTGTCGTGGTTGAAGTGACCAAAGTTTTCAGCGGTTTCATGATCATGCTGTTGGTATAGCCAATCGCTAGCATTTTCCAAACTTTGATCAGCTAATTCAAACGCACCCTTCGACATAGGAGGCAAATACTCACACACTGTCATAAAAGAAAAAGGGTAATGCTGCGGCTGTTTCACTGTGTGATGGAGTTTATAGCGTTTGAAAAAGCTTAACATGATGAATTACCTTTCTGGTGGTAGTGCCCTTGCCGCTTGCAGTACATGTAAAATAATGCGCTGCTTATCCTTTTCGACTCGGTGGGCCGGAGCCATTACCGAGACTGCGCCAATCAGTTTGCTTCCTTTCATTACCGGTGCGCTAATACCTGACACACCAGGGTCAATCTCAGAAGTACTGACGGCATATCCGTGTTTACGGATGGTTGTGAGCTCTTTTTCCCACTCGTCACGTCGGTGATCTTGATTAAAATATCTCAAGATTTTCTCGCATCGACTTTGAGGCATAAAAGCAAGCATCACTTTAGATGAGGCACCGCGCAGCAGAGGTTGACTTTGACCCTGGACGAAGCTGCAACGCAGCGCCTGCATACTTTCTTTCTGTCTGACACACAGCGCACGATAACCCGCTGGTACCATATAAGCGGCCATTTCCCCGGTTTGTTGTACCAACCTAGCCAGTATGGTTTCGACCATGTCGAGCCCATGTTGCGCGGTCTCATAGCTGTGCATGAGTAATAATGCCGCCGGACCAACGACAAATGTCTTGTCGTGAACGCTTTCTTCGATCAAGTTCCACTCTTTAAGCAGTTTTAAGTGTCGGTAAAGGCTGCTTAAAGGAACGTTCAATTGCTCGCTTAGCGTTTTCGCAGAAACTGGGAACGGACTAACTGCAACTTGCATTAACAACTGCAGTGATTTTTCGTTTACCTGGTTAGCATTAGCTTTGTTTGTCGTCATGAGAGTGTTGTAACGTGTTGTAGGAGTTACGACAAATATAATTCTTAATCACTGAGAAAAGAAAAATAATTTTAATGGGTAATTCTTACATGATGAGAAACAGACAGGTAAAGACTTTCGCAACTACCGATAGACATAACATGGTGTCGAATTAAAGTCTCAGGTTTGAGGCGCTTGATACTAAATTGGAACAGGAGTGATTAAGACATTGTTTAGTTTGCGGTATTACTCAGCGTTTCGCATACTGAGTTAATCCAAACAAATAATGTTAAAAAACGTGAGTTGCTAGCGGGTATCGGAATCGAGGTACCATCTCAGTAAATCGGTTTTATAAAAGGTTACTTTTATATGCTGAATAAGGCGATTTTTAAAAAAGCCATCATTTTTCTTCTGCCTATTCCCTTGGTTATTGGAGAGGTTTTGTATTTAGCTCGTGAAAGCGTGCAAAACAATCTCAATCATTTATTAGAAAAAAATGTGCAAATTGCAGATGAAATTTTATTCCAAATAGAGACAGAAAACCGCACGGCGCTGCTACACCCTGAGCGATGTGAAGAGCTCCAGCAAAGCTTAATGTTTGAACGAGATATTGAAGAAATGCTCATTGTGAAAGAGGGAGTCATTACTTGTTCTTCGAAATTGGGAAGTATCTCTAAACCGTTAGCTGAGCACATCACCTTTCCCAAGGGACAAACGCTAGCGCTTGGTAGTGTTGATAGCTTGTACGATCAGTTCTTGCTAGTGGTAACGGAAGGAGAGCGGGGTTATCAAGCCGTAACGATTATCGATCATGACTACTTTAATGCGACAATAGGGTTTAACAACGATTTACGCCTAAAACGCTCTGCGCTGTTTATCCATGATCAAGTTTCACCAGAAGGAGCATTAAGAGCGGGAAGTAATCCTATCGGTATCAAATCGTCGCAAATGTTTGAGTATGAAGCTTTGAGTGAAGCCAGCGATCTTTTCGTCAAACAGAGAACACTTTCCTATTTTTTGTACTCAATTCCAATTATTTTCGTGATCTACCTTTGCTTGTATGCGTTGAATAAGTTTATTGATCCTCATCGCAATTTGATACTGGATCTTAAAAGAGCGATAAAAAGAGGAGAGTTGACCCTGTATTACCAACCGCAAGTTAACGTTGATACCGGCCAGTTATTCGGGTTTGAAGCGCTAGTGCGATGGGAGCATCAAAGTAAGGGGTTCATTTCTCCGGACGAGTTTGTCCCTGCGGCAGAGCAAAGTGGATTGGTTTTTTTACTTACTGATTTCGTTCTGGATAAAGCGGCAGAGGACTTCAGTAAATTAGGCTTTGATCAGCCTGTCCACCTTGGTATTAACGTGCCGCCTGGTTATTTAGTCGGACCAAACGCGATCAGAAAAATTCAATTGCTCGACAGACAGTTGAGCCGAAACAAAGTCTCATTAGGGGTAGAGATAACGGAGCGTCAGCTCATTGATTCAGAGGCGAGAAAATGCATTGCAGCGCTGCGAGTGCATGGTATTGATGTGCTGATCGATGATTTTGGAACTGGCCAAACCTCGTTAGCATTTCTACAGCACATGCGCATAGATTACTTAAAAATCGATAAGTGCTTTGTCGAAACTATTGGTATTCCTAGCCTTAGTGCTTCTGTCTTAAAAGCGATGGTTCACTTCGCGGAAGAATTACAAGTACAATTGATCGCTGAAGGCGTGGAAACCATAGCGCAAGCTGAACACTTAAAGAAGATGGGAGTGAGATATCATCAGGGATACCTGTACTCCAAACCATTACCTTATGAGCAGCTTGCGCAGCGAAGTCATTATGATTGGTAGACGTTAGCTCTATAACACTGAGCATTTTCATCAAACACAAACTCTAACTCATTTTTGATGCTATCTAAGCGGTCTTCTTGGTAGTGAGACACATACAATAGTTGGCTTAAATTCTCTCTAGCGATGAGCTCAAGTGTGTTCTTAACTAACCGTCTACCCAAAAAATCTAACCCTTGATACGGCTCGTCCAAAATCAATAATGTGGGTTGTTTCACGATGGCTCTTGCAATCAGTAACAGTCGCTGCTGACCGTACTCTAATTGCTTGAATGAGGTTTTTTTGTACTGGCTCATATGTAAGATATCGAGCCACTCGTTTGCAATATTCATCTCTTTGCGAGTTGGCTGGTTATACAACCCAATCGAATCGTAAAATCCTGACAAAATGACTTCTAATGCGCTGCAATTGACTCGATATTGGAGGTGTAGCGCTGAAGACACCATACCGATATGCTGCTTAATTTCCCAGATTGTCTCGCCAGTACCACGCTTTTTACCAAAAATATCAATGTCATTGCTGTAGCATTGCGGATGATCGCCAAAGATCAATCCAAGTAAGGTACTCTTTCCACAACCATTTGGGCCTTTGACCTGCCAATGTTGGCCCTTGTCTATGCGCCAGTTCAAGTCAGTAAAAATCTTCTTATCGGTGTATTCGACAGCCCCATTCTTTAGTTCAAATATTGGGTTGTTGAATGGCGTCGAGTGCTGATGCTGACGTATCAAGCTCATCATTTCTTCACTCTGTTGCTTTGACTGAGATTTAATTTGTCCAATGATTGGATGATTATCCCAACTGGACTTATCCATTGTACTATCAAGCTTTCCTGCACTGAAAAGCGCGATGCTATTGATCCACTCAGGCATGTCAGATTCGCGAGAGAAGGTTACGAGTAGTTGCACATTTTGAGAAAGCGAGTGTAAATAGCGAGCGAGAGCAGCTCGGTGCGCAATATCTAAGCCAGTAAATGGATTATCGAGTAATACTAAGTCAGGTTGTGTGGCTAAAGCTCGGGCGAGCATTACTCTTCTGGTTTCTCCGGTAGAGAGAACACGGAAGCCACTATCTCTAAGATGACTTAGGTCGAGATCATTAACTAGCTGTTCAGTTAAGTTAGTGTCTTGGCTCTGTTCTAGGATTAATGAATAAACAGTGCTTCCTTGGTCGATACGATCAAGAAAATCCGTATCATCTTTTTCTAATTCTCTTTCCAGTAATCGCTGTTGCTCTGATAACGACACTTGCGCAACGGACAGCCCATTTAGCTCAATTTCCCCACTATTTGGTGATATTTCATCACAAATAAGGTCTCCAAGCAGAGAGCCAATATCTCCATCCGCGCTGAATATCCCCCAAGACTGCTGAGTGTTAATTTTCCAATCGTCAATAAACAAGTGTGTCGTGTTTCTCTTAGCTGCAAGCTGACGAAAGTGAATAGTCATTGTGTTTGTCTTCCTTGTTTTCGTTTTAGTGGATTACTTATAACAATTTACGAACTCAGTACGGAAGCGCTTTTGTGTATTAATTTTGAACAGTGCTCAGTCTTGTGCATATTAACGAAGCCTTGTATTAGAGGATAAAAATGCGACTAGAGTCATTAAGTAACAAGTAAGCTTGTCAATAATTTTGTTTTATTTTTGAATCAACCTATCATTATGCATGTAAATGTTATGCTGATAAATTCATATTTGCCGTTTGTTAATTAATCAATGTAAGGACACATGTTTATGAGTGAAACGGAATACGATTACCCTTCGAGTTACAGCCTAGTTTCCATTACCGATACCTCCAGTTACATCAAATATGCCAGTGAAAACTTTAATGAAGTAGCGGGGTTTGATGAAGGGGAGCTTATCGGTAAACCCCACAATGTTGTGCGTCATCCTGATATGCCAAAACAGGCTTTTAAAGATTTATGGACTCACCTGAAAACTGGCAAACACTGGATGGGAATGGTCAAAAATCGACGTAAAAACGGCGGCTATTATTGGGTTGACGCGTTTGCTTCTCCTATAAAATCTAATGGTGAAGTTGTGGAATACCAATCAGTGAGATTTAAACCTGAGCGTATACACATCCAGCGAGCGGAAAAAGCGTATTCGAAGCTTCGAAATAATCGTAAGCCGTGGAAAATGTATCTTCCTCGTACACGTTTGTGGATGAGATCGGCCTTCTTCCTTTTAATTTCAAACCTTCTTGGCTTACTCATTCTACAAATGAATCAATCACCAGTGATAGCGTTTGGCGTTGTTGCGTTACTTTCCGTTTTCTCTATTTATGTATTAACCAGACCAGTTGAGAAGCTCGCTAAACAGGCTAGGCAAGACTTCAACAATCCACTCATGGAATATATTTATTGCGGAAGAATCAACGATCTGGCTGAGATTGAGCTGGGTATGAAGATGCGTAAGCAATTTGCAAATGCGCTATTGGGGCGCGTTGGCGTGTCTGTAAAAGACTCTTGCGAAAAAACGCGCGCAAGTGCTAACAGTGCTGCGACAAATAGCCAGCAAGTGACGGAGAACTTAAGCGCACAGAAAGTGGAGATTGACTCGGTCGCAACAGCGGTCAACGAGATGCAAGCCTCTTCATCTGAGATATCAAATAATGCTCAAGCGACCGCCGAGGCTACGTTAGAAGCGCAAAATACGATGATAGACAGCCGTAGCGTTATCGATAATGTTAACCAATCGGTACTAGAGCTGGTGGGTGAGCTCGGCGAAATATCTAAAGTGGTCATACGTTTGAACCAACAAACCGAGCAAATTGGAACCGTTGTTGAAGTCATCAATGGTATTGCCGAACAAACTAATTTATTAGCGTTGAACGCTGCAATTGAAGCCGCGAGGGCAGGCGAACAAGGCAGAGGGTTTGCCGTTGTAGCAGATGAAGTGAGAACCTTAGCTAAAAGAACTCAGGAATCGACAACAGAGATTAAATCGGCCATTGAAGGGATTCAAAATGGGAGCAAATCAGCGGTTTCTGCGTTAGAGAAAGGTAATGAAATGTCGACCGGAACGGTAACATTGCTAGGTACTGCTTTGGATAGCATTCAACAATTGGAATCCCTTGTTCAGGACGTCGTCGAACGAAACCAACAAATTGCGGTCGCGATAGAAGAGCAGGTTTATGTAACGGATGAAATAAATGAAAACATCCAGTCGCTTAATTTAAAGTACAGTGAATCGTATGAACTGATGACTGAAACGAATCATATGAACACCAAAGTGCAAAATTGCACCAATGACCTGTCTGAAATGATTAAGAAGTTTGCTTAAACTTTAGAAAATCGAAGTTAAAAGCCCGCTAAACATTAGCGGGCTTTTAACTGGAATATAGTGAAGTGCTGGATTCGCTTACGAGCGAGGATTTCTAAATCTCGTTTTTGTAAGAGCTAAAACGACGAAAGCTCGCAATAAATGCGAGCTCTCTAAATAAGTGGCGGAGAGATAGGGATTTGAACCCCATCTCTTTGAAAACCTATATATATCAAGCTCTTGAATTTTCTAGCTTTCTACGTTCATCAATCAAATGTCACGTTGACGAATGTTAATCACAACCAGTATACGAAAACAATCGAACTTAGCAAGAGCATCAAGCATATAAGCCAAAATATTTTCTAACATCCTTACCCTGTCAACTAAACCTCTTAATCTAGCTATTACTGATTACCCCTGTGCGGGGGTAAAATTAACTTTAACCCTCACAGGGGTTAAAGTGCTAATATCCCCTACAGGGGTTAATTTAGATTGGAGGCAGATATGCTCATAACAAGTCCTAAGCAACTGGGGATATACTTGCGTGATGTACGCAGGAATCAAAGGCGCAACCAAACCAAAGTCGGCGATATTGTGGGTCTAAAACAGACCACGGTATCGAAACTTGAACGTGATCCTGCCTCGTCCAGTATCGAAAGTCTGATGCGCCTGCTGTCATCACTAGATCTTGAGCTACATATTCAAGACAAAGCTGTAAGCCGTGAACAAGCAAAGCTTCGTGATCCTGATGATTGGTAGAACTTATTATGTATTAGTCACACTGCCTCATCCAAGAAGGCCCAAAAGGTATGAGGAAAACTAGTTTTGCTTCTATGCGAACCTAATGTCGTTGTATTTAGTTGATATTATTAAATTACGTCACGTTTAGAGCTTTCAATACTTCCCCTCCTTATGAGATGAATGATACATTTGGTTGCATAAGAAAGTGACAGAATAGTTGTCTGTATTGGAAGGCACCAAGATCGTGTACATATTCAAAAATACTGAACTAAACAACAAAAAATCAGCAGACTATGAAACTAAGTCTTTGCTTTATCTATTTGGTATGAGAAAAGATAGTGAAAAAGTTGATATAGTTGTTATTGATTGCTTCAATGATGTAACGGGAGTGAATGAGTCATTTGATTTAATGCTCGATGTTCAAAGTAAAAACTATACTAAATTTACCCCATCACTTATCGGTTCAAGCCTATATACGCTCTACGACAACCATATTTCAGATTTTACATTTAATGACTATGTATTGTTCAGTAAACCACTAGATGCTTCGTACCTTATAGATAGCAAAGCTGATTGCTTTGGGTATGACAATATAGTTCCTAAAACAAAAACTAGAATAGAAAAGAAGCTACGGGAAGTTATTGTAAAAAACCATGGCTGCATTGATGAAAGCATGCTTGATTCTTTTTTAAGATCTATCACCTTTTTTGGTGACAAAAAAAGCTGCTCAGACTATATAAAAAAAGTAACGAAGTTTAGAGCTAAAAAAATTATCAGTGATACAACATATGAGAATATTTTTAACGAAATAAGAGATGTTCAATCATCGCTTAAAAATAGTGAAATTGAAAATATATCGATATCATCTCCAAGTGAAGTTCTTAATCTGAATCGATATTTAACAAAAGATAAACTTCACTCATTGATAATAAGCAGGTTGATTGGGGTTTCAAATATTTTTAAAGAAGATAGCTTACCAACAAGATTTTTTGAAGTGATACATAAAGAAGGGTTAAGCACCAGCTTTGATGATATGAATGACGTAATTATTGATTGCAACTCTAGATTAAGCCGAACTTTTTTTGATAAAGGCACGTCAAAATCTTTTTGGAATCTAGTGGAAAAAATAATAAAGGGCATAAAGAAATTTGAAACATTAGATGTTTATCATTTATATTATTATATTGAAGAAGAAGTAAAGAAAATTCCCCCACACTTAGATAAATTATCAATCTTGTTTCTAATTTCATTGATCGTTCAGGGTATAAAAAATGATATTTAAAGAGTTTGCGATTGGAAATGGCAACGAATCATATTGCGAGAAAAGATTCAATAATAATGTAAATGTAATATTTAGTGATGACAATAATCGAGGGAAAACTCTGGTATTACAAGGAATGTTCTACGCTATTGGGAATAGCCCTATTTGGCCAGAAGGTTTTGATTATAAGTCATATTACTTTTATACTAAGCTAGAAATTGATTTTGTTGATTATCATTTCATTAGAAAAGGTTCCTCTTTTATAGTGAAATTCAATAGTAATATTAAAATATTTGACTCGGAAAGTGATTTAAGGACATTTTTATCAAAGATAATTGGATCGTTTCCTAAAGTTCACAAAAATGGTATTGATGTTACCGTTGATTTGTCTACCTTTTACGAGATGTTTTTTATAGGTCAGGATAAAAGAAACCCTTCTAGTTTAATTTCAAGTAATTACTTTAAAAAAGATGACTTCAAATCTATGCTCTGTCAGTTGAAAGGTATTGATAGACCGATATTTGATAGTGGCGATGAAGTAGAAAGAAGAGAAAAGATAAAGAATTTAAAAGCTTCTCGGCAATCCATATTGAAAAAAATGATGTTGGTATCTAAAAACCCAGCACTATCTGTAATAACATCTAAAACACAAGATGCAGAGAGAGCAGAAAGAATAAGGAATCGAGTTAAAGAAATAACCAAAGACATAAATGAACGACAGAAAAAAAGGAACCGAGAAACTATTAGAATTGAAAAGCTACAGTTGTTAAAGAATGAGTTAAACTCACTCAATAGAAGTTTAGAACTTGGTGAGGTTATTTGTTCTGATTGTAAGTCGAATCGAATTGTTTTTAAAAACAAAGAAATAGAGTTTGATGTAAGCAATATTGAGGTTAGAAATGAGATACTAAAATCTATTGACGAAAGTATTGAAGTTCGAATTGAGAGTAGTGCATCTTTAACTCACGAAATAAATGTTCTTCAAGATAAATTGAAAACTATCCAGAAAGAAACTCCTGTTGATTTATTTCAAATTGCATTATTTTCCGATGACATACGTTCTGAAGAAGAATATGACAAGCAAGCAAGTGATCTACTTAAAGAAATAAAAGAATTAGAAAGCTCAGCTAATGCTATCAAAAAGGGATTTAAAGATACTCAAACTGAGTGTAAGGATTTTATTAATCACTTGGTTTTATTAATGAATAAGTATTGTAAAAAAGTGGACCCAAGTGGAAGGTTAAATTTCGAAGATTTATTTTCAAAGAGAAATACTGTCTATTCTGGAAGTGATAATCAAGAATATTATTTCTGTAGAACCTTGGCGATTAACGAAGAGCTAGGCCACCGTTTCCCAATAGTTGTTGATTCGTTTCGAGATGGTGAGCTTTCTACATACAAAGAAGAGAAAATGCTTGATATATATACTTCATTAGGTAAACAAGTTATTTTAACATCTACTCTAAAAAAGCAAGAGTATCAGCAAGATAAATATAATTATCACGGTATTACTTCTATTGATTACAGTAATCATGAGGATGGAAAGCTACTTTCTTCATTACATAATGATAGTTTTTCAAAAATTATTAATCAGTTTGGCGGTTTGATACAGATTAACTGAGTTCTATAGGAAGAAATTAGTACGTTTCTATCATATGAGTATTCCTACCAACCCGTTTCAAATCTCGAATCGCCGCAGACTCCGTGGCGATTCTTAGTGGTCTGTCATACAGAATTGTATTGTTCAGAATATCGATATCGCAGCGATCAGTGTGTGTAAATTCGATCACCCCGTATGGAGTCTTGAATACACCTTTTCGACCTGTCGTCATTACTGTCAGACGATCAATAGGAATTTGAGAAATTACACCATATTCTGAAAGAGCGGATTCAAGCGAGATGTAATTGTATTCACCACGACGTAGACTTTTAGCCACATATTCAATGGTATAGCCACCTTTGTGGCGACTAAAAGCAAACACGTAAACGCCTCGACAAGCTCGTTCTAGTACCCCGAACTTGATTAAACGCGGTAAACTTTGCTTAAAAGCTTCTTCACTGTCATCAAAAAATAGTCTTCGCAAGTTGCGCTTGGTATATACGTAAATGCGTTGCCTATCAAATTTATGCAGACGTTCTAACGCCGTTTGAATATCCATATTGTTTAGTTTGATAAGTAGACGATAGTAGTAACCATAGCATACTTTAGTGTCCACTTGATGAGTCATTGACAGCATCACAAATGGAGTCAGTTTCTTCTAAAAAGTACGTAAGCTGCTTTTCAAGTTCATGATTTACATGCTTAAGTTCTGAGATATTAGATTGAGACTCATGTAACTTACTCTCTAAGATTCGATAATTTACTGAAAGATCGGTATATTCATCCTGGACAGTGCTTAACTTATGTTCAGAATTGTCCAGTGCCCCTGTCATTGACTGTAGTTTAGACGAACTTTCAGTTAGTTTGATACAAGTGCTCTCATAGCGTTCTGAGAGTTCAGTCAGCTGAGACTCAAGCCTTTCCACATCGTTAAGTGCGTATTCTCGTTGTACTGTTAGTGCTGAATGCGCTTTCTCGACTTTTGATAGACTGGCTTGGAGTCCCCAAATGGTATCTTGCTGGTTTTCTAACCTGTCATTTGCTTGATTGAGTGAACTCGTAAGTTGACTGATATTTTTTAATAACTCAGATTTCTCGTTTTGTAATTCGACTAGCTCAGATTGCAGAGCTTCAATTTTCTCCTCTAGTTGATCATTTGCATCTGTAGCCCGTTGAAGAGTCTGTTCCATATCCGAAGCTTCACCTTCAGACTGCTCTTTTTGTTTGATCGCGTGTTGGCTGATTGCCTCTGCTTCTCTAATACGTGTGTAAGTAATTGACTCAAAATGGGTATGAATACTGTCATTCATAGCGATAACAATATCTCGAAGTGATGTAGAGATATCGTATTCCTTTCTTTCGAGAAGCTCCTGAATTTCCGCTGGTAGCTCATATGAGGTTCTTACTTGAGTTGTCGCTGATGGGGTATCATTTTGTGCTTCTGGAATCCTACCGTCAGCAATGAGCTTTTCCAAATCAGCCTGAATTGAGGAGGTTTTTCCTCGTTTTAAATACTCTCTAATTCGCCACCCGCTGGGCTTCTTGCCTAGGCTAATCAGCTCATTAGCGGTTTGGATGAGGTCTTCATCAGTGTAAGTTTTCGGTCTTGCCATGCTGTTCACCATTATTATTGTTTTTATGAAAGTTAGTAAGTTAGTAAGTTAGTAAGTTAGTAAGTTAGTAAGTTAAGAACTTAACTAACTTACCTTTCAAACGTATCGTTTTCTGACTTTTCGTCGGTCTTATTGCGCTCAAAAGTACTTTTGCGCAGCTCTACTGATTCCAACAGTACCTTTGCTTTAACCTGCATGCTTGGTGGCAGGTTCAACATATCTCTCATTGCGTTATCTAAGAATGATTCAACCATCCGTGCTTGACCTGATTCTTTAGCTTTCAAACCCAAGAAAACTGACTGACAGAACTTGCTTAAAGGACGGATGATGTCATCTTTTAAGCTTTGAACTAACTTTTCTAAAGCGTGCTTTTCAGCACGCAATTGAACGATTTCTTTTTTCTCAGCAGAAATATCTCGGCTATTTTGCCTTTTTAGTTCATTGATCATTTCGTTTTCGCCTGTAGAAATAGCAACTTGCGTTTTAATATCGTCTAGTTCACTTCTTCCAGCTTCAATATCACTCGCGAGTTCCTTGCGTTGTATTGCTTGTCTTTTGAGCAAGTAGTTATTTAAGTTGTTTTTCCTCTGGCTTTTCGGAAGTTTTGCTTGCTGATCCATTTCTTTACGCTGCTTTGTTCTCCTTTCTGTTTCAGTAGAAAACTCAACTAACAACCCCTTTGAACGACACAAATGCTTATTCGCAAAATCCTGAACCATTCGTTGAAAGTAATGCCCAAAGTCTTGTGTCTCCTCACGTGTCAACTTTGAATCATTCGGAAAGAAATCCTTTACCCCTGTAACTTTTTCTATGTATTCGCTCACAACTTGTATTTGACGTTTGTGAAGATCAAATTTGTTGGTTTTCTGATTCAACGCAGATAAAAAATAATGCGTGTGGCACCCTGTGTTTTGGTTTTTATCCCTTTCATCGTCATGGCAAATAATTGTTTTAATTTCATAGTCTGGGAAATAATGAACAAGGAATAGTCGAGTGAACTCGATATAATCCGAAGCATTCACCAGATCACTACCAACCTCCCATCGGTGAGGGATCTTAAAAATCCCTTCTTGGATGAATATGTTATTGGTCGGCGCTCTGTGTTGTAGTTGATTGTGAGCGTTCAGATAAGTCTCTAGCATCTTGAGACGCTGTTTCTTGCGCTGCATTGTCAAAAGAGAAAACTTCTGAATAGAGGAGTACGAAACATGACCATCAGTTTCTAAAATACTCTGCAAAAACTTAGCAGCATCCGTGTTACCACTTTTGATTTCACTATCTATTGCGTTTTTCATTTTTCGGCGATACTGGCGCTGCTGTGTTTGAAGCTTTGATTGGTTGTGAATACGTGGCTGTGGAACAATCTTATACAAGAGTTCAAGCCGCTCAGCTTCAGTCCAAGATTCTATTGGAGAAATATGGTTGTTTATCCACATGAAATTGTGTTGACTTAGCTCCTCGTTCCACTCAAGTTTCTTGGATATTTTGGCATTAGTTGGAGGAGCAATCCGCAGTGAATGCGCAAGAGAGTGTTCGCATTTCACACGACTTTCTGTAGTTGAAGAGTAATTCATTCGTCGGTGGAACAGTCTGATTGTTCTCATTCTCGACTTCCCTGAGGTCGAGTTAGAGAGTCAAGAGAGCCTTCTCTTGCCCGCAGCTTCCGTGCATCTTTTGCGGAGCAAAAGTGTGACGGAAGCGTAGCGGGTTGCCATGTCGTCACATTTTCAAAATGTACGACTTTATGTTTGGTCTCAATGGTCACCGTGCTCATTTGTCGCTCTCCAGCATGCCTTCAAGAAGTTGAATGAGCTGTGGTTTGGACTGAAGTTTTTTCAACAACACTAACGAAGAGTGAGGAACAGCAGGTAAAGTCACTGTTGGCTTTATTTGCGATAGGCCGAATATATCCTGAAGGTGTTGCGCAGCCTCTCTTGCGTAGTTGGGTGAGTCTTCACGAATCCATCGACCATAGTGTTTGTCGATCATTGTTGTGCTTTTATGTCCCATTTGAACCGCGAGCCAGTCTTTGCTGATCCCCGCGGTTAAGCACTGGGAAGCAAATGTGTGACGTAGCTGACCAACACCTCTGTGAGCCACACCCGCTTGTTCTAGAAATTTGATGAAGAATCGCTCAGTGAATTCTTTAGCATCAGTAAAAGGTTGATTCGTTTTCGTATTTAAGAAAATGAAACTGACAGAGTCTTTTGTGAATGTTTTATTGTCGCATTCTAGAATGTTGATTGTTTGTGGGCGGCGCTTTCCTGTCAGTTTCAGCTGCTCTTTCAATAGTTTTAAAGCAAGTGGATTTAAATCAACTTCACGTACAGAACCTTTAGTTTTTGGACATTTATAAATGTTCAATACGCAAGCTCTACGTACATAGAGCACTTCGCGTTCCCAGTTTATATCTTGCCAAGACAACGCTATCAGTTCACTGATACGAAGACCTGTCAACAGATTCAGCATTACGGCATTCTGTCCCTGGGTGCAGACATTCTTGCACTCATGCATCCGTGCTAATTCCTTTTTTGTGAAAGGGTTTGGCTCAGGATCCACTGTTTTAAAGTTCTGTACGCCTGTCATCGGATTTCGTGCAATTACGCCATCACGTACCGCTTTCAAAGAAATGCGACGTAAGATTGTCAGATGTTCGTTGATGGTTTTGTTTCGAAAGCGCTCGTGCCAACTTACCAGAAGCATATTAATCTGAGTGTGGCTAACTGCATTGATGGGGAATTCTCCTAATGCCTCGTTTATATTCTTTGCTCTGCTGAGGTCGGAGGCTAATGTCGAGGGAGCAGCACAATATTTTCTCTCTATGAGATATGCGTCGATGTAGTCTTTTACAGTTGGTGACTTTGTAGTTGTAATAGTTTTCATAATATTTTCCGTTTTTTATCGAATGCAAGTCATTCGTCAAAACGGAAGTTACGGCTAAAAATTACATTCGTCAATCATGTAAGACGTTGAAAATTAACAATAAAATATTTACTTTTGACATCATTTGTCTATAAGTAGAAAGAATCGATGTCGAATTTGAGATTATTTATCAAACCTATACGCATTGAGTTTATCGAGATTTTTGACCTAGAAAATTTTTTGAAAAAAATGTTCTGATCGGTCAAAAAACAACCAGTAGATTTGTTGATTGGGGAAGATTGCGGAAAGTAGCAATCTCTGAAATGCTAAGACGATTGGGTTTGGCTTAATGGACTGAAAGACATGCTTGGTGAACTTTCGTCACTTCCCGAAGAGGGAGCCAAAGTTTAGATATCATGGCGTATGGACTAGCTTTCCATTGCCCCAAATGAGTTTCAGATATGGTTCACAAAGTACGGTTCGTGTTTCACGAACTGAATATCTGAAAGGATTGTTGAAACCATAGTTAACGACTTGACATATGATACTTAAAGTAACGATGTCCAAGTCTAGACTGTTGTATGAGTTGTCTAGACTTGGAAAGGATATCTATGCCGTTTAATCTATTAGGTTTATTTGATCATCCAATCGCTTCAAAAGAAACTTGATGTCATTAGATACCCCTTCAAGTTCCAAATTTACGATTTCCTTAAGATGGGTATTGAGCAATTTTAGCTGACCGCACCATAGCGCAAATAGAAACTCTAAAGAGGCTTCTCCTTGTGGGTTATCCCAATTTTGTAGGACAGAGACTATTATATCTGTCATTTGCCGACTGTAAATCTCATCGACGCCATAGTTAAGCTCAATAGGTCTAGCTGCTCGCAGCAAACAAGCTTGAATTACACCGTCGTTAAAGCGATCAAAACAGACTGGACTAATCAATGTTGAATGATATGTCGTAGCCAATCCATTGTCACTTTTACTCCTCAGGTCATGTAAGATAGCTTGGATAGTCCAATATACATCAGCTTGGCTAGATTCTTGTGTATCAAGTCCTAATCCAGCCCAAAAGGCAAAGGTTTCCCTCAATTTTAATGACTCACCGTTAGCTGATGTTAAAAATAAATCATTTGGAGAAACAGCGTCTAATATGTTCGTTCTTTCTGCCAATAAGTTAGGTAAGGGATCATGATGGTCTACATCTGATAACGGATCATCAGTATCACTAAAGGCGGAAAGGTATTCTTTTTCTATGTCCCAAACGGATTTGTGGCTTTCGTTGAATCTAGGCAGGCTGCAACTTCGTAGTACGACTAGTTCAAATCCTCCCAAGCATAGATCTTTTTCAAGCTGCTCGAATGCCGCTTGGCTAGGCAATTTTGAGAACCCTACAAAGTAAGTGATTGTAGCGAGATTTGAAATTCCACGAAGCTTTCTTGCCGTAGCTAATAATTTCCTTCCTGATGTAATTGCACCAGCAACTACAAATATTGAACTACGATCTTTTAGCTCCTCCTCATTTATTTCAGAAAACTTAACCCAGTCAATACTATTATCATTAATTTGATTTTCAATCTCTTTGGCCAATGCCAGAGAACCATCATCATCTAATGAAATAACCGTTTTAACATCTCTAGAAAAGTGTTTATTAAGTTTCTTTTTTATTGATTTTTTGAAACTTTCCGCACTGGAAATAAGCAATTTATTTATATCAATATAAAAATGTTCCTTTTCCCAATATTCATTAGGAGAAGTGTCAAATTTTAGTAAACCTTTAACTGCAAATTCCCTAAAGAAATTTTGACGCTTTAAATCAAAATCTACTTTTTTTATAACTAACAGTTCATGCTTAGGAGTCTCTGGGAGGAACTGTTCGCCTTCAATCCTAATAACTTTTGACCCTTGTTGACAGAACTTACAATGTTCTTGTGGGACCGAGATTATACCTTGATCAACAACATTCGAGATATTAAAAAGCCCTTTTTGTTCACTAGGAATATTTGAATAAAATAAAGTCAAGATATTTTCTTGTGAAAAAGCTGTATCTTTAAGCAAAGTGTTGGTTAAACCACCACTTGTAGTTGCAGATATAATAACCAAACTATCAGGACTTGTTACAAAGCCGTATGGTTGCTCAAATACCGAATATGATTCAAAGCTTTCTATTATTGGTTGTTTATTTTTAAACTGCTTTGATAACTGTATAGCAATACTAACTAAGAAAGAAATTGATGAAGTGTCAACATATATTCTTGAAATGTTTTTGGATAAGTAAGGAAGTAAGCTAATTGCTAAAAAAGCGACTTCCACACCAGATGTAAATAAGTTTGATGCACGAATAAACTTGTCACAATGATCTCCTGATGGCTTTTCAAAGTGATAACTAGGAGAAGAGGTTATAAGACCTTTTCTACTCTTGAATATGTGATTGGCACCCGTCGTTAACATCTCTTTTTTAAACTGAACCTCTTCACTCTTACCTATTTCATGAATACGGCCATCTTCACTAATTGATAGGAAATCTAACTTTTCACTTATATTACCAATAAATGATTCAAATTCAGATACAAACAATGCGTTTTCAATGATTTTAGTTTTGAACTCTTCTGTCAAATCATAGCCAAGAACTACAACATCACTGGGTACTAAGTTCAACATTACATCTTCTTTTATCTCTTTAATCATTGATGATGCATCAATATCAAAGTGACAAAATAATACCAATGTTTGCTTTGATGAATTAGCGTTCTTATTGAACCTAAACGAAAAATAACGACTCATAGTGAATTACCTTCCAATTCCGTTTTGTCAACAAGTGGTATTAAGATAGTGATTGATACGCCTGCAGCGTTTGCTTTCTGAGTTATATTGTTATTGCATTTTTGTCTTGAATCCCAATCCATAAACTCGTAACTGTCATTTTCTTGCTCAATAAATGGTTGATTAACAAAGTCGCGATATAAGGATAACCTATTACTCCTCACTCTCATAAAACCATTTAAGAGGGTAAGATTTGCCATTACTGCTGGTAATCCATTACCTTTAACTAGATTGTTGGAAGAAGTACTTCTAAATTTGAAGCATTTTTTTAATATTTCGTACTCATTTGAAATAGTAAGTTGCTCAAAAGAACCATCTTTAGGGTTATCAGCAAGCCAACGACCGCTATATCCTAAACCAGCATCTATGATGCTAATCTCAATAAATCGATTTGTTGATCTAGAAGTTTTTCCTAACGCTGATAAGTAATCTTGCAATACTTCGTTATTACTAATTGAGTTTGCTACCGCATCGTCAGATAAGTTAATACCATATGTATAAATAACTCTAGTTGCGGGTTTTAACCATATATTTCTATTTTTACCTCGGCTACCATGTTCATGCGTATTGACGAATAATTCATAAAATAAACGTCCTAGCTCGTTAGCATCCTCTTTTCCAAGTAGTTCGCTACCTCCCGCGACAATGGACGATTTCCTTACCATAGAGCTAATTATATTTGTAATCTGCTCTAGGCTTTGCGGTGCAGCATGCTGTGTTGTGGAAGATAGATAAAAATTTCTATCAAATCCTTTACTACTATGATCAACAAAAGAATACCAACAAAGTCGTCCATGGTTTTGACCGTAAGAGTGAGTTGATTGTTGTTCTATTGCTGCTTTAGCTAAACTGTTAACTTTTTTCCTCACGTCCATTTTTTGATCGAAATTTAAAGAGACTTTTTTTGCCATCATTGCAGCAGTAAACTTATGTGGATATTTAACTATATGTTCCAGCTGTTCTTCGACTTCCAAAGAACTAGGTTTAACAATCAGTTCTCGTTTCTCATTATTGCTAGCCCACGTATTTACTGCCTGAATTGCCGCAGCGTATCCTCCAAATGCGAAACCCTTTGAAGAGATCGGTAGTTCTAACTCGGGATTACTTTGTCCTTCACATATTTTGGATATGACATCCTCTATTTTTTCTATATTAAGTGAAGCAGGCAGTGTGATCATACTTAATTTCCTTTATCTTCATGAGTCTGACTAATTGAAAATCAGCATTAACAACTCATCATGCTAACCATGCATTGAAACGCATATTATATAGTATTTAGTTGTTTTTTGGATATAGCATTTCTTAAAATAGACATGTTGGAACAACATAAACTACCTCTGCATATCAGATTCATATTGAAGTTAGTTTCAGCTTTACAGTTCCAAAGAAAAGTGCTGGAGGGCTGCGGTATCGGGCGTTAGACTCTTTTGCCTTTACCCAAAATCTCTTTAAAAGCGGCTCGTTACAGCCGCTTTTATCTAGGTTTAGAAACTTTGTTAGTTATAGTTAGTTGACTCAGTAGCTATGATTTTTAGAACTTCCGCTGCAATTCGTACAGCCTTTATGCCAGCAGGTATATCGAGTTTATCGGAATACTGAATCCATACCTCGCCGTCTTTCGCAATACGTATCATGGCAAATGTATCATTGAGATATGCTTTGCTGACGCCTAATTGTTCATGAATGTCTTCCATACTAAAGCTCCTTCCTAGCCTAGATTTATTGCAATGGAGTACGGTGTATTACGGCGGTCTATACTGAGTTGCATTTTGTTTTCAGCTAGAAACTGCATAAGAAATATAAGCTTATCTTCCCGCTCTATTTCTTGGGTATCAACCTCGTATCCCAGAGCTTCCTTCACTGAGTAGAAGGACTCAACACTTGAGTAAATTTGATCAATAAACAACGGATAATCGAAGATCGTTTTAGAAGAGTCCCGCAGCAAAGCTGATCTGAGTCTATATACTGCTCTAATCTGTTCAATTGATATCCCACAAGTTAACAGATTGAAGAAGTCATAGTTATTTGTAAAATCAGCATGTTCAATGGATTCTAGAATCGCTTTAAGCTCAAAGTTTGCTAGTTTACGCATACTTCACCTCTACTGATGGAAATTTATTAACTGCTTCATTCAATTGCTGAATTTTCGCTTGTTTTCCGTATCGTCCGAAGGTGATATTGGGATGAGCATGACCTACAATCTCAGCCACTATGTGCTCAGGTGTATTAGCAATCTTTAACTCATCGATAAAAGTGTGTCGGAATGAGTAAGCCGTTGGTCGAGCATTGGGCTTCATCCCCATTGCGGTTTGCAGTTTCCCAAGGTTGGTACGGTATCTAAATGACCAATCTTTGTTTTCTCCGTGCGGCTTATAATCAAAAAGCTGTTTCTGTTTTTGTTCTCGGCGCTCTTGCACATAATCAAGAAAACCCTCTTTTATCAATTGATTATGCAAAGGGATAGTGCGGACAGCATTGGATGTTTTTAGCCGCTGTTCAGTGTCAGAATCGGAAATCGTGATGCATGAGACACCGTCAATTACTTGAATGTCATTAGTCGTTAACTGGCAAACTTCAGAAGGCCTACATCCTTGATAGACTTGTACTTTAGTTGTCCACTGAAACTGGACATCTTTTTTACGAAATTCGGAGCTAGAAAATAGCCTTTTAAGATCTTTCAACTGCCAGCGATCGCGTTGCTGGGATGCTTTTGTTCCACGGCTTTTTGGTGCTTTTATCGCTTTGAAGACATTTTTCTCAATGAGTTCAATTCGTTCACAGTAATCAAAGAACTGCTTATTGGCTGCAATGTATTCTTTTACTGTCTTTGCACTTAATCCTTTTTCAATTAAGCGATCTCTGTAAGTGTTGGCAGCTTTCGCAGATAAGCAGATCTCCTGTTTGGCTAGATAGTTCAAGAAGTTAGTACACCGTTGATTTAATTGAGTTAGAGTCAAAGGTGTTACTTGTTCCAGACGTTTACTACGAATAAAGTTATTTAACTCTGTGGTAAGTTCTTGTGCTCCAATCAAACGACTGTTTACGCTTTCTTCAGGAGCAGGAGCAGGAGCAGGAGCAGGAGCAGGAGCAGGAGCAGGCATTGCTCGGGTCTCTATACTCATTGACGTACATTTTGGCTGTGGGTTGTCTACATGCGGAAGATTAGAGCAGAACTGTTGGCGAATCTCCGCCACCTTTGTAGATAAGCTAATCTTAAAATCTGTATAAGGGATGTTTTCTGCTAAAGCTTGTTCATGTAGCGTGTGAATCGCGCTAGCAAGCTGAGCATTTCGTTTGGTAGCTAATCGACGATATTTAGTGAACAGAGAGAGACGAATCTCTCTCGGATAACCCAGAGAAGTTTGCAGAATAGCGGGAGTGGAAATACGTGTATAAAACACGTTATTGCTCAATTTAATCAAATACATATGTATCACCTACTTGTATTAGGTGACATTTGATCGTCTTAAAACGAGAAAAGCCCTTGATAAATCAAGGGCTTGAATGTGGCGGAGAGATAGGGATTTGAACCCTAGATACGCTATTAACGTATGCCGGTTTTCAAGACCGGTGCTTTCAACCACTCAGCCATCTCTCCGTTGTGGGCGGTATAATAAGGAGCATAGTCCGACTTGTAAAGTGCTGAATTATAATAGAAGTACTGTTTGCTTGTTTTATGATCACTGATGTGATGTTGGACAGTTTGAAAACGGAGTGAAAAAGGGACAAAAAGTACCAATTTATAGAGTTTTTACTTTATATTGGCGCACGTCAATAAAATGGTGTTTTATTGTTATCTTGCTGATATATAAGACATAACATGCTTTTAGGGTACATGTGTTCGCCCGAAAGTATTTGCAAGACTTTGTGAACTAATTCAAAATTAACTGGTATAGCCAGTTGTGCTTAGAATTCTTAAGGGTGTTTATGAAGGTCACAAATCTATTTAAAGACAAAGTTGATGCGATTTCTGCTCATCAATCCGAGTTTATGAATTGGATGTCTCCAACGTTACGCGATTATTGGAGTGACTTTTTGGGGAAAGCTCAAAATAGCTTTCTTTTCTCAAAAGTTCGTGATCACCAGCAGCCAGCCGTCAACGAAGAAGTTGCACCTCAACCTGCACCGATCGTAATGGCACCTGAGGCTCAAAAGCTTTATGACGAGTTAAGTGAAAAAATTGGCGAAGTTATTCACACTGGTGATTGGGTTCATGTGTCTCAAGAACGTATTAACCAATTTGGTGCGGTAACGGAAGACATGCAATGGATTCATACTGATCCAGAGCGTGCTTCAACTGAATCTCCATTTAAGACAACTATCGCTCATGGCTTTTTAACATTAGCATTGCTGCCTAAACTGACGGATTCAGTCGATCCAGACAAGCCAATGTTCCCAACAGCTAAAATGGTAGTTAACTTGGGTTTAAACCAAGTCCGTTTCCCTTACCCTGTCAAAGCAGGCAATAATGTTCGTGCAGTCAGCATGTTAACAAAAGTAACGCCAATCAAAAAAGGTTTGGAGATTGAGCGCGAAATTAAAGTGGAAATTGAAGGTATTCGTCGACCTGGTGCGGTTGTGGTCTCTGTAATTCAACTGCATTTCTAATTCCGAAACCGGATAGAACACGACATAGTAAAAGAGAGCATCAGGGTGCTCTCTTTTTCATTTTTACTGATTAAAGTTTTTTACTGGCGTATAACCGTAATCTGCAATCGCTTTTTGTCCCTGCTCTGAACGAAGGAAAGCGATAAAACCTTTACCTGCATCGCTAATCTTATCTACTTTGTATAGCACTAGGAATGGTCGCGCCAACTTGTACTTATGATTGCTAATGTTTGTCGAGGTTGGGTCAATACCATCTAACTGAATCGCCTTGATCGAGCGATCTACTGACCCTACAGAGATAAAACCAATGGCGCGAGTGTTATGGTTAACAATGGTTTTTACCATGCTGTTGCTGTTTACAACCAAGTTGTTTGGGCTGATATCCGAGACAAGGCGATCATTAACGATTTTGGTCAGTCCCAGCAAGCTTTCGAAGCTGTAACGTGAACCTGAAGACGCTTCTCTAGTAACCACCGCGATAGGCTGATCTGCGCCCCCGACCTCTTTCCAATTCTTAATCTTACCTTTGTAAATATCAAACAGCTGTTGCTGAGAAAGGTTTTCTACAGAGTTGGTACGGTTTACAACAACAGCGAGGCCATCATAAGCGATAGGGTATACATTGAGATCTTCACCTTTTTCGCTTTCAGTCAGATAGCGAGAGCTCATGCCTATTTCGGCTACTCCTTTATTGACCATGGTGATACCAGCACTCGAACCAATGCCCTGAACAGCAACGTAATCGTCTGGGTGTGTTTTGTTGTATTCCTCAGCAAGTACATCCATCACACGAGCAACCGACGTTGAACCCGAGATGTTGATTTCTTTTGCAATGGTAGGGAGGGAGACTGCTATGGCCAATAACGTCGCCACAGTAAAACGTAACATATTAAACTCCATATACGGGATAAAGCAGAGTTTATGATATTGCGTTCAGGTTACACTTTTGTGAACTGTTAGCGCTAAACAGGGGATTTGTTTCTAGTCAAGAGGTGATGGAGCTAGCGTTTCCAAGTGGACTGAGATGATAATCTGGGCAAATGATAATATAGCTATCTTATACTTGAGTTAGGTAGATAACTACCATCGGTGATGATGTAAAGGTTATATACTAGGATCGACAGCTCTAACTATCATCCATCGGGAGAACGTTGATGTCAGTGTCCCAAATGGCGACAAGTCGTTTATACAAATCAGTTCAATCGCTCTGCTCTGCGCGTAATGCTAACTTGCCTGTCGAACAGGGCAAGTGCCTCTATGAGCTAGTAGAAAATGGCGTTGAGCTTCATCGGGCGCATTTTCTCCTCGACTCCCAGCATAGCGAGTATACTTCTCCCGTCGCGAAGATCATGTTTGATGAGGAAAACCAACTTTGGTATTTCTATGTTCCCACATATCACAACGAGCTGTTAAGGTGGGTGCCTTATAAGCCACTTCCATTTAGCCGAATGCTTGAGGACTTACTCAACGAGTTGGAGCGCGATCCTCAAGCGTGTTTTTGGGAATAGGGCGAGCCCAACGGATGCGAATGCCGACATGATTTATACTTTAGGCCTAACAACTTGGTTTCTAAAGTCTTTGGGGGTCATGTTGTAAACGGATTTAAATGCTGTACTGAAATGCGCTGCACTTTTAAAACCAGACTCAAACGCTATTTCTGTTATTGATTTTTCTGACTTGCGCAGTTGGGTTGCTGCGAAGTTTATCCGTTTCACCTTTAATATCTGAGAAAACGAAAGATCATCTGCGGCGAGGCGACGTTTTAAGGTTGCGATGGACATGCTCATATGAGCCGCTAAGCCTTCTAGCGTGATGTCTTTTTCAATATTACCCTCAATGTACTTAATGGCTTTTTGAGAGTCGCTCAGGCTACTTGCATCATCTATGATAGATAGGATGTTTGGCTCTACCTCAACCATCAACGACAGCAATGCCATTGCGATATGGCTTTGTGTGTAGTCTGGAGCATTGCGACTCGCTAACTTAACCAACATGTCCTTCAATTGTGCTACTTCGCTACTGGATTGCGTTGAAAAAGGATAGAAGCGCCTTTCTTCCGTTTTGGAACGTAGCATCGGGTGCGCTTTCTTAAAGTCACAGAATATATTTGGATTGAAGACTAAAGCCAGTGCTTTAAAGCCTCCGTCACTAGAGACGGCTTCTGCACTGCTCAGATCTGCGGAGTTATAGAGTGTGAAATCTCCGGCTTTAAGTTCAAATTGCTCGCCATTAGGTTGATGAACTAATAGGGCACCTTCTTCAACAATATATAACCCATTATGTGTTGCAGTGTAACGCTCACTTTTGCGCGCAGTGAAGTGATTAAAGCGAATGATCTCAATGTTCGGCATACTCTTTCTTATCGTTTTACATAACAAATAAAAAAGGCGCTCAATAGAGCGCCTTTTAACTTCATTCGGTATTACTCACTTACAGTCTGTTCTGTTTGTGCTGCTGGTTGTTCAGCGAATACCTGGGTTGGCTTTGCAACTAAACTGCGGTTTTCTTGGTTTACGTCCGTAAGGACAATTTCCAATGTATCCCCAAGTTTGTATACGACCTCTTTATCGATAGAGATGGTACCGTTGTCGCCATTGCACTCAATTCTTTCTTTATTATCAATAATTAGTGCACCAGGAATAAAGGCTGCTGCGCCATTTTCGAGAAGTCGGACACGTGCGCCTGCACGATTAATATCGAAAATCTCACCTGTGAAACAAGTTTTCTTACTCGGCTCATCAGCAAGCGTGCGTGCATATAGCCAATCTGAGACATTTCGCTCAGCGATTTTATGATGTTTACGATGTAGAGCTAGCTCTTCGCCTACTTGGTCATCTGGTTTTTGTACGGGTTCTTTACCAAGGATGACGGCCTTCAACATACGGTGGTTGATCATATCACCGTATTTACGAATTGGTGATGTCCAAGTTGCATAGATGTCTAAACCCATTGCGTAATGAGGCAGAGGCTGATTACCCACCTCACTGTATGCTTGGAACTTACGAATGCGGTTATCTAGATAAGACGTTTCTTGAGCTGCCAACCAGCGGCGCAACGCAGCAAAGCCTTCTAGCGTAGCAATAGACTCCGCTGTGAACTCCAACTGGCCTTCTGGATTGACAAGTTGAACCACTTCTTCAATCTTCTCGTTCTTGATACCTGCATGCGTATTGAAGACACCTGTTTCAAATTTATCGCGTAATGTACGACCTGCACAGATGTTTGCGGTAATCATGGATTCTTCAACAAGACGGTTTGCACTGCGGCGCATGTCTGCGTGGATAGCGATTACATCGTTATCTTCACTGAGCTCAAAACGGTAGTCAGGACGATCAGGGAAGACCACTGCGTTTTTCTCACGCCATTCAGCGCGAGCAAGAGAGAACTCATAAAGATCACGAACGATGGTCGCGATCTCTTCAGATGGCGTCCATGCTTCAGAGCTGCCGTTTTCTAACCAATCAGACACGTGATCGTATGCTAGGCGTGCATGTGATTTGATGTTTGCTGCGAAGAATTTAATATCGTCGCCAATCACACCATCTTTACTTACCGTTACGGTACAGCAAATAGCAGGGCGGGTTTCACCTTCAATCAGAGAGCATAGGTTGTCCGCTAAATCACGAGGTAACATCGGGATGTTGCGGCCTGGAAGATAAATAGTATAGCCACGCTCACGTGCTACTTTATCCATTTCATCTTCAGGTGTGATGTAGGCGGTTGGGTCCGCAATAGCGATGGTGAGTTCGAAATCGCCAGATACGGTTTTCTTCGCGTACAGCGCATCGTCCATATCTTTAGTCGATTCACCGTCGATAGTGACGAATGGAACATGAGTCATGTCTACGCGTTCTAGCTCCGCGTCGTCTTTCAGTTCCCAGTTATCGATGCCTGCTGGCTCAGAGTTTGGTAGATCGTTTTGAGCAAGCGTTACCCACCAAGGCGCAATTTTATCATTCGCGTCAGTGATTTTTTCAGAAATTTCTACGAAGAAAGAATTATCGCCTTTTAGAGGGTGGCGAATAAGATGTGCGACAACCCAATCACCTTCGGCGAACTCGTCAGGTTTTAGACCTTTCTTTAGTTTCGCTTTAAGAGATAGCTTTTTAAGCTGTGGGTGATCAGGTGCTACGTTGAGCTTGCCTTTGAACATTTTTACTCGACCAATAAAGCGAGTCACGGCTTGTTCCAGCAGCTCTTGTGGCTCTGCAACTTCGCGTTCATTTTCGGTGCGGATAATGGCGATGACTTTGTCACCGTGCATGCACTTTTTCATGTACGCAGGCGGGATGAAGAAGCTCGTCTTACTGTCCACTTCCAAAAAGCCAAAGCCTTTATCTGTGGCTTTTATTGAGCCTTCTTTTTTAGGCAGGTTTTCTTGGATTTGCTGCTTAAGCTGAGCGAGTAGTGGGTTATCTTGAAACATCTTTTCTTAAATTACCTATGGAGTTGGGCACACTATAATCATTGCGAGCTATTATTACTACCTGTGGAGCGTAATTTCGCCGTGAATTTTGCCAATTTAACCACGAGAAATTGGCTTAAATATTGATGAAATTCTCATCTGTGAGTTACGCGAATCTACGGGGAATGGTAGGGTTGGTGGAAAAATATGCTAAAAATACCATTGTTGAGAATAAATTGTGATGTAATTCAATTTTTTCTGGATTTTTTTATGCTTTTAAGGAATAATCCGCCTCCCTTAGTCGTCCCTAATGGCTTATCGCGGTTGTGTACTGTGCTGTGTTCCCGTCTGAATGGAATCAGTATCTGGATGGATCAGTATCGAATTGGAAGAGCATATGGGACTGTTTTTTTGTTTAATTAAGTAGGATCCCAATGCAAGATTCTGTTATTCAATTCAGTGATTTATCTCTGAATGATTCTATCCTTTCTGCTCTAGACGGAATGGGTTTCGTGTCACCAACTCCAATTCAGGCTGCGGCAATCCCACACCTATTGGAAGGTGCTGACGCGCTGGGTAAAGCTCAAACAGGTACAGGTAAAACAGCAGCGTTCTCTCTGCCTCTTCTCAACAAACTCGATCTAAACCAACGCAAACCGCAAGCGATTGTACTTGCTCCGACTCGTGAGCTGGCAATTCAGGTTGCAGCGGAAATGAAAAACCTTGGTAAAAACATCAAAGGTTTGAAAGTTCTAGAGATTTACGGTGGCGCATCTATTGTCGACCAAATGCGTGCTCTTAAAAGTGGCGCTCATGTAGTTGTTGGTACTCCAGGCCGTGTTCAAGATCTTATCAATCGCGAACGTCTACACCTAGACGAAGTTAGTACTTTCGTTCTTGATGAAGCAGACGAAATGCTAAACATGGGTTTCGTAGATGATGTAACTGCGATCATGGAGCACGCTCCAGAGTCAGCACAACGCGTTCTGTTTTCTGCAACTATGCCTCCAATGCTGAAGAAGATCGTTGAACGTTTCCTTCGTGACCCTGTAACGGTTGACGTTGCTGGTAAAAACCACACTGTAGACAAAGTTCAACAACAGTTCTGGGTAGTGAAAGGTGTAGAGAAAGATGAAGCGATGTCTCGTCTTCTTGAAACTGAAGAAACTGACGCGTCAATCGTATTCGTACGTACTCGTCAAGATACTGAGCGTCTGGCTGACTGGCTATCTGCACGTGGCTTCAAAGCAGCTGCACTGCACGGTGACATTCCTCAGTCTCTACGTGAACGTACTGTTGATCACATCAAACAAGGTGTTATTGACATCCTAGTTGCAACTGATGTTGTAGCTCGTGGTCTTGACGTTCCACGTATTACGCACGTATTTAACTACGACATCCCATTTGATGTTGAGTCATACATCCACCGTATCGGTCGTACTGGCCGTGCTGGACGTAAAGGTAAAGCGATCCTTCTAGTTCGCACTAACCAAATTCGTATGCTTCGCACTATCGAGCGTGTAACTAAGTCATCTATGGAAGAAATCCAACTTCCTCTACGTGACCAAGTTGCTGAAGCTCGTCTAGCTAAGCTAGGCGCTGAGCTTGAAGCAGAGAAAGAGCACAAAGCACTAGACAAATTTGCTGAGTTGGTAGAGAAACTACAAACTTCTCTAGACATCGACCCTGCAACACTTGCTGCTATGCTTCTTAAGCGTCAGCAAGGCAAACGTCCTCTGTTCTATATTGGCGAAGACCCAATGGTTGAAGCAATTGAGCGTGACAAGCAACGTCGTAAAGAGCGCCGTGAAGGTGGTCGCGACGGCGGTCGTAACTTCAACAACCAAGACTGGGATACTTACCAGCTTCAAGTTGGTCGTGAGCAAGGCGTTCAAGTTAAAGACATCGTTGGCGCTCTAGCAAACGAACTAGGTCTAGGTAAAGGTTCTATCGGTGCGATCAAACTAGCTCAAGGTCACACATTCGTACAGCTACCTAAAGCAATGACTTCAGACGCGGCGAACAAGCTAAGCAAACTACGTATCCGTCAACAAGATGTTGGTGCTGTAGTATGTGACTTCGATGATTTCCGCGAGTCTCGTGGTGGTCGCCGTGACGGTGGTCGTCGCGATGGTGGTCGTCGTGATGGCGGTGGTTACCGTGGCAACCGCGAAGGCGGCAATCGTGGTGGTGATCGTCGTGAAGGCGGTCGTCGCGAAGGTGGTTTCCGTGGTAACCGTGACGGCAACCGCGATGGTAATCGTGAAGGTGGCGAACGTCGTTTCGATCGCAACCGTGGTGGTGATCACCGTGGTGCACATCGTGGTGAACGTGGTCACGGTCGTGGCCGTCGTACAGACGCATAATCACGAGTGATTAAAGCGACGGTTTAAGTTGCTACAAAAAGAATTGAAAGCCGAGCAAAGCGCTCGGCTTTTTTATGCGCGTCTAATACGGTTTTGCTTTTCATCGTGTTTGTTTACCCAACTTATTACTTCGTCTAAGGGCAGGGCAGAACAAGTAACCCTGAATGATGTCACAGCCTCGACTTCTCAAAAATGCAGTGTGTCCATGTCTTGAACGCCTTCTGCTACGACCGAATACCCTAATCCATGTGCTAGCGCAATCGTGTTCTCAACGATAGAGCGGGAGCCTTCAGTGCGGCTTGCTGTGAAAAGAAATTAACCAGCTTACCTTGAAACGTATTATCAATCTTTCGACGTTTTTGAGGTTATCTCATAATTTGAATCAGTCATTGGCCTTCAGGTTGTGTCATGTCTTCGATAGACTCAAAGTAGTATTTACGATAAGGGAGCCCAGTAAGAGCGTCATGGACGGCATTGCGCTTCTCTCTTTCAGCAACAGTATGAAGCTTTAATATCGAATCGTTGCTCCACTTAATCACCAGCACGACAAAGATACTGCCGCCAAAAAGTATAAGAGAAACCCCCGTTTCTAAGAGAGAAGTAATAGGTTTTTGCATGATAGCGTGCAAAAAAACGGCATAAGCAAAAATGAAACAGCTGATTAACAATAATAGGAAAGTCCACCCGGTTACGTCAGTTTTCGAGCAGATGTTTTTTGTCATCTGCCATCCCCAGCAGAGCAAAATCAAACCTAAGATCACTAATAGAAATGCAATAGTGGGCACATTATTACCCCGATTTATTGATTGGTTTGTTATTTTTGTTCACCCAATAAACAACGTAGCTTATAAATCTGACTTTGTACAAATTGACCTATTCATAAATTATGTTTAACAAGTGATATTTTTTAGTCTTCAAATAAAATCAAAACTTGCTACAGATCAACAAAATTTGTTCAATCAAATCGCTTTTACTAAAAGATTGTTGAAAGATTAAAAAATTATTGAATAATAGAGGGGCAAACAAGAAGTACGCAGCGCACAAGCGCTATTACAACCTCTGCTCTACAACAGGATAACTATTTCATGTCTAATTCGTTTGTACTGGTGATCAACTCTGGTAGCTCTTCATTAAAATTTGCTGTTATTGATTCTGAAACCGGTGAAGCTTTGGTATCAGGTATTGGTGAGTGTTTTGGCCTACCTGAAGCTGAAATCAGTTGGAAATATCAGGGAGAAAAAACCGTTGAAGCAATTCCAGCTGGCGGTAACCATCATCAGTACGCTGTTGAGCGAGTGGTAAAACTACTCGAAACTCTAGGTTTGAGCTCAAAATTTGTCGCTGTAGGCCATCGCATTGTCGCAGGCGGTGAAACCTTTAAAGGAACTGTGAAAGTTGATGAAACAGTTATTCAAGAAGTAGAGCGCCTTGCTGAACTTGCACCACTTCATAACAAAGCGAACGCTGAAGGCATGAGAGCGGCAATGGCGGCGTTCCCTTCACTGCCTCAATTTGCTGTATTCGACACTGCTTTCCACCAAACAATGCCAGCCAAAGCCTTTATGTACGCACTTCCTTACGAGCTTTACGAAGAGCATAAAGTGCGTCGTTACGGTGCTCATGGCACAAGCCACTACTACGTAAGCCGTGAAGCAGCGAAAATGCTAGATAAGCCGGTTGAAGAAAGCAGCTTTATCACTGTGCACTTAGGTAACGGTGCATCAGTGAGTGCGGTTAAAAATGGCGAATGTGTTGATACAAGTATGGGTTTGACGCCGTTAGCTGGCCTAATGATGGGCACTCGCTGTGGTGACCTCGACCCAAGTGTTATCGAGTTCCTTTTCCGTAAAGGCTGGGAAAAAGACGAAGTGTTCGAGATGATGAACAAGAAGTCAGGTTTCTTAGGTGTATCTGGTGTGACAAGTGATGCTCGTGGCGTACTAGAAGCAATGGAAGCGGGGAATTCACGTGCGAAGTTGGCATTTGAGATCTTCACTTACCGCGTTGCGAAATACATTACATCCTACCTCGCGGCTCTGGATTCATTAGACGGCATCATCTTCACTGGTGGTATTGGTGAAAACTCACTACCAATTCGTCGTGAAATCTTGAAAAACCTAAAACTGTTAGGTTTTGTTGAAGATCAGAAAGGTAACGAAGATGCAAGATTTGGTAACGCAGGTGTTATTGCAACATCTGAGTTGTTAGGTGCCAAAGCTCTTGTTATTCCTACTAACGAGGAATTTGTGATAGCCAAACAATCGGTTGAGCTATTGTAATATATAACGAAAACAGAAAGTTAAAAGCGAGCCTCGTGCTCGCTTTTTTTACTTAAAGCAATTTGACAATTACTCTTTGGGTTTCAGAGCTTCGCGCTTTTCGATTAAAAAATCCATCAAGACGCGGATTTTTTTCGGCATATGCTCTCGTGAAGGTATATACAAATAAAACCCTGGAAACTCTTTGCACCAAGGTGTCAGAACTCGGGTCAATCTTCCCTCATTTATGTGCTTTTCCACCCATAAATCAATATGGCTCACTAAACCCACACCCTGTATTGCAGCTTGTAACATACTATAGTCATCATTAAAAATAGCATTGCCTTTAGGCTCGAAAACGAGGGTGCGCTTTGCAACATCTGGAGAGGTTAGCGACCAATGATCAATTGTTCCGCTAGAGGTAAAACGATAAGCAAGGCAATTGTGATCTTCTAAATCCTCAGGAGTTTGAGGTAGTCCATTTTGCCTAAAGTATTCAGGAGAGCTCACTATTGCCGTTGTTAACGGCGGAGTAATAGGGATCGCAACCATATGTTCATCTAAGCTTAATCCTAAGCGAATGCCAGCGTCAACGCCTTCTGCGACGATGTTAGAAAACCCATCATCCATGATTAGCTCTAGGCGTATTTTAGGATAACGAGAGAGGAACTCACCTAGATAGGGCTCAATAAGCAGCCGAGCAGCGGTTCTTGATACACTGATACGGATTAATCCCGAAGGCTCAAGATGAGAGTCGTTCAATTCGTTAACGACCTGCTCAATGTTCACCAATGAAGGTTGCAAAATATCAAGCAGACGTTGGCCTTCTTCCGTCAGCGACATACTTCTGGTGGTTCGATTAATTAACCGAACTTGTAGCTGTTGTTCTAACGCTTTTAGGTGTTGTGATAAGGCAGCACGGGTTACCCCCATTTCTAAGGCTGCTTTAGTGAAACTGCGATGGCGAGCAATATGTGCAAACCACGTCAGTGATGAAATTAAAGAAGGTTCTATTCTCATTTGTTAAGTATAACTAAACAGTCATGTAGATAAAACGATATTTATCCGAAACAGTGTGTTGACTAATATTACATCGAAGCTTAGGTCAGCCTGAGATGAACAGTTAACCTCTAATGGAGAATGTCGCTATGTCTAAAGTCACTTTCAAAAATCTCAATGGTCAAGGTATTGAGATTTCAGCGGTTATCAACTTCCCTACAGATTTTGATGCAAGTAAACAATATGCGGCGGTTGTTGTTTCACACCCAGGTGGTGGCGTAAAAGAGCAAACCGCAGGCCTATATGCGAGTAAACTTGCAAAAAGCGGCATAATTGCCATTGCGTTTGACCGTTCGTATCAAGGTGAAAGTACAGGTGAGCCTCGCCAAATGGAAAACCCTTACACGAGTACTGAAGACGTGAGCGCAGTCGTCGACTATCTGACAACGTTAGAGTACGTCGATAACGATAAAATTGGCGCAATGGGGATTTGTGCTGGTGCGGGCTATAGTGCAAATGCAGCGATCAATGATCGTCGAATCAAAGCACTGGGTATGGTTAGTGCCGTAAACATTGGCCAAATGTTCCGTAATGGTTGGGATAATTCGGTTAACGATGCTGACGCTGTTGGTTACTTAGAATTTGGTTCGAATGCTCGCACAACCGACACGAATGGTACAGAATTCGCGACTATTCCTCTAGCTCCGATGCGTGAAGAAGATGCCTCAAATGCAGAGCTACGCGAAGCTTGGGAGTATTACCACACACCACGTTGTGAACATCCAAATGCGCCGGGTTTTGCTCTAACTCGTAACTTAAACCAGATCATTACTTACGATGCGTACCACAAAGCGGAAGCATTCCTAACTCAGCCAATTCTTGCTGTCGTTGGTAGTGACGCAGGCAGCAAATGGATGAGTGATGACCTGATAGAACGTGCAGCGAGTTCAGATAAAACCTTGTATGCCATTGATGGTGCAAACCATATGTCGCTTTATGATGTTGCCGAATACGTCGATGACGCAGT
The DNA here is from genome assembly GCF_033391095.1 of Vibrio sp. Vb0667. Taxonomy (NCBI): domain Bacteria; kingdom Pseudomonadati; phylum Pseudomonadota; class Gammaproteobacteria; order Vibrionales; family Vibrionaceae; genus Vibrio; species Vibrio sp. Vb0667. Next base: position 425,008 of record NZ_JAWPOL010000002.1, on the reverse strand, counting down.
ATCCCAACTCGCATCTTTCTTCCAACGCACTCTTTAATATTCCCGATGAAAGGCTCAATTGCTTCGAGCCTTTCTGCTCTCAAGGCTTTTTACTCTTAAGGTATTGATTATGAATATGCAAAAAATCACTTTTAGAAATGCTGATATGGCTTGGGATATGTCTGCATTAATTTTATTTCCAGAAGGCTTCAATGAATCGAAACGCTACCCAACAATGATAAGCGTTCATCCTTTTGGTAGTTGTAAAGAACAAACATCCAGCGCTGTCTATGGTAAAGCCCTTGCTGAGTTAGGTTACGTCGTGATCGCATTTGACGCGAGCTTCCAAGGAGAATCGGGAGGATTGCCTCGCTACGTAGAAGACCCAAGTCAACGTGTTGAAGATATCAGTCGCGTTATCGACTATGCAGTAACTTTACCATATGTCGATGAGAATAGAATTGGTGGACTCGGTATCTGCGGCGGTGGTGGTTACATGATCAATTCAGCCCTAACCGAAAAGCGCTTGAAAGCTGTCGTAGGTATTACGCCTGTTAACTTAGGCCGCTTGTTCCGTGAAGGCTTTAGTATGTACGACCCTATCGCCAATCTTGAAGCTATGGCTGCACAGAGAACAGCCGAAGCTCGCGGCTCAGAGCTGAAAATCGATGAACTTCTTCCTCCAAATATTGAATTTGCAAAAGAAAATGGATTAACAGAACGAGACGTGTTCGAAGCTACTGAATACTACAAAACATCACGTGGACAAACCGAAGGTGGTGCAACTCGTATGCTGTTTTCACATGCACAGAAAACACTGAGCTGGGATGCCTTTGCATTTGCCGAAACGTTATTGACTCAGCCTGTTATGGCCGTGGTAGGGCAAAAAGTCGGGGCGTTTGGTGCTTATCGTGATGGGCAGGAAATTTATGGCCGCTCTGTCCAATCAAAAGACCGACAGCTGGTTAATTTGGAAAATTGGTCTCACTATGAACTGTATGACCATCCAGAAGCAGTCGGCATTGCAATGGACAAGGTTTCTGCATTCCTTGAAACACACTTAAAATAATCTAATAAGTTAGAAGCGTTTTGTAGAGTTGCAAAGCGCTTATTTTTAACAGCGTAAGATGTAGTTCGAAGCGAGTAGGTCGGTAAATCTTCGTGCGAATAACCTCATCCACAGGCTATTGACTAAATACCACTGCCAAATACTGTTTAAGACAATGTACACTGAAACCTAATTAAAGGCGTTAGATAGGAATGAAGTTTAATTTATGCGCAAATCAGATAAGAAGGTCGAGAATCTAATTAGAGAAGTGTTGACCGAAGTTTGTGAAGATACGCTAAAAGGCTACGATGGCTTTCTTTGGGTGACTCATACCGTCAAATTCTCTTCTTTTCCACAAAGTTTAGAAATAGTCTGTGTATTCGAAACGAAGCAAGATCGAGCTAACTTTTTTGAAGGAGAGGGCCGCCAGCATGTTTCCACAACTATTCAAAAGGCATTTAATAAGGTAGGAGTGCAACTAAAGAACGTCAGTAAGCAAATCAGTTACGATACAAAACAAAAGCATTAGCGCAGGCAGCAATGGTCCGTAATAAAATGGTGCTTGGCTACCTTGCTATAAAAATGCAAAGGGCACTGGATGGGCAATGAAGCTTCAGCTCACTTAGATATACATCGGTGTAACTATGAGTTATGGAGTTATGGAGTTATGGATTGTGAATACGGTTGGTTTTCTAATGTTGCCTTAAGAGGCCATGATTAGTCGTTGACAATGAGTAAAGTACAAACTTCTGCATGGTGGATATCCGCAGAAAATTATTGAAAAGAAAGGCTCTAGCTGGAGCGGTCTATCATTTTCTTTGGGTTACCTCGACTATGAATAGCTTAATTGCTATGTTTCGCAAAATATATGGATATTCTTCTGCTCGTTATCTTCAGATGCCGTGCAGAATAATGTGTTGACCGGCTGAGGGAAAAATGAAAACCAAAATAAAAATGTCTTTTCTACTCGCTACATTATGTGTCAGTGCCAGCGCCAGTACGAATGAGCCGAAATACCATTCTGCGCTAACAATCAAAACGGCATTCAGTGAAGACAGAGACAAGCCAGTAGAAGTCTATTATTGGTATCCCACAACGAACGAAAAAAACAATTTCACGTTTGGTAGGGGGAACATTTTTAAATCAGTCGAAACGCAGTTAGATGCCCCTTTAGCAAGTGGAAAATTTCCCGTTGTGCTTTTGTCGCAGGGCGGAACACGGTCAGCGTTTTCCCACAGTGGTTGGATAGCCTCGAGCCTGGCGCAACAAGGTTATGTCGTTGTGGTACCAAAGCCTCCTGCACCGAACGAAATCAATGCAGAAATGGCTGTTGATGAAATCACATTCAGAACCAGTGATTTGGTGCTTGGGCTGAACGAATTAAGTTCGGTCGGGATACTGTCCGGAGGCGTAGATACTGATGCAGTGCAGGGGGTCGGCTTTTTTCTGGGCGGCACATCTATGCTGATGCTCTCCGGAGCGCAAATAAGCCCGGAGAAATATCGAACATCGTGTCACAACGCCACCAATGTAGACTGTCATTGGTTACGTGAAAATAACGTTGATATTACCAGCATCCCGGATCAAAAATTCCCCCGATTTCAGTCTGAAAACAAACTGAAATCGGTCGTCGTTATCAACCCTGAGCTAACGAAAACTTTTGTCCCTGAAACTCTGGCCTTGATGAACAATGCTATCACCGTGGTGGCGCTCTCTGATCGGCTACATCCCGCACTGACACCAGCCGAATCACTTGTTGCTCTTCCCAATGTGACGTTTCAAGAGATCCCCAGTGCGAGTCAGTTTAGTGCGTTCGCAGAATGTACTGAGCGTGGCATTAAAATTCTCGCATCAGAAGGGGAGGAAGCACTTTGCCAGGAGCGTGACGAGGTTTCCAGAAAGGACAATCACCAGAAAATTTTGGATGTAATTCTGACTAGCCTAACAAAGCCACAAGAATAGCAACAATGTGACACTTTCTTACACATTGTCTGTTCGAGTAAGCAAAGCGAGGAGTAAGTTTTGTGCAGGCTTATCCCTCCACCATAGTGCAAGGCCTACTAGTGACCGTGTTATTTGCTCTAACTAAGTACTTGTACCAACATTTTGAAGCTTAGAAGAACACACAAAATACCAACGATTTTCTTAAGAACTTTATTTGGGAAATACGCTGCACAACGCACGCCGAGGCTAGTAGTTAAGTAGCTACTAATGGAGAAGCTGAGCATTGCAGGAAGGTATATGTATCCTAATACTAAGTTGTTCCAATCTGTGTTTCCCCATCCGTTTAACATGTAACCGAGGCTTCCTGACAGCGCGATAGGGAAACCTATCGCAGCAGAGGTACCAATAGCACGTTTTACCTCAAAATTTTGCTGGACAAGATAGGGGATGATCAACCCCGCACCGCTTATAGAGACAAGTGCTGATACAGAGCCAATCACCGAGCCTACAGTGATATTACCGATAGCTCCATGTGGGTTCGGGTTGTACTCATTTTCAGTGTTGAGGAACATCTTATAAGCAACATACAACATGAATACGCTAAAAAAGCCTGCCAGATAGACGCCTTGTAGATACGATGCTACGAATGTGGCGCAAAATGTTCCGACTAGAACTCCGCTCAACATTTTTACTACCATTGTCGAGTCTACATTCTCTTTTTTGTAGTGAGCGCGCATGCTGCCCAATGTTGTAACAATCATCGAAGCCATTGATGTCCCTAACGCAAGATGGACCACTTCTGTATCAGCTATTCCCTGTAGTGAAAATAGAAACGCAAAAATAGGGACGGCCATTCCACCACCACCCACACCAACGAGTCCTGCGAGAAAGCCAATGCCCAAGCCTGCTGTAATGTAATAGATAATAAAGATAGGTTCGTTCATGATGGTTCTGCCTTCGATAAAATGGTCGTTGCTAAAATGTTACTCGAACGTGAACTTGCTATGGTAACGTTAAGAGGACAGAAAATAATGAATAATGGCCAAAATGGAATTGAGTAAATAAAGTGACAAACTCTGATTACAGCGAGTGGAAAAATGGCGCCGCACTGATCGCTAAGGAGTGGCAGCATGAAAGGAGCGACTTCAACCATTTGGATCAACGGCCACATAATTGGCACAGTCATCATCGAGGCCAGTTACTGTGTATAGATGAAGGGCTAATACAGGTAAAAACCGATGAAGGAACGTGGATACTACCACCTCACCGAGCTGGTTGGATCCCCCCGGGTGCGATGCACAGTGTTTATTTTTGTGGTTCTCTGAAAGGTCGTTCATTACTGTTTACTCCAGAGAGTTGTGAGCGGTTTCCAATGAGACCTTGTGTTATCCAAATGAGCGATGTGTTGAAAGCCCTATCGGTTAGAGCATCGATATGGAGCAAAACAGACGATCTATCCATACAGTCTTTACGTATTCTTGCCGTAATATCCGATGAAATCGTCAATAGCCCTCATGAGTCACTCCACATCCCACTGCCCAGAGATCCGAGACTGCAAAAAGTTACTCAAGCAATTTTAATAGACCCAAACAGCAAGCATTCTGTAGAGCATTGGGCCAATATTGGGGCAGTCTCATCTCGGACGTTAAGACGATTGATTCGAAGTGAGTTAAACATGAGTTTTAGTGAATGGCGGCAACAAGTACTGCTAATACATTCATTAGAAATGATAGCTAGAGGGGAATCGGTGGGAGATATTGCACATGCTTTGGGTTATTCGACGCCCAGCAACTTTATCGCGATGTTTCGTCGGGTCTATGGCGATTCACCTACGCGTTACTTTTCTAATCGCGGAATATAATTTCCGTGCTCGCATGCTCATGATGTTCCCCTAATTATTTTTAATCAAAAAAGGTAAATATTGAAAAGATTAATTGTTATGTTATAACATTGCTTTGTTTGGGGCTACAATTTGTTGTTTAAAGAATTGATCTCACAACCAGTAGTCTCCTATTGAGAGAGAGTAAACGTTGATTTCTTCACAAGCGTTGTCTGACTTGACTCTACATGGGGTGGGACTGTGTCAATATGTCCGTGAACTAGAGCGAAATCGTAACGATTACTAGGTCTCATAGCCGTAGAAAATCAACGTTATTAAAACCTTTACCTGACCTTTTTAACGCTTGGGAGGAAGATATATGAGCATTGATGTAGTTGAGAACCCGCTTCGTGTCCAAACAACATCATCGTTGGCGATATCGACATCAGCGAACATACTTAGCGACATCTACAAACCAGAGCACAATATTGCCATATGGCAGCGAACGCTCTCGAAAGAGTTGACGAAGGACATTAATCTGATGCTGGCACAGGAGCCTAGATTGGCACTGGTACAAAGTGTCACGCCAGATGATGCTGCACAATGGGTACGAAGCAAGTTAGAGGGCTATGCGTGTGCTGATGCGCTGAGTGAAGATGTTGCTTTAATCGTCGATATGTTCTGCTGTTTGTTTGAGGTTAAAGAAGCAGGTTTGAGGCTAACTCGCCTAGACAGCCCGATGTGCCCGAAATTTCACTTTGATCGTGTGCCTTGCAGACTTGTCATAACTTATACCGGCCGAGCGACCGAATGGTTAACCAACGATACCATTGATCGCACTAAACTCGGTGCCGGTAGTCTTGGTCAACCTGATCACCTATCGGGATTATACGACTCTGAAAGTGCAATACGACGAATGCAGCCTGGCGATGTTGCCCTGCTCAAAGGAAGTGGTTGGGAAGGCAATGAAGCCACTGGACTTATACATCGCTCTCCACATGTTGCAGACAATGAACGTCGCTTACTACTCACATTGGATTTCATCTAGAGATATGAGAAAGCTCAAAACGGTAGATGACGTCATGAAGCAGGTAGAGAAAATCTGCCTGCTGCGAGGTAAACAACTCACTACTAAACGGAAATTGATACTGACTTCACTGCTATATGCGGAGAAGCCGCTTTCTGCCTACGAACTAGTTGACTACTGCAATCACAACTTTTCTCAAAACATTCAAGCGATGTCGGTTTATCGAATACTCGATTTCCTTGAAGCAGAGCACTTTGTCCATAAGCTCAATACATCTAGTAAATACGTCGTTTGTTCTCAAATCGCGTGCGATCAGGAGCATGGCGTTCCACAGTTTTTGATTTGCTCTCAGTGTGGAAAGGTTAGTGAAATAGCGGTTGAAGCCAATGTTATTTCTAGCGTATGTGCGAAAGCCATACAAGAAGGCTTCACCGTTCTTAGCCCACAATTTGAGATTTCCTGTGTTTGCGATGAATGCGCAAAGCGCCCCCTATGAGGCGGACACACGATCTCCCCTTATAGCTTCACAAGGTGACCGAGTATTGGCCACCTTTTCAAATTATCTAAAAGAATGAATTATGTCAGCAACATTGATTAAAAACGCTCGGGTGGTCAACGAAAGAGCCATTACCGAAACAGATTTACGTATTGTTGATCTAAGAATTGACAAGATTGCTACTAATATATCCGTACAACACGGAGATATTGTAATTGATGCTAAAGGGGCTTATTTACTGCCAGGCATGATTGACGATCAAGTGCATTTCCGAGAACCTGGGCTGACACATAAAGGCACAATTGCAAGCGAGTCGCGGGCAGCGGTAGCCGGCGGTATTACAAGCTACATGGAAATGCCCAATGTTAGTCCGGCTACAACGACTATTGACTCGTTAGAGCGCAAGTTCGCTCTCGCTAAAGAAAGCTCGTTTGCGAATTATTCTTTCTACCTCGGTGCAACCGAAGACAATCTTGAACAGATTAAACAACTTAACCCCAAACAACATTGTGGTGTGAAAGTATTTATGGGGGCATCAACAGGAAATTTGTTAGTCGAAGATCCGCAAGCGTTAGAGTCAATTTTTCGTGACTCTCCAGTACTCATTGTTACTCATTGTGAAAGTGGGACTGTTATTAAACAAAACCAGCAAAAGCAAAGGCTTAAGAAGCCAGGTTTCACTATCGAAGACCATCCCATTTTGCGTGACGAAGAGGCCTGTTACGCTTCATCTTCTTATGCGGTAGAACTTGCCAAAAAGTATCACAGCCAACTGCATGTGCTGCACATCACAACGGCGAAGGAGCTAGCACTTTTTGACGAGGGAGACATTCGAGATAAATCAATCACCGCGGAGGCTTGTGTTCACCATCTTTGGTTCAGCAACAAAGATTATGGCGCTCTTGGTAATTTGATCAAATGTAATCCTTCAATCAAGTTTCCTAGTGACCGCGATGCGTTGTTAAAAGCGTTAAATACGGGGCAAATAGATATCATTGCAACAGATCACGCTCCTCACACTTGGCAAGAAAAACAAGTGCTTTACGAGCAGGCTCCAGCCGGACTGCCGTTAGTTCAGCATGCGTTACTTACTCTCTTCGAGCATGTCCGTTTAGGTCATATGAGTTTGACTCAAGTAGTCGAAAAAACTGCGCACAACCCGGCCATTCGCTATGGCATTCAAGGCCGAGGTTTTATTCGTGAAGGTTACTACGCCGATTTGGTGTTGGTTGATGCTCATACCCCAACACGAGTTAGCAACGAAAACAGTTTATATCACTGTGGTTGGTCGCCTTTTGCTGGACATGAATTTTCAGCTCAAATTCAAAAGACTTGGGTCAATGGCGCGCTAGTTTATGCCAATAACAAAGTCATCGATAAACCAGCTGGAGCGATGCGTTTATCCTTCAATCGTTAAGTCGCTGACCGTAAAAAAAGAGCCATAAACAAACTGGAAGCATTATGTTAAGAAGAAACCCAACGGGCCATATGCCACAGGTGTCCTCAACAGCCTTTATCGATCCAACCGCTATTATCTGTGGCAAAGTCATTATTGAGGATAACGTTTTTATTGGACCCTATGCTGTTATTCGAGCTGACGAAGTTAATAACCATGGAGACATGGAAGCTATCGTCATCAAACGTGACACCAATATCCAAGATGGTGTCGTAATTCACTCTAAGGCAGGGGCTGCGGTGACCATTGGTGAGCGCTCATCCATTGCTCATCGTTCGATTATTCATGGTCCTTGCCAGGTTTGTGATGATGTTTTCATTGGCTTCAACTCCGTCGTGTTCAATAGCGTCATCGGTGAGAGGTGTGTTATTCGTCATAACTGTGTCGTCGATGGCCTCGATTTACCCGCTTATTTCCATGTACCACCGATGACCAATATTGGTGTCGGTTTTGATTTAGAGAGTATCTCTAAAGTGCCGCCAGAATATTCAGCTTTTTCCGAATCCGTCGTTTCTGCCAACCATGAACTAGTCCAAGGCTACCGGAGAATTGCCAATGAACTTTAATAAGCCACTGATTTCGCGAGTGCCGACTAACATCATCACTGGCTTTCTCGGGGTGGGGAAAACATCGGCAATAATGCACTTATTGACCCATAAACCGAGTCATGAACGTTGGGCTGTATTGGTCAATGAATTTGGCGAAGTTGGTATTGATGGCAGCTTGTTACAAGGCCAAAAAAAACAACAAGACCAAGTGTTTATTCGAGAGGTCCCCGGGGGATGTATGTGCTGTGCAGCAGGTCTTCCGATGCAAATCGCCTTAAATCAATTATTGTCTGAAGCAAGGCCAGATCGATTGTTGATTGAGCCTACAGGCCTTGGTCATCCTAAAGAAGTACTGCAAGTGCTATCGACCGAGTATTATCGTCAAATTCTCGCTTTGCAAAAAAACATTACTTTAGTCGATGCACGTAAACTATCGGATCCTAAGTACACTGAGCATGAAACGTTTAACCAGCAAATCACTATCGCAGATACAGTGGTAGGTAATAAGCGCGATCTCTATCAAGATGAAGATGAGCAAAAGCTGACGGCTTATATAGCAAAGCTCGGTCTGCGGGAAACAAAAGTGATTTTCGCTGAACATGGCGCTATCCCTTTTCATGAATGTGAGGGAGCGACTCGTATTGACGTGCAAAAAACGCCCTCTGTTCTTTATCGTGAAAGAGAGAAAAAGTCACTTGTTCCTGAGTTGCCTATGCCTGAGAGTGGCATTCTAAAAGCAACCAATCAGGGGGAAGGTTTCTACAGTATCGGTTGGCGTATCTCCGCTGAAAACGTGTTCGATCATCAAAAGCTGAGATTATTGCTGCTCGACCTCAAGGTCGAACGAACGAAAGCGGTTTTTATCACGGGAAGCGGTATTTTTGGTTACAATCTAACATCAGATGGACTCACAGAGTTTGAACTAGACGAGTGTTCAGAAAGCCGCCTAGAACTGATCTCTTCCGGTCTAGATGACCAATTTGAAGATAGATTATTTCGATGTTTGGAGAAGGCATCATGATAGAAAAGAGAAAACTCTCCTTTTAACCATAATGTCTTACCTCCTTAAAATTCTAGTGGGGTTTCTTTTAAAGCTGCGCTTAGGGCACTTATGCTGCCGTATTAGGGTGGGGTTAGTACCCGTATTTTCTGCCTATGCGGTTCAGGCACAGTTTTATTCATGGGGTGAGGTATCCACGTTACACGTGGCCTAATTACTTGCTTTAAGTTACACGGAAGAAACACGTCTTTTTTTAGCGAGGGCCATTGCTATATTTGCGGTACTGTAGGCGCTCTCATTGATAAAGTGCGGGTAAATTTCCCCTTTGCCATTCCAATGGATATCATAACCAGCGAAAGTCGCTAATAAAGGTGCTCCTGGTTTGACCGCCTCAAAATCTCTGCCACAAATAGTAGGGTGTACTAGTGCTTGCCGCATACCCTCTTGATCAAGTGGAACCCTGATTTCTTCGGTGTAAAAAAACGCCTCATAATCGCTCAGTAAGCCTATTTGGTTGAGGTTGTGCTTTTCAACATAGTCCAATACTGCGGTAAGCATCTGTTTCATCAACTCCAACGTACTGTACTCTAGCGCACCATGTGCTTGCGCCCCGACCTCAATCATTATTCCATATTGCCCAGCAGTACAAAGGTAAGGTTGCTCTTGCCATTCTTTTCGCTCTTCGAAAAGGATATGTGCTGATGGCATTCGTTGTTTGACGTACGCGCCCAGTTTCCGATAAAACACATCGTTAGAAAGCAAAATCAACGTCGCTCCCATATTGCTTGTTGTATTGTGCAGGTCAACAATCAACAGTTTTTCTTGGTTTGCATATTTCTCGATAAATTGATGTGCAATCTTGCTTTCATGCAAATCAGGACAATGATTGCTATTCATTGCTGAGAACTCGCGATTTAAGTCTGTATCGATGTATCGGACGTTGTGTTTTACTGCTTCGGAGTTTGCGATGATCGAGCAGGCTGAAAAGGTTGATCTATTGACAGAGTAACGTTTTTCTTTGATTAGTTTATGTAAATAAATACCAGAAAGTTCGTTTCCGTGTGTTCCTGCAACGATCAGTGCTGAATTGAATGTGTTCATTATTGATCCTTCTCAAAGAGAATGGGTTGAATGACTGGTCTTCTCTTAGCCAATCCAGTGAACTGAATAAACGTTTACTAAACTGAGTAAAAGCAATCTTAGATATGTTATAACATAACAATCGTTATTATTGTTACTTAGTTTCTCATGAGTCAGTTTAAATTTATTGCTTTAATCGTTGCTGTGTTTTGTTTTTCGGTCGCTTTGCTTCTACCTACAGAGGATGAGCCAAATCAAGATAGTCACAGCGTTCAACTGAATCAAAGCAGTGATTCGTCACCACCTCCATCATCAAAGATAGTGGTTCCCTCAGATGTCAGTTTGACTCCGTTGCCTAAACCTAAACAAATACACTATATAGTTAAAGTGGGAGATACGCTCAGTGGTATCTTCGCTCAATTGGGTCTCCCTTACGGTATTTTGCAGCAAATTCTCTCAGTTGATCTTGATCACCTCCAGCTAGATATGATTCAGCCCGGAGAAGAGCTTGAATTAGTGATGGATGACATGGGGCAATTGAGTCGACTAATTTATCATATGAGCCTTGTAGAGAAGGCTATCTACACTAGAGAAAACGATGGCTCCTTCTCTTACGAATTTCAGGAAATTTCAGGGGAATGGCGTGAAACCTTATTTTCGGGAGAAATCAAAGGGAGTTTTTCAGTCTCGGCACATCGAGTAGGATTGGCATCAGGCCACGTCGCAAATATTACGCAGGTGATGAAAGATAAGATTGATTTTGCGCGATCTCTTAGAGCCGGTGACCGTTTCGATATATTAGTGAAACAGCAATATTTAGGTGAACACAAAACTGGCAATAGTGAGATTAAGGCTATTTCTTTTAACTTAGCGAGGGGCGAAGTCGCTGCATTTCTAGCCGAGGATGGACGGTTCTATGATAGAGCTGGTAACAGTTTGGAGCGAGCGTTTAACCGTTATCCTGTCGATAGGGCATACCGCCGAATCACCTCTGGGTTTAACCCTAAGCGTAAACACCCAGTGACGGGAAGAGTCACCCCGCATAACGGAACGGATTTCGCGACACCAATCGGTGCGCCAGTTTATTCTACTGGGGATGGAAAAGTAATTGCGGTCCGCAAGCACCCTTATGCCGGTAATTATTTAGTGATTGAACATAACAGTGTGTACAAAACTCGTTACCTACACTTGAATAAAATCTTGGTTAAAAAAGGTCAAGTTATAAAGCGTGGGCAAAAAATAGCCCTCTCTGGGAATACTGGTCGTTCAACCGGACCACATTTACATTTTGAAGTTTTAGTTCGTAATCGTCCGGTTGATGCAATGAAAGCCGACTTACCTATCGCGAAGTCGCTTCCTAACATCCAGAAACCTTCGTTTTTGGCGCGAGTATCAGAGTTTGATTATCTAGTAGAAACGAAAAACTGAGTCCCGACAATTTGTTAGGGCTCAGTTATGCTATTTTGTGTTGTGAGGTTGGAGCAATAGGTGAGTGTCAATATGTGTTCCTAGAAGAATAATGACTGCGATTTTTTCTTTTACGTGCGCCCACATCCGCAACATCGGACACTTTGCAACAACCTCCGCCTTTGATCGGCCTACGTGAAAACATCACACCAATCGCGAGCATCGCAATACAACTTAGGAAAATAAGAACGGTAAGAACTAAAGTCATAACACCACCTCCTATAAATCGCTGTATTGTCATCTTTCTCCAATTTTATAAACAAAGCAATGGTCGTTTTGTAACCACTTATTATTTTTATCAATAGTCAGACCTTTGCTGGTGATGAAACGTGATGAGAAACGAAGGAGAGTTCTGAGAAATCAGCCCCTGTGATCTTTACCGATTCTTAAGTTTTGCGTCTAAGACAGCAATTGGATTCCTTCTATAACTCACTAAGCTGTTATGTTATAACATGCGTTCATCCAGAGTTTGTAGGTCAAAAGTATGCCATCAATTCCAGTCACCATTTTGCATGGGTTTCTCGGGTCCGGGAAAACCACGTTTTTACGCAACATTCTTCAACAAGCCGATTCTTCTGGTATTGATCTGTCCGTTATTGTTAATGACATGAGTGAGTTAGACGTCGATGGCGTGCTTATCTTAAATACCGATGCGGTGAGTGAAGAGCAGGGCAACTTTGTTACGATCAGTGGAGACAGCATCAGCAGCCTGAGTGGTGTAAAGCAGCTCGATAAAGCCCTTAAAAAGCTCTGCGCAGAAAAATCGCCAGAATGGGTTGTGATTGAAACGTCGGGCAGTAGTCATCCTTTACCTTTGGTCGAGTACTTCAAAAGTAACGCACAATTCGCACTCAAAGACGTAATTACGTTGGTGGATGCGACTTGGTTGCGAGATGACTATCGACAAGGTTCTGCCTTAATCCCTAAGTGGCAGGAGAACGTGCAGCAGGGTGTTCGCGGCGTTGAAAACTTGTTGGTAGAGCAAATCATGTTCTCAAACCGTATCATGCTCACCAAGACGGACAAAGTGGACGACAATACCGTTCGCAACATCGCGCAGGCGATTCACCCGCTTAACGTTTACACCGAGATAATCAAAACGTCGTGGGGAAACTTGGATATCCGCATGTTGAAAGGTGAGCAAGACTACAATTTCTTCCTTGTTGAGCAGTTAATCGCAGAACTTCGTGAGACGGTGAATGAGCCGTTGAATCTCTCTGATAAAGACGAACAAAGCCTTGTCGCGAAAGTGATCAAAGATGATCGACCTTTTCATCCTGCGCGTTTGTGGAATACCTGCCACCAGTATTTAACTAAAGGTGTGTTCCGCAGTAAAGGGTTCTTTTGGTTTCCAACTCGAGACGATGTTTCACTGCTTTGGAGCCAAGCAAGCGGCAATGTGGGGCTTGAAATTACAGGCTTTTGGCGCGCTTCGGTAATCAATGACGAATCGCAAAACTTCACTGAGGAACATCGTCAAATCCTGCAAGATAAGATAGACAGTGTTGAAAGCCGCTTTGGTGATCGTCGTTGTCGCTTAACGGTGATTGGGCAGGAAAACGAAGTCGATGCGTTTATTGATGCGCTGGAAAACTGCTTTTTAACGGAAGGGGAATTGGAGCAATGGCAACAAGGGGCAACATTTGAAGATCCTTGGCCAAAGAAAATAGCTAAGTTGAGCCAGAAGAAGACGGTTTGAATGCGCTGGTGAGGATTCCCTCGCTGCATGCTTGAATCTCAGCTTGTTCCAAGACGGACTTGCTGCGTTGGTTCTATATAACAAAATTGGCTCAGTGTAACTAAAAAGCCTCCCGAATGGTGGGAGGCTTTTTTGTATCTCAGTCGTTTACTGTTCCCATTCAGGGAAAGGGTCTTCCAGAGATAACCAATAGTCGAGCCCTTGCTCCATCTCATCTTCTGTTAACAAGCATTCGTTAAGACGAGCAATCAATTTCTCTTGCTCTAATCCCTGACCAATAAACACCAATTCTTGTCGCATATCGCCGTATGGTTCTTGCCAAATGTCGTTTATAGCATCTAGGTAATCTTGATCCGTCGGCCACTCCTCCTTCGGAATCGCTTTCCAAAACATACCCGCAACACCATAACGTGCGATGCCTCCCGCTTGGCTCCATTGGCCGACAAACTCTGGTCTGGTTGCTAGCCAAAAGTAACCTTTGGAACGAATCAGTTTGCCGTAATCTTTCGCATTGTGGAGGAAGTCGTAAAACTTCTCTGGATGGAAAGGGCGTCTCGCATGATAGGCAAAGCTGGAAATGCCGTATTCTTCGGTTTCAGGTATGTGCTCGCCTCGCATTTCCTTCAACCAACCTGGGGCTTGTTGTGCCTTTTCAAAACTGAAGCTTTGTGTGTCGAGTACCGCATCAAGTTCTACTTCACCATTCGAGATAGGAAGAATAGTGGCCGATGTATTGAGAGTTTTAAGAATAGCAAGAAGCCTTTCGATTTCTGATTTCTCAGCGAGGTCGGTTTTACTTATCAAGATAACGTCAGCGAACTCTACTTGATCAACGAGCAAGTCGGCGACGCTGCGTTCATCGTCTTCACCTAAGGATTCGGCTGTCTCTGTTAAGAACTTAGCTTCATCGTAATCACGCAGAAAGTTAATCGCATCAACTACTGTAACCATGGTGTCTAAACGTGCAACGTCTGAAAGTGAGAGCCCGTTTTCATCGGCAAAAGTAAAAGTCTCTGCAACGGGGAGTGGCTCGGCGATGCCAGTGGACTCGATAACTAAGTAATCGAATCTGCCTTCTTGCGCGAGTTTAGTAACTTCTTCAAGTAGATCCTCACGCAGGGTACAACAGATGCAGCCGTTACTCATTTCAACCAACTTTTCTTCACTGTGGTTGAGAGAAACTTCATTCTGAACGGTCGCTGCGTCGATGTTGACTTCGCTCATGTCGTTGACGATGACCGCCACTTTTCTGCCTTGTCTATTGTTAAGAATATGACTTAAAACGGTTGTTTTTCCTGCGCCTAGAAAGCCGGACAAAACCGTAACAGGGAGTTTCTGGGTGTTCATGCTCATGCTCTTTATAGTGTAATGTTATAATATAACAATTAATATAGTCGGTGATCTTAACTCTGGCATCAAGCAGTTTGTGACTGTGTCGAGTACTGCACCTTATTGGCGCATTCATTCGTCGTTAAGTTATACAGATTCAGATGTACGGAATTTAGAGAGCGAACTCTTATCTCGGTGTGGAGGTTCTATGAACGAAGAGAAAAAGCATGTCATGACAGAAGAAGAAATTCTTGCAGCGCCCGAGGCGGATTATATGAATGAAGCTCAGCTCGCATTTTTTGAAAACCGATTATTTGAGCTTTATGAATCGACGTTAGCGCATATTGAACGCGCGAAAGAAGAGATGATTGCGCCAATGGAATTCAGTGACGAAAGCGATAGGGCGTCCAGTGAGGAGCAATCTGCAATCGCATTAAGAATCATAGATAGAGAGCAAAAGTTGTTACCTAAGATTCAACAATCGTTGGCTCGCTTGCGCACAGGGGAGTATGGCTATTGTTTAGAGTCCGGAGAACCTATCGGCATTCCAAGGTTATTGGCACGACCTACTGCTGAATATAGTGCAGAAGTAAAAGCTCAAATGGAGTCAAAAGAGCACTGGTATAAACACTAAAGCCTCACTATCTTATGACGTCGATATTCTTCTCGTTCACTTGTTTTTTTTGATGTTCTCTGAGAAGTCTAAAGCGATGGCGACTACCGTTAGGTATGGTAGTCATTACCTTTGAGATATTAATAGTTATCGATAGGATAGAAGTAAGTTCTGTATTGTAAATAACGCACCATTTTTGTTTTTCTGAATGAGCTCTCGCTATGTTAGCGTCAAACATTTTCTCTGCTACTTCAAGCTGATCTTCTATCCTTAAAGCTAAATTGGTACTGGAGAAGTAGCATGATTGACTTTGTGGCAACTTTTATCTTTTTCTTTGCTGTCATCGATCCCATAGGTACTGTGCCCGTTTTTATCGCAACCACAAAAAGCTATGAAGAAGTGGCAAAGCGTAAGGTCGCTCTGTTTGCGACTCTATTCTCCGCTGCTATCCTACTGTTTTTTGTTGTTGCTGGTGAAATCATACTTACAGCAATGCGTATTCCCTTGTCTGCGTTTCAAATCTCGGGCGGTATCGTATTGTTCTTGTTTGCTTTGACTATGATATTTGGTGAGAGTAAACCAGCAGAAGAAATCAGAACGCTCAATAGTCATCATGATACAGCAGTTTTTCCTCTAGCCATTCCATCAATTGCTAGCCCTGGCGCAATATTAGCCGCCGTTTTACTCACAGAGAACGTGCGGTTTAATATTTGGGAGCAAGTCCAGACCGTGGCTATGATGCTGCTGGTACTATTGGTTGTTTATATCTTGCTATTAATGGCCAGCGGCATACACAGGATTATTGGGAATACAGGAGCTAGTGCTGTAAGTCGGATCATGGGGTTGATATTAGCCGCTGTGGCCACGACCAACACTCTGAATGGGATTGAAAGTTACTTTGACCTTTAAGGCTTTTTCGCAAACTGAGCTGAAGGTATACGTTAAGAGCTAATTTTACGGCGAGATGACCGACCACCTGACAATCACTTTTCTGGCTGTTACTTCTAGCCGGATGTAATCCTTCAGGCTACTCGTGACGACCTTGTTTAAGAGGACCACGGAAAAGTTGA
This sequence comes from Vibrio sp. Vb0667, assembly GCF_033391095.1. Classification (NCBI taxonomy): domain Bacteria; kingdom Pseudomonadati; phylum Pseudomonadota; class Gammaproteobacteria; order Vibrionales; family Vibrionaceae; genus Vibrio; species Vibrio sp. Vb0667. Next base: position 408,433 of record NZ_JAWPOL010000002.1, on the reverse strand, counting down.
AAGTAAAATGCATAGATGTTGAGGGTATATATCAGATGGGGGAACTGGAGCAACACTTGCCCCCATTGAGCTGTGCCAATACTCAAAGATTAGCTGCTAGAAAACAATATCGATAATTTCTCCGCTTAGGCACTACTCTATAATCTTGTAGTCTCGCAGTATATAGAGCCTAGCATGGAGGAATTTATTAGCTTCAACGTGCCAAGACAAGACTTTTTCATGCCGTGAGAGTATCTGAAAAGTCGGGAGGCTGAGAAGTTTATTCAGTATGGCTCTTATTGGGCAGTTTATGGATCAGCCAGTAACCAAGACTCATACTAAGAACTACAGCCGCAATTCCAATCAGGTACATTGGAGACAAGGTTTCAAAGTCTATAATAATGACCTTTCGGGAGATTGCCATCAGCGCGGTGGCCATGACGATTTTTACATGAATAACATTTTCTCTCAGGTAAATAGTTATATTGATGAAAATTTCAATAGCAATTAAAACGGCCATAAAAGCACCAAAAGTGGCTAGCATATCTGAAATCGTCAGAATGAGTTTAGGTGGCGTGATAAGTTTTTGATATATCGTCCATGCAACATCTATCACACCCATGACGATTACAAACAACATAACTATCGACAATACTCTTACAGACCAATGAATCACTATCTGTAATTTTTTTGTTAACTTATCATTTTTATCGACTTCCATGGCCCTGTTTCCTTCGCTTGTTTATGTTCACTTAACCTTCATATGTTGAAGCTAGACAATTGAATACATGTCGTTTAAAGCATAGTTGCTGTGGTGAGAGATAGAAGCGTCCGAGGGAAGGAAGTTATGAAACTTAGGAGTGGGCACAATGTTGGACACATAATGTAATCTCTGGTGTCATGCGTTATTACCTCATTACCTCATTACCTCATTACCTCATTGCCTCATTTCTGATCGTGACGAGTCGACTGGTGAGGTGGTGATTCATCACCTTCACGGCAAACTGAATGAGCGGATACCACAACGTATTGATACTGGGCAAATCGATGCGCTTGTTGCTGGTTCCTCCGTGCGTTGTTAATAGAAATACAAGCGAATAAGGAGTGGGTAATCGCTCAAAAGTCGGGTGGAAAAGCGGTAAAATGGCGAAAATTATTGGAACTAAGTCAAGGCCCTTTTTTTAAATGAAAAGGCTTATTGATCTGAACACACCACTTCTCCATATAAGTATATCCACAAATACAAACCTCAAATTGGCGATAAAGAGCTTTAATATTGATAAATATATAAACAGCTTGGGCGCTGAAGAAATTTCAGTATACTGCGCTTAGGTTACACTGGAGAAAAAATCGCCGTATTCCCTGCGGGGTCCTTTGATAAGAAATAGAAATCGCGTTTGAATATGCAACCAAACGATTTTGCCGCTTGCAGTTTATTCGGTATACAAATAATAAACCTTTGACTAATCCGAAGGTCGGTCAAATGAGAGAAAGTCATGTTTTTTAATAAGTCGCTTCAACAAGAAAATCAACGATTAAAGCAGGAGTTGCAAATCCTGCAGCAAATCCAAACCAGTTTAGATGAAGAGATGATCCGCTTAACATTGGATAGTAAAGGCATCATTACTTCTGCAAATACTAAGCTACAGCAAGAACTTTTCTTACATGATGATGAGATCTTAACGAAATCAATTACTGAATTGGTACCGTCAAATTCGCGCAATACAGATCACTTTCATCGAATGAAGAAAGCCGTCCAAGATAAAGTGTTCTGGAATGGGGCATTGCAAGTACAGAAAGGTAATGGTGAGGAAGCCTGGTTAAGAACGATTATCCAGCCTGTTTTAAATGAGCACAGAGAAGTAGAAAGCTTTTTTGTTTTTGCTTCTGAACTTACGCGAACGATCAAATCATCTCGTGAGCAAGAGGACATGCTAAATGCATTAAGTCGTTCTATGGCGGTGATTGAGTTCACATTAGATGGCCATGTTTTAAAAGCCAACGATAATTTCCTAAACACAATGGGTTATACGCTTGATCAGATTCTAGGGAAGCATCATCGCATGTTTTGTGATCAGGAAGAGTCGAGCTCTCAAGCTTACCGTGAGTTTTGGCAACGTTTAGCAAAAGGGCAATTTTCATCAGAGCGATTCAAACGAGTTAACCGTTATGGTGAAGAGGTGTGGTTAGAGGCTTCATATAACCCAATCCATAACGACAGAGGAGAGCTCTATAAGGTCGTTAAGTTCGCGACAGATATTACCCAGCAGGTGATGCAGGAACAGAAAATGGCCCAGGCTGCGCAATTGGCGAATGAAATCTCGCAAGAAACTGGAACACAAACCCTGCAAGGGCAAGAGGTTATAGGCTCAACGTTAGAAAAGATGCAGATACTTTCCGAGCAAATGCAGCAAGCGAACACCGCGATTGACGAGCTTAAAGCGCACTCATCGCGTATTAGCGAGTTGGTAAATAGCATCAGTGGTATCGCTGACCAAACTAACTTATTGGCGTTAAATGCGGCGATAGAAGCGGCTCGTGCGGGTGAGCATGGTAGAGGTTTTGCCGTTGTTGCTGATGAAGTCAGACAGCTTGCTACAAGAACCAATGCAACCACCGATGAAATTGTCACAATGGTCAGTGAAAACCTACAGCGAACAGATAACGCAGTTAAGCTGATCGCTAAATGCCAAAAAGAAGCACTAGATACGCTAGAGCTCTCTGAAAAAGCAGGCAATGTGATGAATGAAATACAAGATGGCGCTAGCCGTGTTGTAGAGGCCGTGGAGCAATTTAACCGCTCGTTGTAGTTAATCAATAAGTTTTCATTGTCGGGGCGATGGGTAAAAAGCAATTCGCCTTATTCAACCTGTATTGAGGAGCGCTGAAGTCGCAATACTACTCCTGCCGCAGTCAAGTTAAGCGTTTTGAAGGGGAGGTAGTTCGACACCCGGTACAGGTTTTAGCCAGTTTGCTTGCTGTATAGAATGCTAAAGTAATTTAGTATGCGAAAAGGCTTGCCTTAAGACTTTGCCTGCATTTAATGTATCTAGCAGCAGAACTTCAATCTGCGTGACAACAATACAGGAGAGGATCGGGCTTTCACTTTTTCGCTCGACACAAACCCCTTTCAAATTTACACAATAGCGCAGTAAAACTCTCTTGCTGCGCTATTGTGTGTTCCATATTTTGTGAGTACTTATGTTTAACTCAGAACGCAAAGCGACGGTTATTCTGGTTGCGACGACGATGATCGCTGCACTTGGCTGGATATTCTCTAAGGAAACAATACAGGGTTTACCACCTTTTGGCTTTATTGGGGCGCGATTTACTATCGCTTCGCTCTGCTTACTGCCTCTATGTTACCGACCTTTGCTGAAAGCAAACTTAAAAGATGTGCTTTCTGCTGGTGGTGTCGGGCTCCTGTTAGGCAGTGCCGTTATGACATGGATTTACGCTATTTCTATCAGTGATACTCTTGGGGAAGGCGCATTTATCATGAGCCTTTCCATGCTGTTTGTGCCGATTGTTGCATGGGTTATGTTTCGTCAACGACCACAACGAATTTTCTGGCTTTCTTTGCCTATCGCTGTATTAGGTCTTGCTTGTCTTTCTTTAGTTGGTGGCTGGAAACAATCGGCCAGTCAATTGTGGTTTCTTGGTGCAGCACTGGTTTTGGCGCTTCATTTTAATGTGAACAGCAAATACTCTCAAAAACTACCTGTGCTGCTGCTTACTTGCGTGCAACTTTTTTCAGCAGGTTGCTTAGGTTTGTTGGTTTCATTTTTTATGGAATCTTTCCCGGCTGAGGTGGACTCCTCTATTTGGTGGTGGTTTGCGTTGAGTACCTTATTAGCGACGAGCTTGCGTTACGTAATGCAAACCATGGGGCAAAAATTTGTTCAGGCAGGTAACGCTGCTCTAATTATGATATTAGAACCAGTTTGGACGGTTATTCTGAGCGTGCTGTGGTATGGCGAAGTGCTAACGGCAAATAAACTAGTAGGTTGTGTGCTTATCTTATTTTCTCTAATTATTTATCGTACTGGCGGGCGGTTTCGCTTCCCTACTCGAAAGTAGAGCAAATTAACTTGGGTTGGGAGAATTTGAGGTGCCGGATGGCCTTCTACGAAAGTGATAATACGCGGTTACGCAATGCTAATGACACTTTTGATGTAGGCTGCCGACCCAGCTCTTCGCTGATCATCCAGCCAGCTTTAGCCAGTAGCTCTAAGTCGATCCCCGTTTCTATTCCTAACCCTTGGCATAAATACAGTACATCCTCCGTTGCGACATTTCCTGATGCGCCATGAGCGTATGGGCATCCACCCAGCCCAGCTACACTACTGTCGATGGTATTGATGCCCATACTCAATGCCTGATAAATGTTGGTGAGAGCTTGTCCCCATGTGTCGTGGAAATGGACAGCAAGCTGGGGAAGAGGTGCAACCAACATGACGGCTTCCAGCATAGCAGCGATACGGTTTGGCGTGCCTGTACCGATTGTGTCGCCTAGAGACACCTCATAACACCCTAAATCGATGAGTGATTTTACCACGCTCGCCACTTGTTTAGGGGCTGTCGGGCCATCGTAAGGGCAGTCGGCAACGCAGGATAGATAGCCACGAACAGGGATGCCGTGTTTGGTGGCTAATCGCATTACAGGTTCGAAGCGAGTTAGGCTTTCTGCAATCGAGCAATTGATATTGTGTTGGCAGAATCCTTCTGATGATGAAGTGAAAATCGCGACCTGATTGGCACCAGCCTCCAAGGCTTGTTCGAAGCCTTTTAGGTTTGGTGTCAGGGCTGAATAAGTAACATGATTTCGCCTTGTTATTGCTTTCATGACCTCTGTTGAGTCCGCCATTTGTGGCACCCATTTGGGCGAAACAAAAGAGCCCGCCTCAATATGCGTTAACCCAGTATCAGAGAGTAAGTTGATCAGCCGGATTTTAGTCTGGGTCGCAACAGGAGGTTCATTTTGCAACCCATCTCTAGGACCTACTTCGACAATCTTTACTTTGGAAGGTAGCATTACTTGTCCTGTGACTTGGTGACCCAACTTGGGCTACGTTTTTCAAGAAACGCTTGCAGCCCATCTTGACCTTGGGGTGATACTCTAATGTCCGCAATGAGCTTGCTAGTATAGTGAATCAGTTGTTGATCGATGGGGTTTTGATGACATTGATGGCAGAGCGTTTTCGCTTTACGCATCGCATCTGGGCTATTCAGTAGCAACGTCTTGATTACGCTATCGACCGCATTTTCAAGCTGTTTGGCTTCTTTCACTTCGTGCACAATACCAAACCGTTCGGCATCTTCGGCTGAAATGACTTCACCACTTAAGATATAGCGTCTAGCTTGTCTATTCCCCATCGCGCGCATGACGTAAGGCGCAATGGTCGCTGGAACTAAACCAAGCTTAACTTCACTTAAGCAAAAGTTGGCACTTTGGCTTGCGATGGCGATATCACTACAACAAATCAACCCTAAAGCACCACCATAAGCGGAACCTTGAACAACTGCGATGGTGGGTTGAGGGAACGAATCTAATGTTTCCATGAGTCTTGCCAAGTTTTGGGCATCAACGAAGTTATCTTGCCTCGTGCTGTCGGCCATCGACTGCATCCAATTCAAATCGGCCCCGGATGAAAAGTGCTTGCCGTTACTTCTTAATACCAAGCACCGCACATCCGTTCGTAAAGCGAGATAATCTAGGCGGTGGATCAGCAAGTCGATCGTACAAGCGTCAAAAGCATTGTGTTTAGCTGTTCTGTTTAGGGTAATGGTCGCTACGCCATTATCATCGACATGCCAAAGAACATCATCTTGCCTTTGGGCGTTGGGAATAATGCTTGGTTGCATTTCCTGCATACTAACTTCCTTAATTCATCTTTGGATGTTTACATTCTGAAGACGCCAAACTCGCTATCAGGAATGGGGGCATTTAATGCTGCCATTAACGCTTGACTCAACACCTGACGCGTTTTTTTAGGGTCAATAATTCCGTCATCCCATAGCCGAGCACTCGCAAAATAGGGATGTCCTTGTGTTTCATACAAGCCTATGATCGATTCTCTAAAAATGTGCTCTTCTTGCTCTGACCACTCTTCCCCCTGACGTTCCTTCGCGTCTTTTCGAACTTGTGTTAAAACGCCTGCTGCTTGTTCTCCGCCCATAACAGAAATACGCGCGTTCGGCCACATCCACATCATGGTTGGATCATACGCTCGGCCGCACATGCCGTAATTACCAGCGCCGTACGATCCACCGATGATCACGGTAAACTTCGGCACGTCAGCACAAGCGACTGCCATCACTAGCTTGGCGCCATGTTTTGCGATGCCTTCTTCTTCAACCTTTTTTCCGACCATAAAGCCGGTAATGTTTTGGAGAAAGAGAAGCGGTGTTTTCCGTTTGGCGCACAGCTCAATAAAGTGCGCGCCTTTTTGTGCCGATTCAGAAAACAAGATACCGTTGTTTGCCACAATACCAATCAAGTGTCCTTGAATACGAGCGAAGCCACACACTAGCGTTCTGCCGTACAAGGCTTTGAATTCGTCGAAATCAGAATCATCGACGATGCGGGCAATAATTTCTCGAACGTCGAATGACAGTCGTAAGTTGGCATTCACAATTCCGTAGATTTCTTCTGCGTCGTAGCGGGGAGGAAGCACGGTGTTTTCTGGCTTAACAGGTCTTGTTCTATTGGCATTGGCAATGGCTTCTCTCGCAAGCATTAGGGCATGTTCATCATTTTCAGCGTAATAATCTGCGACACCAGATTTTCGACAATGCACGTCTGCACCGCCGAGCTCTTCACCCGTCACGACTTCGCCAGTGGCCGCTTTCACCAAAGGTGGCCCCGCCAAAAAAATGGTGCCTTGCTCTTTAACCATAATGGACACATCCGCCATGGCAGGAACGTACGCGCCCCCAGCAGTGCAAAGCCCCATCACAACAGCAACTTGGGGGATGCCTTTCGCCGACATTCTCGCTTGGTTAAAGAAAATGCGACCAAAGTGTTCTTTATCGGGGAAGACGTCGGACTGATGAGGGAGATTTGCGCCACCGGAGTCCACCAAGTACACGCAGGGGAGTTGGCAACGTTGGGCAATCTCTTGCGCTCTAAGGTGTTTTTTTACCGTGAGTGGGTAGTAGGTTCCGCCTTTTACCGAAGCATCGTTGGCGATGACCATGCATTGAATCCCCTCTATGATACCAATGCCGGCGATAACGCCAGCGCAGGGGATCGCTTCGTCATACACTTGCCAGGCGGCAAACTGGCTGATTTCAAGAAAGTCAGTGTTGTCATCAAGCAAGCGCGCGATGCGTTCTCGTGCGGGGAGTTTTCCTTTTTGCCTCTGGTGCTGAATGGCTTTTTCACCGCCGCCCTGTTTGATGGTCTCGATGTGTTGATTAAGTTGAGTGACCAACGTTTCCATCGCAGCTTTATTGGAAAGAAATAACTCGTCAGTTGGCTTAGTTTTACTTTTGATAATGGCCATAATGACTTCCTTGTCGTATGTTCCGTTAGCGAGATTCTTCGAACAACTCTCGGCCTATTAACATGCGGCGAATCTCTGAGGTACCCGCGCCGATTTCATAAAGCTTTGCATCACGTAGCAAACGACCAGCAGGGTATTCATTGATGTAGCCATTCCCACCGAGCAGTTGTATTGCATCGAGTGCCATTTGTGTGGCGAGTTCTGCACTGTACAAAATCGCGCCAGCGGCGTCTTTGCGTGTTGCGTTACCTCGATCACAAGACGCTGCGACGGTATATACATACGCTTTTGCTGCACTCATTCGAGAGTACATATCGGCGATCTTGCCCTGAACTAACTGAAACTCGCCAATGGATTTTCCAAACTGCTCTCGTTCATGTACGTACGGGACCACAATGTCCATGCAAGCTTGCATTATCCCGAGTGGTCCGGCAGCGAGGACGACGCGCTCGTAATCCAGCCCACTCATTAACACCTCGACGCCTTGATTCAACTCGCCAAGAATATTCTCTTTTGGCACTACGCAATGGTTAAATACAAGTTCGCAAGTATTCGAGCCTCTCATGCCTAGTTTGTCCAGCTTTTGAGCATGAGTGAAACCTGCGAAGTTACGTTCAATAATGAATGCGGTAATGCCACGTGAACCTGCGCTGACATCCGTTTTAGCGTAAAGCACCACTACGTCAGCATCGGGCCCGTTTGTTATCCACATTTTGTTGCCATTCAGTACAAAATGGTCGCCCTTGTTCTCCGCTTTCAGTTGCATGCTTATCACGTCTGAACCAGCATTGGGCTCACTCATCGCTAGGGCGCCAACGTGCGTACCATCAATGAGTTTGGGAAGGTATTTTTCGCGCTGAGAAGGCGTGCCGTTACGAAAGATTTGGTTGACGCACAGGTTAGAATGAGCGCCGTAGCTTAAAGCGACAGACGCAGAGGCACGGCTAATCTCTTCCATGGCAACAACATGAGCGAGGTATCCCATGCCTGCACCACCAAGCTCTTCATCGACGGTCACACCAAGCAACCCCATTTCTCCCAACAAAGGCCATAAATGATTCGGGAACTGGTTATCGCGGTCTATCTCAGCGGCGATGGGCGCAATGTGTTCCGTAGCAAAGGCATTAACGTGTTCTCGGAGCATATCGATGGTATCACCAAGTCCGAAATTGAGTGGGGTATAGGTGCTTTTCATAACGTCTCCCGGTATCAGAGGTAAGGTGGAAAAGCCGGTAGCGGTGTTGCTAATTGAGTATAGCGTTTATGTCTGCTTGCTTTTGAGTGTTTGAATACAACGCTCCTTAGCGGCATTCAACTCAGCCATAACGACGCTGATGTCGTTGAGTTGTTGTTGTAGGACGGCTTGTTTCTCTTCAATGATATTGAGCATTTTCAATAACTGTCCTTCGGTTTGTTGCATGTCGTAGAGCTCGAAAAGTTCACGAATTTCTGCCAGCGAAAAACCGAGCCGTTTCCCTCTTAAAATCAGTTTGAGGCGAATTCTATCCCTGCGTTGATAAACGCGCATATTGCCTTTTCGCTCTGGTTCAATCAGACCCACGTCTTCATAAAACCGGATACTGCGAGTAGTAATATCAAACTCCTTGGCGAGGTCACTGATCTTGTATTTTTCCATAACATACTTACCTCGAATAAAAATCCAGTTTCTGGAAATCGAACCTTAAATGGGAAGGCCGAACATCAACTTTGAAATATAAACGTCTGCTTGGTGTGTTTTTTCATCTCATTGTAAAGGCTAGTGCTATGCTTACGTAAACGTCAAGAAATCGCGGAATGAAAGTTTGTTAGTGAAAAAGGCGATAAAGGCTGGTGTGGCGCTTGGTGAGTAATTCTATGTAGGGTGTCATCAGTCTGCCAAGTGTTCACATGTACCTTAAGGGAATGCGAATCATGGGAAAAGACATCTGGATTGTCAGCGCGAAAAGAACGCCAATTGGGCGCTTTCAAGGCAAGTTGCAAACTTACTCTGCTCCTCAATTAGGCGCACTGGCGATCAAGGCGGCAATGCACGAAGTGAATGTGACTTCGGTGGATGAAGTGTTCATGGGATGTGTGCTTCCAGCAGGGTGTGGACAAGCTCCTGCGAGGCAAGCATCTATGGGGGCAGATCTTCCTTTGGGTGTAGGGTGCACCACCATTAACAAAGTGTGTGGCTCTGGCATGAAGAGCGTCATGTTAGCGCACGATCTCATTAAAGCTGGAACGATTCGCTCTGCCATTGCTGGTGGTATGGAAAGTATGACCAATGCGCCGTATCTGCTGAGGGAGGCGAGAAAGGGAATGCGTATGGGGCACCAGTCTGCGTATGACCACATGTTTCTCGATGGGCTACAAGATGCTTACGAAGGGCACTTAATGGGTGTTTATGCTCAGCAAGTCGCTGACAGGCTTAAGTTCACCAGAGAGCAAATGGATGAATGGGCCGTGATGTCGGCAAAACGTGCGTTGGAAGCTCAAGAGCGAGGCTTGTTTGCCGATGAACTTTCGCCGGTTTCACTCAATACCAAGTCAGAACAAGCGGTGCTGAACTACGATGAGCACCCTCGCTCGATTGACCTTGGTAAAATTCCTCAACTCAAACCTGCATTCGATGAAAAAGGTACGGTGACCGCTGCTAATTCGAGTGCCATTTCAGATGGCGCAGCGGCTCTTGTGCTTATGGATGAAGACACTGCGCGTCATCAGGGGCTTAAACCACTTGCGATCATCAAGGCGCACTCTACACATGCCAGAAAACCTGCAGAATTTACTTTGGCACCCGTCTACGCAATTGAGCAACTGCTGTTCCAGCTAGATTGGTCAATTTATGAAGTGGACCTGTGGGAAATCAATGAAGCCTTTGCCGTCGTGACACAAATAGCGGTGGCGGAACTTGGACTAGATACGAGCAAAGTAAATATTAAAGGTGGAGCCTGTGCGCTTGGGCATCCGATAGGGGCTAGTGGCGCACGAATTCTGGTGACATTGATTCACAGTTTGCGTCAGCTACAAGCGTTAGGCACCAATGGTGATCTCGAAGCCAAAAAAGTGATGCGGGGTGTTGCGTCACTTTGTATCGGTGGTGGAGAAGCCACGGCGATAGGCATTGAAATACCGCTTTAATTGAAATCAGAAAGGAGTAAATGATGACTCGTTTGGTTCCCTTGTTTATTGGTGGCGAGTTTCGTGAATCTCAAACATCGGATTGGGTTGAGGTAACCAATCCCGCCACTAATGATGTCATTGCGTACGTTCCATGTTCCACAGAGCACGAGATGGAAGCCGCCATTGATAATGCGAAAGAGACATTCCAATCTTGGAAGGAAGTGGCAGTATCCGAGCGTGCCAGAGTCATGCTTCGCTATCAGCACTTGCTCAAAGAACATCATGATGAGCTTGCCACACTGCTTTCTCATGAGACGGGTAAGATTTTAGCGGATGCCAAAGGCGATGTGTGGCGTGGTATCGAGGTGGTTGAGCAGGCGGCAAACATTGCTAGCAACATGATGGGAGAAACCGTCGAAAACGTTGCCACGGATATTGATAGTTACTCAATGATTCAGCCCTTAGGTGTGTGTTGTGGGATCACGCCGTTTAACTTTCCTGCCATGATTCCGTTGTGGATGTTCCCAATCGCCATCGCTGCGGGCAATACGTTTGTGCTCAAACCCTCCGAACAAGTGCCATTGACCTCTATTCGTTTAGCCGAACTATTTGAGCAAGCCGGCGCGCCAAAAGGGGTGTTGCAGATCGTTCATGGCCGCAAAGAGCAAGTCGACTTTCTGCTGGCTCATCCTGATATTCGAGCGGTGTCATTTGTTGGCTCGGTTCCTGTTGCCCGTTATATCTACACTACGGGTACGAAACACTTTAAACGCGTTCAAGCTTTTGCTGGTGCTAAAAATCACATGGTGATCATGCCTGATGCGAACAAGGAACAAGTGGTGAATAACTTAGTGGGGTCCTCCGTTGGGGCGGCGGGGCAGCGTTGTATGGCAATTTCTGTTGCGGTATTTGTCGGCGATTCAAAACAATGGATTACAGACCTTAAACAGGCAATGGCGAAAGTACACCCAGGGCCTTGGGACGATGAGCAAGCTGCTTATGGCCCACTGATCAGTGAGCAAGCCAAACAACGCGTATTGGACCTAATCGAAGATGGCAAACAACAAGGCGCAGTGTGTGAACTGGATGGCAGTCAGTGTGAAGTGGAAGGCTTTCCCGATGGAAACTGGATTGGCCCAACCTTGTTTAGCGGTGTAACAGCGAATATGTCGATTTACACGCAAGAGATATTTGGCCCTGTTTTAGTTTGTATGGAAGTCGAAACGTTGCAAGAGGCCATTGAGTTGGTGAATCGCAACCCATACGGGAACGGCACTTCCATTTTTACGGCTAATGGCGCTGCTGCGAGAAAATATCAGCATGACATTCAAGTCGGTCAGGTTGGGATCAATGTGCCTATTCCAGTCCCTTTACCATTTTTCTCCTTTACTGGTTGGAGAGGCAGTTTCTATGGTGATTTACATGCGTATGGTAAACAAGCGGTACGTTTTTATACCGAGACCAAAACGGTGACGGCGCGTTGGTTTGATGACGATATTCCAACGGGGCTCAATCTGACCATCCAACTGCGCTGAGTGAATAGAAGGAGCTTTTATGGACTTTGAACTTAATGAAGATCAACGTGCATTTGCCGATACCGCTCAGCAATTTGCCGATGAGTGTTTAGCACCGATGGCGGCGGAGTGGGATGAAAAGCAGATCTTCCCCAAAGACGTATTGAGAGAGGCGGGGGAACTGGGGTTTCTCAGTCTCTACACTCCAGAAGCGCAAGGTGGCCTAGGGCTGAGTCGCTTGGATGCTTCAATTATCTTTGAACAACTGGCCATGGGATGTACGTCCACTACGGCGTTTATGACGATTCACAACATGGTCAGTTGGATGATAGCCAGTTTTGCTACCGATGAAGCCAAAACGCAGTTCTGTCCGAAATTAGTTACGGGGGAGTGGTTAGGCTCCTATTGCTTAACCGAGCCTAATGCGGGATCGGATGCCGCTTCGTTGACCACAACCGCGAGCAAAAAAGGTGATACTTACGTGCTGAATGGCGGCAAAACCTTTATCTCTGGCGCAGGAGAGACAGATGTTTTGGTCGTGATGGCGAGAACTGGAGAAGCGGGTGCCAAAGGCGTGTCCGCATTTGTTGTCCCTGCTCACGCTGATGGTATCAGCTATGGGCGCAAAGAACCCAAAATGGGTTGGAACAGCCAGCCAACACGAGCGGTTACTTTTGAAAATGTCGTTATTCCAGCTAGCCATTTACTGGGCGAAGAAGGGCAAGGTTTTGTCTTTGCGATGAAAGGGCTTGATGGAGGGCGTATAAATATTGCGACCTGTTCCGTCGGTACGGCTCAACAGGCCCTTGAACAGGCGACACAGTATATTCAGGAGCGTAAGCAGTTCGGCAAGTCGCTTGCGCAGTTTCAAGCCTTACAATTCAAATTAGCAGACATGGCGACAGAGCTAGTGGCTGCTCGGCAGTTAGTGCGCTATGCCGCCAGCAAGCTCGACCGAAATGACCCAGATGCCACGGCTTATTGCGCGATGGCAAAACGGTTCGCAACCGATGTGGGCTTTCAGGTTTGCGACCAAGCGCTGCAGCTTTATGGCGGCTATGGTTACATCAAAGAGTATCCAATGGAGCGTCATTTCAGAGATGTGCGTGTGCATCAAATTCTGGAGGGAACGAACGAAATCATGCGCTTGATCATCGCGCGCCGTTTGCTCTCTGAGGAATCGGCCTTGCTGTAGCGAAGTATTGGATTTGCTCATTGAGAAAGGATTCAGATATGCCATTAACCCAAGAAGCCATTCAACATACGATCACTAATCACGTTGCGGTGGTGACGATGAACAACCCGCCAGCCAATACGTGGACATCAGAGAGCCTCAAGGTACTGAAGTCGCTGATACTCACACTTAACAATGATAAGCAGGTCTACGCACTGGTTTTAACCGGCAGTGGAGAAAAGTTTTTCTCTGCTGGTGCGGATCTCAAGTTGTTTTCTGACGGTGACAAAGCGGTTGCGTTAGACATGGCGCGATGCTTTGGTGAAGCGTTTGAAACGCTCTCGGAATTCCGTGGTGTTTCCATTGCCGCTATTAATGGTTACGCCATGGGTGGAGGTTTAGAAGTGGCATTAGCTTGTGATATTCGAGTCGTTGAAGAGCAAGCGGTACTTGCTTTACCTGAAGCCAAAGTCGGACTTAAGCCCTGCGCTGGCGGTACCCAAAACCTCACAGCGTTAGTAGGGGAAGGCTGGGCAAAGCGTATCATTTTATGTGGAGAGCAAGTCAGCGCTGACAAAGCAAAAGAACTAGGCTTGGCTGAGGAGTTGGTCTCCAAAGGCGAAGCTTTAAGTAAAGCGATGGAGCTTGCTGAATCTGTTTCGAACCAGTCGCCATCTTCTGTCGCCGCATGTAAGGCGCTCATTCAAAATATGCGCTCTGCGCCACTTAAGCACGGCTTAATGAAAGAGCGAGAGTTGTTTCTGAATCTTTTTGATACGGAAGATCAAGTTGAGGGTGTTCGCGCCTTTTTAGAAAAACGCCCACCGCAATGGAAAAACCGATAGGAGGCCACATGGCAGGGATGGTAGCCATTAGTGAAATAGAGTGCTTCGATGGCGTGCACCGCATTGGTATCGCAACGTTAGACAACACCGCTTCATTGAATGCATTAACGTATGACATGTTAGTCCAACTTAACGATCAGCTTATCAAGTGGCAAGACGATCCGCATGTGACTTGTGTGGTACTCACTGGCGCTGGAGAAAAAGCATTCTGTGCTGGTGGCGATGTTCGAGCTATGTATCACGTCATGCATAACGAGAGTAAAGAAAAAATCGTAGAGTTCTGTACGGACTATTTCTCGTTGGAGTATGAGTGTGACTATCTCATCCACACTTACAACAAACCCATTATCGGTTGGGGAGAAGGTATTGTCATGGGCGGTGGGATGGGGCTTTTTATGGGAACCAGCCATAAAGTTGTGACAACAACATCACGCCTTGCTATGCCAGAAATCAATATTGGACTGTATCCCGATGTGGGAGGTACGTGGTTTTTAAGCCAGATAGATCCGCAAGTGGGTTTATTCCTCGGATTGACAGGTTCCATGGTGAATTCAAGTGACGCTGTCACTATTGATTTGGCCGATTGGTTACTGTTGGAAGAGCAGTATCCCACCTTACTGGATGAGCTAAAGCGGCTCCGGTGGGGCAAAGAAGATGCGAAAGAGTTGGTAACTGCGCTACTACAATTAATGGAAGAACAGGTTATTGATAGCAAACCAACCACGCAAATTGGTCCATACTTAGATCAGATAGAGGAAGCGTGCAAAGGCTTTGATCTTAATGCGATAGCACAGCGAATCATGGCTATCGACGGGAATAGCCAGTGGATAGAAAACGCGAAACAAACGTTCGCATCGGGCAGTCCGATCACCGCGCATATTTGCTTTAGACAAGTGAAAGAGTACCAGAGCTTACCGCTTGCAGATTGCTTCCGTTTAGAGTTGAGTTTGTCGGTTCGCAGTGCCTTATTAGGTGAGTTTAAAGAGGGCGTCCGTTCTCGGCTCATTGACCGGGATGGCGAGCCGAGCTGGATATTTAACAGTGTCAGTGAAGTCGATGAAGATGTTATCGATACTTTGTTTACCTCGCTTTGGTCAGATAACGAGCATCCGCTTGCTAATTTGGGTGAACAAACACTAGGTCAATAAGGAGAATGATCATGAGTACCATCGCATTTATCGGTTTAGGAAGAATGGGGCATCCGATGGCGCAAAACTTACTCGCGTCTGGATTTAACGTGCAAGTATTCGATGTCGATAGCGAAGCCGCAAAGCAACTAGTACCTTTTGGTGCGGTGGTGGCGAGCTCTATTGAGGAAGTCGTGGATGGTGCTAGCACAGTCATCACGATGCTACCAGCAGGGTCTCATGTTCGTTCCGTGTATCTTGGTGACTTACATGGTGGCGTAGGTGTCCTCAATCTTGTCTCGCCAAGTACCTTGATGATTGATTGTTCAACCATTGATCCGGACTCTGCGCGATTAGTCGCCAATGAAGCGGCAAATAAACGCGTGTTGTTTGTCGACGCGCCCGTTTCGGGGGGCGTTGCTGGCGCTAAAGCGGCGACATTAACCTTTATTGTTGGTGGTTCGGATCAAGCGTTTTCTAAAGCCAATGCCATTTTGCAGTATATGGGAAAAAATGTTTTCCATGCTGGCAAAGCAGGCGATGGTCAAATGGCGAAAATCTGTAACAACCTTATGCTCGGCATTTTAATGTCTGGTACGTGCGAGGCATTAAACCTAGGTATCGATCATGGACTCGATCCAAAAGTGCTATCAAACATCATGCTGCAAAGCTCTGGCCGAAATTGGGCATTGGAGCTTTACAATCCTTGCCCAGGCGTGATGGACAGTGCGCCAGCCAGTCACGATTACCAACCGGGCTTTATGAGCAAACTCATGCTGAAAGATCTCGGCTTGGGGTTAGATGCGGCGTTACAAACACATTCTTCGGTTCCGATGGGGTCGTTAGCGCGCAACTTATATTCTTTCCACAACGCGAGCGGCCACGGCGAACTCGATTTCTCAAGCTTATTTGAGTTATACAAGAGTAAGAAAGGCTAGACCGAGTTTTGTGACAAACCAGCCCGAGATGGTGACGTAAAACGCGCATCATTTCGGCCAACTTAGACTGGTTGAGATAGAGAACATTACGAGTTATGGAGTGCACCAATATGGACATAAAAAGTAGTGTTATTGCCATTACAGGAGCAGGGCAGGGGCTTGGGCAAATGATGGCCATTACCCTTGCTCAAGCTGGCGCTGATTTAGCGTTGTTGGATGTAAACGCCAGTGGCTTAATGGAAACACAAGAGCAGTGTCGAATGCTGAGTGCGAAAGCGTTGACATATCAAGTGGATGTTACCAACGAAATCGACGTTGAAACCACGTTTGAAGCGATTATCCAAGATTTTGGTCAACTCAATGGGTTAGTCAATAACGCTGGCGTATTAAGAGATGGGTTACTTGTAAAAGCAAAAGATGGAGTGATCAGTAAGATGTCTTTGGAGCAATTCAATTTGGTCATGAACGTTAACGTGACAGGAACATTTTTGTGTGGGCGTGAAGCTGCCGTCAAGATGATTGAGAGTGGCTCCCAAGGCGTTATCATCAATATTTCTAGTGTTGCGAGAGCAGGGAATATCGGACAAACCAATTATTCTGCATCTAAAGCGGCGGTCGCGACCATGGCGACAACATGGGCCCGTGAGCTCGCAAGATACGGTATTCGTGCGGCGGCGGTTGCACCAGGTGTAGTTCATACCGCGATGGCAGAGCAAATGAAACCCGAAGCCATAGAGCGATTAGAAAAGATGATCCCAGTTGGCAGGATGGGCGAAACAAGCGAAATCGCGCATGCAGTAAAATACATTATTGAGAGTGATTACTTTACTGGCAGGGTTTTAGAAGTGGATGGCGGCATTCGTATGTAAGTGATCACTGAAATAAGGCTCTGATAGACCTGAATAATAAGTCTCTTTCCATTTCAACATTTTCTATGTTGTGGAGTGCTAATTCTGCGCAACCCAAATGTATTTACAACTTATGTTTGGATTTACCTTGAGAATGATTTCTCACAATCCAATAAAGAGATGTAAATACCACTCAAATATTAAGTGAAATCATTAATTTGATTCTTATCACACTTTTGGTTTTTTAGTTTCCGCTTCTGATTAAGGCTATCTGCGTAAATGAAGTTGATAGTCAGTCTCATCAATTTTAAGTTTCAACTATTTGTTTTTAAATAATTAATTGTTGAAGCACGAGAAATTCGTGTTGAGGTTAATATTCGATTTAAAGTGTGTAACTTCCATTAATGGAAGGTTAGTTTCCAGTTGTGGCTAATGAGCTTTAACTTTTTACTCCTCATAATGCGCCAAATGTAACATAGTGTTTCAAAGTGTAACAATAAACTCACACTAAGAGTGTGGTTTTGATCTCCACTCAATTCCGTTTTGTTTCGCTCTGAGCCCGACGTTACTCATGCTCAACACATAAACATTCTAATGACTATAACAACTGGTTCTTGGCTTGATACCAATCGTATCGTAGCAAATAACGGTTCATTCTAGCTGGTTAAATGCTTGATGACGAAGTTGAAAAATTGTAAGTAGAATAACTACTTATCGAAGTTTTTTCTTGTTCTCATACATTACCTCTGCGCTATTTGTGAGCTCTTATTTACTTTGATTGGCATCTGTTTTGAAACCAGACAACCATCGAGAAAGTTAATGGAAGCCTCAAGATATAAACGCATCTTGTCGAGGGGAAGTTTGGCGTCCGTCATACTTATGCTCTCAGGATGTAATTCAGCTTTACTTGACCCCAAAGGTGCCATTGGTGTGCAGGAAAAAGAGCTAATTATTACTGCTCTTTTGCTGATGTTGATCGTTGTAATCCCTGTGATTTTAATGACGATTTACTTCGCTTACCGATACCGCGCCTCTAACACTGAAGAAGAGTACGCACCCGAGTGGTCACACTCGACCAAAATCGAAGTGGTGGTATGGACAATTCCAATCATCATCATTGCGATTCTTGCGACGATCACATGGCGTTCTACTCATGAACTAGAGCCATCCAAACCTTTGGAAAGTGATGTTAAACCAATGACCATCGAAGTGGTGTCACTCGATTGGAAATGGTTGTTCATCTATCCAGAAGAAAACATTGCGACGGTGAACTATGTGGCGTTCCCGAAAGACGTGCCAGTGCAGTTCAAACTGACTTCGGACAACATCATGAACGCGTTTTTCATCCCTCGCTTAGGTACACAGATCTACGCGATGCCAGGAATGGTAACCAAGCTCAACCTGATAGCGAACCACGAAGGTGACTATAAGGGTTTTGCATCGAACTACAGCGGCGAAGGCTTTTCGCAAATGAAGTTCACAGCTTCAGCAATGTCTGATCGTGCTGCGTTCCTAAATTGGGTGCAGAAAGTGAAGGCGAGCCCTGATCGTATTGAAGATTGGGAGCAATACAGCTCACTGGCAGCGCCAAGTATCGCAGAGCCAGTCACTTTGTTCTCTAGCGTTCCTCCGTTCTTGTTCACCGACGTTGTGACTCAGCATCCTGGTTCAATGAACTGTTTGCCTGAAAACCAAGGATAATCGTAATGTTTGGAAGATTAACTCTTGATTCAGTTCCATTCCACGAACCTATTATCGTCATCACCCTAGCGGTTGTGGCGCTGGTTGGTTTAGCCGTAGTTTACGCGGTGACCAAAGCCGGAAAGTGGCAATATTTGTGGAATGAATGGTTTACTTCAGTAGACCATAAAAAACTTGGCTTCATGTACATCGCAGTAGCGATGGTGATGCTTGTTCGTGGTTTTGCTGACGCAGTCATGATGCGTAGTCAGCAACTCCTTTCTTCTGCGGGTGAAGCAGGTTACTTGCCACCGCATCACTACGATCAAATTTTTACTGCCCACGGCGTGATCATGATCTTTTTTGTAGCGATGCCATTGGTCATTGGTTTGATGAACATCATCGTGCCATTGCAGATTGGTGCACGTGACGTGGCTTTCCCGTATCTGAATAACTTGAGCTTCTGGCTGTTTGTTGTTGGTGTCATCCTAACAAACATGTCTCTCGGCTTAGGTGAATTTGGTCGTACAGGTTGGCTAGCGTATCCGCCGCTTTCAGGTATTGAGGCAAGCCCAGGAGTCGGGGTCGACTATTGGATTTGGGCGCTGCAGATATCAGGTGTTGGTACGACGTTAACAGGCGTGAACTTCTTTGCGACCATTTTGCGTATGCGTACACCGTCTATGCCAATGATGAAGATGCCAGTTTTCACTTGGGCGTCTCTGTGTGCAAACATTTTGATCATCATTTCATTCCCAATCCTAACGGTGACTATCGCTCTGCTTACGCTGGATAGATACCTAGGCATGCACTTCTTTACCAATGATCTTGGCGGCAACGTAATGATGTACGTCAACCTGATTTGGGCTTGGGGTCACCCAGAAGTGTACATTTTGATCTTGCCAATTTTTGGTGTGTTCTCAGAAGTCACCGCAACCTTCTCACGTAAAAAGTTGTTCGGTTACACATCGCTAGTTTGGGCTACCGTAGTTATCACGATTCTTGCCTTTGTTGTTTGGCTACACCACTTCTTTACGATGGGGTCTGGCGCGAACGTAAATGCCTTCTTCGGTATTGCCACGATGATCATTTCTATCCCAACAGGGGTGAAGATCTTCAACTGGCTATTCACCATGTACAAAGGCCGCATCCGCTTTACGACGCCAATGATGTGGACGGTGGGTTTCCTGATCACCTTTACTGTTGGTGGTATGACGGGCGTACTAATGGCTGTTCCGGGTGCAGATTTCGTTCTGCATAACTCAGTATTCCTTATCGCTCACTTCCACAACGTTATCATCGGTGGTGTGGTGTTTGGATGTTTCGCTGCGATCACTTACTGGTTCCCGAAAGCGACCGGTTTCACCATGAATGAAACTTGGGGCAAACGTGCGTTCTATCTTTGGATTATTGGTTTCTTAATGGCGTTCCTACCGCTTTATGCGCTGGGCTTTATGGGGATGACTCGTCGTTTAAGCCAAGACATCAACCCAGAATACTTCCCACTGTTGTCGATTGCCGCAGCAGGTACGGTTGTGATTGCGCTGGGCGTATTGTCTCAGTTCATCCAAATTTACGTGAGTATCCGTGACCGCGAGCAAAATCGTGATTTAACTGGTGACCCGTGGGGTGGACGTACTCTTGAGTGGGCAACATCGTCTCCACCGCCGTTCTACAACTTTGCGCACCTACCAAAAGGTGATGTGCTGGATGCCTTCTGGTACCAGAAACAAAGTGGCGAGTTCGATCCAACTAAAGAAGTGGAATACGAACGTATTCATATGCCAAAAAACACGGCAACAGGCATCTACGTGTCGGCTTGGTCGCTCCTATTTGGCTTCGGCATGATTTGGTACATCTGGTGGCTAGCGGCGGCAAGTTTGGTCGGTATTATCGTGACGTGTATTCAGCATAGCTATAACGATGATGTGGATTACTACGTGGAAGTTGAAGAGATCAAAGCAATTGAGGCCGAACGTCGAGCTCAGCTTGAAGAAGCGAAGAAAAACTCAGTGAAAGACAGCGAAAGTAAAGATGATCTGGAGGTGACGTATGCAAACTAATATCGCAGCACATCACGACCATGATCACCACCATGACACGAATGGCAACAAGCTATTTGGCTTCTGGGTTTACCTGATGAGTGACTGTGTACTGTTTGCGACCTTGTTCGCGACATACGCTGTGCTGTCGAGCAATTCAATTGCGGGCCCAACAGGTAAAGACATTTTTGAACTCCCATTCGTGTTTGTCGAAACCATGCTGCTTCTGTTTAGCAGTATCACATTTGGTTTTGGCATTATCGCGATGAAGCGCAACAACGTTGCTGGTCTCAAACGTTGGATGTTAGTCACGTTCGCGCTTGGTCTTGGCTTTATCTGTATGGAGGTCTATGAGTTCCATCACCTGATTGAAGAAGGCTATGGGCCACAAACAAGTGCATTCCTATCGGCATTCTTTACGTTGGTTGGTACGCACGGCCTGCACGTAACCTTTGGTCTGATTTGGTTAGCGGTAGCGTATCATCAACTGTCGACGAAAGGTCTGAACGACAATATGGCAATGCGCTTTAACTGCTTAAGCCTATTCTGGCACTTTCTAGATATCGTTTGGATTTGTGTCTTTACCATCGTTTACTTACTGGGGGTAATGTAATGGATCAACATGTAGAAACCAGTTCGTCAGATTACGTGAAAGGCTTTATTGCCTCACTGATTCTGACGGTAATTCCGTTCTACTTTGTTTGGACGAAATCATTACCAGATACAACGACCTATGCGATTCTATTTGGATGTGCATTAGTGCAGATATTTGTTCACTTTAAATACTTCTTGCACATGGAAACAAAAACATCCGACGGACGTTGGAACCTTGTATCACTGATGTTTACCGCCATTGTTGTACTTATCCTTATCGCTGGCTCGGTATGGATCATCTACAACATGAACGTCAACATGAAGTTGTAGGTCAAGGTATGCTGAAAAGTTATTTGTCTATCACTAAACCGGGCATTATTTTCGGCAACCTGATTTCTGTTGCGGCGGGGTTCTTCCTCGCCGCAAAAACAGAACCAGCCAGTCTAATGCTGTTCGTTACGACGTTAGTTGGTGTTGGGTTAGTCATCGCTTCAGGTTGTGTGGTGAATAATATTTTCGATCGTGATATCGACCAGAAGATGGCACGTACACGAAATCGTGAAACAGTGAAAGGCAACATCAATATCGATATTGCGTTTGTTTATGCACTTGCTTTATTGCTGGTAGGAACCGCACTGTTATTTATCCGAGTGAACCCACTATCCGCTGTCGTCGTGTTGCTTGGCTACGTGTATTACGTGTTCTTTTACACGATGTGGTACAAACGTAACTCGGTGTATGGAACCTTAGTGGGAAGTATCTCAGGCGCAGTTCCGCCATTGGTGGGTTACTTAGCGGTAACAAACTTCATTAGCTTGGAAGCGATTTTACTCTTTACCATGTTCTGTCTCTGGCAAATGCCGCACTCGTATGCCATTGCCATGTTCCGCATGCAAGACTACCGAGAAGCCGGGATTCCCGTATTGCCACTTAAAGAAGGCATTCATAAAGCGCATCGACACATGAAAGCGTATGTCGTAGCGTTTGGAGCAGTATCGTTGGGGTTATTTTTACTAGGTGAAGCAGGGTATGAATACTTAGCAGTTGCAGCGGTTGTTTGCTTTATGTGGACGAAAGTGACCTTTCGCAGCATTGATGACAACAACTACATCGCTTGGTCAAAGTCGGTGTTTAAAGTCTCACTGCTAGTGGTGATGGGGATTAGTGGTGTGCTTGGCGTCGAGTTGATTCCTCTAGCTCTGTAACAACCAAACCTAAGCGTTTGCTAAGCGCCAATATCTTTTGCTGCTGAATGCATGAATGACCTTACCTAGAAGTAAGGTCATTTAACTTTCTATTGTCCTTTATTTTCCCTGTTTTTCCTGTTCCTCCTCTAGCTTCACTATCACGTATTCATATCTAAAAGCAAAAACAACCAGTGTGTAAAACATAGTAGATCGCGCGTTTCCGCTGACTCGTAATAATGTCAAGAGATAGCGACGATTAAGCTAAAAAGTATAAACAGCGCAATAACTCTACTTACCATATGAGAATTCAATATCGATAGTTTGTAATGTAAACATTTGGGGGGAGTGCTAGTTCCCATAGCAGCATACAAACTAACAATGTGAATGTTTGAGTTGAATCACCAGCTAGCGAAATACAAAAGTTTTACGACTGAAAGTAGGTGAGGAAGCATCTTAGCTCCAGTGAAATGAACACGATTAAGAATCATCTTTTTACATAATCTAAAAACTCACTAAACATTAACCCAGATTAAAGTTTTGTCGTCTCCGAGGCATTAAGGTGCGCCTGTAGTTTGCAGGTCTCAAGGATTCAGAGAAGGAACAGCCATACATCGTGTATCGCTGTTCCTTTTTCGTTCTTGTTTACTTGCGAAAAGATAAAACATAAAGACAACTTTAAGAGGACTGGTTTTGAGCATTTTGTTTTCCGAAGCCCGCATTGGCAACATGATCCTAAAGAACCGTTTTGTGCGAAGCGCAACGTGGGAGAACATGGCGACCGAAGATGGTCACATGACGGTAAAGCTTTACGATATTTACGAAACGCTTGCGAAAGGGGAAGTTGGGCTTATTGTCACGGGTTATGCCAATATCGTTGAAGAAGAGAAACCCAACGCAGGTATGATGGGGATCTACAACGACTCTTTTATTGAAGAATACAAAAAGCTAACAGAGCTAGTACATCAACAAGATTCTAAAATCGTGATGCAAATTGCTTACGGTGGCACCAAAACCACCCATAACGTCGGTGAGCGTGTCATCTTCGCTCCGAGTGACGTGCCTGAGCGTGGTACAAATACGCAAGGCAAAGCGATGACAAAGGACGAAATAGACTACATCGTAAAGGCATTCGCATTGGCGAGTAAACGTGCTCAAGACGCTGGTTTTGACGGCGTAGAGATTCATGCGGCGCACACTTATTTAATTAACCAGTTTTTAAGCCCGTACTATAATCGTCGAGAAGACGAATATGGTGGTGACTTAGAAAATCGCATGCGCTTTCTTTTAGAAATTTATTCTGAAACCAGAAAGCTGGTTGGAAGCGAATTTCCCATCCTCGTAAAACTGACGGCAACAGAGTTCTTTGACGGCGGTTTAACGTTCGATGAAACTCGCGTCGTCTGTAAGAAACTTGAAGAAGTAGGCGTTGATGCGATCGTCGTGTCTGGCAATATTCACGGCAAAGCAAACGAACTTGTTGGTCAAACGTTCGATGGTTACACACTACAAGAAGAAGGTTACTTTCACGAATATGGTCACGTGATCAGTCAGGATGTTAGCATACCGGTGATTACTGTCGGCGGGCTGAGCGACATTGATGCGATTGAGAAAATTGCAGAAAACACAGATATCCAATTTTTTGCTGTGTCACGCCCTTTATTGGCTGAGCCACAGTTGATCAAACGTTGGAAAGAAGGCAATCGCGCACCAGTAGATTGTGAACGTTGTTCAAAGTGTCGTACCAAGCGTGGTAACTTTTGCGTGGTGTATAAGAACCGAAATCGTCGCAAAAAATAGAACGAAGCGAATACACAAATACAAATTAGCCTCCACTCTGAATATGGAGGCTTTTAATTATCCGCATGTTAATCGAACCATTATTTATCTTCTTTTTGATAGTTTAAATAATGCACACAAAGATCGTGAAATGCTTTAGCTTGAGGCGAGATCGTGCGATCGGTTAACGTAAATATACCAATTTGCCTTTCAAGTGGTGGATCGATAAGCGGAATCCAAACCAAGCGTGTTTCATTGGTTGGGAAAGCAAGCTTCGGTAGGGTCGTGACACCAATCCTAAGTTCTAAGACAGAAAATAGCGAAGTAATATTTTCGACCGAATAGAGCGCTTGCTGACTCAGAGCTCTTGCTGGGGTTGGATCTAGAAGTGTACAAGTGCCGTTACGGATAAAGGGTTGTTCCAACAAAGTTTGCCACTCGATTCCTTCTGGATGACTCGCAATAGGGTTGTCCTTTAAACACACCACGCCTATTGGATCGGCTAACAGCGGCGTAAAGTCAATGCCGCCCTCATCGAGGTGAGAGGGGTTACCGAGCGCTAAGTCGACTTCACCGGAGAGTAAGCGAGCCTCGACGCCCGCCGCGTTATCATCGATCAAGCTTACTTCTACATTTGGATACTGCTCGCAAAAGGCACCCAACACGCTCGGGATGAGTTTCGCTGCAACAGAAGGAACGCTCGCAATTCGCACTCTCCCTTGCTGTCCGGCCGCGGCAGCTTTGAGATCGTTGTCCAGCGCACTGTAGATATTGAGAAACTGAACCACTTTGGGCAGACAAACTTCACCAAACGGGGTCAATTTGGTTTTGTTTCCGGGTTCAAACAGCGTTTGCCCTAGAATTTTTTCAAGCTCTTTTATCGATGTGGACAGTGCCGCCTGAGAACGATTTGCACGATGTGAAGCGGCTCGAAAGCCTCCTTCCTCGACTACCATCACAAAATGCATTAATTGTTGAAGCTTAATACTCATCCCTAATGCCTCTTAATCCCTTTATTTACGTTATTTTAAATAGAGTGATAAGTTTAATTTATCAAATGTCAAAAATTTACCGTTAGATTTATCGCCTGTCAATGTGCATCATTTAACCATATTGAAACAAAGCTGTTACAAAGGTTGAAAGGCACGTGAATACTCCTACTAAAAAACACCCAGTTAAAACCAGTCTATTTGCTTCTAAAGCGCCGCTTGAATGGGCGATAGTCAACAACGGAACCCTGTATACGGCTCAAATTCCTATTGATGACACAGGCGCGGTTGTGGAAGGCGGTATCGAAGCACAAACACGTCAAACCTTTAACAATCTCATTCACACACTGGAGTGTGCAGGGGAGTCTTTGGACTCGGTGTTGCAGGTCCTGATTTATGTGACCGACAGAGAATACTTAAAGACCGTTAACCAAGTGTACGCGGAATATTTTGAAGCGCCGTACCCAAATCGCGCCGCCATGGTGGTTGCAGGGTTAGCGCGAGAAGAGATGTTGGTGGAGTTTGTCGTCTACGCGTCGGCAAGCCAACCAGAATAAATCCAATAAGAACAATTAGAGATCAGTGAGTGGGTGGCTTGCCATCACAAATCGGAAGAACAAGGAAAGAACCATGACTTTTATTAACAATGTTCAAGCAGAAAAATCCCTCTATATAGCGGGTGAGTGGCAATCGGGCATGGACACCATCGCCAATATTAACCCTTCTGATATCAGCGAAAACATTGGCGATTTCGCACAAGCGAGTGTGTCGCAAGTAGAGCAAGCGATTCAAGCGGCTAAATCAGCGCAGCCAGAGTGGGAAAAAACACCAATCGAGCGCAAGCAAGCAGTGCTACAAGCGATTGGTGATGAGCTCATTGCACGATGTGACGAATTGGGCACCTTACTTTCGCGTGAAGAAGGTAAGCCATTTGCTGAAGGTCGAGGTGAGATATACCGTGCTGGCCAATTCTTCCAATACTTTGCTGCTGAGGTTCTGCGTCAAATTGGCGATAACGCTGCTTCCGTCCGTCCAGGTGTCTCCGTTGAAGTTACTCGTGAAGCCGTCGGCGTTATCGCCATTATCTCTCCTTGGAACTTTCCAACAGCAACAGCGGCTTGGAAAATCGCGCCAGCACTTGCGTTTGGTAACAGCGTCGTCTGGAAGCCTGCCAACCTAACCCCAGCAAGTGCCGTTGCGCTGACAGAGATTATCCATCGCCAAGGTTTACCTGCCGGCACGTTTAACCTCGTTTTGGGTAGCGGTTCGCAAGTCGGTAATACCCTTATCAATTCGAAGGATGTGAACGGCGTGAGCTTCACTGGTTCTGTGGACACAGGCCGTAAAGTTGCAGCGGCAACGGCACCAAATTTTGTGCGTTGTCAGCTAGAGATGGGTAGCAAAAATGCGCTCGTAGTGGCAGATGATGCAGACATTCAAATTGCCGTTGAAGCGACAATCGCAGGCTCATTCTCGGGTGCAGGTCAAAAGTGCACCGCGTCTTCTCGTCTTGTGGTTATGGACGGAATTCACGACGCGTATGTTGAAGCGCTAATCAAACGCATGAGCGAATTAAAAGTGGGTCACGCACTGGAAGAGGGCGTATTCATGGGTCCTGTTGTTGATGGTAACCAGCTGAATGCGAACTTTGAGTGGATTGAAAATGCACGCCAAGCAGGCGCGGAGCTGGCTTTCGGTGGTGAGCGTCTGAGCCTAGAGCATGACGGTTACTATATGTCACCAACCCTGTTCTTGAACACACAAAACAGCTGGGAAGTGAACCAAGAAGAAGTCTTTGCACCAATGGCAAGCGTGATTCGCGTTTCTGATTTGGATGAGGCGATTGCAGTCGCGAACGATACGCGCTTTGGCCTGACAGGCGGCATTATCACGCAAAGTCTGCGCAATAGCGCGATCTTCAAACAGCAAGTCCAAACGGGCTGCGTCATGGTTAACTTGCCAACTGCGGGTACAGATTATCACGTCCCATTTGGTGGCCGTAAAGAATCTAGCTTTGGCCCTCGTGAGCAAGGGCAGTACGCCAAAGAGTTCTACACCGTGGTGAAAACCGCTTATCAGCGCCCTTACTAAGAACAGCAGGGT
The DNA here is from genome assembly GCF_033391095.1 of Vibrio sp. Vb0667. NCBI lineage: Bacteria > Pseudomonadati > Pseudomonadota > Gammaproteobacteria > Vibrionales > Vibrionaceae > Vibrio > Vibrio sp. Vb0667. Next base: position 381,024 of record NZ_JAWPOL010000002.1, on the reverse strand, counting down.
AGCTGATGGTGTCAGTTACCCGCACTGAAAGGCTAAGAAATTGTTTAAGGAGTGGTTATGTACCAACAACGGATTGTGATTGACGGATTGCAGTACTGCAATTGGGATCGAGAGTATTTCCAAACGCTTAAGGCGAGTGGCATTACCGCCGTTCATGCCACTATCGTCTACCACGAAACTGCGCGCGAAACCTTAACGCGTTTTGCTGAATGGAACTTGCGCTTCGAGCAAAATGCGGACCTCATCATGCCTATTTATTCAATGGCAGATGTAGAAAAAGCCAAAGCAGAAGGCAAAGTCGGCATCTTCTTCGGCGCGCAAAATTGCTCACCTATCGATGATGAAATTGGTCTGATTGAAGTGATGCGCCGCCAAGGTCTGCTGATCATGCAACTGACCTACAACAACCAAAGCTTACTGGCGACAGGTTGTTACGAACAAAACGATTCCGGCGTAACTCGCTTTGGTAAGCAAGCGATTGAAGAGATGAACCGAGTCGGGATGATCATTGATATGTCCCACAGCGCGGAGCGTTCGACGTTGGAAGCTATCGAGCTCTCTTCGCGTCCAATTTGTATCAGCCATGCTAACCCGACGTTTGCGCATGACGCACTGCGCAACAAATCCAACACCGTGATCAAAGCACTGACGGAGCGCGGTGGTTTGATTGGATTCAGTTTATATCCATTCCATTTGCCAAATGGCAGCCAGTGCACGCTGGATGATTTCTGCCAGATGGTAGCGAAAACCGCAGACATGTTTGGCGTCGACCATTTAGGTATCGGTAGCGATTTGTGCCTAAATCAGCCGCAACAAGTGTTGGAGTGGATGCGCAACGGTCGTTGGTCAAAAGCGATGGATTACGGCGAAGGTTCAGCAAGTAACTCGGGATGGCCAGATGCGCTGCCATGGTTCTGCGGCAGCGCAGGGATGGAGAACATCTACAACGGATTAATGGGTCACGGATTCAGTGAATCTGAGGCTGGAAAAATATTGGGTGAAAACTGGTTCAACTTCCTTAAAGAAGGATTAGAGCCTATTTCATAGCATTCCCCAAAGTAGGAACCGCCTGCCCACATAATAACAATACGGCAGGCGTAAAACTCACATTTGTAGCCAGTCTTTGGCTGCTGCAAAGAACCTCTGGAGCCAGAGTATGTCTGATTTAACCAATAGCATGAAAGCTTCCACGATGAACGTGTCATCGGGCAAGTCGAAAGCAAAACACAACACATCAACAACAGAAAACACGACGGACAAATTAGGACTGAATAACCCGGCCTTTTGGTATAGCGGTGGTTTCATCGCGTTGTTCGTTGCTATTGCACTTTATGACGGCGAGCTGTTATCTACGATCGTTAACGCTGGCTTTGGCTGGGCAGTTCAGGTATTTGGTCCATACTGGCAGTTACTGCTGCTTCTCACTTTTCTTATTGGTCTTGGCTTGGCTGCAGGGCGAACAGGCAAGGTGATGTTGGGCGGGATTGCAAAACCAGAAATGGATTCTTTCCGCTGGATGGCGATTATTTTCTGTACCTTATTGGCTGGTGGTGGCGTTTTCTGGGCCGCGGCTGAGCCTATCGCACACTATGTTAGCCCACCCCCTTTATACGGCGCGCAAGATAACCCGCAGCAAGGTGCGGTGAATGCGTTGTCGCAATCCTTTATGCACTGGGGCTTTCTGGCTTGGGCGATTGTAGGTAGCTTAACTTCGATCGTGGTGATGCACCTGCATTACGACAAAGGTTTACCACTAAAACCCCGTATTTTGCTTTACCCAGTCTTGGGCGAACAAGCACTTAAAGGCCAACTCGGTGCATTGATTGACGCGTGCTGCATTATCGCGGTAGCCGCAGGCACCATCGGGCCAATTGGGTTTCTAGGCTTGCAGGTTAGCTACGCGTTAAATGCGCTGTTTGATATTCCTGATGGCTTTACCACTCAGCTTATCATCATCTTGTTTGCGATTGCTCTTTACACCTTGTCAGCACTCAGTGGATTAAGCCGAGGCATGCAACTGCTTAGTCGTTACAACGTGATTCTGGCAATGGCATTGATGGTTTACATCCTGTTTTTTGGCCCTACGAATTTTATCTTTAACGGATACATTCAAGGTGTAGGAAGCATGTTGGATAACTTTATCCCAATGGCGACTTATCGCGGTGACGAAGGTTGGCTAAGTTGGTGGACAGTATTTTTCTGGGGCTGGTTCCTGGGTTATGGTCCGATGATGGCAATCTTTATTGCGCGTATTTCCCGTGGTCGAACTATTCGCCAAGTTATTTCCACCATCAGTATTGTGGCTCCGTTAACCACCTGTTTTTGGTTCACGATTGTGGGCGGCTCAGGTCTTGCGTTTGAAATTGCTGAACCGGGTAGCGTGAGTGCGGCGTTCGAAGGCTTTAACCTGCCAGGTGCTTTGCTTGCGGTGACTCAGCAACTACCAATGCCAATGCTGACTTCAATTCTATTTCTGATTTTAACCACGATCTTCATCGTCACGACGGGCGACTCAATGACCTACACAATCAGTGTCGTGATCAGTGGTGAAACGGAGCCGAATGCGATCATCCGTACCTTCTGGGGAGTAATGATGGGTGTGACGGCATTGATCCTGATTTCTCTTGGCTCTGGTGGCATCTCTGCACTGCAATCTTTCATTGTGATTACCGCGGTTCCGGTTTCGTTGATTCTGTTACCGTCACTTTGGAATGCGCCGCAAATCGCAATCAAAATGGCGAAAGAGCAAGGGCTATAACAATTATCTAATTCAAACAACGTGGAGCTTGTGCGGGTGTTTTCCTCCTGCATCCGCACAAACCCTAGTATTCTTACAATAACAAATAGGTGGTGAGCAAAATGGATGCACATCGTTCTACTTATACGGAAGCAACTATGCGCGATGCAGCGATTGTCATGGCAGCCGAAAGGCTTGGCGCAATGCACCAAAACCGAATCAGCTTTGTTCGCAGTCTGATTCGTAATATGGCAAGCCAAAACTGGCAAGTAACCAAGCATGAGTGGCAGCTTTGTCCTCGTGGTTATGGTCATGTGATTTACAAATTGACCACGCCAGAGCACGTTTATCATTTGGTGGTATTCTGTGATGAAATTGCCGACGACGAGCGTAATGATCGCGTAATTGCTGAAAAGTGGGACGTCACATTTGCACTGGTTCAAGGCTATGTTGATGTTACTTTGTTGGAAAGATTGCGAGAAAATGTACCGCTGCAAGAAGCGGGACGTAATCCAAACAACGTACTTGTTCTTGCTCGCGCAAACAAAAGTGTGCGCGTGTTTGAGCACATTGTTAGCGCGCTTTCTCAAGGCGAGCAGCCTGAGCCGAAAGAATTAGCGGAAGTGGGTTATATCCTGCGTACCACAGCTGTTTATGGTAACGGAAAGTTTGGTATCGCCGACTTCAAACTGTTAGAGAATAACTCAGATTTCAGCCAGTCTTTTAGTGCGCAAATGTGTGCCGTATATATGTTGCGTGAATTCAGCCTAGATTGGGTGCACTATCTGGCACTTCAACAAGGTGGCGACAACGCGGTGGCTTTGCATCGTGGCTTGCAGCGCTACCTTGGTGTCGGTAATGCTACTGGCTTAGGCATGGCTCCATACTTGATTAATCACCCGTGTATTGTTGACCAATGGATGACCTCTCGCGAACGTGCGGTAGCGCGAGTCTTTGCGATGCCGTGTGAAGCGTCGTTCCATGATCCTTTGCAAGGATTGCTGCAAAAAGCACAGCGTCATTTAGAGCAAGTCATCACCATTAATGAACATCAAGACAGGCTCAATCATCAAGCGATAGCAGACATCAAACAACTGCTATCGGAGCTAACAACGTTAATGGCATTACATCCGAACTGGGCGAGTTTGGTCGAGCATAAGAAAACAATGAGTGTGGAAGCCCAAGAAATCCTCACCTCTTGCTTGATCGAACTCTACCCATCTTTAGTGGATGAATTTGCTAGCCAAATGAATACGGATGAAACGTTATCTATTCCGGGCGGGAAAAAGATCCAAGATTTACTGGAAGTGTTGCAAAGCAAGTACCGCTGGGCGATTGATGCGGATTACTCACTAGCCGAGAACAACTACTGGTTCTGGTATCGCTCACAAGATAAAGAAGAGCCAAGGCTTGGTGTTCGCGGGGAAGAGGCTGGAGAAGAAAAAGAACTGCCGCTTGATATTGGCAGACAAGTGAATCGCTTGTACCAGGCCTTGCTTGACTGTGATGTAGAAATGTCCGTAGCAGAGTTTCTATTGCAAAAACCGGCTTATCGTTCGATCACACGTCGCGTATGGACGTTAGGCAACCGTGCGATGGGGGATATTCAAATGAATGTGCTGCGTAAAGATGCGTTACCAATGCACTTACTGCGCTGTAAATTGGCGATCTTTGGTGCGACTAAGTTTGATCCGCGCTCGGATCGTTGGGTTCGAGTAACTTTCTTCCAAGGTGCGCCGTTGTTAGATGAAATTCACGCCCCTAAACTGGCAGACACATGGATTTTCCCTAGCATGCCGCCGCGTGACGAAATTGCGCAAAGTGATAATCAAAAAATCAATGGAGGATTTGCATTATGATCGTCTCTCACAACGAATTGGTGGCCGCGGTTAATAAGGCATTTCTTGGCATGCGCCGTCACTGTGGTGAGGCGGATGTCATTGCGAACATGGTGGCGGACTTGCAAATGGTTGGCTTACATGGAGTTCGCCATTTTAATAACGCCAGTCTGTTTCTTGGGTTAGATTCAGACTGCGCCGTATCGGTGACCAACAGCACACCGTCAAGCATAGAGGTAGAACTGCACAACGGGAGTGTGGCGTGTCATTTACCCGCGGTGTTGGATTTCGCGCTCGAGAAAATGATCAACCGTAAGTCGATTACCATTACGTTGAAACAGTGTCATAACCGTTGGTTGGGTTTCAGTGAGTTGTTGAAGCTCTCTGCGAAAGGCATTGCGTGCCGTGCACAATGGGTCAATGGCTCTAGTCCCAAGCGAACGCTTTATGTGTTAAACCGCGGACGAATCGCACCAGAAGTCTTTTTCTCGGATCAGTTTGATGGGCATGATACGGATTTGCATAGTATGGTTATCGAGCTCTCCGTGAACGATTTCGATATCGAGAAAAGTGCACAAGGATATACCACCCACATTGAAGGCGATGAGTTAAGCCGTACGCAACAAGCTTCTTGGCAAAATGGTATCTTTGTCGAAGACCAAGAATGGGAAACGCTGAAACAAACCGCAACCGCGTTGCTGGTGGAGAACAGTGAGCGTTCTATGCTCGGTGCTGGTGGTGTGGTTTAAGCGATGAAAGGCGATGATTCCAAGTAGAAGTGATGAAGGCTGCTCTTTAGCGGCCTTTTTTGTGCGCGAAGTTTGGTCACTTCTGAAGTTCAAAGACTATGATTACCGTTATCCGCAAGATGGATCAACACAGGTAAGAAAAATGGTTCTGCAAGAGAATAAAAGAAATGCCATTGCGTTTTACGAAACCGCCTATAGAGGTAATCCAAGAAAGGCAGTTGAAGACTACGTAGGTGATGAGTACATCCAGCACAATCCATTAGTTGGAAATGGCCCCGAGGCTTTTATCGAGTATTTTGAGCGGATGCAAAACGAGTATCCCGATAAAGATATTACGTTTGTGCGAGCTATTGCTGAAGGGAATTTGGTGGCACTACACACTCACCAAACATGGCCTAATGATATTGAATACGTGACAATGGATTTCTTTCGTTTTGATCATAATGGGAAGATTGTTGAACATTGGGACGCTCTGCAAGAGATCCCTAAAGAAACATTGAATGGTCACACCATGTATTAACGAGTCGTTGACGAGTCTCCCATGCCGTTTATTCAAACGGTATGGGAGGTTAAATGATTTGTGGCACTCGAAGTATTAATCATCAAAGCGCTTTTTCGATTCTCACCGCGACGTCTTCAGATACCCAGCCTTTCCACAAGTCAGGGTAGGTATTAAAGAAGTAAAACATCGCTTCTTCACCGTCCGCGTAGTTATCTTCCATCCAGGCCAGCATTTCACTCATTTGCTCGTTGGTAAATCCGCGTTTCTGCAAGTACGCGAATGCTTGGGGTTCTTTGCTCGCAAACGCCTCCGTTGTTACTGTGCGAACTGGAGAAGGTGGGTACATTGTTACTTTTGGTGAAGTGCAATCAGGCTGAGTGGTACAGTTGCGATACTCTTCTAAATCTGTTCCGCTACCAAAATCCACTTTGACCATATCATACTTGCCCAATACGGGAGTCGGTGACCAGTAGTAACCAAACCAAGGTATTTTGCGGTCATAGGCTTTAGCGATGGTGCCAGCTAGTGCTGCGCCAGAGCCTGGGTCAACCATCTCAAAGCCGTGCTCACTTAACCCTAATGCATTAAACAAGTGACCGGAGGTGATTTGGCATGTCCAACCAGCAGGGCAGCTATAGAACGCGAACTTGTCATCATCCTCTGGGTGTTCAAATAGTTTGGCGTGCTTGATGACGCCTTCTATCGTCGCGAGTTCTGGATACTGTTTTACCAGATAGGCGGGAACCCAAAACCCTTCTTCACCACCATTGACAAGCGATTCACTAGCGATGCGCAAGCGTTTATCCTCAATCCCTTTATCAAGTGCTTCTTTAATACCGTTTGTCCATAACTCTGGCGCAACGTCAGGCTGTCCCTTTTCAATCATAGAGGTGCCTGTAGGAACGCTATCACCAGGGATCAATTCCGCATCGCACTGGTAGCCTTCATTTAAGACAAATTGGTCGATGTGCGCCATTAAGCTTGCCGAATTCCAATTCATGTCTGCGATGGTTATTTTTCCGCATTCGTCCGCATTTGCATGAGTAGATAATGCTGATAGCAGCAGAACAGAGAGCATTGAAGGTGTCGTCTTCATGTGACTGAATTTCCTTGTCGTTGTCATTTACTTCAGTATATACATCGGTTTATAAAGATTCAGTGAACAAGTTTTTTTCAGTGACGTTGAGCATAAAAACGGCGATTTATGAAGCGTTTGGTGAGAGGGGTTGAAAGGGAGTTAATGTAGCAAGAACACTCCTTCGTAGCCGCCAATCTCAATATGAGAAACATAGTCGCCGATGTTACCGTCTTGATCTACAGGTCGCATAGGCTCTGGAAGCGCGATTGTCATCTTCGGTGAGGTGAAATAATCGATATTCTTGCCAAAGAAATCAGTTCGATACAGAACTCTGCCTTTGGTGAATTCTCGGGCTAACACCATCTCTGTAGGGCCATGCATCACTACCGTATCGTCTGAGTGATACGCAAAGTACGTATGGGTTGGTAACAAATCGATAGAGCCATTGGGCAAGTCAGGATGAGCCACTTTGCTCATAGAAGCATCTCCAATGACTGTGTAATCGGCAGGATAGGGCGTGCTGGTGGACATCATTACCGGAGTCGCCTGATATCCCTCTGGTGTTTGATTGGCAGGCTCTCCCAAATCAACGGCAAGCAAGGTGCTAGGTTGATAAGCAATATTCTTTGGTACGCCTGCTTTCCAGAAGTTGTCACCTGTTGTGTTATTACTTCCATATAAGTAGCCATTGTTCCACTGATTAAAGTAACTGCGCTCAGGGTGATAGTTTAAGTAGAACACCGCTAGTGCAGAGTATTGGTCCTGTTTCCAGTTATCCTCAGTGTTGCCAAAGTATTGAACTCGACCATAACGCGTGGTCGCTTGATAAATCACTTTCTGACCCGCTTTGGCGAGTGCAGAGTTATCCCAAAATTTAGCCAAGCCAGCATAGCCACTAAAGCCGGTAGCAGGGAAAAGGTAGTGCTCGCGCAAGTACAAGGAGCCAGCGTTAACCAAGTGGTTTTGCCCATTACGACCGAATAAGTTTGCCGTACCTATGTTGAGGCCAATTAACGCATCTTCATCCAGCGTTGCCAGTTTATTCAAGAACGCCGAGAATTGCGCTTTGTAAGCATCGTCAGCAGCTTGGCTACCCGCCACCAAACCAAGTTCATCCACTGTGCCTCCGGAATATATGTAGAACTGATTTGCACCGAGTAACTTATTCGTATCGTCGTTGTACGCACCATTTAAACCTTGTTTCGCCCATTCAGCTTGGTAATAGTGGCGCATTGTATTGGTAAAAACGGGATTACCGAGATTGGTCAATGCCCAAGAAGAGGTTTGATTCCACATACGACCAAATGGAATAACCCGTGACTCCCAACGAAATCGGGCCGTTGCATTCTTATTCGAACGGTTTTTGTATTCATTCCAAGAAAGATAATTGTCTTGGTTTCGATCTGCAGATTTGTCGAAGCCACGAATTTTACGCCAGCGTTGAATGGTTTGGCCTTCCGGTGTCTCCGTTGGTGCTCCTGAGATATTGACGGCAGGGAAGCTATCTTTGAGTTGAATGTTTTCGAGACGTGGGCGGTTTTCTATGTTGTCGTCATGCCAAGTAATTTTCGCAACGTAAAGGCGGCCGCCGTCGCGTAAAAAGGTGGAGCCAAAGTACTGACCGCCACCATAAGTTTTTCCGCTACCATCATGCGTTGTAGCGCGAACCCAATCCAAAGGAACAGACCAGCTTACTGTTTGGTTTTTAGTCATGTTCTCAGTTTTGTCTTTTTTAATCGCGAAGATTTTCCATTCAGTTACCCGACTAAACGAGTCGATAGCAGAAGGGTATTCAATCGTGAAGCTGCCGCCTTGAGCAAACTGAGAAAACGTAAAGGTTAAGCGGTCGAACTTCTCTGAGTGATAAACATAGAGCGCACCATCATTATTCGCCTGACCAAATACGTCAGCATCCCATGGCGGTGTTTGATATAGCCAAAAGCCGGCGTGGTCAGCGCTGGCGGTATAGCCAACGATCATCGGTTTTCGATTGAGTAATGTATTTTCACCATGGCTTGAGTCGACTTCAGCTAGGATAGTGTCTTCAGAAAAGTGGAGAAAGAAATCTTCGTAGTCAATTCCATTCAGTTCTGTTTGGTTACGTATATCGTTTTCCAGCCAACCTGAGTTAAGTTCCAGCTTTTGGTTGTGCATGTAACCAAGTGCTTGTACACGCTCATTATGACTTTTACTTTCGTAAGCGCCGAATACGATATCAGCATGATCCAGTTCCCATTCACGTGTAGCAACAGCAGAGATAGGCTTATCTTGAAGATCAATACCCTGTTCATGCAATCCAGGTAACACGATTGATGTTCTACTCCAAACGCTGGGTATAGAAAGTAAGCTCAGAGAAGCAAGTGCAATGAGAGAAAAACAATGCGACTTCAACATGGGGTTATCTCACTCATACTTAGATGACTCGAATTAAGGGCCAGAATACAAAGAGAAATTATAGTCCATTCACAAAGTCCTAATCAGGAACCCGTCGATAGAAGGCTTTACCGGAAATCGAGGGGGGAAGCCCGGCAAAAATGAGAAGGTCTGCGTCGGGTGTAGTACGTTCAAAGACTCAAAATTCCGTCTACACAAGCACAAAAGTAACCAGAATTTTAACCTTATTTCGATTGCCATCATATTGTTGGATTTTCATCAACAATTTCAGTTAAAACCAACTGATTAAACCAGTCATATTCTCTGTTGTATTGATTGCTTATCATACAAAAATTTAACAAAATTAATTTTTATACATTTTTATTGCATAAAAAATCCTTTTGAGTAATATAAATGCCAAGTGACAATTAATGCGGTATGTCAGCATGACTATTCAGGTAAGCGGAATCAATAAATCCTATGGTGAGACACAAGTGCTTCACGATGTCAGCTTTAAGTGTGAAAGCGGCGAAACACTGGTGTTACTCGGTCCGAGTGGTGCAGGGAAGAGCTCTCTACTACGTGTTCTTAACCTTCTTGAAGGAGCGGATAACGGCCAGTTAAACATCGCTAATGACGCATTCGACTTTTCAACTGAAATCAAAGAGAAGCAAGGTTTAGCGCTTCGTCGTAAAGTGGGCATGGTGTTCCAACAGTACAACCTATGGCCGCATATGACAGTGATGGAGAACCTGATTGAGGCTCCGGTAAAAGTCGCTGGCATGGATAAAGAAGAAGCGAAGAAGCAGGCAATGCAAATTCTTGCGACGCTGCATTTGGCAGACAAAGCGGATGCATGGCCGATGCAACTTTCTGGTGGTCAGCAACAACGTGTGGCGATTGCTCGTGCGTTGATGATGAAACCGGAAGTCTTGCTTTTTGATGAACCGACCGCTGCGCTTGATCCGGAAATTACTAACCAAGTCGTTAAGATTATTAAAGATTTAAGCGAAACCGGAATTACACAAGTAGTTGTGACGCACGAAGTGGATTTCGCCAAGAAAATCGCTAGCCACGTACTGTATTTAGAAAAAGGACACATCGTTGAGCACGGCACAAATGATTCGTTTTCTAACCCGCAAACCGCCCAGTTTGCTGACTACTTAAATCACTAAATCACGTTTTTAAAGTTCAGTCTATTTAACAGATAAGCTCGGCTGTCATTGCGAGTGTCAGCCCACTAAGTACACACGGAGTATTGCAATGAAAAAGATTCTACTAGCTTCACTAATCGGACTTGTCTCAGCGAACGCAGCAGCACAAGAAGAGATCAAATTTGCGATGGAAGCGACGTACGCCCCATTCGAATACATGGATGAAAACAACCAAATCCAAGGTTTTGATGTGGATCTGGCGAACGCACTATGTAAAGAAATGGAAGCAAAATGCACCTTCCACAACCAATCTTTTGACAGCCTGATCCCTGCATTAAAATTCAAGCGTTACGATGCGGCTATCTCTGCAATGGATATTACTGACGCGCGTTTGGAGCAAGTGAACTTTTCTGACCCTTACTACGACAACTCAGCAGCGTTTGTTTCTATCAAAGAAAAAGTGGCCGATCAAAAAGCACTAGAAGGTAAGCGTGTTGGTGTTCAAAACGGTTCAACACACCAAAGCTACCTGATTGAGCAAATGCCAGGCGTAACAGCGGTTCCTTACTCAAGCTACCAGGACGCATTCATCGATATGAAGAATGGCCGTATTGATTCTGTATTCGGTGACACAGCAGTCGTAGCGGAATGGTTCAAGAAAGAAGACAACCTAGCGTACGTAGGTGAGCACGTTACTAACCCTAAATACTTCGGTAACGGTTTCGGTATCGCAGTAAACAAAGGTAACGACGAGCTAGTGAACAAGCTGAACACGGCACTGAAAACAGTGAAAGCGAACGGCGAATACGACGTAATCTACAACAAGTACTTCGGTAAGTAATATGGCACTAACGGGTTACTCTTTATCGCTTGTTCAAGCTAGTTGGATGACTGTCCAGCTAGCCTTTACAAGCCTTTTAGTCGGTTTGATTCTGGCAGTGGTATTCGCCAGTGGTGAAATGTCTCGCCGCGTTTTCGTTAAATGGCCAATGACGGCGTTTGTGACGATTGTACGTGGCTTGCCAGAAATCCTTGTCGTGTTGTTCATCTATTTTGGTTCGACGCAGGTTCTGTTTTTAATCACCGGCGATTTTATTGAAGTTAGCCCGTTCTTGTCTGGCGTGGTGGCGTTGTCATTGATCTTCGCTTCCTACGCTTCTCAAACTCTACGTGGTGCATTAAAAGCCGTTGGAAGAGGGCAGAGAGAAGCAGCAAGTGCACTCGGCATCAGTCAAGCACACGCTTTCGTTCGCATTGTTTTACCACAAGCAGTAAGACACGCACTACCAGGTTTAACTAACCAATGGTTGGTTCTGCTGAAAGACACCGCGCTTGTATCACTGATTGGCGTAACGGATTTGTTGAAACAAGCGCAGCTAACATCTGCAGCGACGCATGAAGCGTTTACATGGTACGCAACCGCTGCGGTGATTTACCTAGGCATTACTTTGATTACACAACGTGCCGTCAAACTGATTGATAAGAAGTTCTCAATTCAAGGCATGAGCATGGGACAGGAGGCGACCGCATGAACGAACAACACGTTTGGCAAATGCTGGATGGCTTAGGCACTAGCCTCCAATTGACCGCCGCTTCCTTGGTTGTGGGCTGTCTTTTAGCTCTGATGATGACGCTGACTCTGATCCTACGTACTCCGGGTTTGCATTGGGTAAGTCGTGGCATCATCACCTTGTTCACAGGTACGCCTTTGCTGGTACAGATCTTCTTGGTGTACTACGGTCCGGGTCAGTTTGATGCCGTAAGAGAAAGTGTATTCTGGACATGGTTAAGCCAACCTTGGTTCTGTGCGATGTTAGCGCTAGCACTCAATACCGCTGCATACAGCACTCAGTTGTTCAAAGGAGCGTTTAACGCGATTCCTTCTGGTCAATGGCAAGCGTGTCGTGCATTAGGTATGAACAAAACCGCAACACTAAAAGTGCTGCTGCCATACGCTATTCGTCGTGCGGTTCCGGCTTACTCGAACGAAGTGATTTTGGTCTTCAAAGGTACGTCACTAGCAAGCACGATTACGATCATGGATCTGATGGGCTACGCGCAACGCATTAACGCACAAACCTACGACACGTTGACGGTATTTGGTATTGCAGGCGCATTTTATTTAACGGTAAATGGTGTGCTGACTCTCATTTTCCGTCAGGTAGAGAAGAAAGCATTGGCGTTCGAAGCCGCATAAACCTTCAATCAACACTCATCACTTAGTTTCACAGTGCCTCTGCAAATGACTCTCTTGCAGGGGCATTTTTTATATTCGTTATGGCAAATCCCTCAAGTTCCACCAAACTTAATTCAACGTAATTGCATTGGTGGCACCATGGAAAGAAGACACTTTTTAGCGCTGTGGACATTGTTGTTCGTCCCCTCTTTAAAAGCGAAAACACCAATGCGGCCAACGCCAGCACAAACTGAAGGGCCATTTTATCCAGTAGTGAACATTCCTCTTCGTCAAAACTTGATTCTGCAAACAGAAGGTTTGGTCGGTGAAGCTATCGTGTTGCAAGGTAAAGTCGTAGATACATCGGGAAACCCTGTCTCGGGTATCAAAGTAGAAATCTGGCAATGCGATGGGCAGGGGATTTACGATCATCCTAAGCAGCCAAATAATGATAAGTTTGATGCTCACTTTGCAGGTTTTGGCGCGGTAGAAACTCAATCGGATGGTCGCTACTTATTCCAGACTTTGTACCCCGTGCCTTATGCCTCTCGTCCACCGCACATTCACGTTAAGTTGTGGCGGGATAACCAAGAGCTTCTGACCACTCAGTTGTACTTAAAAGGCAATACTGGTGATGAATGGTGGGGTGGCAAAGCCCGAGATTATCTACAGTTTGAAACCATACGAACCGACGGGCGATTAACTGGCCAATTTAACTTTGTGATTGGCTAGCTAATCCGGTTAAGCCATTAACTCAACCAATTGCGCCAAGCATTCTTTATCCAGTATCGGATGAGGCTCGACGCCCGTGACCAAAACGATATCCACGGAAGGTAGCGATGGCATATCGTCTAAGATCTTAAGATCCTCGCTAACGCTAATACTGCCCATCGCACCGATAGCCATGCCTGAACGTACAATTGCTCGTTGTGCAGAAGCCGTATTGCAACATGCCAGTAGTTGATAAGGAGTGCCACGTTTGGTTAATCCGTCTACTGCTGCCGCATGGTATTTACAGTCGGTTTGGAATAGGGCGAGAGGGAGAGGTTGGGCGTTCTCAATGTCAAAATCAGGATGAGCAATCCACACGCCTTTGTCGCTCGCTAGCCAATAACCTTCTTCACTATCCGGTGCTCTTGTCACAATAGCGGCGTCTAGCTTTCCTTCATCAAGTTTTTCTCTCAAGGTGATGCTCGGCTCACTAAAGACCTGAATCGAACATGTGGGCTCAGATCGCTGTAATACGCGGATGACTTTAGGCAAGATATTGTCGTTGTAATCTTCTGGGCAACCTAAGCGAAGAGGACGCTTATTTTCATAACGTTTCACCTGTTTCAGTGCTTGATTGTGCAAGCTAACCAATTGCTCTGCGTGAGAGCGTAGTGCTAATCCCGCTTCACTTAAGACAAGATTGCGACCTTCTTTTTCAAACAAACTGACGCTGAGTTCGTCTTCTAGCTTACGCATTTGCGCACTGAACGCGGATTGGGTGCGATTGATCTGCTTGGCTGCACGAGTGAAACTTCCCGTTTCGACAAAAGCCAGAAAGCTGCGTAACGCATCGATATCCATATCTAAAACTCATCCATCGTTTTTGTTGAAGTGTTCCATCAAAACTATCCGTTAGTCCCCTTAAATACAATCAGATATTGTGAATGGGTAATCAAAACACGAACCGCATGGAGGCGTCATGAAACTGTTTATTGCTAATCAAAACTACTCAAGCTGGTCACTGCGCGCATGGTTGATCTTTTCTCAATTCAAACTGGATGTGAAAGTCACCAAGCTCAAATTATTCACAGAAGATTTTTATAAGACCTTGGAAGGTATTACACCAACCGCGAAAGTACCTACCTTGGTGGATGGTGACGCAACCGTGTGGGATTCATTAGCGATTTTGGAATACGTTAACGAGCAATATTTACAAGGTAAAGCTTGGCCAAGCAACTCCGCAGAACGAGCTAAAGCACGCGCCATTGCATCAGAAATGCATTCGGGTTTCTTTGATTTAAGAAACGAACTCCCAATGAACATCCGCGCACACAGAAAAGTCGACTTAACGAAGGGTGCGCTTAAAGATATTGCTCGTATTGACGCCATTTGGGTAGAGCAAGCCAAGCTGTATCCCAACGGCTGGTTATTTGGAGAATGGTCGATTGCAGATGCTATGTATGCACCTGTGGCATTGCGTTTCCAAACTTACGGCATCGAGCTATCGGAAGGTGCCAAAGCATACCAACAGAAGGTGCTAGCAAGTGAATCTTTACAGCAATGGCTGGAAGAGGCGAGCCAAGAAACAGATATCGTAGAAGAGGACGAGGCAGGGGAAGAAGTATAAGCGCATCTTGCGATCGCCTGTAGCAAGGGAAAGCATGACAAAGCACGCTTTCCTCTTCTAGGATGGTTGTCGTTTCCGGCGCGTTTAAGCTAGGTGTTCAACAATCGCTCTGCCTACGCCGTGTGCGCTCGTTGGGTTTTGACCTGTGATGACACGATCATCCACAATTACAAACTCTTGCCAAGGTTGCACTTTAGAGTAGCGCGCTGCGCTGCGTGCAAGAGATTCTTCCAATAGGAATGGGATATCGTTGATGGTGCCGAAGTCGATCTCTTCTTCGCGAGTGAAACCTGTCACTGATTTAGACGCAAGTAGCTTCTCGCCATTGCTAAGCGTGATAGGAAGAAGAGCGCCCGGACCATGACAAACTGCTGCCACAATACCGCCATCTTCATAGTGTTTTGCGGAAATCTTGGCAAAATCTTCGTTGCTCGCTAGGTCTGAAAGAAGACCAAAGCCACCCGGATAGAAGATCGCATCATAGTTGTCACCGTTGATTTGTGATACTGGAATCGTGTTGTTGATGCGGTTCTGGAAATCATCATCCGCCAAAATTTTCTCGTTGACTGCGTCGCCTTCGATGTCGGTTCCGTACAGTGGTGCTTGTCCACCTTTGATAGAGGCAATGTCGTAATCGAAGCCTGCACCTAGTAGCTCGCTAAGGGCATGAGTGAGCTCTGGCGCGTAAGTTCCGTTTGCTTGGTCAGTTTCACCAAGAGTCGCATGGTTCGTCACAATGATGAGTACTTTCTTCATGATGGTTTCCTTTTTGGCTTACGTGTATTTGTTGAACACCTTCATACTAATTGCTAAACAAATAAGTGATAATACGATTAATTGGCAAAACATTATTGCTATATAGCAAAGGTAAGTATGGACAGTTTTGAAGGCATCAATGAGTTTGTTACGGTTGCTGAGAGCTTAGGGTTTTCTGCAGCGGCAAAACAGTTAGGTTGCAGTACCAGTCATGTCAGTCGCCAAGTCACAAGATTAGAAGAGCGATTAGGTGTCGCTTTGTTAGCCCGTTCGACAAGAATGGTGAGTCTAACGGAAGCGGGGCAAGCGTATTATCAGCAGTGTAAAGAATTGGTGATTGGGCTTCAGCAAGCCAATGAACAGCTCACCACGCAGCAAACTCAGTTGAGTGGTACGTTACGCGTGAGTGCCGCTGGTGCGTTTTCTGAGAACCATGTAGCGCCTGCCTTGATGGCGTTTGCCAAGCAACATCCTAATCTCACGGTTGAAATTAACTTCAACACCAGCATGGTCAACTTTATTGAAGATGGTTTCGATTTTGCCATTCGTTACGGCAGGTTGAGTGATTCAGGCTTGGTTGCGAGAAAGCTGGTGGATCGTCCCATGGCAGCGGCAGCCAGTCAGCGTTATCTCGATGAACATGGTTTACCAACGCACCCAGAGCAACTCAAGCGTCATAGCTGCATTATTGCCAATAAGGACGTTTGGTTGTTTGAAAAAGACGGCAAGCCTTTAGATGGCGTAAAAGTGCAGGGCAGATGGAAGAGCAATAACGCACACACGGTCTTGCAAGCCTGTGCAGAAGGATTAGGTGTGGCGTACTTACCGAAGAGCAGTTTCAACGGTGCTATTTCGTCTGGTCGTTTGGTGCCAATCCTAGAGCCCTATTGGGGAAGTGGTAACAGCAGCTGGATTGTTTATCAGAATCGTCACTTTCTGCCACTACGAGCGCGATTGGCTATCGACTTCTTGCTTGATCATTTTGCCGATTGGCAGGAGTAATGAGGCTCTGCCAATCGGTTTGTTTATCCATTTGTTAGATCGTCAACATACTAACGTATCTACATGTTTTGATAGCTCGGTCCACCGCCGCCTTCTGGTGCTTTCCATGTGATGTTTTGTGAAGGATCTTTGATGTCACAGGTTTTGCAATGCACACAGTTGGCGGCATTTATCTGAAACTTCAACTTATTGTTCACTTCCACCACTTCGTAAACCCCAGCGGGGCAATAGCGCTGACTTGGTTCGTCATACATACCTAAATTCACATCAATTGGAATGTGAGGGTAAGTCAGAACCAGGTGACAAGGTTGATTCTCTTCGTGCTGTGTTCCCGACAAAAATACCGACGAAGGCTTATCAAAACTGATTTCACCATCTGGTTTTGGGTATGCAATTGGGTGGCACTCTTGTTTAGGCTTTAACTGCTCATGATCGTGCGAATAGTCCTTGATAGACCAAGGTAACGGCTTCTTAACCAGTGGTTGCCACAGGTTGTGTTCAAAAGTCGAAAGAGCACCGCCAAGTATGCTGCCAAACTTATGAATGTTCGCGCCAAAGTTACGCGTTTCGGCGAGTTCGTCATACAACCATGATGATTCAAACAACGACTGGTAGTCTGGCTCAGAAGCTCCAGTTTGTCGGGCCGTATGTACCGCTTCTGCTGCAATGATTCCGGACTTCATTGCTGTGTGGCTGCCTTTAATTTTTGCGACGTTCAAAGTCCCCGCATCACAACCAATCAATAAACCGCCAGGGAATTGCTGTCTCGGCAGAGAGGAAAGTCCACCTTTCGCAATGGCTCTTGCGCCGTAAGCGATGCGTTGAGCACCTTTCAAATGTGGTTCAATAGCCGGATGGTGCTTAAAGCGTTGAAATTCGTCAAACGGACTCAAGTAAGGATTGCTGTAATTCAAGTCGACAATAAGCCCGACGGCGATTTGGTTGTTCTCCATGTGATAGAGAAAACCGCCGCCTGTGGTATTTGTTTCACTCAAGGGCCAGCCAGCGGCGTGGATAACACTGCCAGATACATCCTTGCTGTCAGTGGGTAACTCCCATATCTCTTTTAGGCCAAGCGCGTAGTGCTGTGGTTGCTTTCCTGCGTCTAGGTCGAACCTTTGAATAAGTTCTTTACCCAGATGTCCGCGACAACCTTCAGCAAAAAGGGTGTATTTTGCCCTTAGCTCGATACCTGGTTCAAAGTTAGGTTTGGCCTGGCCGTTCTTATCTAGTCCCATATCGCTCGTGTTAATGCCTGTCACGGCGCCAGTCTGATCATAATTGATGCTTGCAGCGGCAAAGCCCGGAAAAACTTCCACCCCAAGATTTTCTGCTTGGTTAGCGAGCCAACGGCAAAGGTTGGCAAGGCTAATTACGTAATTATTCTCGCCATTTATCATTGGACGCGGTGTAAGGAAGTGGGGAACGCGAATATGGTTTTGTTCAGTAGTAAGATAAAGGAAATTATCTCGTTGAACCGAGGCTGCTAGCGGGGCCTCCATTTCTTTCCAATTGGGGAAAAGCTCATCTAAGGCACTAGTTTCAAAAACAGCGCCAGATAAAATATGTGCGCCCACTTCTGAGCCTTTTTCTACAACGCAAATTGAAAGTGCGTCACCTTCACTGTCTTGGCTGAGTTGAGCTAGCCGACAAGCGGCGCTTAAGCCTGCAGGTCCGGCCCCCACGATCACGACATCAAACTCCATGCATTCTCGTTCCATCTCTATGCTTCCTTTCTATTATCGTCATCTGCGTGACAGGTTTTTGGTTTCCATACAGAAAACTATAGCTCAGTTGACGTTAACGTGAAGTGGACTAAGCTCAAGTAATGGATCTGACGTGTTATATGAGGCATGACCATGGAAGACCGACCATTAGCAACACTTGTGCTCGCAGAGCATGACAACCAATCGTTGGCTGTAGGGACGCTGTGTGCAATTAAAGCGGCATTTGAGATTAAGGATGATGATAAATCGCTTCCTGTTTCTGTGTTGCTTATTGGTTATCAGTGCCAATCAGTTTTGGATGAGTTGAATTGTGTTCAAGGTGTTGCAGAAATTATCTGGGTTGATGCGAAGGGATATGAACATGGATTAGCGGAAAATATCGCACCTTTGATCTCACAAGTAGCCAAAAACTACTCACACATTCTTTCTCCTGCCAGTACATTTGGTAAGAATGTGATGCCTCGTGTGGCGGCGTTGCTTAATGTTGGTCAACTTTCTGACGTGATGACAATCGAGTCTATCGATACGGTGATTCGTCCAATTTATGCTGGAAATGCATTGGCGAGAGTCACGTCGAATGATCCCTATAAAGTGATGACCATAAGAAGTACGGCTTTTGATGCCGCAGAGTTATCTGACACGCCAGTTGTCCCTAAGCTTACTCAAGTCGACACGGTGATTATCAATAAACTTAGTGAGTTTGTTTCGCAACAAACGCCAGAAAGTGAGCGACCAGAATTGCCAGCGGCTAGAGTAGTAGTGTCGGGTGGTCGTGCATTCGGGAGTAAAGAGAAGTTTGTTTTAGTAGAACAATTGGCTGACAAGCTAGGTGGAGCGGTAGGGGCGTCACGAGCGGCGGTCGATGCGGGCTATGTGTCTAATGACCATCAAGTTGGGCAAACCGGCAAAATTGTTGCACCGGAGTTATACATTGCCGTCGGAATTTCTGGCGCGATCCAGCATTTGGCGGGAATGAAAGATTCCAAGGTGATTGTTGCAATTAATAGCGATCCTGATGCGCCTATTTTTGACATTGCAGATTATGGATTGGTCGGCGATTTGTTTGTGGTAATGCCTGAGCTGTTAGAGAAGCTGTAGATATAGTCTTGTTCCCTAAAACAAAAGGCTTCCAAATTGGAAGCCTTTATCATTTGATTTTTATAAGTTACTTTTCGCTCGGACGTTGCAGGTGCTCTGCAAGTACTTTCGTAAACCTTGCAGCTTCACCACCAGTACAAGCGCGATGATCAAACGTTACGGATAGCGGCATTGCTTTCACCGAAATTGCTTGACCGTTTCTTATCACTACTCGGTCGAGTATTCGGCCCGCGCCGACAATAGCGACTTGTGGCGGTGTGACGACAGGTGTTGCGTAAATACCGGCAATCGCGCCGAAGTTGGAAAGCGTAATCGTCGCGTGCTGCAATTGCTCACGACCGATTTTTCTCTCTCTGATCCCTTCAACGGTTTGATCGAGCCAACGACGAACATCTTGTGGCTCGTATTCATCTGCGTGGCGCAAGACTGGTACGTACAATCCATGACGGCTATCTACTGCAATTCCTACATTGACCGTTGTGTGTACACAGCGTGTCATGGTTTCGGCATCAAACCAAGCGTTTAAAGCAGGCTCTTCTTGACACGCATGAACAATCGCTTGAACAAGGCGGATACTGATATCTTCGTTTGGCAGCCAATCTTCCAACAACGCTTCTTCCGTAATGGTTACGGCGGCAACATGTTCGTGCGATTCGGTCATAGACGATACCATGGTACGTCGAGCACCTTTCAAAACTTCGGTGCCTGGACGCTGTTTTCCGGCTTCGTCGTAAATATCGGCATCTACGATAAGTCCGTTCGGGCCACTACCTGACACGAGGTTAAGATCTACCCCAAGTTTTTGTGCCAACAAGCGAGCCGAAGGCAGGGCGGTAACGAGGTTACTTTCTGTCGTGTTGTGGTTGCCACCAATCCAGAAATCATCAACGTTTACATGATGCGCTTGGTGAGAAACGCTGCCGACGACGGTTGCGGCGTCAGCAGTGGCTTTTTTCTCTGCCGTTACTTCTCTCCCGGCACCTGTTTCATCAATCTCTAGCAGTAATGCACCAATATTGACGATTTCACCTTCCTCACCATGACGGCTGACCACACGGCCCGAATAAGGGGCAGGGACGTCTACCGTCGCTTTTGCTGTCTCTACGGTTAAGATCACTTGATCTAATTTAACCATGTCTCCGACATTAACGTGCCATTTCACAATTTCTGACTCAGCGAGACCTTCACCGAGATCGGGTAAATTAAACGTCTTCATTTCCAATCCTCCACGAGTTCGCGCGCCGCGGTCACAATGTCTTCTTCCTGAACCATGAAATAATCTTCGTTACGGTAATAAGGCATAATGGTGTCCATTCCAGTTACTCGTTTAGGTGGGGCTTTAAGTAAGCACATGGCGTGTTCAGCGGTTCGAGCTAATAGCTCAGATCCCACACCACAAGTTTTACTCGCTTCATGAACAACGAGTAAACGTCCAGTTTTTTCTAGTGAGCTGAAAATCGTCGCGGTATCAATTGGCTTAATACTCGCCAAATCAATCACCTCGACTTCAATTCCCTGACTAGACAAGGTTTGTGCGGCCTGAAGTGACTCTACGACGCATGCGCCCCAAGTAACGAGCGTGATATCTCGCCCCTTACGTAAGGTGAAGCAGGTGTCGAGTGGTAGTGCTTCGCCGTTATCGACTACTTCAGATTTAACGGTGCGATATATGCGCTTCGGTTCGAAGAACATGATGGGATCATTGCTTCTAATTGCGGCGAGAAGTAAGCCGTATGCGCGTTGTGGTGAAGAAGGAATCACCACTTTAAATCCAGCAGTGTGAGCAAATAGCGCTTCCACGCTTTCTGAGTGGTGTTCCGGAGCGTGGATACCGCCGCCAAATGGCGCACGGAAAACCGCGGGACAAGTGAGCCGACCGCGAGTTCTGTTACGCATTCGAGCCGCGTGGCACATTAAGTGCTCCATCGCAGGAAAAACGAAACCTTGAAACTGAAATTCGGCGACAGGTCGTAATCCTTGCGTTGCCATACCGACCGCAACCCCGCCGATTAAGGCTTCAGCGAGTGGCGTATCGATGACTCGTTTAAGACCAAACTCTTGCTTGAGTCCAACAGTGGCACGAAATACACCACCATTATCGCCCACGTCTTCACCTAATACGACAACATTGGGGTCTTGTTGCATTTCGTGGTGCAGGGCAAGGTTTACTGCTTCAACCAACGTTAGCTCAGCCATGTCTGCCTCCCTGCATTCTCATTGCCTTGTTGATGAGTTCATCTCTTTGTGCATGAAGCTCTTGAGGTAGCGATTCATACAAATAATCGAAACCGGTTTCTGGTGCTTGTGGCGGTAAGCTCAGATAGCGTTCAACAGCTAACTCTACTTGCTCTTTACAGTAATCTAGCCATTGCTGTTCTTGTTCGTCGCTCCAAGCGCCTTGATTAAGGAGGTACGTTTTAAGACGTGCGATAGGTTCGTATTGCCATGCGGTTTGAACATCATCTTCTTTACGATAACGAGTCGCATCATCGGCCGTAGTGTGGTCACTCAGTCGGTAACTCACCGCTTCGATGAGTGTTGCGCCTTTCCCTTTTCTTGCTCTCTCAAGGGCGGTTTTAGTTGCATCATAAACGGCGACGACATCGTTACCATCGACAGTAATACCCGGTATACCTGCACCTTGCGCTTTTTCTGATAAGAAATCGGCGGCACATTGGAGACTACGCGGCACTGAAATTGCCCACTGGTTATTGTTTACGACGAAAACAAGTGGAATATTCCAAGTACCTGCGCAGTTTATTGACTCAAGAAAGTCCCCTTTGGATGTACCACCATCGCCGCACATGACTAGCGCAGCTTCATGGTTACCTTGAATTTTTAGCGCGGAAGCCACCCCGACAGCATGCGTACATTGCGTCGCTATGGGTACACAGTAGGGAAGGTCTCGGCTAGGAACCGGACTTCCTTCAGGAGCAAAATCACTCCCGCGCTCATCGCCACCCCAGTATTGAAGGTTCTTTTCCATGCCAATGCCACGACACCACATCGCAGGCATATCGCGGTAGTAAGGGACAAACACATCATCGGCTTTAAGTGCTCTGCCGACCGCAATGCCTATGGCTTCCGCGCCTAAGTGTGAGGGATAGGTCCCTAGCTTACCGGTGCGTTGCAAGGCAACTGCTTTGTTGTCGTAAGTGCGAGTTAATACCATGTCTCGGTAAAACCCGACCAATGTTTCAGTGTCAGCCCAGTTGGGTAGTTGGCCGACGAGGTCCCCACGATGGTCGATAAACCGATGCATGGGTAATGCCTGAACGTTCATCTCAAGCTCCTTTTGACGCTGCGGGTCTTTTGGACTGCAGCTGTTCATACAAAACCAGAGTTTGTATGGGTACTCAAACTCTGATATCAGCGCAAAGGCCATACCTAAGGTTGCGTGTGCTTTCGATAGCGGTAGGCATCTGTTCGTCCCTTAAACTATTTGTCGATAACATCGCTGCGATTATTTCACCGCAAGATACAGAGAAAGGCTTTTCTGTATCTAACCCTCTAACTAAATCGTGGTATAGCCAGATACAATAAGTGTAAACAAATTGTTAAATTATGCTTCATTTTGACTTTCGCTCAGTAGTAAAGTTTTGCTTACACCCTGATTTTGCAGAGTAATATGCTGCTATTTTGTTGGTGGTATTTTTAAACTCGAATTTAATTACTGGTTAATGAAACATATTTGCAACAAAATTTGGCTGTAAAATTTGACAAAGTGAGTCATTATTAATGAATCAACTCAAACAGTTGCTATATGATGAATTGCAAATTTTTGTTGTGCTCGAAGCCTCGACCTTATGAGAATGCATAACTTCTTCCCAACTGAGTGGAATCAAGGTAGGGTGACGGCATTACAAATGTATACCCTCGGCAGTCCTTGAGCTTATCCAAAGTAGGTAGTGCTCAAGTGGAAGTGATTATGGAGAAGTTATGTACCACGCTCATGTTTATTTTCCCCTAAGAGAACAAGATAAAGCGCAAGCCTTGAACGAGATCATCCGTCAAGAGCGTCAAGATGTGCTGCGTGTGTTTCCATTAGTTGGAAGGTTAGTTGGCCCACACAAGATGCCGATGTTTGAAATTCACCTAGAATCATTGAGTGAAGAGTTCTTGGCGTGGCTTGATACGATTCGAGGCGATTTTTCTGTGCTTATTCACCCAGTAAGCGAAGAAGAGTTGCTCGATCACACAGAACGCGCGATTTGGTTGGGCAGAGAGATTGGTGTATTTGAAGAAAAGTTAGAGAAATAGTTGCTCCTCTCGCCCATGCATGACCGCTTTGAATCCTTCTCTTCTCATTGCGGTCGCAGCTTCTGCTTAACGCCTCATCTTCATTGATGGGTGCGGAATCCCTATCTTACGCTTTGCTGTAGCTATTTTTGTGCTAAACCTAAAAGTAGGCTTTCGAACTTCACACAAAGCGTGAAAATGTCGCTGTTTAGTATGCCGTTGAATGAATTTTGGTGGTAATAAAATAATAAGTCTTTGATAAATCAAATAGGTATAGCAGGGAAGTGCAGTTTACGACCCCAACGCCATTGGCAGTGGCGCCGATAATTTCTGAGGGGGAAGGGTATGTTTTCAATACTCTTGGTTATACTTGCACTCTATATATTTTGGCTGTTGTTTCGCAACGGGCCTGAGTTTGCCGGGCGTACCGCCCAAAAAAAACGTGACTGGGTTGGGCCTACCGCCAACAAAGAAGAGTGGCGAGGATTTTGTACGGATGTATTTCAGCCGTTCAGTTCTCAAACGACTTTCTACGCCATTGCTTATTTTGCCAATTACGTAGCAGCAGCGAACGCAATATCTTGGTCAACGATATACGAAGGCGATTATCCGGTCATCATAAGCCGATTTGGTAGCTACTTCATTTTAAGCACGCATGATGCACTGGTCGTAGCTGGGTTTATTGCGCTTGCTTTCTTTATCATTAATTGGCAACTTGCCATGCGCTGCTCTGGTATTCTTAGCCAGTATCTAGTGCGGATTCTTATTATTAATCAAAAGCGCTTTGTCGCGATTAGCTTGGTGTTTTGCAGCTACTTTTCGTACCTACTGACGCTTGGTATATTCTGGCTGTTCCATGATGGGTATTCAATCTGGCATGGATTAATGCTTAGCCCCGTGTTCCTGTTGTTAGCTTTACTGGTAGCGGTTGTTGTGCCATCTGCAAAAAGAGAAAGTAGTGTACCTTAGATAGATTTTCCACGTTAAATTACACTTGATTTTGGGATAGTAATTCTTATGCCATTAAGTTAGCATTGCCAGCTTTTTAACGGTCAAAAGGCCACTAATCAGTGGGACAGTGGGAGAAACAATGTTTATCGGCTTTGACTATGGTACTGCAAACTGTTCAGTGGCTAAAATGGAATCGGGTGATCCAGTACTGCTTAATCTAGAAGGAAACAGCCCTTTTATTCCTTCCACCCTTGCTGCACCGACTCGTGAATCGGTATCCGAGCATTTATTTCGCCATCGAGATATTAAACCATTAGATCAAGTTGGTGAGCAGGTTTTACGCCGGGCAATCAATTTAAACCGAGAAGAAAGTATTGACTTAGAATCCGACGACATCGCGTTTGGTCAGGCTGCACTTAATCTCTATTTGGAAGATCCTCGCGATATCTATTATGTGAAATCGCCGAAGTCTTTTCTTGGTGCATCTGGCTTGCGTGATGTGCAATTGGCTTTCTTCGAAGACCTTGTCTGCGCGATGATGGACAATATTAAGTCTCAAGCCGAAAACGATGCGCAGCAAAGTATTACCGATGCTGTGATCGGCAGACCAATTAACTTTCATGGGCGTGGCGGTGAAACGGCTAACATTCAGGCTGAACGCATTTTGTTGCGGGCAGCGAAACGTGCGGGCTTCCAAAATGTGGAGTTTCAGTTTGAGCCTGTCGCGGCGGGCCTAGAGTATGAAGCGACACTCAGCGAAGATAAAATCATTCTAGTAGTCGATATTGGCGGTGGTACAACGGACTGTTCGTTGATCCAAATGGGACCGTCTTGGCGCGGCAAAGCAGATAGGACCGCAAGCTTGTTAGCTCACAGTGGCCAGCGTGTCGGCGGGAATGATCTTGATATCGCGCTAGCATTTAAGCAGCTCATGTTCCCTTTTGGCATGGGAAGTAAAATGGAGTCAGGCATTGTGATGCCGACTACCCAATTCTGGAACCCGATAGCAATCAATAATGTAGAAGCGCAGAGTGACTTCTATTCGCGAGAGAACCTATCAGCGTTAAAGTTGCTTCAAAAGCAGGCACAAGAGCCAGAAAAACTTGCTCGTTTGCTAGAGGTGTATCATGAGTCTTTAGGCTACAACATTGTTCGCCGTGCCGAAGAGGCAAAAGTGGCACTTTCAGAACAAGCTTCTTACCGAACTGGCATCAACTTACTATCAGAAACGATTGAAGTTGATGTACAACGTGACGAAATGATCGAAGCGATCCAGTCGCCAAAGAATAAAATGACGGCGTTGGTGACAGAAGCGGTAGAGCAAGCTGGAGTTAAACCCGATGCTATCTTTATGACTGGAGGTTCGGCACGCTCGCCAATCTTGCGCGATGCGGTGCAAACCGTACTGCCAAGTATTCCGGTTGTCAGTGGAAACTATTTTGGCTCAGTAACTGCCGGCTTAGCTCGTTGGGCTGAGGTTTGTTTCAAGTAGAAAGAAAGCCGATTAACAGTGGGTCTTTGTTGCCAAACTTATGATTTCATTTAGGCTTGCCAAGTGATGGTTGGAGAACTTTGTCGAGAGGTTGAGTTTTAAGCGGGTAGGGAACCTTTTTAGGATCTTAAGTCTTTCAAGGTCATTCTGAATAGTGAGGGACGAGCGTGATTTAGAATCTCTTGCCCGAGCACGCTGTTATGATATGTGACCCCGTTTCGCCGAGCGTTATTCATCACCATTATTCTGAAGAGTCGAGTTAGGATCTACCGGAATAATGATTTTGACTAAGCTGAGATAAAAATGCCCGCTAAATCAGCGGGCACTTTTGTTTACGTCATTAATGGTGCATGTGTTTTTCCATGTGACCTTGTTTTTCAACCGCCATTTCTACTTCCACTTTACCCGCGTTTTTGAATGTTAACGTCATAGGGAAGCGGTCGCCTTCTTTAAGAGTTTGTGTTGGGTTAAAAATCATTAAATGGAAGCTGCCTGGCTTAAACAACACTGAGTCATTGGCTGGAACGCGCACTTCGTCAATCTTAATCATTTTCATCACACCATCTTCTTTCTTATGCGTGTGAATTTCGACATGCCCTGCGATTGGGCTTTCTGCTGCGATCAATGCATCTTCACTGTCACCGTGGTTGGTTAATTGAAAAAAACCACCGATAACAGGTGCGTTTGGTGGCGCTTCGCGGCTCCATGGATGGTCGATATGAATTTTTCCTGCTTCATAATCGTGCGCTAAACTCAGTGGGCTAGCGATGACAGCAATAAGCGCGATAGCGGCGGTTTTTAATGATTTAAGCATGCGTTTTTCCTTTTGAATTAATAGCTTCTCTGAATGGACAACAAACAGAGTCATCGTTATTTTTGAATAAAGTTGTCAATGATTAGATGCCTGTTAGGCAGGAAAAACACTCGGCGGAGAGTGCTTAGGCGCGATGTGTTTGTAAACGAACTTATCGCATTTTGAAAAGTGATAAGTCGTCAGTGCATACTTTACTCGGCGCAGCCAATGGATGGTTGTCAGGTAAAGCCCAATCGCAACCAGAAGAAAGAATTGAACAGCTTGAAGAAGCGGACATTCAAACTGAAAGCCGTCGTGTAAGTTAAGATCTTGGATGAGCTTAGAAGAAGATTGAGCGTTAGCCTCAATCAACGTATTGATATCCACCCATTTGAAACCATCTGCGGTACACAGTAAAACCTTTTCACTTTGGACTTTGTTGAGCCAAGTTGTGCTGTGAACTTGTGTAGGGTTAAGAGCGGCTGTGGACGCTAAATACAACTGAAACAACACCGCGATAATAACCGCAATAGCGTGCAAGCGATGGTGTTTGTGCTGTATTAGAGTGTTTTCCATACAATTGAGTGCTTATCTTCTTCGGCGCGGGATACTAACAAATTAACCAAACAATGTAATTATCAGTTTACTAAAAGGTGATGCAAGTGTGCATTATTTGTTTTATTGCCTATTTTTAACGCTTTAATGTTTTGATTCGGCTGACATTCACAACCTCCAATTCAACTTGTCAGTCTTGCCTAGTCGCTTTTGAAGATACCGAATTAATCTCTCTTATATGCCACTGAAGCTTCGGTTAGTGGGTGTCGTGGTGGTGTTTTTACGTGCTAGATTTGGCTGATATCGATTCAAAATGCACACCGAATCTTCACTTGTTTTCCATTAACGGAATTATGACAGTAATTTAATAAAGGATACGGTATTCTGCGCTCCTTTGTACATGCCAGAAACGTCCGTCCTACTTAGTCGGAGGGGCGATTAATCTTAAGAAATTTCTCAAATGAAATACGAACAACAGATTGGATATCGATACCCTAAAGGTCGATTTGCCATGGTGAGTGTATATGCATTCACCGGTGCTGCGATTTTAGCATCGACTATTTTTTCTCTATTGCTGTTTTTGTCTATCGACGAAAACCCGATGATGCAAACCTTATTTGGTGGTTTAGCGATCATTTTTGAAGCAGGTAAATTTTACGCTTGGTATGAATACGGTGAGCGCCGAGCCCATCGCAACTACACAGGAGCAGCAACCGCTCTCGTGTTTTATTTAGTTTTAGCTGCGATTTCCATTGGCGGTAGTATTGGTGGGATTAATAGTGCAACCAATAGTGCACAAAGTCATATTTCGGTAGAGCAGGCGAAAGTGGAAGCGTTTAATCGTCAGATTGCGGCAATCGATAAGCAGATTGAGCTCAACAATATGGCAGCGCAGAAATACATCGAGATGGAGCGTATCGCGACTGGTGTAACTCGCATTCAGGATCAAAACAAAACCTTACGTGAAGAGCAGCAACGCTTGGCTATGGAGCGTGATAGTTTACCGCCGGTGACGCAAGGCTCAGTGATTGGTTTGATTGATAGCCTAGCCAATGCATTTGGTACCACCTCTCAACAAGCTCAGCTTGGCTTGGTTGTATTTCTTTCGATTCTTTTGGACTTCTTTGCTGCATTTTTTGTTGGCTTGATTGGTGAAGAGCAACGGTTCCGATATTTCTATCGCAGAAATGAGGGCATGATATTGAAAACAGTTCGCGATATAGACCCAGCGCCTGCGGGTTATCTTCCTCATATAAAAGAGGAAGAAGAGCAAGAAATACCAGCTGCGCCGGAGCCAGAAGAACCAAAGGAACCGAAAACCTTGTTAGAGCAAGTTAGCGATGCACTTAAAACGCATCAAATTACGTGCACCAAAAAAGCCGTTGCTAAACAGTTTAGGCTGTCTGCGGAAGAGGTAGACAAGGTATTTGAAGAATTGGCAGAGCTCGGTTTAGTGGGGAAAAAAGCCAACCACCATTATCATTGGATAGGTGAAGCAGAAACCGCATAATTGGTTATCTATTAGAGTTCGGAAAGAGCGTCAATCGGCGCTCTTTTTTTTTGGGGAGGGGGGAGTTTCGCTATTAAAGTTAACTACAAGAAAGCGTATCAATCTTTATTGAGCTTTTTGGTTACGTCTTTCACCGTTTTCTTCTCTTTTTCCGGTGTCATTGCATCAACAGCTTTACCCGCCACCCCTTCATCTGGCAATTTGTCTTTTCCTGCATCAACTGCGGTATCTTTCAGTGCCTCTTTAGGCGTACAGCGACCCCCAACACCAACCACGGCTTTTGTCGCAGCGGCTTTAGCTGCCTTTTCTGCATCGCAGTCAGGCTCCATAACGCTAGCTAAGCTCGTGGCTGAACCAAAAAACAAGATTAACAAAATGAGGTTGCGTTTTTTCATATTCGTCACCAATGTTGTGAAACATAGGTAAAGTGTAACGGAGAGAAAAGGCTTTGGCTGAGAATTTGTTGGTTTGAGCTTGGGAAGCAAAGTAAGGTGAAAAGAAAAAGTGCCACCGAAGTGACACTTTTTCTTAAGCGTAGAAGGGATTAGTAGTCGTAAACGTCTAACTCCACTTCACGGGCAATATTTTGCTCGTTAATGATCACACCTTCGACTTCGACACGAGCACCATTTAGGTTAAGTTCTTCAATGCCTTGGAAGCGTGTTTGTGCATCAATCACAACGGTGGTGTTACTTAGTACTTGATCAGCATCATTCTCACAATGCTCAATTTCAAACACTCTTGAATCAGCATCGTAGTTTGATACATAGCCTTCACATTCAAACTCTTTACCCCGCCATTGGTTGTCATTGTCAAACTCCGACCGCTCAAATTCGATGACGGTAGCTGTGCGTTTGCCATTTTTCATCACAGAGGTCACTTCTACTTCTTGACCTTGTTCTAGATTAGCTTTGCTACCATCCTCAAATCGTGTTGCGTTATCGATGAAGAATGCACCTCGGTAGTTTAGTGAGAACTCACTGTAGTCATTTGCAACCCAAGTGACGATGCCTTCCACATCGCTGTCATTGCTTATGACGTCGTAGCCTTCAACTTCTACCTCATGTGCCATGAAGATACCGTTTTGCATTTCACCTTCTACTTCCACCCATTGGCCGATGCTAAGTTGGCTAATGTTGTCGTAAGATACGGTTATATTTGTACCAAGCTCAAACGTGCCAGCATTTTCATCGATACTGGTAATACGGCCTTCCAGTTCGTAGTCGTTATCAAGTACTGGGTAATCGTTATCTACGTCGAGTTCGACCACAGACAACACTCGATAACCCGCATCCGCAGTCGGCAAGGATGACACCATCACCCAGTCGTTGACCTCTATATCATCACTTAAACCGTCAAACTGCAGATCTACGCCGTTTACCGTAAATGTTTTCTTCACATGATCAATCGCTGTGACACGTCCTGTAATGGTTGGTTCAAGTGTGACTCGGACGCCATTATTCGAAGCTTGCCGAATATCTGACCCCACGCGAACCACCATTTTTGGTTTTACATCGGCCAATTGCACTTGTGTGTCGTCATAAACCACCTCAGACACACGATACGTATGTCCATTGACGGTTAACGTGCTTTCTTCAGCGTTGACCGCTTCAACAGAGCCAATCGCTACACTTGGTTTCACTGCTGGTTGAGTTGATGTGCTATCGCTATTGCTGCCACCACCTGAACCACCACAACCAGACAATGCCAAACCTACTACAGAAATAAGAGCGAGTTTTTTCATTGTATTAACCTCAATTTACGAGCGAGTTTAGGAAATTGCCTGTATCTTATTGGGCATATCGTGAAGAGATCGTGAAGAAATGTGATTTTATGAAAATTTTAATTGTAGATGACAACCATAACGTCTCGGAGACGATTGCAGACTATCTTGAGCTAGAAGGCATGATTATCGATTGTGCGTTTCATGGAGAGGCTGCGATTAAGTTAATCGAGGAAAATCATTACGATGTAATCATCATGGATATCATGATGCCGAAGCTCGATGGCATCAGTACGGTACAGAAGCTTCGACAAGATAAGTTATGTGGAACGCCAATTCTCTTCCTAACGGCAAAAGATACGCTAGATGACAAAATCGCGGCTTTTAAAGCGGGGGGAGATGATTATTTAATGAAGCCATTTGCGATGGAAGAGCTCAGTTTGCGTGTTCATGCTTTGGCTAATCGTGGTCCAAGACAAGATGTCGGAACGCTCAAATTTGCAGATATTTGTTTAGATGCGCGTACAGGAAAAGTAACGAGAAAAGACAAAGAAATTAAGCTGAGTCGAATTCAAACTAAAATTTTAAAATTGCTCCTCCAACGTGCTCCAGCAGCGGTCTCGCGCACAGAAGTGATCGATAGTGTGTGGGGAGACGAACCACCCGGAAGTGATGCACTTCGTAGCCATATTTACGGTTTAAGAACCGCGCTAGACAAAGGTTTTGAAGAATCACGATTAGAGACTATTCATGGACAAGGTTACCGACTTAAAGCATAACGAATATCCAAGCATTTATCGCAAGATCCGTTGGGGTTTTGGGGTCATGACTTTTGTGATGTTTACTCTTTTTTGGTCGCTGATTTATGTGGCAGAAAACAAACTGGAAGTGCTGAGTTTACATCACTGGCTAGATACTGAAGCTGCGCTTTATAGTGAGAATTTCGAGAAACAGGGCTGGGATGCGCCATTGCCAAACGTATTGGAATTCAACTCATATTGGAGTGAAGCACCGACACCCGATTGGTTGCTCTCTTTTACTTCACCTGGTTTTTACGAATACCTGCTTGGTGAAGAAGACAAACACTTTGTTGTATTGAACCATCCCTCAGGGAAGGGGCTTATGTATATTGTGTTTCAAGATGACTCAGATGATTACTTGGACGAATACGAAAGCTCGCTGCATCAGTTTACGCTGCTGCTCGGTGGTTTGTTTTCATTTGTCATGGTTGGGTATGGCATTTACATGGTGCGAATATTGTCTCGGCCATTAGCGCAAATTGAAGACAAAATTAGCCAAATGTCACCGGATCAACCCGCTTTCCAAGTTGAAACTAAGTTCAGCGAAACACGCCAGATAGAGCAGACTTTGCTGGATAATAAGAACGATATCGCGGGCTACTTCAAACGAGAACAAGAGTTTAGCCGTTTTGCATCGCATGAGTTGAGAACGCCAATCATGGTGATTAAAGGCTCAACAGACATTCTGACGCGTCTTCCTGATCAACCTCGAGTTGCGCAAAAAGCCATCACGAGGATGCAGTCAGCTTGTGACGAGATGCGTGTACTGACAGAAGCGTTTCTCTTACTTGGTAAAGAGAAAATAGAGCCTCAACATTACGGAGAGCATCAGCTTCTTACTTGTTTACAAAAACAAATGGAAGAGCTGGCTCCTTTATTTGCCAAGCAAGATTCGAACTACGCTTTGCACGAACAACATAGTGGTGTCGTGAATGCACCGGAGAGTTTTGTGACCATTGTAATCAACAATCTGATTAAAAACGCCTTTAGCTATAGTGTGGGAGATATTGAAATTGAGTTGAAAGGTCATGCGCTTAAGATCCTAAACCGTCACGATGGCAACGAGACGTACAACGCTGGTTATGGTTGTGGGCTTGTTATCGTACAACGAATATGTGAACGGATGGGGTGGGCGTTAGTACTGGACGATGATGGTGTTCGATTTAGTGCAAAAGTGGAGTTCTGCTCTTAGCTTTGTGCGTATTGATTCAAGTGAGACTTAACGCTCTGGCTTTTTCTTGTCGTACGCATCTAACCCGCAGTCAAACAAGAAAAAACTGGAATTTGAATTAGACTGAAGTTAGTGAAGCGGAAACTCGAGGAACCGTTATGCTCTCTTATCAGGTCAGCCGAAGTATTGAAATTAATAAGAATCAAAGTGAAATTATTGGCTATCTCAAGAACTTCAAACACTGGCCCAGCTGGTCACCATGGATCATTCTTGAACCAAGCTGCGAGCTGACATTCAGTGATAATCAGGGCCACGTTGGAGCTGGTTATCAATGGAATGGTCAGCGTATTGGGACTGGCGCGATTGTACTGGAAAGTACTCAAGAGCATCGATTAGATATGGAGCTACATTTCTTTCGCCCAATCAAGAGCCATGGAAAGGTGACTCTAATCGTGACGCCGTCACAAAATGGCTGTTTAGTCGAATGGCAAATGCAATCTCGCGTCCCTTGGTATCTGTTCTTTCTGAAAAGTATGTTTAAGTCGATGATAGAGATGGATTATCAACGTGGGTTACGCATGCTCAAAAGTAAGCTTGAAACCGGAAGAGTGCATTCAGACTTAGTCGAAATAGGTAACCGAACGTTGCCTCAAATTCATTACATTGGGATCAAGGGTGTGGCTAGCTTGCAGGAATTAGGTTCGGTAATTGAGAAGCATGTTCAGCAACTAGAACAGTTAATTAGTGACGAAACCCTATCCGTGAATGGTGAATTGTTTTGTTATTACCAGTCGATGGATATGCAGAAAGGTACATTCGAGTTTATCACTTGCTTTCCTCTTCATAACTCAGTACCAGCGCCTCAAGGGGCGGTTACCGGTACCATTCCTGAGAGTGAAACATTTGTCGTTGAACACCGAGGTGAATATCAGTTTTTGGGAAATGCATGGGCTTTAGCGATGAACTTGGTTCGTCAGAGTGGTATGAAAGTCAAAACCAGTCCTTTAGGAATCGAACGCTATCTGAATAGCCCGAAGGAAACCACGGAAGAAGAGCTAAGAACGGAAATTATTTTGTTTAAGAAATGACAGGCGCAGGCGAGTAGGGTGTTTAGGTATCATACTGGTTATGCGAAATGTTATTAAAGAATAATAGCCTATCTGTTCCTACCCATAAAAATGCCTCAGCAATCGCTGAGGCATGGTTTTACAGGCCAACTTCTCTTGTTAGAGAATTATTGTGCACGGTATTTACCGCTGTTTAGTTCAATTTTAGACGCTTTTACCCGGCTGTCTGCGTTTAGGTAGTCGCTAATACTTAGCAGATCTTGATCTTGAGATGCTTTTAACACCGCTGATTCCCCCTCTGCGAAGATAACTTCTAATTTTAACTCTTTGGCGACTGCTTTCGCTTCGTTAGGATTGTTTACGGTGATATAAACCAGTCCAGTGGCTTTGGATACGTTACTAAACGCATTCTTAAACACCTCATCACCCGCTTGAAGTTTTACGTCTTCAGATAGGGTTCTAATAGTGCCAGTTTGCACTTTTCGATAATCTTGGCCATTAATCTCAACCGCTTCTGATGGCACAAACAGTTCTGGTGCAGGCTGTTGAGAGAGCTGTTGCTCAGCGTATACACTCGACGTCATGATAACGAGAGCCAGCATAGAAAATGATTTGTATTTCATGTTATTGACTCCTTAGTGTCCAAATATGCGCATCGACCAGTTCTTAATAACACCGGGCTGAGCGTTGTTTGCCATCGGAACGTCATAGATGGTGGAAGAGTTGAAATATGCAATGTAAGAATAGACTTCATCGCCGTTCGTATCTATTGCTCGCAACGTCCATTCGCCTTTTGCATCTTCGCCATAAAATTGGTTAGACAACATTAATTGATCTTTGTAGCCAGTAATCGATGAATCAAGAGATTGACCAACAAGACCATTGCGCGGTGTTTGCAAAACGGAACGAGTCCCTGATGGCGAAATGAGCTCGATAGCTAAGTCGGGCAGACGAGCGTGGTCCAGTGTCAATGTCACTTGAACGGATTCTACTGTCAGCTCATCGGCAATGGCGATACTTGAAGAACCACCAACTAGACTTGCATCGGGTACACTTACTTCTGTAGCGTTATTAACCCATGGCGTAATGACTTGAGTTGGCAAAACACGATTCGTCATGCGAGCACGTTGCATCGCTTCATCTAAATCTACAGCGCCGAAGCCATAAAAAGTATGGAAATCTACGCCTGCTGCGTTTTTTTGCCAAGGGGCAATTGCCTCGTAGCTAACCTGTTCACCTTTATGGTTAGTAAATTCAAGCTGTACGCCTGGATGCGCTTTATCCGTTACTTTTGCTGTCTCCGCTAGTAAAGCACGTACATCACGAGCAGAAAGTGCGTGGTTGGTTGACATGATTGCCGCGATGGCACCCGATGTGTTCGGCGCAGCCGATGAGGTTCCGTTCATCGTACTGGTATAGTTACAGTTCGGATCGAGCTCCGTTCCGCCGTGTAACCCATTAATGCCAAGGCCATCACTGGTATTTTGCCCTTCTTCACAACCCATTAAATCAGTGGTGACCATAGCAGGGAAATCTTGCCCATATTCACCTGCTGGTGCTGCAACCCACACGTTCGAACCCACAGATGAGTAACTCGCTCGCGTACCATCCGCTCGTAGTGCACTAATGACTAAATTGAAGTAATTGGCGTTATCATAAGACTGAGCAGAGTTGTGCATCGGTAAGCCTTGATTGTCTCCACCAGCAAAGAAGTTACTTGGCAATACGAAGAATCGCCCTGCATTGAAATAGCGGTAACCATTACCTGCTGACTTTACAAATACAGCACCTCGACCCCAGGCGTTACTGTTGCTGACGTTTTTCATCACGTCCATTTCAAGTTTTAGCTGAGGGTCGCTTTCATCAAAAGTAATCGGGTTTATAGGGCTGAAACCGTAACTTTGGTTAAATACGCGAACATCGCGTGTTGCTGGGTCCATGCCATGGGAGATTAACCAGCCTTCTAATGTCTGGTTGGCTAACCAGTTAAAACCGATGAGGGAAGAGTGAGAAGCGACACCGCGTCCGCCTTCACCGTTGTTGCCGACGGCGCTAATCAAACCGGCTACAGCAGTGCCATGACCATTAGTATCAACCGGATAACTTGGTGGGAATGAAGAGTCTTCGACGAAGTTTCTGCTACCTGTAACTATATTACCTGCAAGGTCGGGGTGATCGATCTGCACTCCAGAATCAATAACGGCAACTTTCACACCAACACCTGCAATCCCCATTGCCTGAGTGAGCTTAGTGTTTAAGTCGTTCCCAGCAACAGCAGGATTAGCCGCAAACGCAGTTTGCCCCGTGTTGTCTAAGTGCCATTGTTCAGAATAGAGTGGATCAAACGCCGAGACGGCAGGTGCAATGCCTACTGCCAACATAGCAGCAAATAGGCGATTAATGCGTATTTCCATTTTTGACCTCATGTCTTTGTTTGGAATTTTTTAGTTCCTGTTTCATACTCCGCTAACAGGAACAAACAAAGCTAACGACAAAGAATAAGGACGAAAACCATTTACAACTTGTTTACATTAAAAGTTCGATGGACAACATAAGTCTTTGTTAATTTGCTGAAACTATGAGGTTTTTATATGTCGTATCGAACATGCATGAAAAGTGAAAAGCAGAAAATACGAGTGTACCGTCTGCTTCAAGAGAGGAGTTATTTAGTTGAAGCGGGTTGAATAGTTGCCATTGGTTTTTTAGGTTCGGCTTTTTCCTTAGGCAGCACGTTATCAATCCATTTTTTAATGTACAACTTATCGAATTCTTTATCACACCACTTTTTGTTTAATCCACGTCGATTGAACTCAGCACCAATCGCCACTTTGGTTTGGTTAGTTGCACGGTTGTAGTAGAGAGTTTCACATAGTTGAGTGTTACTCATTTGCTGGGCATATACGTTGACACTGCTGCTGCGCATTCCCAGTTGAGATGCTTGCTGATTACTGCACGCCATAAGAAATAGAGGCGCAAAAGTAATAATGATTAGATTTTTTTCCATGTGTGCTTTTTTATGATGTAGGGTGAATGATGAACTGGTTTCTGCCAGCTTGCTTCGCATCATACAAAGCTTGGTCTGCCAAGAAAAACCACTGATCCCATTCTTGTTTAATTGTTTGTGCCGACAGTTTGTCCACTGCTCCAAGGGAAATTGTCGCGCTTAATGGTTTAGAGTCAACCACCAATGGTGTGTTTTCAACAGTATATCTCAATCGCTCCAAAAACTTAGCGCAATCTTCAACTCGCTGTACTTCGAATAATAGGACAAACTCTTCTCCACCCCAACGAATGAGTAGGTCACCAGAGCGGGTGGATTCATTAAATAGCGTGGCAATATGAGTCAGCATTTTATCGCCAATATCGTGTCCATATTGATCATTAAAGGTTTTAAAATGATCGACATCTAAAACGGCTAAGGCAAATGTTCTATCTGGGCTTCTACGAGCCATTTTGTCCAACCAAATGTGAAGATAGCGACGGTTATGCAGTTGAGTTAATGGATCGGTAGTATTTTCTTGAGTGAGTGCTTTATTAATACGTCTAACGCGCAGTACGTAACGAAAACCAACGACTCCAATTGCCGCAATAGCGATAAAGTAGAACATTTCTCGATAGCGCTGTGAACGCAGTTCAGAGGCTTGTAGCGCATTTTTTGTTTCTAGCAATTTGAGTTCTTTCTGGGCTAACTTAGCTTCGAGGTCAAACTTAATGTTAATCATCTCTTCACCATGAATATGATGAGAAAACTCAGCCTCTAGCTCTCTTAATTGGGTTAAATAATGAAAAGCAGCTTCATAGTCATTAAGAATTTGATGAGCGTTTACCAGTACCGAAAGCATATCAATACGCTGACGCAGCTCTAATTCACTGGTTGATTTGGTTTGTTCTAGAACGTTAAGCGCTGTTGTAATAGCTTTATCGTATTGTTTGTTTGCGAGGTAAGCCTCTGCAAATGCCTCGTAACAAGACGTTTTTAGCATTTCTAGATTTTTTGGAATGGGCAGGTCTACGCAACGTTGTGCGACCATTAATGCATCATCAATTTTTCCTACCGAGCTCAACATTTGTGAAAAGCTGGATAAAGAGTGGTGCTTGACTGTGTCCGACCCCGTTTGCATTGAAAGTCGAATGGCTTCATTGAAATAATATTCCGCTTTTTTGTTATCTCCGAGGCTCGAGTGAACGATGCTAAGGTTTGCGTAGATAACCCCCATAAAAAAGCTATTATCGTATTGATATTCGCTCTCTAGGTAAGTGTCGAGAGCTTGCGTTAGGTAACTGTTGGCCCGAGCCCAATCTGATGCGTCGATGTAGACCGTCCCAATGTTGTTCAGTGTCATCGCGACTTGTATTTCAAACACTGTTTTTTCTAATAACTCATAGGCATTGCGATAATATTTTAGGCCACTGCGTAGTTGATTTCGAGATACTTCTAGATTGCCTAACCAGCGGTAAGCACGGCCTTCTAATGCTAGATAACCAAGATCACGGGCTGTAGAAACAACGTCATGGAGTAACAATTCTGCGTTCCAGTTATCGTCTTGCTCAATCATTGTTACAGCCTTATTGAGCTGTGCTTCAGCGACGACCCATTCCAAATGGTGCTTTTTACCGAATTCGATTAAATCGGGCATATCTTTCGGTAATGGAACGCCTTCGTAACGCTTAAGGTACTTTCGTGCAAAGTAATACAGAGCAAGAGACTCCGCTGATGCATTCTGTGGCGCATTTAACTCATCTTTTTGAATTGATCGCGGCTTACCCATCGAGCGAAAGTAGAGTTTTAACATGGGCTTGCTTTCTGCTGAAATGTGTTCTTCCAGATAAGCTTGCTTTTCGGTACTCGCCAGTACGTTAGTCGGATGCAAGAAAAGTCCAAGTGCAGTACAAAGTGCGCAAGCCAGGGTTTTAATTGAGAAGTGCATGAGCGTATTAATAAAATCTGATCTCTTAACCGAATACCAGTTAAGTCTACCATTTCTTGTTGGTTAAGTGCGGATGGATTCTCAATGGCAAAGTGTTTTGGGAGTGAGAGACGAGAAGGATCTCTATAATATTATGATTTATAAAAACAAAATCTATTGAAAACTTATGTAATGATTGGAAGATGGCATAGGTAGGGTAACGATGGAAGGTAAGTGAGCATATTCGGTGGACTCAATCTAATGATTTAAGCCGCGGATTCATCGCTCAAAATCAGGGCGAAGTGTAAAAAATTACGTTTCTGTCATAAATATTTAATGTTTGTATGGGTTGTTAAAAAACTGGATATTAGACATAGTGTTATTAAGCCAATAAAAAATGGCTTTTATAATAAATAGGAGATTAACTATGCATAATGAAATGATTCAACCTTCGCACTTCGGCATTATCGGCCGTACCTGCATCGCTTCAGTACTTATGATTGCGGGTGTTTTCGCTCTTATTTAAGAGTCAAGGGTAACGATGATTACCTTTTAAAGAGTAAGAAAATTCAGGGAATCACCTTAACCTTGTGTAAGGTATTCCCCTGAAAATCCAAGCTAGTCTTTAGTTATTAGCTGAAGAAGCTAAAAATTAATGCACTTACCGCCACAATGCCTGCTGCTAGAACAAAGTAAGTAGAGACATTTCCTCGATATTGTTTCATCGCCTCGATTTTATACACCGCTAACATTGGCATAATAAATAAGATCATTGCAATAACAGGCCCTGACAATGCTTCCATCATACCAAGAATACTTGGGTTCATGATCGCCGCCGCCCAGATTGAGAAGAACAGTGCTGCCACGCTGATACGATCAACACGCTTCTCAGATAGGTTAAAATGCTTGGTAATTAAACCATTTAAGCTTTCACGCGCACCTAAAAAATGCCCAAGGAAAGATGAAGTGATAGCAACAAACGCTACTAAAGGACCAAATGTTGCAATAAATGGATTATCGGTTGCGTTCGCTAAGTAAGACAATACGGATACGTTTTGTTCTTTTGCTTGAGCCAATTGTTCAGGTGACAGTGTTAGCACACAGGAAAATACAAAAATAAGAACAAAGGCAATCAGCATGATGCTAGTGCGACGAAGAACAACTTCGGATTTGGCATCTGCCTGCTTACCGTAATGGCGACGTTGTACATTTGCAAAGCTTGAAATTGCAGCTGCGTGACTAAACGAGAAAATCACTACAGGAACTGCTAACCACATAGTGCTAGCAAAAGCTGACGCTTCTGGCACATCCATGACAGGCATGGTCCAGTTCGGTATTAAGTAAAATGATAGAAAGGCAAGAATGGCAACAAGTGGGAACACCATAATGGCAAAGGCCCGTAGCATTACTTTTTCACCCGCCATCATAATAGCAATTAGTGCAAACACTAGTACGCCAGAAAGCAAAG
Source organism: Vibrio sp. Vb0667 (assembly GCF_033391095.1). Lineage (NCBI taxonomy): Bacteria > Pseudomonadati > Pseudomonadota > Gammaproteobacteria > Vibrionales > Vibrionaceae > Vibrio > Vibrio sp. Vb0667. Next base: position 340,820 of record NZ_JAWPOL010000002.1, on the reverse strand, counting down.
GTCTAGGTAAAGAAGCCATATCAGCCTGATTTACCATGAAGCTATCTACTGTGTTTGTTATTCCAACACCATATATCAACAGGATCGGGAAGATCGAAAGAAAATACAGCAGTGAAATAGAACGACCTGCTTTTGCGCCGAAGTGCTCTTCCACTACATCAGTGAAGTCTGCGTTTTTGATCTTAGAAGATAGTACAAAACGAGCTAAGCCACGGTGCGCAAGATAGGTCATTGGAAAAGCAAGTACTGCCATCGCGACTAAAGGCCAAAAACCACCAATCCCAAGGTTAATTGGCAGAAACAGGATGCCTGCGCCAACGGCTGTTCCAAATAGGCTAAGAACCCAATGTGTATCATGTTTTGACCAAGCTGTGGTTGTGTTTATTTCACTAGGATTTAAGGCATTTCGAGATTCTTTCACTTTAAAACTCGCTTTTATAAAAATAATAATGCTGAAAATGGTAAAGGTTTTAGTGTTTATTATCACACGCGAAGCTTGGTGAATAATGCTGTGAATTTGGGGTGGTTGTAAATTATCAAACTATGAATTTTTCAATAAACCAGAATAAAGTTCTTAAATGTAATGCATTTAATGGTTATATGTATTGAAATTTTCATCTTGTGTGGTTTTTGATTTTGCGGTTAAAACTTAATCACGGATGTATGTTCTAAGTGAGTTAGGCCTAATTTTCAGGAAGAATATTACATTTCTTAAGCACTTAATTGAGATGTTTGTGTCCCGTCATTTAGATGAGATTTAGGTATACTGCTGCCATTCATGTTAAAGAAGGAGTCATTGAATGGACATCTTGTCTGCGCAAAAAGAGGACTTATTTGCCATATATAAGCTCGAAAATACTTTATTTGGAGAACACGCCTATCCTCAATTTTTCTTTCGGCAAGCTTTTGATTGTTGGGGAGAGAGTTTACTGGTAGCAAAAGAGGGAGAGCAGGTCGCAGGGTATATATTGCTAACGACTAGCACAAATGCACATCAATATTGGATCATGTCATTGGCCGTCGATATTCAACATAGAGGTAAAGGTATTGCGCGTTCCCTCCTAGAAAACGTTATTGCGTCGTTGACGTTAGGCTCAAGCGTGAAATTGACTGTCGATCCTAAGAACCAACCTGCATTGTCTTTATACCTCTCCCTTGGCTTTAAAACGTTAGAAGAAGAAGCGCATTATTTTGGTGACGAAGAATCCAGGTTAGTTATGGAATTAGTAAAGTAATACTGCACGATAATGACCGAAATTTGCACACAATCAGTGCGTAGCATTACGTTGCTATAATTGGTTTTAAGCTAACTCTTTGTATGGTAAGGGTTTTTAATCTTGGCACCTCACTTGCTTTACATAAACGTTCATCGATAACTCGATGCGCCGCTCTTAATAGCAGGCGAGAGCGGTATAGGGTATTACTTTTTGAAAATGTACTAACAGCGTTAAAGGCATTGCTGCCTCTCTCGATTCGGGAGAGGCTTTTTTTTTGCTAGTAAGTTGGGCTGAATCGCACTGGAGGTGTTATGTCGCAAGGATGCAAAAAAACCACTTGTCCCTATTGTGGTGTTGGATGTGGTGTCGAGGTCAATGCGAAAGGAATCGTTGGGGATGCGTGTCATCCTGCAAATGCGGGCTCACTGTGCGTAAAGGGTGTCGCGTTGGCAGAGAGCTTGAATATGCCTTCGCGCTTGCTGTATCCAAAGCTTGTCACCAAGCAGCGACCTCAAGGGCAAGAAGTGCAATGGCAACAAGCCACGGATCTGATTGCAGAAAAGATTCATCAAGCGAGAGCGGAGTTTGGATCGGATTCCGTCGCTATGTATGTTTCTGGCCAGTTGTTGACGGAAGACTATTACGTCGCCAACAAACTCATGAAAGGCTATGTTGGCAGCGCAAACATCGATACGAACTCCCGTTTGTGTATGTCTTCGGCGGTTGCGGCTCATGTACGAGCATTTGGTGAAGATGTCGTTCCCGTCAATTACGACGATATTGATAAGACTGAGCTATTGATAATTTGCGGTGCTAATACCGCTTGGACGCATCCTGTTTTATTCCGACGTATTCAACAAGCGAGAGAGAGCAATCCTAACCTCAAGCTGGTGGTCATTGACCCGCGTGAAACGGTCACCGCGCAGCAAGCCGATTTGCATCTACCGATTAAAAACGATGGGGATGTATCACTTTTTAATGGGCTGCTTAAGTTTCTTATTGAGCAGCAATGCGTTGATTCTCAATACATAAATTCCTATACCGACGGGTTTGATACACTTAAAGAAGAAGTCTCTGACTTGCGTTACGATGTCACTAATCTAGCGTCTTCAATTGGGATTTCAGAAGAAAAACTCACGACATTCTTCCAATGGTTTGCGCAAAGCCCAACCGCAATCACGTTGTTTTGCCAAGGGGTTAACCAAGCCGAAAATGGTGTCGATAAAGGCAATGCCATTATTAATGCACACTTGGCGACAGGTAAAATTGCCAAGTCAGGTTGCGGGCCGTTTTCTATTACAGGTCAACCGAATGCAATGGGTGGGCGAGAAGTCGGTGGATTGGCCAACCAGTTAGCGGTACATCGTGCTTTTGACGCAGAGTCCATCAAGCAAGTGCAGGCGTTTTGGGATTCACCAGAAATTGCCACTCAGCCCGGTTTAAAAGCCGTTGAGCTGTTTGAGGCGGTAGAACGTGGTGAGATTAAAGTTCTCTGGATCATGGCAACCAATCCCGTTGTCTCTTTGCCAGATAACCAATTGGTAAAACGTGCACTAGAGATTTGTCCGTTTGTGATTGTTTCCGATATCACAGCGGATTCGGATGTCGCGCATTACGCGGATCTGTTGCTGCCCGCCGCTGGCTGGGGGGAGAAGCAAGGCATGGTTACCAACTCTGAGCGTCGACTTTCAAGGCAGCGCCAGTTTCAAATGCCTCCGGGTGAAGCAAAATCAGATTGGTGGGCGATAAGCCAAGTCGGACAAGCTCTGTGTGCATTGGAAAAGACACAAAATGGCTTTGCGTTTACTTCTGAGCGGGCGGTATTCAGGGAATATGCGGCGATGACAGGTATGAATGCAGATTCGCCATTGAAGCTAGATCTTTCTCAATACGCCAACTTAACCGAGCAAGAATACGAAGAGTGGGTGCCAACACAATGGGGAGGAGAGCGTCCTTTTGCTGATGGCGTCTATTCGCACCCAGATGGTAAAGCGCGTTTTGTCGTGACCAGTGAATCTCCAACGCGTTTAGAAAGAACAAAAGGCTGGTGGCTCAATACGGGCAGGCAACGTGACCAATGGCATACCATGACGCGCACAGGGCATATCGCCCACCTTGCCGCCTCAGAGTTAGAACCAACCGTGTACATGAACACGCTCTCTGCCACTCAAAATCGCTTAAAAGCAGGACAACTCACCAAGCTGTTTCAGCCTGCTTCAAACACCGGTATTTATGCCAAAGTTGCCATTGATGAAGGTTTGGGTTTTCAGGAGCTGTTTATGTCAATGCACTGGGCGGGTCGATATGGCGGTGAAAGCAGTGTTAATGCGATAGTAAACAGCGCAAAAGACCCTATTTCAGGGCAGCCTGCGTTTAAGTCGTCTTATGTTGAAGTGCAAGACGCCGCGGTCAAAACCTACGGTATGTTCATCGGTACGCAGTTTGATTCCGGTAAATTTCTCTACAGCGCATTTCAAGCAGAAAGCAATTTGGGCATTTGGCGCTTTGCACATGATAAGCGACCAAAGAAGCAGAGTTTTTGTCGAACGGAAAAGAGCCGCAGAATTACGATAGATATTGCCCAGGGTTGGCTAGCGGTGGATTACGACCTTGTTGGAGACGTTCGTATCATTCGCTCTGTTTTAGTGGTGTCTAGCGAACCGATTCAAACTGACTACACCAACTTTACTGGCTTGATTGGCAAGCCGATGGAGCTATCGCAACTGCTTACCATCACTCAATCGCAAAGCAGTGCCAAACTGGTTTGTAGTTGTTTCCGCGTTACCGATAAACAAATACATGACGCGATGGAGAAACAAGACTGCACTTCACTGACCCAACTTCAAAACAAACTCAAATGCGGTACTAACTGTGGCTCGTGCGTCTCTCAAATCAAACAAATGGTCGACAGCCATCAGCATCAAAAGGGCAAACAGCAAGCGAACCAGCAAAGTTTGGCTATTCAAATAAAGTAAGTCATAAAGAGGATAAGCACATGGAAGCGCCTTATCAAAAGTCTTGGTTTAAGAAAGGACAAGCGAGTCAGAAACAAGAACGCTCGTCTCGCTTTTCTAAGCATGATCAAGCAAGCAAACTGACCCAACTTTTAGAAGACCATTCACTAGACCTGGACGCGAACCACAAAGGTTTTGTCTCGATTGTCGGAGCAGGGCCGCACGATCCTGACTTGTTAACGGTAAAGGCTGTGAAAGCGATTATGTCGGCAGAGGTACTGTTGTACGACCGTTTGGTTAACAAAGATATTTTGGAGTTGGCTTCGCCACAAGCCGATTGGATTTACGTGGGCAAAAGATGCGGACAACCTAGTATTGGTCAGGAAGAAATTTGTGACTTGATGGTATCGCTCGCTCAACAAGGAAAGCGAGTTGTACGCTTAAAAGGGGGAGATCCTTTTGTATTTGGCCGTGGAGGTGAAGAGGCGTTAGCACTCGTCAAACACTCAATCGCGTACGAAGTCATTCCCGGCATTACCGCTGCGATTGGATGTTCAGCAAACAGCTTGATTCCGCTGACTCATCGTGGCGTTGCTCGTAGCGTTACCTTTGTGACGGGGCAAGTGGTAACAGGCGCATTTGAAGCGTGGAGCCAACTGATGCAAAGCGGACAAACGTTAGTCTTCTATATGGGGTTAGAAAAGTCATCGCAAATACAAACGAGTTTAATAGGCTCTGGTTTGAGAGAAGATTTTCCAGTCGCGATCATCACTCATGGTTGCAGCCCTCAACAACAAGTGCATGTTACACAACTCAATCAGCTCAATGATTTATCGATTACACTTAAAGGCGTGAGCCCAGCATTGATTGTGATGGGAGAAGTTGTCAAACTGCGCGAACAACTAATAGAAACCGTACAGTCAGTGACGGAATACGAGGGAATATGAGCAGCATTTTGGAATGTATTAGAACAGTCGGTCGTGGCGAACGTGGTAGAAAACCACTGAACTTTGACCAAGCGTTTCGAGTTATGGATGAATACCTAAACGGTGAGTGCGATGATGATCAGATGGCGATGTTATTGATGCTGATCCGCGTACAGAACGAGACTCAACAAGAAATCGCTGGCTTTGTGAAAGCATTCCAATCCCGCATGCCAGCTATTGGTGCAGATATTGATTGGCCATGTTATGCGGGCAAACGTGAAGCGGCAGGTCAACCTTGGCACCTGTTGGCAGCGAAGATCCTCGCCGATAATGGCCATAAAGTGCTGATGCACGGCTATCATGACCGTCAATCTGGTCGTTTGCATGCCGAAGATTACCTCGACAAGTTCGCTATCAAGAAAGCGGAATCAGCCGAAGACGCAAAACGTGTCTTAGAAACACAAAACATCGTGTATCTGCCGCTGAGTTCGTTTGCACCCCAAGCAGAAACCATGATCGGTTGGAAGAATCGTTATGGGCTTAGAACGCCGATTAATACCGTGGTTCGTGCATTGAATCCGGGGCAGGCGACGGTTGGTATTCGTGGTAGCTTCCATCCGGGATTCCAACAACTTCATGCTGAAGTCGAATACGAGATTGGTCAAACCGCTCATGCCGTTGTGTCATTCAAAGGACAATCTGGTGAGTCAGAATACAACCCGAAAGTAAGTCAAACCGTATGGTTAAGCCAAACAAGCGGCGTGACATCGCACTACTGGACGGAGCAAATGCTGTCTGAGGTGCCAATGCCTGCGAACTGCCCGTTTGGGACGTCAGAAGATGACATGAACCAAATGGCGAATACGGTTCTCGCCACAATGACAGTGGTCTTGTTTGCACAAATGCACGACAGGGAAAAAGCATTCGAACGTGCCTTCTCTTACTGGCAAGCCTATTGCGGCCAGCAATAAGATACTATTGTCAATTAATGTAAAACCAACGACGCAAAGTTGTTGAATCTGAATCCATTATCTATTGTTTGAAGAAGGTAAAAGATCCTAGCTCGCCAATGATGTGTTTCACCACCTTGCTCCGTATCAGAGTGGTGAAACCGCAGTTTTAGCCTCAATCGCGTTCGTTTTTAGCTTCGCGTTTGAGAATGAGAAAATCCCATATGGTAAGACACAGAGGACATGGATAATGGTTCTAAAGCATACCACTCCTAGTGAAAAGGCTTCTCATCCGATCCCGCAAGAAGCCTTCGATTGGTACGACGAATACGCCCACGGAAAAATCACGCGCCGTGAGTTTCTTAACAGGCTCGGTGGCCTTGCGGTGCTTGGCTTTAGCATGACAGCCCTGGTCGATGCGTTAACCCCGAATTACGCACTTGCAGAACAAGTTTCATTTAACGATCCTGACATCAAAGCAACTTACGAAACCTTTCCATCTCCAAATGGGCATGGAGAAGGGCGTGGTTATTTGGTGATGCCACAGAAGAAGACCTTAAAATCGCCGACCGTGTTGGTGATCCATGAAAACCGAGGTCTGAACCCTTATATCAAAGATGTCGCAAGACGACTTGCAAAAGATGGCTTTATTGCTTTCGCTCCAGACGCACTTTATCCACTCGGCGGCTATCCGGGGAACGACGATGAGGGGCGCGCCATGCAGAAAGAGATGGACAGAGCCAAGATCGAACAAGACTTTATTGCAGCCGCGAACTTCCTCAAACAATACGAGGGTGGCAACGGTAAATTGGGCGCGGTTGGATTCTGCTTCGGTGGATACATTGTCAACATGCTTGCCGCGGTAATGCCAGAAGAGCTCGATGCAGGTGTGCCTTTCTATGGAACACCAGCGGCGCAAGAGATCCAAAAGCAAGTCAAAGGACCGTTGATGATTCACTTTGCAGGGCTCGATAAGCGTGTTAACGACACATGGCCTGCTTATGAGCAGCAATTGATCGCAACCGACGCACAGTATCAAGCGTTAATGTATGAGAACGTCAACCACGGCTTCCATAACGACTCAACAGCACGCTACGCACCGGAAGAAGCAGCACTCGCTTGGGAACGCACACTCGGCTTCTTCAAAGAACATCTCGCCTCTAGTTAAAACGCTTCAACTTTAGTTGGCACATTCCTTGTTATGTCTCTCTTAGTGAGTGAGATATAAACAAGGAATGTGCATGACTCAATCAACGTCAAAAACACCCATCATAGTATGCTGCGATAGCCTCGAAGAGCAGGCTCGATTGTCCGGCTTATTGAGCAAAGATTACGACAACATCATCGGTTGCCAATTGGCACAACTAGAAACGTTAATGCAACGAGAACCGTCAGCAAGCGTTGTGGTTGGATGGCAGCAACCAACCGCGGAACTGCGTTTGATCGTCGATTTCTGCCGCAGAAAATCGGCACCACTTCTTATCGTCTTAAAGCAATTATCATCCAATGATATCAATCGGTTATCAGAAAAAATGGACTATGTGCTCATGCCCCACGATAGTGAGTTTGCGCTTCAACCTTGGATTGAACATGCGACATTAGTGAGAGCGAAATTCGAAAGTATGCAATCGGAAATTGAATCGCTGACCCATAAGATCGAAGAGCGCAAGCTGGTGGAAAAAGCCAAAGGTTTGCTTATGAAGATGCACAGCGTTGATGAAGATCAGGCTTATAAAGCGCTTAGAAAATCTGCCATGCAATCGAGCCAAACGCTCGCACAGGTTGCCAAGAATTTGATAACTACTTTGGAAGTGTTGGATTAGTTGTTCTACCACTTTGGGGGTAGGGTGCGTTTTCTAACGTGGTGCGTGTTGCACTATCAGCAAGCAATAACAGGGAATAACAAACGACAAGATATACTAATCTATTGTATTTACTGTAAAAAATAAGTTGGCACAGTAATTGGATTAGAAGAATTGGGTTTATTGTTGAATCGCTTATCTCAATTATCAACGGCGGTAATTGTAGACTTAGCAACGGCGCTACTGCTCTTCGGAGTAGTGGCGCTTTTTTTTATGGGAGCAAACCAATGAAATGGAGTTCGATGCTGAAAGTGTCAGCAATTTCGTTATCGGTATTCACCACGGTCAGCGTAAAGGCAGAGTTGGGTGAGCCAGAAATTGAAGACCTGAAGTTTGGTTTTATTAAGTTAACCGATATGGCACCGCTGGCGGTTGCTTATGAGAAAGGCTTTTTTGAAGACGAAGGCTTGTACGTCACTTTAGAAGCGCAAGCAAACTGGAAGGTGCTATTAGACCGAGTCATCGATGGTGAGCTTGCGGGCGCGCACATGCTTGCTGGTCAGCCATTGGGCGCGACGATTGGTGTCGGCACAAAAGCAGAAGTGATTACCGCGTTCAGTATGGATTTGAACGGCAACGCAATCACGGTTTCCAATGATACTTGGGAGCAGATGAAGCAATACATTCCAAAGCAACCAGATGGCAAGCCAGTTCACCCAATCAAAGCGGATGCACTGAAGCCTGTGGTCGACAGCTATCTGGATAAAGGCAAACCGTTCAACATGGGGATGGTGTTCCCTGTATCGACGCACAACTATGAGTTGCGATACTGGTTAGCGGCAGGGGGGATTCATCCAGGCTTTTACGCACCAGACTCAGGCGATAACAGTGGCCAGTTGGATGCTGATGTTCTTTTGAGTGTTACACCGCCACCACAAATGCCAGCGACGATGGAAGCGGGCACGATCAAAGGGTACTGCGTGGGCGAACCATGGAACCAGCAAGCCGTATTCAAAGGCATTGGCACACCAGTCGTGACCGACTACGAAATCTGGAAGAACAACCCAGAGAAAGTGTTTGGTGTTTCCAAAGCTTGGGCTGAGAAGTATCCAAACACACACATTCGCGTAGTGAAAGCCTTGATTCGAGCTGCACATTGGTTGGATGAAAACGATAACGCCAACCGCCAAGAAGCAGTGAAGATGCTATCAAAAAGCGAATACGTTGGAGCCGATGCCGAAGTTATCGCCAACTCAATGACCGGCACGTTTGAATACGAGAAAGGCGACAAACGAGACGTGCCAGACTTCAACGTGTTCTTCCGTCATAACGCCACATATCCGTACTACAGCGATGCGATTTGGTATCTGACTCAAATGCGCCGCTGGGGACAGATCTCAAGCGAGAAATCCGATGATTGGTACATGGATGTGGCCAAAGAGGTTTACCGTCCAGATATCTACCAACAAGCAGCTCAAGCGCTAATTGAAGATGGTGTGTTGAGCAAAAAAGACTTCCCAGATTTTAGTGCTGAAGATGGTTTCCGTGCGCCACAAACACACTTTATCGACAACATCGTTTATGACGGTCGCGAGCCAAATAAATATCTAGAGAAGTTCTCCATCGGGCTTAAAGGAAAAGACAAGGTTTAACCATAACGATAAACGCCACAGGCGAGGGGATTCGCTTGTGGCAACAAGGATGTAAATTTCTTAGGAGTGAGTATGTCTAGTAATGTCATTTCCCTGTTTCCTGCTAAGCAGGTAGTGAACCGAAGTCGGTTGGTGCTTTTGCCCTTCATTGGCTTGCTGATCTTTTTGGCAATGTGGCACTTAGCAGCGAGAGAAGTGCAAACTTCATTAGGTACGCTACCGGGACCTGTGCAAACTTTTCAGCAGTTCAGCAATCTTGTCGATGACCATTGGCAAGAGCGAGAAAAGGAACAAGCGTTTATCGAGCGTCAGGAAAAGCGCAATGCTGCGAAGTTAGCCAAGAATCCAGACGCGGAAGTGAAGATTCGTCCCTACACAGGTAAGCCGACGTTCTTCGACCAAATCATAACAAGCTTAGTGACTGTGACAGCGGGCTTTTTGTTGGCGACGGTTATCGCGATTCCGCTTGGCATCGTGCTTGGTCTTAATCAAGGGCTGTATCAAGCGTTCAACCCAATCATTCAATTGCTTAAGCCTGTTTCACCTTTAGCTTGGCTACCCATCGTTACCATGGTTGTAAGTGCCACTTATGTGAGTGATGACCCGATGTTTGCTAAGTCGTTCATTAACTCTCTGATCACAGTAGCGCTATGTAGCTTATGGCCGACGCTGATTAATACCGCTGTGGGTGTAACGAGCGTTGATAAAGACTTAATCAACGTGAGCAAAGTGCTCCAACTTTCGTGGTGGCAGCACATTCGCACTATCGTTTTACCTTCTGCCATTCCAATGATCTTCACAGGTTTACGTCTCTCTTTAGGTATCGCTTGGATGGTGTTGATTGCGGCAGAAATGCTCGCTCAGAACCCGGGGTTAGGCAAGTTCGTTTGGGATGAATTCCAGAACGGCAGCTCGGCATCATTGGGGCGCATCATGGTGGCAGTCATCACCATTGGTTTTATCGGTTTGATGCTCGATAGAGGCATGCTGCAACTTCAAAAGTGGCTGTCTTGGAATAAACAACAAGCGTTGAGATAAGGGAAACGATCATGGAAAAAGCATTATTAGATCTAACGCGTTTAGGGATGCGATTCCCAACGCCAGATGGCGAGTTCATCGCGCTTAAGAACGTCGATTTACAAATCAATAAAGGTGAGTTTGTATCCCTGATTGGCCACTCTGGCTGCGGTAAATCAACGGTATTGAACTTAGTTGCGGGTCTACACATGCCAACAGACGGCGGCGTGATCGTCGATGGACGAGAAGTAGCTGGACCAGGACCCGACCGCGCAGTGGTGTTCCAAAACCATTCATTATTACCTTGGTTAACCGTGTATCAAAACGTTGAGCTTGCAGTAAAACAAATTGCCGGCAAAAAGGGCAAAGCGTGGATTCAGGAACAAGTGAACCACTATTTGGAGTTGATTCAAATGCAGCATGCCGCGCACAAAAAGCCCGATGAAATCTCGGGTGGTATGAAGCAGCGAGTCGGCATCGCCAGAGCACTGGCACTTCAACCAAAGGTTCTGCTGATGGATGAACCATTTGGCGCGTTGGATGCGCTAACACGCGCGCATTTACAGGATGCACTGATGAAGATTCAAGCCGAGCTAAACAACACCGTCATCATGATTACCCATGACGTGGATGAAGCGGTGCTGCTATCCGACAAAATCGTGATGATGACCAACGGACCGGCAGCGACCATTGGTGAAGTGTTGGAAGTGAATCTACCGCGCCCTCGTGAGCGTGTAGCACTGGCGGATGATGCGCAGTATCAGAAGTGTCGACAAGCGGTGCTGAAGTTTCTTTACGAGAAGCAATCCAAAGTCGAGATTCCTGCTTCGAAAGAAGACAAACCCAAAACCGCAGCGCAAACGGCATAAGGAGGCAACGATGAACAGTCCTTTAACGATTCCAGTAAAGAACGCATTGAGCCACATCATTGTGGTAGGCAACGGTATGGTCGGGCAACACCTCGTCGAGCAATTAGTGCAGAAAAACGCGCATTTGGAGCACCGAATTACCGTGATTGGTGCAGAGCGTTTTATCGCGTATGACCGTGTACAGTTGTCCTCTTTGTTTGCGGGTAAGTCTCATGATGATTTAATGCTGAGTAACCAAGAATGGTACGACATGCATGGCATCCAACTCGTACTTGGCAGCCAAGTAACAGGCATAGACAGAGAGCAAAAGCGTATTCTGCTTGATGGTGAAGATGTGCTGGGTTACGACCAACTCGTGCTCGCGACCGGTTCTTACCCGTTTGTGCCTCCAATTGAAGGTAAAGACCGAGACAACGTGTTTGTCTACCGCACGCTTGATGACCTTTCACAAATCAAAAAAGCATGTGAAGGCGCAAGAACGGGCGCAGTGATTGGCGGCGGCTTGTTGGGTTTAGAAGCGGCAAACGCACTCAAACTATTGGGGCTAGAAACTCACGTTATTGAATTTGCACCCCGCCTGATGCCCGTGCAGTTAGATGATGGTGCTGGCTTAGTGCTAAAAGAGAAGATTGAAGCGCTTGGGCTAACCGTTCACACCTCGACGGGTACGGAACGAATCTGCGATGGTGAAACGGCTAAGCATCGTATGGTGTTTAAAGACAAAGATCCTCTCGAAGTGGATGTGATTGTCTTCTCCGCGGGCATTCGCCCTCAAGATGAGTTGGCAAGGCTGGCTGAGCTAGAAGTAGGCGAGCGAGGCGGCATTGTGATTAATAACCAATGCCAAACCAGCGATGAGAACATATACGCGATTGGCGAATGTGCGCTGTGGGAACAGAAGATCTTTGGTTTGGTCGCTCCCGGTTACACCATGGCGAGAACCACTGCCGATGTTTTGACTGGTATGCCGAGCGAAGGTTTTAAAGGTGCTGACATGAGCACCAAACTCAAACTACTTGGGGTAGATGTGGCGTCTATCGGCGATGCACAAATGCAAACCGAAGGCGCACAAGAAATGGTCTTGCAAGATGCGGTTGCAGGCATCTACAAAAAGCTGGTGGTTGATGCGAGCGGTACCCAATTACTTGGTGCGATTCTCGTCGGTGACAACAGTGACTACGATGCGCTCTTACAGTGTTATTTGAACAAAACGGTCCTGCCAGACCACGCTGCGAACCTGCTATTTGATACCGGAATGCTGGACGGAGAGATGCCAGACAGCGCCATCATCTGTTCTTGTCACAACGTCACAAAAGGCGACTTAGTTGCCGAGATTCAAGCTGGCACCACCAACCTGACGGACCTTAAAGCGAACACCAAAGCCGGTACTGGCTGTGGTGGCTGTAGCAATATGGTGAAGTCGGTATTGGATACTCAATTGGCAACCATGGGGGTAGAGGTTAACAATCACCTTTGTGAGCACTTTGAGCTTAGTCGCCAAGAGATGTTCCATATTTGCCAAGTGGGACAAATCAAAGACTTCGACACCTTAATTGCACTGTATGGCAAAGGGCATGGGTGTGATATCTGTAAGCCAACGGCGGCATCTGTGTTCGCTTCTTTGTGGAATGAACACATCATGGAGCCTCAACATCAATCTCTGCAAGATTCTAACGATGCCTTTATGGCAAACCTGCAAAAAGACGGCTCTTACTCGATTGTACCTCGTGTTCCGGGCGGCGAAATCACACCAGACAAACTTATCGTGCTAGGCGAAGTTGCTCAGCAATACGATCTATACACCAAGATCACTGGCGGTCAGCGCGTGGATTTATTTGGCGCGCAGTTAGAACAACTCCCAGAAATCTGGCAAACCTTAATCGATGCTGGTTTTGAAACAGGGCACGCCTACGGCAAATCGGTGCGCACCGTGAAATCTTGCGTCGGTTCTACGTGGTGTCGCTATGGTGTTGATGACTCGGTCGGATTAGCCATTGAGTTAGAGAACCGATACAAAGGATTGCGAGCGCCCCATAAGCTTAAGTTTGCCGTATCGGGCTGTACTCGCGAGTGTGCAGAAGCGCAAAGTAAAGACATTGGGGTGATCGCCACCGAAAACGGCTGGAATCTATACGTTTGCGGGAATGGCGGCATGAGACCAAGACACGCGGATTTGTTTGCATCCGACTTATCCAAGTCAGAGTTGATCACCATGATCGACCGAGTCTTGATGTTCTACGTCAGCACCGCTGATCGCTTGCAGCGCACGTCGGTGTGGATGGAGAACATGGAAGGGGGCCTAGACTACCTTAAACAAGTGATTTTGGATGACTCTCTCAACCTATGTGACTCTTTGGATGAACAAATGGCACGAGTCGTAGATACCTATCAGTGTGAGTGGAAGAGCACGTTGGATAATCCTCAAAAATTGCAACGCTTCCGTCCTTTCTTGAACAGCTCGTCGGGCAGCAAAGTCTTGCCGTACCAACGTGTGCGCGGTCAGCGTATTCCAGTGAAACAGGAGGTGTAAATGGCAGCTTTAACCAAAGTGAAATTGTGTCAGCTTGATGACTTAATGCCGTTTATCGGTGCTACTGTATTGATTGAAGGCGAGCACGTTGCGCTATTCTACATTCCAGATAGCGGTGTTTACGCCGTTCAAGATTGGGACCCAATTGGTAAGGCTTATGTGATGAGTCGAGGGATTGTCGGTGATATTGATGGTGAGATGTGTGTTGCATCACCACTGTATAAACAGCACTTCAGTTTAAAGAGTGGGCAGTGTTTAGAAGACGATGCGCACTGTCTAAAAACGTGGCAAGTAACAGTCGACGATAATCAGGTTTGTTACTTAGTCGAAGAATGACCCTCGAAACTAGCTTGCTCGAAATGAGTAAATTCTTAGCGTAAGAGACAAGCGAATAAAGCTCCAGAGACAGCACAGTATGGCTCTGGAGCTTTTAATTATTCGGAAGGATTCACTTGTAGTTCGGTATAGCCAGTCGAGTCGTCCATCGCTCTAGTGAACTCAAGTTCTGAGTAAGAATGGATGATCAATTCTGCGGTGGTATCTATAACCGTGCCTTCCATTAAATGCCCACCCCAAACTCGTCCTTCACGATCAGACACCGAGATATGAACGTGCTGATGTTCGGGCGTTAGGGTTCCCATCACAGAGACGATTTCAAATGGCTCTTGTTTGGTTAACGTACTCTCTGCACCTGCCAAACGAAGGTTGAGGTGAGAGATACAGCCAACGCATGAGGCAATCGAGCCTGCTTTGATACCATGCTGCTCGACCAATTTCGCTAGCCTCAGCTTTAAGTCCATGCCTTTGGTAAGGCGTACTGCTATCACTTCAATCGACATGTTATTTCCTAATCAAAACCAGCAAGCAGGAAAGCGCCGTATCCAAGTCGGCATAACGTTTGGCTTTGCCAAGTACGCGCATACCTTGCATGTTGTTGAGAACAAAACGAGCAAGCTCTTCTGGTTTCAGCGTTTTCGGCACTAAGGTTTCTTTTTGTGCATTGGTCAGCGCATCCGCAATGATGTCGATAAGATGGTCAAACAAAAAATGCCCTTTGCGCAGTACATCATCGTCTTCACCAGCGTGCTCAATCAACGCATTTTGAATAAAACACCCACAGCTGCGTTTGCGTTGCAGCTCAGCAAAAGATTTAAGGAACGATTCCAACTCAGGTAAAGACGCGTCGTCTTTTTCCAAATCATTGAGTGACGGTAGCGAGACCTTTTTTAAGTAAGTATCGAGCGCTTCGTAGTAGAGCTGTTGCTTGTCACCATAGGTGTTGTAAAGACTGAAGCGGTTGATGTTCAGTTCGTCGGTGAGATCCGAGATAGACGTGTTCGCAAAGCCCTTGCGCCAAAACACATCCATAGCCACGAGAAGCTTTTCATCTCGGTCGAAGTTGGCTTTTCTTGCCATAAATTACCTGCCTGGGTCTGCTTATCGGGTAATTAAATTGCTTTGGAGGGATGGTACAGAGAACCTCTAGCGTTCGAACTGAACCAATATGATGAATACCCATCTATTCTTGGGTATCAGCCTCCAAATTCATGTGAACTCACAAACGGCATCAAAAATCTCGCTCAGCAAACAGACCCACAACTGTTTGAAAATTTTTGATAGTGAAGTTCTTGACTGATCGTTTATAAACTGGCTACAGTATATCCTAACCAATCGGTTAGAAAAAGATAAAAGGATGTGAAATGAAGCTCTATGAAACCGCAATGACTCCAAGTTGTAAGCGAGTTAGCATTTTTCTAAAGGAAATCGGTGGCGAGGTTGAGCGAATTGCGATGAACGTTCGTGAGGGCGATAACCTATCTGAACCGTTTAAATCGAAAAGCGTGAACGGTAAAGTGCCTCTGCTGGAACTGGATGATGGTACGACGATCTGTGAAAGCGTGGCGATTTGTCGCTACCTAGATGAAGCGTTTGAAAATGATCTGGCGTTGTTTGGTGCTAACCAGCTCGAACGTGCTCAGGTAGAAATGTGGCATCGTGTGGTGGAGTTCCAAGGACTAAATGCGGCATTTCAGGCGTTTCGAAACATGACCGGAGTTTATGGAGACAGAGAACGTTGCGTTGAAGCATGGGGCGAAGAATCAAAACAACGCGTCTATGAATTTCTGCCTGTCTTAGACAAGCGGCTTGAACATAATGATTTTATCGCCGTAGACCATTTTACTATCGTCGATATAACAGGCTTTATTTTGATCAGTTTCGCAATTAAAGGCCTAGAAATTGATGTGCTATCGACGTCGCCAAACATTGCTCGATGGTATAACCAAATTTTAGCTAGACCTGCATTTCAGAGTTAATGTATTGCAGCGAGTGGATGATAGCTCGCTGCTACCACCTTAGCGATTCTTAACTCAGCAGGATATTCAAATTTTTTCAGATTTTTCTTATTTTTTCTCCTATAGCCTATAATTGGAAAAACAACCTCAATTTGCTTCGTTGCGTTTTAGAGCCTCGAGCTCTTGGTCCGTAGACGCTCTCTTTCATCATGGAAAGTCTAATAATAGACAAGGAGAGGTCATGAATATTCAAGTGAAAACTATCAATAATATTCTAATAGCCCTGTTAATGGTTTCGGTTTTTGGTCTATTCGCACTGTACCTCAATTACACACAGCAGAATGAACAGATTGAAAGGCTGCAAAGTCAGTTAATCGAAAAAGAGCATCAGATACTAATTTCTAATGAAGCGTTGTCTTACACTCGATATCAACACCAATTATTAGCCGAAGACTACAGCCGTTTTAGAAATGAGCAGTCAGTGACTAGTGTTTTGCGTTAGCCAGTATAGCAACCACTTTAAGGAGGCAGATGAAACCCATTCTTTTGGTCGATGACAGTAAAACAGTACTGCTTTACATCAGCAGTGCATTGGAAAAGCAAGGCTATGAAGTGCTTGCTGTTGAAGACGGACGAGCGGCGCTCGAAGTGCTAACCCACCGCCCTGATATTCAGTTTGTGCTGAGTGATTTAATGATGCCTGGAATTAATGGTATTGAATTGTGTCGCCAATTAAAATCTAAAGTTAGCGAACGCTACATTTTCTTTGTTCTACTGTCTTCTAGAAATGACCAAAGTTCGATCGTGAAAGGCATTGATGCTGGCGCAGATGATTTCGTAGATAAGAAGACGTCTGTAGAGGAACTTCAGGCCAGAATCCGTGCGGGGTTTCGTACTTTAGAACTGCACAACAAACTCGTTGAGAGAAATAAAGAGCTAGATGCGGCCTATCAAACAATCCACCAAGACCTACAGTCTGCTAGTCATCTGATGGAGCAACTACTCCCTGCTGAATCAACTATTCAGAATGTAAATTTTAGCTATGTCTACAAACCATGCTCCCAGATTGGTGGTGATATGTTGGGGTATTTGGAGCTCGATGAACAACATGTTGCGTTTTATGTATGTGATGTTTCTGGTCATGGTATTTCTTCAGCTTTGATGGCTTTTTCTATTCAACAGACGCTATCTCAAAGTCAGGGACCTGATTCGATCACGATGGAGTTGAGAGATGACGGCTATTGCGTAAGTGAGCCAGCATCTGTGATTGAACGGCTAAATCGGCGTTATCAGCAAACTAGAAACAGTCAACTTTACTTTACTATGGCTTACGCCATTCTTAACACAAAATCAGGGCAACTTAGCTATTGCACGGCTGGCCACCCCAGGATCTTAGTTTGGCGAGCGAGTACGAAAACGATGGAGCAGATAGGTGATGATAACTTTATCGTTGGTGCAATGCAGCCGATGGAATATATCGGTAACCAAATTAGTCTGGATGAGGGCGATGCATTGTGGCTTTATTCGGATGGTTTGATTGAAGCGAGGCAGGGTGAGGAGATGTTTTCACTACAACGATTGGCATCGAGTATAAAAGCTGTTTGCACGCTGACAGTTGAAGATCAAGTGGGAGACGTCTTTAAAAAAGTACAATCTTGGCACAACGAAGATGAGTTTGATGATGATGCCAGCCTTTTACAGGTAAAATGGCATGGTGAGAGGCTCGATTTTAAGGAAAAGAATGTCAAAGAGCGAATTTAAACGAACTTACGGGAGCTCCCTTACTCACTCACGAAGTGCGAGCAAAGACGTTGTTCGGTTTTTGATGGGTCATCAAATCCCCTTAAATGCAATTCAATCATTGGAGCTTTGTGTCGTTGAGCTCATGAATAACGCTTATATTCATTCTTACAGTGAAATAGAAGGCCTGCCAATTGAAGTGGAGTGTAGGGTTGGGGATGACCAAGTATCCGGTTTCGTGGAACTGAGAGTCTCTGATTGCGGAGCGCCGATCAATGAGAAGACGTTCATCCAACATAAAAATAAACAGATTGAGGCACCTAACTTAATGGATGACGATAGTTGGTCCTCCTCTGGTCGCGGACTGATGTTAGTCGCTCAATTATCTGACCTGTTTAAATTGGAAAAAGGTTTCGAAAACAATACGTTTGTTGTAGTGAAAAGGAATTGGGAGAGAAACTAACAACCAAGCAAAGTCGATTTGCTTCACTTGGTCCCTAGCGTTAATCTGACGGTTGCGTTGTATATCATTGTTATTTTGTATTCGTTGTTGGTGCTGGTGATAGTAACGCCTCCAACTCTTCTGGTGTTAGAATATCACTGATGTTTAACATATTATTTTCATCATCTAGCGCCATCTTTGTACGGCTAAGTAAGTACCTTTTTTGAGTTGGTGTTAGGTCTTTGAGAGACTCAATCAACTCCCTGAAATTGCTATTATTCATTGCCATATTTCCCCCAGTTAAGCCTTGAATTTCTTTATTGCATATTCTTCAAGTAAGCGAAGATTTGTTGATTAATTGCAGCTAGCTCTTCAGTAACTATAGCTATATCTGAGCTATCTGGCGCTGTATCGTTTCTGGTTTTTTCTTCTATTCTTTGAAACGCAATGACCGCAGTGTCTTCTCCGAAACTCTCTAGAATGCCCTTTAAACTATGCGCTAATAGATAGAGTTCTGACCAACATCTGCTTGTATATAGCTCATCTATACGCTCTATATCATTCGTGTGATCTTCAAGGTATGTAGAAAAAACAGTGACGATCAGATCTACGTCGTTATCCATGTATGTATTGAGAACATCAAAATTAATCATGTATACCCCTATTAAACGTTGCGGTAGAGGAATGTTTCGGATAATGAAGGCTTAGCCGAAGGTATGAATGGCATAACCAGTATTTGAGCAGAAATAGTTTGCTTGTCGCTTGAGATAAACTTACAAAAAGAAAGTCATTGTTAAAGATATTTTGACTTATATCCAAACGGCAATGGTCGAAATGTAGGGATGAAAAAACTTCAACTCGCGTGTTTTTAACACAAGTAGCAAAGGGGACGTTTCCAAGTAAAACGCCGAGTCGGTAAGTGTCTTGCAGTCCTAGTTTAAGGCTATCGTTACATACGGACGCCCGACGTTCGCCAACTTTGACTATTCCTTCAGTCAAGGCTAACTCTCCTCATTAAGTACAAGTATAAATTAGCAATCTAGTTGCATATTGGCAAGTGATCTGCGGCAAAAAAGGGACTCGCGTCCCTTTTGTATTACTAGCTTTGCTTAGAGTCCTGTTCTATTTGCTTCATAAGCTCGTTGGCTTTCTTCATAGCGCGTCTTGCGCTTGAAGTCCTTCGCTTATTAAGTAATATATCGGAGAAGCGTAAGTATTTATCAGCAGTTTTGAATCTTAAATCGTTAACATCCTGAAAACCAATAGGAAAGTTTTTCGAGAACAGATCCACATCCTTCACCAAGTTATCGAGATGAGTTGTCGTCCTTGCCTTTTCTAGGCGAGAATAAAAGTTTTCAAACTCTTTTTGGAACAGGATTCTAGCGGCATCTTCTGGAAACGGTAGAGGGCTGTTGGAATCTAGCGCTGTCTCATATAATTTCATTTCCAGCACTGCATCTTTCATCGCATTACTTATCTGTAAGTTCTCTTGATGCTCTTCTACGTTTGAAAAGAAGGTGTTCCCAACCTTAATAAGAGCAACAAGTGCAGCTGCGTCTTTCTTTTGGAGTGCTTCAGTGAGGTGCTGACCGAAAACATCGCTAGATAACGAACTTGGCGTGAAAGGATAACCTTGATGAATCTGATTTAACTCATCCTTGAGCTCATAGATGGATTTACTGCCGTCTTCTTTACTGTACCGAGACTTTTCAAGTTGACTGTTGATTTGCCTTGCTATCGAAAGTAAAGTGGAGTGCTTGCTTGACTGAATATCTAAGGCAAGAACTTCTATTTTATGTGAGTCAGGGTAGTAGGTTTTTGCTTTATCAAGTATGGACTCAATTTCATCATAATTCGGGTAGTTGTTGGCATCAGAATTCAAAACCTGATCAATTTCAGATTCAAACTCGCTGAGAATATAGGTCTTGTGTAAGCGTAATAAGCCAGCCTTAACGACTGGATGTAAGCTTTTTTCACTATCAATCAGTGCCAAACTTTTTTCTGCTGGCGTATCAAGCTGCCACTCTTGTCCGGCAATTTGATCATTTTGCTTGCTAATAACGGTTTCCAAATTGGCGATGGTTTCTTGTTGCTGCTGATAACCAAATACAATGCCGCTAACTAATAATATACTCGCTGCCGCGCCGCTAGCGATAGGCCAATAGCGCATATTCAATTTGCGTTTCAACTGCTCAGGGGTCAGCTCGTTCGGAATGATGCCAGTTGAAAATACGCTTGAAAATATTGGCCACTTAGATGCAGGCATGTTAGTTGGTTTAGAGACCTTGATCTTCTTTTTGAGAGCTTCATTAACTGGAGTTCTTGCGTAAGGGTGTTTGCAACTCAATAGCTCGTAAGCAATACAAAATAGAGCAAACATATCGTCGCTTAAGTTCGGTTCCTTACCGGATAACAGGTTGAGTGATGCATAGTTGGGAGTATAACCAAGCGTTTCAACATTTTCGGATTTACGTTTAGCCGCATATTGATCCTGCTTTAATTGATGAGTTTTAGATACACCAAAATCAAGCAACTTAACGTTACCCTCAGACGTTAAAATCACATTAGCGGGCTTTAGGTCGGCGTGCACTACACCAAGAGAGTGAGCATATGAGAGTGCATCGAGTACCTGATTTAGGATTGATAAAGTTGCATTAAACTTCAGCCCATGGGGCCTAGAACGCTGTATTAAACTCTCTAATGTTTCTCCGTTAATATACTCCATAACTAAAAAGTATATTTCGCCATCAACACCAAAATCAAAAACCCTAATGATATTAGGGTGGCTTAACCTTTGAGTTTGTTGAGCTTCACGTATTAACATGCGTGCAGTCTCTGGTTGAGAAGCAAACTCTTTCTGTAATATTTTTAACGCAACGTAGGGTGTTTCTGAACCTGAAGATTCAAGAATCCTATCTTTAGCTAAGTAAACATCGCAAAGCCCACCATGTCCAATAACCGACTCAATTTCATACCGATTTTTAACGGTCGCTCCTATTAAGCTTTCGTTAATAACATCTTTGTTATTATTTAATGAGTCATCTTTATTGTTTTTTTTCTTATTAACTAACGGAGTGTTTTCTTTTTGAGACAGTTTTGTATTTGTTTCATTTTTATTTTTAACGGAGGTTTCATTATTAGTGAGTTTGGTTGATTTAACTGCATTGTCTCGTTTTTGAGTCTTTACAATTTTAGTTTTATCTCCGCTTTCTTCGTTATTTATAGAATTGTTTTTATTACTGTCTTCCATCACAAGAACTCCGTATAAATGATGGGGGAATATATACCTTTCTGCTCAATGAAAAGTCATTATGTTAGAATTTCTCGGCCAAACTAACATTCGTTTTTTTATTGATGAAAGTCTAAGTGTCAAAAATTTGAACTTGGTTGGATAATTAAAATTGTTGAACAATACGTGATTGCTTTGATAAAAAAATGATTCATTATTCCGTGCATGATTTTCAATGGCAGTATTAAGATTTTTATTAATCTTACTGTTAATAAGAAAGTAGTTAATAATAAAATTAAAAATAATATCTAGCAGGTCTTTGGCGAGGTTTACATGAAGTTGGTTTTAACCATAACAAGTTTTCACAAATTTACTCCAGAGATTGAGAGTGAGTTCGTGTTTGAATCAAGTGATGAACATGCCAAGGTTACATTTGGTAGGTCTGAACAATGTGATTGGACACTACCAGATCCTGAAAGAGTGGTATCCGGAACCCACGGAGAACTGATTAAGTTTGGTGACAAATACTTGATAAAAGACCTCTCAACTAATGGTACTTTTGTAAATAATGCTGTAACTCCTGTGGGTCAAGGAAATGAAATAGCACTAAGCGATGACGATATGGTTAGCTTAGGGGATTATCAAATTTCAGTTTCTATTCAAACAGATACAGATGTATTCAGTCTTGAGACAAGTAAAAGTCTTTCTAGCGCACCCCCTGAAGTAGTCTCAAGTCCATCGGAAGCAGAATTTGTTGACCTAGGCCTTAGTGCTAGTGAACTCTTAAACGAAAGTGTTCCTTCTGACTTTCAGCTAGATATTGGTTTAGTCGATGATTTTATTGATATCCCAAAGCCCGAAAAACAGAGCACCGTATCTGAAACTTTACCGAAAGTTAACCGACAATCAGAACACCTATCGACTCCCAACTTTGATACCAATGGGGGTGAACTTGCGGCTTTTGTTAGAGGGGTGGGTATAGATCCAATGATGATTCCCAGCGATAACCGAGAGGAATGGTTCGAACAACTGGGGGAGTCATTTTCTTTGATGCTAGTTGGTTTAATGGAAACACTGCATAACAGAGCAGTGTTTAAACAAACAAATCGACTTAGTCATACCGCATTTCGTAAGTCAGAAAATAACCCTTTAAAGTTTTCTGCAAACTTAGAAGATGCGATTCATAACTTATATAACCGTCAAACCGCTAGCTTCTTAAAGCCAAATGCAGCCATTAAAGAAGCATTTAATGACATCGAAAGTCATGAGCAAGCCTTAATGAAAGGTGTTGAAGGTACGGTTTCGAGTGTTATGTCACTTGTTGAACCTACTTCTATATACTCAGATGCTTTAGCGAAAGACACGGTTATTAATAAGGTTATTCCAGCTAGGAAATATGCTCAAAGTTGGAAGAGGTTTGAGGATATTCATGAAAAGCTATCCGATGATATTATCAATAAAGAGTCTCCGTTCTATTTAGAAGACTTCGCTAAGCACTATGAATTAGCATTAAAAAACAAAGGCTAGGAATTAGGGTGATGAAAAAGTTTTACCAATATATTTTGTTATTAATTTCAATAGCTTTATTTGGGTGCTCAGCAGCGAACCTAGTTGTTGATCCATACTCAGATTTAGAAATAGCAGCAAGTCATAACATTAATCCTGATTCAAACGGCAGGCCTTCTCCTGTAGTGGTGTATGTATTTGAATTAACGTCAAATACCATTTTCGAAAGCCAGGACTTTTTTTCTATTTATGAAGAAAGTGAAAAAGTCTTAGGACCTGATTTAGTGAATAAATATGAAGTTTCATTAACTCCAGGTCAGAAAGAAACATATCAAGCAAGTATGTCTCCAAAGACAGAATATTTAGGCATTGTCGTAGCGTTTCGAGATATTGAAAACTCAAATTGGCGACAAGTCATTAAAGTGGATAAGACCGGTTACAACACATATCAAGTATTGTTAGAAGATCTGTCTTTGGTCGTTAAATAACGTTTAGTTGGCTAATTATAAATGACGCAATACTCCAAGACGGCTTGGTGCGAAGGAATGTTTTTACGTCCCCAGCACTTCCAACAACAAGAACGCGCAACCTCTCAAGAATTCAAGGGCTTACATCAGTTAGGTGGGGCTTACAATTGGGGAGTTTGGAAATGTCGAGTAAAAAAACACGCGCTAAAAGATGGTCTTATTGAACTTGAGCATCTTGAAGCTGTTTTGCCAGATATGACGTTGGTTAATACGTTAATATCCAACGATTCAGTTTCGCCTCTACTTATTGATAAAAACACTGAAAATACGTTAGTAAAAATAACTCTCCCTCTTTCAAGTGTTACAGGTAAAAACGTTTCGGATGTAAGCGAATCGATCGTCTCTCGTTATGTACTTCAAGATATCGACGTGATAGATAACCTTACAGGACAAGATGAAGAAACCATCCAAGTTGCAGCCCTTAACCTAGAGTTGAAAGCGAGTAATGACAAATTAGCGGGTTATGTGGAGTTACCTATCTTAAGGATCAAAGAGGTAACTCCTGAAGGGGAAGTTATACTAGACGATGAGTACGTTCCTCCGCTTATCAACCTCCTTAGCGACAAAGTTATGTCAGCTTATCTACGTAACGTTATCGCGATGACAAAGATGCGTGCTGACGTTATTGCACAGCGCTTGATTAAGGGTAAATCTGCATCGGCATCTGCTGTTGATTTCATCATGCTCCAAATGCTGAACCGATATGAGGCGAAGTTAAAGCATTTCAGTGAGTTAGATAGGTTACATCCACTGGAATTAGCGACGACACTTAAAGGTTACATTGGTGAGTTAGCCACTTTTTCTAATAAAACTAAAAGAGTCCCAAGTTTGCTTGCGTATGATCACTTAGATGTATCAAGTGTCTATAGCGAGTTGAATCAGATACTCAGTCAGTACCTCAGTGTTGTCCTTGACCAAACTGCGACCAAACTTCCGTTGGAGCCTCGCCAATACGGTATTCAAGTGACGCCGCTTCCAGATAAACGCTTGCTTGAGTCATGCCAATTTGTGCTAGCAATTAAAGCAGACACCACAACAGATGAAATAAGACGCCTGGTCCCAGCGCAACTCAAGTTTGGCCCGGCAGAACAGATTCGCGATCTAATTAATAATCAGATCAACGGTATAAACGTAGTGCCGTTGAGTGTCGTCCCGAGACAGATTCCTTACCAAACGGGCTATGTTTATTTCGAAGTTGTCAAGAAAGGGCCATTTTGGATGAGGCTAAAAGATAGTGGCGGTATTGCGCTTCACCTATCAGGGCATTTTCCGAATGCTGAACTTGAGCTTTGGAGTATTAATCAATAGGCGCGCTCTGTATGGAACAAACGATAGTAAAACCAACACCGGGTGGAAGAGCACCCGCATCGAAACCACAATCAGAAAAGTCTGTGGATAATACCGTAGTTATCTCAAAAAGTCCTGAATTGGTGAACAATGATTCAGTGGTCGCTTATGGGAATAACTCTCTACTAGCAGAGGCGAATGGCCTGTTATCTATTATCGGTCAAATTCGCTCGACAGCGACTCATTCCGATCCGTTGTTTCTAAAAGAGACATTGGCACAAAAGCTTAGAGATTATGAGAACCGATTACGTCAGCATGACGTTGATTTGGATACCATTGATACAGCTCGTTATTGTTTATGCTGTTCACTAGATGAAGTTGTCCTTAACACCAATTGGGGTGGGAATTCATTCTGGAGTCACGATTCATTACTTAGCTCCTTCTATGCTAGCAGTCAAGGTGGGGAAGCGTTCTTTAAGCATCTTGATAAGTGCATGGCGAAACCAGATGTGAACTTAGATTTGCTTGAACTAATGTATGTGTGCTTATCTCTCGGGTTTCTGGGTCAATACCGTTTAGAAAAAAATGGACTGGAATCGCACCGGAAATTGAGAAGACAGGTTATTGCTACTCTTAAGACTTATGGGAGAGGAGTCCCTCAGGAACTAAGCAATAGTATCGACCAACACATTTTGAATGGCTCAAAGGCTTCTGATAGAGCTCCTCTTTGGGTTGTATGTTCTGTAACGGCGGCACTATTGGTCTGCATATATATGTATTTTAGTTATGAGCTAAATAAGGCATCCAATCGCACCTTTTCTCAATTAGTCAATTTGATTCAACCGCAACAACTTAACCAAGATGCAACGTCAGAATCAAAATCAGCGCCAATTGCAGAAAAGATTTCAATGTATCTAGCAACTGAGATCGGTAAGGGGCTAATCAATGTTGAGCCGCTGCAAGACAGGGTAAGAATTTCGTTAAAGTCTCAAGATCTATTTGAATCAGGTAGTGCTGATGTTGTCGCTTACATCCAACCCGTTATTTCTAAGCTTGCGAGAACATTGGAGTCGACCCAAGGCAAGATCATTGTTACTGGTCACACCGACGATAGGCCTATTTTCACGAGTAAATATCCCTCGAACTGGCACCTATCATTAGCTCGAGCCACTGCTATGTCTGAACAACTGATCTCGAATAGTGCATTAGAAGGGCGAGTGATACCCGAGGGATTGGGGGATGCAAGACCATTAGTTGAAAACAGTAGTGATGAAAACCGAGCTATTAACCGCCGGATTGAAATCGACCTTCTTGTCGCGAATTAATAATAGGTAGATAGAGATGCGTATTAAAGAAATTGGCAGAATATTTACTCAAAGATGGTTTCTCGGTCTTATAGGTGTCGCTGCTTGTTCTATTTTCATTTGGGTTGTTGGTCCACTTATTGCGATAGCGGGATATGAGCCCCTAAAGAGTGACTTTCAACGGCTAGTCACTATTCTAGTGTTGGTGTTGCTTTGGGCGATATTTAACGTTACCAAGCAGCATAAGCAAAAGGTGAAAGAAGACGAAAGTATTCAAACGTTGCTTGAGGTTGATAGCCTATCAGATAAAGAAGCGGCAAGTGAAATTGACTTAATGCGCGAGCGTATTGAGCAAGCTGTCAAAGTAGTGACGAAAACACACAAAGGCAAGAGAAGCTTGTATGACTTACCGTGGTATGTGTTGATTGGCCCTCCTGGAACGGGGAAAACAACCGTATTAAAGCAGTCGGGGTTAGAGTTTCCATTAGGAGACAGCCTTGGCTCTGACTCTATTGCCGGTGTAGGTGGCACTCGCCACTGTGATTGGTGGTTTGCAAATAAAGCAGTTCTTATAGATACGGCTGGCCGGTATACGACACAAGACAGTCAAGAAAAGGTCGACTCTAAAGCGTGGCATGGTTTCTTAGGATTGTTGAAAAAGTATAGAACGCAAAGACCAATTAATGGTGCGATTGTTACGATAAGTTTAGCCAGCGTGATGTCTCAGACTCGAACCGAGCGAAGTCTTCATGCTCGAGCAATTAAGTCGAGACTTCAAGAACTGAAAAACCAGTTAGGCATGCAGTTTCCGATTTACGTATTGCTCACCAAAATGGATTTAGTTGCCGGTTTCAATGAGTTTTTTGCCGATTTAAGTAAGGAAGAGCGAGAGGAATTATTTGGTTTCATGTTCCCTCGTGAAGTGGATGATGAAAGAGGCGTTATTTCTCTATTCAACAAAGAATTTCATGGCATGTTGGAGCGCCTTGATGCCCGTATGCTTAGAATACTTGAAACAGAGGACGATTTAGATAAACGCGCGCTTATCTTTGAATTTCCAAAGCAATTAAGAGTGCTACAAGCTAATCTTGACGAGTTTTTAGCTGAAATTTTTGCACAAAACAGTTTTGAAGAGCCTGCCTTGATTCGTGGTGTGTTTATGTTGAGTTCGGTTCAAGAAGGCTTACCAGTCGATAAGCTGATGAATGAATCAACCAATGGACTTGGGTTAAATCGTTTAGCTCTAGCAAAGAGTCAGACTGGTTCTCATAGTTATTTCGTAAAGAATCTTTTTGACAAGGTTATTTTCAAAGAGCAACTGTTAGGAACAGTTAATCGTCACTATCAAAAGCAGTCAGGTTGGATGCGTCGAGGTGTTTACATTGGATGTACAACGCTACTGCTAGGAGCTTCTGCGCTTTGGTTTATGAGTTATAAGTGGAACTCACAGTTAATTGTCGATACCAATGAACAAGTGAGCCATATTGATGCAATGATTGGCGCTCAAAGTTTAGATTTTGAAGCGGATATTGTTTCAGCTGTAGAAACATTAGATAGGTTGATGACGCTTCCTCTCGGAAAGCAAAGCGACTACGGTGATGCCGACTCTGTAAAGAGGTTTGGTCTCTATCAAGGAGACAAAGTGTCTCAGGCGGCAAACAATGCATATTCTGATGCTTTGACCCAATATTACGCCCCTCTGCTTCTTGATAGCTTGGTGTCAGAAATGGAGAGCAATCAACAGCATCGTGAGTATTTGTACGAAACGTTAAAAACGTATTTGATGTTATTCAATCCAGACAAATATCAACAAGATGAAGTGTTGGCTTGGTTTAACTTTTATTTCGAACGTCAATATCCGGGTGAGCTAAACGCAGACTTAAGAAGACGTTTGCTACAGCACACTCAATATTTATTAGGCAACGATGGACAAGGCTTTACTTACAACACTGCTGCCGTGACGAGTGCTCGAGAAGTGTTGACTCAAATGTCTCTACCTGAACGTGCTTATCAGCGAATGAAAATACAATTTTCTAAGAGTCATGTACCTTCATTTCGCTTGACTGATGTATTGGGACCTAAAGGGCTTGAGCAGTTCGAGCGAGCTAGTGGAAAACCGCTATCACAAGGCATTTCGGGTTTCTACACGTACAATGGTTTTCATAGCATTTTTCAGATTCAGATCAACCGTACAGTAAAAAGCCTAATGGAAGAGAACTGGGTTTATGGTGACGATCTTAAGGCTCATGAAATTGATCAAGATAGTGCCATCCAAGGCGTTCAGTCTCGATACTATCAAGATTATGTTAATGAATGGAAAACGTTGATCGAAGATATTCAATTGAAGCAGGCTCCGAGCCTAGAACTTGCGACAGAGCAAGCGAGGGTTTTATCTGGAGTTGAAAGACCAATCGAATCTTTGTTGAGAGCAATCCAAAAAGAGGTTGCTCTATCAAAAGTATCATTGTCAGAAAATCAAAAAGCCGCTTCTGAAGTTGCTGGTAAAGTTGCCAAAGTTAAGTTTTCAAATACGGCAGATAGACTAGACATGTATTTACCTGAAGAAAACGGCTTCAATGTTGCTCTGCCAGGTAAAGAAGTCGAATCGCATTTTTCAGAGATCTTACGCCTTGGTGAGCAAGACTTTGATGATATTCAACAAGCAATGGTTAACTTGCGTTCGTATTTAAGTGACTTATCAAGCTCTGGTAACAATCAGAAAATTGCCTACAAAAGTATTTTAGATGGAACCGTTACACAAGATGTCGCAGCTTCCTTCGCTCGTGCTAAAGAACTTTTGCCGAGACCATTTAATCAATGGCTAGGTGAGCTTTCTCAAGAGTCGGTTAAGTTTGCGGAGAGCGGTTCGAAGGATCATCTAAATCAACTTTGGGTAACACAGGTGGTCCGCCCTTATCAGCGGACTATTGCTGGCAGATATCCATTCGAGCCCAACGCGAGCAGAGAAGTTAGATTGAAAGACTTTAAGCGATTCTTTGGTTATGGAGGTACGCTTGACGCATTCTTCCAAGAATACCTCGAACCGTTTGTGGATACTTCGAAAAGTCGTTGGCGATTAGAAAAGGAAATTGGAGTTCGTCCAGAAACACTAATGGTCTTTCAAAGAGCGCAACGTATCAGGCAGTCTTTCTTTGAATCTGATAATTCATTACGCGTAGAGTTTGGGATGAAGCCTGTTTATCTAGACCAGCACATTACTCGATTTGTCTTAGAGTTGGGTGGACAAGATTTGGTTTATAAGCATGGACCAGCAAGAGCTAAATCGTTGAGTTGGCCTGCCGGTCAAGATCAGACTCGAATTGTGTTCACACCACCTGAATCTAAACGTGAAATTGCGCATACCTATGAAGGTGAGTGGGGCATATTCAAGCTTTTGGATCAATCACTTAAAGCAAGGCCAGAATCGCGTAAAGACAATATAGTTATGATTGATTTAAAGGGAAATAAGGTGCAGCTAGAGCTTATTCCTTCTAGTGCCATTAATCCGTTTTGGTCAAATGAAATGGAGAGGTTCAGATGTCCACGAACCTTATAACATCAGGCTGGGGCTATATCGGTAAAATGCCTGCAAAAGGGGACTTTGTGAAAGATGGTTTATCACAAGATTTCTCGGAGCGTTGGCATGATTGGCAACAGGCGGTTATTGCAGTCAGCAGGGAACAACTGGGTGAAAGCTGGAATGAGCACTTTTTAACGGCTCCTGTGTGGCACTTTGCTTTGGATATTAGCTATTTAGAAGACTCAACCTACATTGGTAGCATGATTCCTAGTGTTGATGCATGCGGTAGATACTTTTTCTTTACTATAGCTCGTGCCGTAAAAGGTGAAGCTGCGCAATATTGGGGTGACAGAGCTTGGACCGAGGACAGTGCCGCTCTTGCTCTTTCAGTACTTGAGGACGACTTTGTCTTTGATGTTTGGCATAAGAGTACTCAAGAAAAAAATGACCTCGTTGCGAATGTAACAAGTGAAGTGAAGCCTCTAGAGTTTCTTTATCAAAGCCAAATATCTACAGTTTTTCATGATCACGGCAATACTGATCAAAACACGCTTTTGAATTACCTCATTAAAGAAAAATTGAGTAAACCATGTTTTTGGTGGACTGAAGGTTCAACGAAGGTTGAACCATGCATGTTCATTACTAGTGGATTTCCTTCAATTGGTCAGTTTTCAGCCATGCTTGATGGCGGCTGGAAAAAGTGGAATTGGTAGGATAGAAGAATGAATTGGAACTATTTTACCTTTGCTAAATCGCACGCAGGAAAAGTACGCCCTTATAACGAGGATGCTCTGTTGGATATGACAGAACAGCATATTTGGGTGGTTGCCGATGGAATGGGTGGACACAGTGCTGGCGATATAGCAAGCCAGATGCTAGTGGATAGAGTCGCGCGCCACATGCAGGATGTCTCCAATACTAATATCGATGATATCCGAAGAGTGGTTCAAGAAGCGAACTTAGAAATTTACCAATACGCACAAAATCACTTAGACGGTAAAACGATGGGAACAACACTTGTTTTGTTGTTTATTCAGGATGGGTATTACCACTGTCTTTGGGTGGGTGATAGCCGAATTTACCAGCTTAGAAGTGGTAATTTTGTCCAAAAAACACGTGATCATAGTCAAGTCATGGACTTAGTGGATCAGGGCTTATTGGCATTTGAAGATGCCGAATCGCACCCTCTTGCAAATGTTATTACCAGAGCTGTTGGGGTCGACGAAAGTGTCACTATTGATCAAGTTTCAGGGCAGTTGGCTGACGGCGATCAGTTTCTACTCTGTAGCGATGGACTCTCTAAGGAACTTACGAGTGATGAAATTCATCGGACATTGTATGCAGACTCAGTCAACCAAGCTGGATTAGCGCTCATGCATTCGGCTTTGGTTCGGGGCGCAAGTGATAACGTAACTTGTGCTTTGATCAAAGTTCGCCAAGCGCAAACGGAGTGCGAAACAGTAACTAGAGAAGACGCGACGATACCTGTCTTTCTAAGAGGGAGAGCTTATGAGTAATGAAATGTTTGATTGGTATGAACAAGCGTTGGCTCCTATATCTCAAGAAAATCCTACAGGTATTGATCCTAGAGAGGATGTATCACCACAGTCTGCTTACTATCGGTTGAAAGATCAGCGTATGGCCGCCCGCAACGCTGAACGTAATGCTCTTATAGAAGAAGAAAGTATCTATACCCACAGTAATTTATGGCGAGTATTTATTGAAGATGTCCCAGAAATACTCACGAATCAGTCTAAAGATTTGGAATTTGTTGCCTGGCTTATAGAAGCCCTAACTCGATTGTATGGTTTTCGTGGTATGGGCGTTGGCTACAAACTCGCAACCAGTTTAATTGAGAACTTTTGGGATGATCTGTACCCAATGCCTGATGAAGATGGTATTGAGACAAGAATATCGGCGATTATTGGCCTCAATGGTATCGATAGTGAAGGAACACTTATTTTTCCAATTGCTTGTATACCATTGACTGACTTAGGCGTGGAGCAAGCTTATGCCTATTGGGAATATCAGCAAGCTATAGAGCTTGAGCGCTTAGACGAAGATAAGCGCCGAAATCGAGTCGAGCTTGGGGCTGTTGAGTTATCTGAAATTATAACTACGGTTAAGTCGACTTCTGATACGTTTTATCAAGAATTAATCACGGATTTGGAGTTCGCTACAGAATCATTTAATGAATTCAGTCAGCGATTAGACGAAGTGGTCGGTGATGTGACTCCTAGCTCTTATATATCAAAAAGACTTGAATCAATACACTCGGCATTAAAGCACCTTCTAGGAGATCGTTTCAATCAACCACAAGCCGTGTTTGAAGAGCTAGAGGATCTTGATGAATCTTCTTCTGAACAACCGTTAAGTTCACAAAGTTGTGATGCATTATTAGCGACAAACATGAAATCACGAGAGCAGGCAATTAGACAATTGCAGCAAGTAGCTGATTTCTTCCGAGAGAGTGAACCTCACTCACCAGTTTCTTACTCCATCGAACAGATTATTCGTTGGTGTGGGATGCCTCTGCCGGAGTTACTGGCGGAACTTATCTCCGACGGGGATGCAAAGAAAAGCTACTTCCGTTTGGTTGGCATAGCAGAACAAAATGAAAATTAATAAAGGGAGAATGGTATGACGAGTATCCACTCGAAACTATCACGAGTACGGAAGCCTCGTGTCCACATTACCTATGATGTTGAAACTGAAGGTACGACTCTTAAGAAAGAACTGCCTTTTGTTGTAGGTGTAATGGGTGACTTCGCTGGTCAAAACACAGAAGCGTTGAAGCCATTAAAAGACCGCCGTTTTATTCAGATCGATCGAGATAACTTTGACGATGTACTCAAAAAAATGAATCCATCGGTGAAGTTTAAAGTTGCGAATAAGCTTGCGAATGACGATTCACAGTTTGAGGTCGATTTAAACTTTAAATCAATGCAAGACTTTGAGCCTGCTGCGATCGTAAATCAAGTTGATCCACTACGCCAATTGATGGAAACGCGTAATAAACTGCGTGATTTGATGACAAAAGTTGACCGCTCAGAAGAGCTTGAAAATATCCTAGAGGATGTTTTGAACAATACAGACAATCTGGCAAGACTTGCAGGCGAGTTAGATCTTGGCAAGAAAGCGAAGTCAGACAGTACTGAAGGAGCGGAATAATGACGACTGAAGCTGAAAAACAGTTAGATCCAACTGTTAATGAACAGACAACTTCATTCTTAGATCAAGCTATTGGTGCGACTAAGCAGACCGAGGCTTCTCGTGCTGAGGAGCTGATTAAAACGCTCGCTGAAGAAGCAATGAAAGGGACAGTTACTTGGAACAAAAACCTAACAGTAACTTTTCGTGAAGCGATTAATTTGCTCGATAGGCAGATTTCTGATCAGTTGTCTGAAGTAATGCATCACCCAGAATTACAGAAACTCGAAGGTTCTTGGCGCGGCTTAAATTATCTAGTGATGAATTCAGAGACCAGCTCTACTCTGAAAGTTCGCATGATGAGCATGACCAAGAAAGAGCTACATAAAGACTTGAGCAAAGCTGTTGAGTTTGATCAAAGCCAGATCTTTAAAAAGGTTTACGAGTCTGAGTTTGGTAGTGCTGGTGGTGAACCGTATGGTGCATTGATTGGAGACTATGAGTTTACCAACCACCCAGAAGATATTGAGTCGTTACGCCTAATGTCAAATGTAGCGGCTTCTGGCTTCTCTCCATTCTTGTCCGCAGCTTCACCAGCACTATTCGGCTTTGATGAGTGGACTGAGTTGTCAAAACCACGCGACCTAGATAAGGTATTTGAATCACTAGAATACGCCCAATGGCGTTCGTTCCGCGAGAGTGCCGATTCGCGCTTCGTTAGTCTGACGATGCCAAAAGTCCTTGCTCGTTTGCCATACGGACAAGCTACCGCTCCAGTCGAAGAGTTTGGGTTTGAAGAGTTCGAAGTAGATCCTGTTTCAGGTATTGCTGTTAACGCTGAACATAACGACTACTGTTGGATGAACTCTTCGTATGTTCTTGGTGTTAAGTTAACCGACGCATTTTCAAAATATGGATTTTGTACTGCCATCCGTGGTGCAGAAGGCGGCGGTCGAGTGGATAACTTGCCAACGCATTTCTTCATGAGTGATGATGGCGACCCTGATATGAAGTGCCCAACAGAGATTGGTATTACCGACAGACGTGAGGCGGAGCTTGGTAAGCTTGGTTTCTTACCGCTTTGTCACTACAAAAACACCAACTATGCAGTGTTCTTTGGTGCGCAAACCTGTCAAAAACCAGCGAACCATGAATCCCCTGAAGCAACGGCCAATGCGGCCATTTCTGCCCGCCTACCTTATATGATGGCAACATCTCGTTTTGCGCATTATTTGAAAGTAATGGCTCGAGATAAAATTGGTAGCTTTATGGAAGCAGAAGACGTTGAGTCTTGGCTGAACCGCTGGATCCTAGGTTACGTCAATGCTTCTGAAGGCGGTGGTCAAGAGATCAGAGCGAAATACCCTCTAGCAGACGCTCGTGTTCAGGTTAAGGAAATTCCTGGCGCACCTGGTTCTTACAATGCCGTAGCATGGCTGAAGCCTTGGTTACAAATGGAAGAACTGACCACATCTTTGCGACTTGTGGCAAAGATCCCTCAGTCAGGTGGATAAGAAATGAATTGGCTGGTCGAAAGGCCAGCCATGACCAATCTTTATGTTCTAGATGGAATTAGCAGTGTCACTTAACTTTCGCGACCCTAGCAAGCTAAAACATGAGTTCAGTACCGGAGGCTATGCTGAACTTGATAGCCCGTGGTTGACTCGATTCAATGAATCTTCTGATCTTGTAGCGTCAGCGCGAATTTGGCTAGAAGGTACACGTTCAAGAGATTTGGACAGCTTTCGTCATAGTGTGATGAACACAATTAACCGCATTGATGAGCTATTAGAATCTCAACTAAATGAAATATTACATCATCCTGAGTTTCAACAGCTCGAAAGGGGGTGGGTTGGAGTTAGGTATTTATGTGAACAGGTTGATTCTCGTTCATCGGACTCTGTAAAAGTTAAGGTTTTAACGGCGACATGGAATGAAATCAGTAAAGATGCTTTAAAAGCCATCGAGTTTGACCAATCAGCACTATTTAAGTTGCTCTATCAAAATGAATATGGCATGGCAGGGGGAGAACCCTTTGGTGTGGTGGTTGGAGATTATCAGCTTCGCTGTGATCCTAGTAAAAATTATTTTGATAGAGATCTGTCTGTGTTGAGTAAGATCTCTCAGTCTGCAGCTGCAGCATTCAGCCCATTTATCATGTCTGCATCGCCAGAGATGTTTGGTGTTGATAGTTTCGCTCAACTCTCTGCGATAAGAGATATAGCAGCCCAATTTGAACAGGAAGATTATGCAAAGTGGCGTAGTTTGAGAGATAACGATGACGCTAAATTTATTGGTTTGACTGCACCTAACGTCTTGTTCCGTCAGCCATACAAAAGTGATGGCTCGCGGAATGATAAATTCAATTTTCAAGAACACATCTACGACTCCAACCGAGATTTGCTATGGGGGAGTAGTGCGTACTGTTTTGCTGCTGTATCAATTAGAGCATTTCAGGAACATGGTTGGTTCACGCATATGCGAGGGATTAAACAAGGCGATTACAGTCAGGGTATTATCGTCGCTCCTACAAGGAGCACGATGCGTGTTAATGGCAAGAATGATCGTGAAAGATGTCCGTTAAACTTGAAAATCACTGAGAGAAAAGAACAAGAATTGTCTGAGTGCGGTTTTATTTCTATTTCTCCAATACCTGAGACTGATATGGTAGGGATGACCTCGAATGTATCTCTCTACAAGCCCAAACAATACGCAGAAAAGCATATTTCAACGAATGCAAAACTGACATCGATGTTGCAATACACATTGTGTGTATCGCGAGTCGCACATTATCTCAAGGTTATGGGGCGTGACAAAATTGGTGGGTATCAAGACGCAGAAAGCCTAGAGCGTGACTTTCAACGCTGGTTACACCAGTACACTACCGCATCAGATGAAGCGTCTGATGAGCTTCGAGCTAAATACCCCCTAAATGAAGCGAAAATTACAGTTCGAGAGAAAAGAGAAACTCCTGGACATTATT
The DNA here is from genome assembly GCF_033391095.1 of Vibrio sp. Vb0667. Lineage (NCBI taxonomy): Bacteria > Pseudomonadati > Pseudomonadota > Gammaproteobacteria > Vibrionales > Vibrionaceae > Vibrio > Vibrio sp. Vb0667. The sequence goes on along the minus strand of NZ_JAWPOL010000002.1, from coordinate 304,921 downwards.
ACTCAGTTATCCATTTGCGACCGCATTTTCAACTCGATCAAATGGTATCTAGCATTAAATTAATTACCGAATTATCACCAGAGCACATGGTGTAAGGAAATAACAATGACTCAATGGAAAAATGCTTTGTCCCAAGGCCTATTGCAACACGCTCTAGAGCAATTAACTGATGAAATTAAAGCAACACCTAAAGATGCGAGCTTGAGAAGTTCCTTCATTGAGCTTCTTTGCATTGATGGGGACTTCGAGCGTGCGGACGCTCAGCTCATGCAATCGATTAAATTGTTTCCTGAGTATCTGCCTGGTGCAAGTCAGCTACGACATTTAGTGAAAGCAGCTCAAGCTAGAAAGGATTTTATCAATGGTGCGGCTAGTGCCAAAGTAATAGGTGATGAGGAATTAACTAAAGAGCTTGTTCGATTTAATCTTGCTCTCGGAAATCAAGAGTACGAAGAAGCGTCACGTCTATCGCATCGCATTGAAGAGCATCGTACTATTAAAGGGTTTAACGTAAACGGCACAAACTACGAAGATGCTAGAGATATTGATGATCGTTTAGGTGGTTACATTGAACTGTTTTCTACAGCAGGTAACTATTTTCTTGTACCCATATCGAGCATCCATACGCTAGAAGTTAAAGCACCTACTTCTTTGTTAGAGAGTATTTGGCGACCTGTCGAGTTTGATATCGATGGACTTGGTGAAGGCGAAGGCCATATGCCGTTGACATATGTTGACTCAGAGACCGATGCGCAAAAGTTAGGTCGAGAAACGGATTGGAAGCAGATTGGTGAGCAAGAATCTTTTGTTGGCTTGGGTCAAAAATGTTGGTTAGTCGGTGATTCGGCGCTTCCAATCTGTGATTTGACTACATTATTAGAACAGAAACAAATAGCGTAGAAATATCATGTCGTTAACCGTTTCTCTGCTCGACAAATTGATAGATAGTGATCCTCTCACTCGAGATGAGAAAGACTTCCCTGCAAGCCAGCAACAGATGTTGAGCAGCTTACTTAGAGATCTAGAGTCGATGCTGAATAGTCGTATTGGATGGAAAAACATTCCTGATGATCTTTTAGAGGTTCGTTATTCAATATTGAATTATGGGCTGCCAGATTTTTCCTCAATGCCCTATAGCAGCCAAGAAGGGCAGAATCAGCTTTGCGACATCGTTCATGATGCAATTAAAGAGTTTGAGCCGAGGTTAAGGAACCCTCATGTCCAGATTTCAGACGAGAAAAACGCTATTGATAGGGTATTGAGGTTACAGATAAATGCCACTTGCTTAATTGATAACAGTATTCATGAAGTGCGATTCAATTCTGAAGTAGAGCCGGTAAATTTAGGTATGAAACTGAGTAGAGCAAAATGAGTGAAGAGTTTCTCAAGTACTATAATCGCGAGTTAGCTTATTTGCGTCACAAAGGGCAAGAATTTGGGGAGCAGTATCCTAAGATTGCTGCGAGACTTCGTATTAGTGAGGAACAGGTTGACGATCCGCACGTAGAAAGATTGTTAGAAGGCTGCGCATTTCTAACAGCAAGGATTAGACAAAGCTTAGACAATAGTTACCCTCAATTTACAGAGTCTTTGATGGGACAGTTATATCCTGATTTTCACGCCCCAATCCCGTCAATGTCAGTCATTAAAATGAGCTGTTCTAACTCCACTTCCTCTTATTTTGATGTAGAAGAAGGCGAGCGAGTTGTTATCGGTGCTCCTGGATATCATGAGTGCGAGTTTAGAACTTGTTATCCGGTCAGAATGTATCCTGTTGATGTGACCTCTGGCGTTTTTAAAAATGCGCCTTTCAAGCCAGTTGGCTCACGATGGGAAAGCAATGCTCATTCAGTTTTGAAAGTACAGCTCACGGCTCAAGATGAAGAGACTCCTCTTGGTGAAATGGGGGCAGAACGGCTGCGCTTCTATTTAAACGGTCAATCTCAATTGACTTTTAAGCTCTACCAAATGCTGTTTCAAAACCTAATTGGTTTATCTGTTGTTGTGGATGGCAAAGAAGTTCGTCCTTTAACCAAAAGGCATCTTTCTGAAGTGGGATTTTCAGAAGATGAGAAAGTTGTGCCATACAGTAAAAGAAGCTTTTCAGGAGCAAGATTACTTGTTGAGTATTTGCACTTTCCTGAGAAGTTTATGTTCTTTGATATCATCGAACTTGGATTATCAGAGCTAGATCTTAGAGAGCAAGTCGAACTGTATTTTTACTTTGATACCAACGATGACTGGCTTCCAAAGCAAGTGGACGAAGAAAGCTTAATGGTAGGCTGTGTGCCTGTGATCAACTTATTTAAAAGTATTATGGAGCCTAAGCGTATTCTACCAACTGAATACGATTACCACTTGTCTCCACAATACCAAGAAGCTGAAAGTAATGAGGTTGTCTCAATTTCTGACGTAACGTTGAGAAACTGGAACAAAACGTACCACAATTTGCCATGTTATCACGCTGGTGAGCACACGCATTATACGAACACTAGTGAGATTTATTGGTTGATGAGACGTGAGGATAAGAACTGGGCTGGTGGGTATGATGAGCCCGGTAGAGAAACTTACATTTCTTTTGTTGATAAAAAACATCAATTGTTCAGCCCGGATAGCCGGGAAAACTGGTTAATGTACGTGGAAGCTGAGTGCTGTAACCGCAACTTAGCGCAGAAACTTCCATTTGGAGGTGGGCTGCCGCAAGTATCTTTACCGGAGGTAAATGACAATTTCGAATCTGTTCGTTGTTTAGTTTCTTTATCAGAAACCATTCGGCCAGAAATGGATGAAAGCACACGATGGCAGTTAACTAAGCTTTTAACTTTAAACCATTTTACCGAGGAAGATGGTTTAGCAACTTTGAAGCAGACCCTTAATCTCTATGCATTTTCTGGGACAGCAGAAACGAAAGCGGTAATCGATGCTTTAACTAAGTTAGAGTTTGAGCCTACTACAGGAAGAATTAGTCAGAAAGGTAAAGCTGGATTTGCGCACGGTATAAAAATTATTTTGACGGTTTCTGATCAAATTTTACCTAAAGAGCAGATCTTTCTCTTAGGTAGTGTTTTATCTGTTTACTTCTCGCAATATGCTGAAATTAACATTTTTACGCAGTTAGAAATAAGACTTAAGTCCACGGGAAAGTCTTTCCATCTATGGCCCGCATTAACTGGTGATAAGGTGTTGCTATGAGCGCGGAACAATTTTATCGAGAATTAAAGCAACATCCATTGTTTGAAGCGATTCATCTTATTGAACACGAAGTCCTGCAAGCAGAGGCGCAAATAGGAACAGATGCGTTACCGAAGCATGAAAAGCTAAACTTAAAGGTTAATCCATCATTAGGTTTTGAAAATGCTCAGCTTTGTGAACTGAAAAATATAGATGACAGCAAGTTAGAGATTGAGACCAATTTAATTGGCCTAACGGGTGAGCAAGGTGTGCTTCCCCAGCACTATAGTGAATTAGCTTTACATCGCCAAAAAGAAGGCGATACGGCTATGGTGGACTTCTACGATATTTTCAATCATCGCTTATTATCTCTTTATTATCGATGTTGGCAATTGAGTCAGCTGACTGTTCAGTCTCGTGCGCATGCGCAGGGCGCGCGTTCTCCGTTAGAAAGCTGTAAATCGGCATTAACTGGGAAAGGGAGTTCACTGTCCCGGCACTATGGTGGTGTGTTTGCTTCACCAGTGAGAAGTAAAGGTGGACTAAAAAGTATTCTTGAATGTTTATCTGGATGCCAAGTAAAAGTTCATGAATTTCAAGGACAATGGTTACACCTTACGAAAGAAGAGCAAACACGCCTTGCATCCCGAACTATGCCTGAAGGGCAGTTTGCTCAACTTGGTTTAGGAGCGTCTTTGGGTTCGAAAGCATGGAACATCAACGCGGGGACAACAATAGAATTTCTGCCAAAAGATAAACAGCTAGTTAGTAAATTGCTTCCTAACCAACCCAATATAGCAATCATTAAGAACGCTGCTTATGAGTTGATTGGAAAACATAAACAACTGAAGTGGCAGCTCACCACCAAACATAGTTTGCTACCACAAGCTTGTTTATCGAAACAGCAGGGGCAGTTAGGTATTGGTTCTGTGCTTAAAAAACACGAACGTACAAAAGATCGAACTATAACAATTACTATTTAAAGGAAATGTAATGGCTTCACTCTCACTTTCAGCGTTGGTCGAAAGATTGTCTCCTCAGGCTAAGGAAACGCTTGAACAGGCAGCTGCTATGGCAAGCTCCCGAACTCATCACAGTATTGAAATGTCTCACTGGTTAATGATGATTATCCGCCATCCTGACGATATTTACTCTGAAGTTTTTGACGAATTTGATGTCGATAAAATCAAGGTTGAAACCGATATTCAAAAGGCATTAGAAAAATACAAAACAGGATGCCAGTCGGTGCCTGGGCTATCAGCTCATACGGTGACTGTTATGCAAAATGCCTTGTTGTCTGCAACCATTGAATTCAATCAAGAACAGTTGGGGTGCATCCATCTTTTATTTGCCTACTTGTCTGATGATACGTTAGTCAACATGGCTGGTTCGATTAGTCCTGAACTAAACAAGATAGAACCATCTCGCTTATTGAACTTTAAAGAAAGTAATGCGCCTCAATCAAGATCGAATGACTTAGCGCAGTCAAATGCGAATTCCGCCTTGAATCAATTTACAACAGACCTTACTGAGCAAGCTAGGGAAGGTAAAATAGATCCGGTGATTGGTAGAGATAATGAAATTCGCCTAATGATCGATATTTTATTAAGACGCCGACAAAACAACCCGATTCTTACGGGAGAAGCTGGTGTTGGAAAAACAGCCGTTGTTGAAGGTTTGGCGCAAAAGATCATTGATGGCGATGTACCTCCCGCTCTGCAAAATGTGGCAATTAAGTCTCTGGATTTGGCGTTACTGCAAGCCGGCGCAGGCATGAAAGGTGAGTTTGAAAACAGGCTTAATAACCTTGTTAAGGAAGTAAACGACGCTCCACAGCCTATTATATTGTTTATTGATGAAGCTCATGGCCTAATTGGCGGTGGTGGGCAAGCGGGCCAAGGTGATGCGGCGAATATTCTGAAGCCAGCATTAGCGAGAGGTGAACTCAGAACGATCGCAGCAACAACGTGGGCAGAGTATAAAAAGTATTTTGAAAAAGATGCAGCTTTAACTAGGCGTTTTCAAGTCGTAAAGGTTGATGAGCCTGCCCCTGAACTCGCGATCGAAATGTTACGAGGCTTACTTGATGTAATGGCACAACACCACGATGTTCATATCACTAACCAAGCTCTCAATGCAGCGGTCCAACTCTCAGCTCGATACATTAATGGTCGTCAACTGCCAGATAAAGCGGTTTCTGTTTTGGATACGGCCTGCTCTCGAGTTGCGTTAAGTCAGTCATCTACACCGGGAGGCCTAGATGCGAAAAGAAATAAACTTAAAGCAAAGCAAGCTGAGTATGAGCATCTTAGCCAAGAGAATCGGCTAGGAGCATCTCTTGATGTGCAGCTGCAAAGTGTCCGAAAAGAGATTGATGCGCTATCTAATGACATTATTGAATTAGAAGTACTTTGGGAAAAAGAAAAAGAATGGGTAAGTGAAGCTAAGTCACTTAGAACCCAAATAATCCAGGAGGGTTCTGAGACTGCGAGAGACAAGTTACAAGAGCTTGAAAATAACCTCTCCGCTAACTCACAGCCCTTAGTTTTTTCGCATGTAAATGAAGCGCTAATCGCAGAAGTTATTTCGGATTGGACCGGTATACCGTTGGGTAAACTTCAGGATGATGAAATCCAAGCAGTATTGGGTTTGAAAGAAAGTTTGTGTAAGCGAGTTGTCGGGCAGGATCACGCTTTAGAGCTCATGTCTGAAGTGATAAAAACCGCGAGTGCGCAGCTCACGGATGAGACACGACCAAATGGTGTATTTCTCCTGACCGGACCAAGCGGAGTGGGTAAAACCGAATCGGCTTTGGCGATTGCAGAGAAAGTGTATGGTAGTGAAGAAAATGTCACGACTATCAATATGTCGGAATTTAAGGAAGAGCATAAAGTCTCATTGCTATTAGGTTCTCCTCCTGGTTATGTCGGTTATGGAGAAGGAGGTGTACTGACTGAAGCTGTTAGACGTAAACCTTATAGTGTAATTCTCCTCGATGAAATGGAAAAAGCGCACCCTGGTGTTCAAGATATTTTTTATCAGGTATTTGATAAAGGCTCAATTAAAGACGGTGAAGGTCGAGATATAGACTTTAAAAACACTATTATTATTATGACCGCGAACACAGGGACCGAAACGACGATGTCTTTGTATTCTGATCCTGATTTAGCTCCTGAGCCGTCAGCACTAAAAGATTCTTTACGCGATGATTTGTTGGTTGACTTTAAACCAGCATTTTTAGGGCGTGTGAATGTATTACCTTATTTGCCTCTATCAAGAAAAGTATTGATAGAAATAACAAAATTAAAGTTGGATAAAATTACGACTCGTATTCGTAAGCACTATAACGCTGACCTATTTTTTGATGAGGAACTGATTAATGATATTGTAGACAATAGCAATGAGTCTGGGAGTGGTGCGCGTGTGGTACAAACAACCATAGAAAATACATTGCTTCCGAAGATTTCTCATGAAATATTGCATGCAATTCTTAATGATAAGACGTTTGATGAAATTATTGTTAAAGGTACAACTAGTGGACTTGATGTCTCAATAGTTTAACATCCTTTACACTCTCAATAATAATTGGGAGTTGGTTCATATTAACTATTATTTTTTATAAAAAACGCTTAAATTAAATCTTATTTAAAGATATAACAGGGCGTATTTAAAATGAAGTTTTTGATACATTAATCACTAATTATCACCAAACGTCAGATAATTAAATTACTACGATATATGTCAATTAATAATGCTATAGGAGATTAGCATGCAGTCTAATACGTATCTTAAATACGCAGATATTAAGGGTGAGGCAACAGCCGAGCAATACAAAGATTTGATTACACTACTATCTGTAGATTGGAGTGTAGGTCGTGAGATCTCATCATACACTGGTACAGCGATGGACCGTGAAGCGAGCGCTACTCGTCTATATGATTTGACTATCACTAAACTTCAAGACCGTTCTTCTCCTGACTTATTTAAAGAAGCGACGATTGGTAAAGGTAAACCAGCGGTTTTCCATATTACTAAGCAGGGTGAGAAGGTTGAAGAGATCATGAAGATCGAACTGACTGATGCGATGATTTCTAACTACTCAGTTTCTATCCAAGACGATCGTCCAGTTGAAACTATCACAATTTCTTACACAGAAATGATGATGACAGTGACTCCTACTGACGATAAGAACAACACTTCTGCTCCATTGGTATACGGCTACAGCGGTGTTAAAGGTCAACAAATGTAATTTTCATGCGGGGGAGTATTCCTCCGCATTTTTTTGAAAGAAGTATTTAATGAAAAGAGCAACTCAAGATAACAATTTCATCCGAATTTCTTCGCCATTCGGTAAAGATGCCATCATACTAAACTCGTTTGAGTATAGAGAAGAGATCTCAGAACTTTTTTCATTGCGTGCTAAAGCTTACTTTAATGATCAACGAAGTGAGTTAAACGAAATTATTGGTAAGGAAGTTACCATTACCCTTGAAAATAATGAGGATGTTTCTTCAAATCCTCGTTATATGCATGGTTATGTTTCTGCTGCAAGATTAGAAGGGAAAAGGGTTTCTAATACACATAAAGGCGAAAATTATAAAAACATAGAATTATTAATAGAGCCTAAATTACGTTTCGCTGAATATCGAAAAAATTGCAGAATATTTCAGCATAAAGATATAAAGGAAATTATCTCTGAAGTACTATCGGAGCATAGTGTTGCCTTTAGTTTTGAGTTAACCAAGTCCTATCCTAAATACACATACAAAGTACAATATGAAGAATCAGATCTTGAATTTGTTCGACGTCTGTTATCGGAGGAGGGGCTATCATTTTGTTTTACACATACTAAGTCTGCCCATACGCTCAATATTTTTGATGACATCAGTTTTTATAAGCCGGGTACTGAGTTTTTAGTCGATTTTGATACAGGTACGGCGAAATCTAGCCACATTTCTTCTTGGCATGAAACGCAAATTCTGACTACTAAAGCGAGTCAAAAGTCAGGCTATAACATGCTCAAGCCTTCTTCGAATCCTAAAAATACTGCAAAGGGTGAAAGTGATTTTTTTACAGTACCTGGAAGCGAGTATTTTGAATACATGGGTGAAATGGAGAGCAATGATCAATACGCACTGAGAAACACGCATGCAATAGAAGCACTACAGCAAAATGCATATTTGTGTCGTGGCGAGGCTACGTGCAGAACATTCAGTGTGGGCAAGTGCTTCAAGTTTAAAAAGCATGAAGATAAATCTCGAGTCGGCAAAGAATATGTACTGTCTTCTGTTTTTTTGTCTGCTGCTGTTTATAACCAGACTGGTCAAGGTGGGACCGGTGCGCAAGGTGTCAAAGTCTCGTTTAGTTGTGTTGACTCAAAGACAATCCTGCGTCCTTCAGTTAACTACCCGAAACCTCAGATGAAAGGTTTGCAAACCGCAGTAGTTACGGGGAACAAAGATGGTGAAATTTACATAGACAAACATGGCCGTATCAAAGTTCAGTTTCACTGGGACCGTGTTGGTAAATACGATGTAAATAGTTCATGTTGGATTCGTGTTGCGCAAAATATTGCAGGTAACGGATGGGGGTCGGTGTTTCACCCTAGAGTCGGACAAGAGGTCATCGTCGAGTTTGTTAACGGAGACCCTGATCAACCAATCGTTACGGGGTCACTATATAACGGTAGTCAACTCCCTCCTTACGCTTTACCAGAGCAAAGTTCTCAGAGTGGTTATAAATCACGCTCTGTACAAAAAGGTACATCCAATTTTAATGAGTTGCGCTTCGATGATAAGCCTGGTGAAGAGCACATTTATCTTCATGCTGAAAAACTGTTCCAAATGCTAGTTGAAGACTGTGTTGATATCGCCGTTGAAAACAGTAAAACCGAAAAAGTGACCAATGATGTTAATCAAGAGGTTGGTCAGAACGCGAGCTTGAAAGTAGGTAAAAACTTTTCGAATGAAACGGGTGAAGTACTGTCTTTTAATGCAGGAAAGAGCGTCGAGATCAAAGTAGGTGGTGCTTCTATTCAGATGTCTAGCTCTGGAGAAATCAATATCAAAGGTAATAAAATATCCATTAACGGCTCAGCTATTGCTCTTAAAGCTGGGCAAATTTCATTGAACTAAGGTGATTTAAAGTGGGTAAACCAGCCGCAATTTTGGGCAGCTTTCATCTTTGCCCTAAAAAAACAGGAAAGATACCGCATGTCGGTGGTCCCGTCGTTGTTGGTTCACCAAACGTAACGATTGGCGGGATACCTGCGGCAAGACAAGGCGACAAGCTTATTTGTATCGGTCCTCCGGATAGTATCTCTGCAGGTTCTTCTAGCGTAACAATCAACGGTAAACCAGCCGCGAGAGTCGGCGATTCAACGTCTCATGGTGGCAAAATTCTATCTGGTATGCCTACGGTTTTAATCGGAGGCTAGATGCCACTCGCATTTCAAACGCATCTTCTATCCTTTAATGGCCGTTCACACACCGTTCGCGAGATAGCTGATGATTCTTTTAGATTGTCCGAGGAAATCCGACCCCCTGACTTTGCTCAATCAATAGATGAGCATATATTAAGCCTCGTGCGCTCTGAGCGCGAGAGTCTTGAGCAAGCTGATATCAAGGGGAATCTCTGTGTTCTTTTACCATCTTCGGTGGACAAAAGTTTGCTTAAAGCATTGATAAGCGAGCTTTCTATTTTCGTTGGCCAAACTGTCAATACTGAAATTTACTTTTATCCTTATGGCCAAGCTGCATTTTTGATGGCACTAAATCGGATAAATCGTGAAGTTAATGAAACGCAAGCGACTTGGATACTGGCTATAGAGGTTACGAGTGATGTAGAAGGGCATGTCAAACCTCAAAGCTCTATCATTTTAACCAAGTGTTTTTTTCGACATTCAGGTCTTGTGCCTGATGTTGTTCGAATTGATTTAGATGCCAAACAACAACGCATCGCCGTGGACAAGGTGTTTAAGCAATTAGGAGTAAGTTGTGAACATCCACTCAGTCAATTGTATTTATCCGTTAATAAGGAAGAACCGCAATGGTTAAACTCAATGCAATTCTTGTCTCCGTGGGTGACCGATCAAACTCAGTATCAATTTGTTGATATCAAACTTGGCGGATTGGGTGCATGTGGCGGCGTTTTAAAAGCGTTAGTGATTGATGAGCTTCAAAGAAGCAGCCCCTGCCCAGACTTTCACGTGTTGCAAGCGGACATCGAGTCAGATGGCTATGCGGTAGGAGTAATATACAATTGGCGTAGTTAATAGGTCTGGCTATTGCTTTTCCTTCTAGTAGTAGCTGAGGTTTTAGTGATGCAAATGTTATGGGGGATTGACTCGAAACTGGCCCTTTAATGATGTTTGGACAATGACTAGGCGCAGCTTGCTTTTCAAAATAGCTTTGCTCACCGCGTTTTTACAGTGTTCTTCTCGCTTTCTGATTAAATAGCCAGCCATAGAACACAAACCACATGAAAAGCTGTTCGACTCAAGATATCCTTACCGAAATAAAATAACTTGAGTTTTGGCTTGTTCGAGATCCCACCCGTAACGCATTCCTTTTTATAAACGGTACATGGACTCTGACAGAAGCAAGCCTACTCATAGAATTGGCGGAAAGTGAATTCGAATGAAGTTTATCCACACCTCAGATTGGCATCTTGGTCGACAATTCCACAACGTATCACTACTCGAAGATCAACAAGCAGTACTCGAACAACTGATTAACTATATTGAACACAATCCCGTCGATGCGGTTGTAGTGGCGGGAGATATTTATGACCGTTCGGTGCCACCAACGGTTGCAATAGAACTGTTAAATCGAGTCGTGAAACGCATTTGTACCGAGTTAGAAACACCAATGATATTGATATCTGGCAACCATGATGGTGCAGAAAGGTTAGGTTTCGGCTCAGAGCAAATGAAAAATGCAGGTCTCCATATTGTTAGCAACTTTGAAGAGATGCTCACTCCCATCATCATAAAAACGGACTCTGCGGATGAGGTCGCGTTTTATGGTATGCCTTATAACGACCCTGAACAGGTTAGGTTTGCCTACAAAGCCTCGGTATCCACTCATGATGAGGCTCATCGATTGCTTGTTGAGCAAATTAAAGAGCGCTTTATCTCTAAGCAAAAGCGCGTGCTCGTGAGCCACTGTTTTGTTGATGGGGCCATCGAGTCAGACTCTGAACGACCATTATCTATTGGTGGCTCAGATCGCGTGAGTCATGAACACTTCTTAGATTTTGACTACGTCGCACTTGGTCATTTGCATCAGCCTCAAAAGAAAGGCGCAGAGCATATCCGTTACTCTGGCTCTCTCATGAAGTATAGCTTTGGTGAACAGAACCAGAGAAAAGGTTTCACGTTAGTTGAACTGGACAAGAAAGGATTCGTTTCTGCAAAGCATATTGATCTTACGGCTCCCCATGAAATGCGTATTGTAGAGGGCGAGCTGGATAAAGTTATTGAGCAAGGGAAAACAGACCCCAAGAATGAAGATTATTTGTTAGTTCGTTTGATGGATAAACATGCGATTTTAAACCCAATGGAAAAACTTCGTTCAGTGTATCCAAACGTTTTACACCTTGAGAAACCTGGTATGTTAATTGGGGTAGAGCAGGAAATGGCGCAAGCAAAGTTGGCGCGAAGCGAAATTGATATGTTCCGAGATTTTTTTATTGAGGCGCAAGATGGCCAGTTGTCTAAAGAGCAAGAGCAAGCTGTTACTGACATTATTAAGCAATTATCACAGCAATAGGGACCAAAGATGAAACCAATTAAACTAACCATGCAAGCCTTTGGTCCGTTTGCAAAAACTGAAATCATTGATTTTGAGAAGCTTGGCAGTAACCCTCTATTTTTGATTAATGGTCCTACAGGTTCCGGTAAAACGTCGATCTTAGATGCCATTTGCTTCGCCCTTTATGGTGAAACCACAGGTAATGAGCGACAAGGTATTCAGATGCGGTGTGACTTATCCGCGCAAGATTTACCAACCGAAGTAGTTCTCGAATTTTCGTTACACGGCAAACAATACCGAGTTGTTCGATCCCCTGAGCAGGAAGCGCCAAAGGCCCGTGGTGAAGGGATGACGATTAAAAAGCACACTGCGGCTCTTTATGAACTCGGTGAGACTGAAACGCTTATCACCAGCAAGACGACTCAGGTTAAAACTGAAGTTAGCAATATTATTGGCTTGAATGAAACTCAATTTCGTCAAGTTATGGTGTTGCCTCAAGGAAAATTCCGAGAACTGTTGCTTGCTAGTTCTAAAGAGCGTGAAGAAATTTTTGGCCAGCTCTTTCAAACTGACATATATAAAAAAATTGAGTACGCGCTCAAAGATAAAGCGAGTGCAATTAGTAAAGCGAAAGGCGAATTTGATAATCAAATTCGAGGTGCTTTACAAGTTGCAGAAGCGAGTTCTGAACAAGAACTATTACAACAACTGGAACAAGTAACTAAGCAATTAGAGTCTGATAAAAAGAATGAGCAAGCAGCGTTAGATAAGCTCAATACTGCTAAATCTGAATTGCAAAAAGCGGAAACCTTGAATGGAGAGTTTTCGAAACGAGAGCAAGCAGAAAGCGCACTCAAGCTGCATCTAGAACACTCAGATTCGATAAAAGCTCGTCAACAGCAATTAGAAAACGCTAAGAATGCCAATAAGATAGAGTTGCCCTACGTCTCATTACAAAATGCAAAAGCTCAAACGCAAGAGCTTAGGCAAAAAATCGTAGCTTTGAAAGAGAGTCTCGAAAAAGCTCATGTCGTTGCGAGAGAACAAGAAAACTTGCAGCAAAGTGCAAAAGAGGCCGCGGCAAAGGTCCCGCAGTTAACGCAACTGCAGTATCAGCTTGAAAGTATGAAAAACAAGTTGGTCGAGAAAGACAATTTGGAAAGTAAAATAACGGCGGGTTATCAACAAAAACAACAATTTGAAGCAACGTTAAAACAGTACATAGAACTAAAAGATAAGTTAACGTTACAGGCCCAGCAGGGACAGAAGGAGCTAGAGAAAGCACGAGTTGATGTTGCGCTTATTGGCAGCATCGATGCGGAAATAAAACAAAAACAACGGCTGTTACAGGATCTACAAAAGCTGCATGATCTTACTTTAGAGCTCTCTAAACTCAATGCGCTAACTGTAGGCAAGCAGCAGTCACTACACGAAGCCAGTCAGCGCTATATGCAGCGTCAACAAGCCGCTGATACGATAGAGCTTAAGTGGCACAACGCTCAAGCGGCAGTATTAGCGCAGCGACTAAAAGCAGGTGAAGCATGCCCGGTGTGTGGTAGCGAAACGCATCCTAACCCCGCAACGTTTGTTGAAGAAGCCGTTACAAAAGAGCAAGTTCAGGCGGCTAGAGCGAAAGAGCGAGAAGCTCAAACCTTGTTGAACCAACTAAGCAATCAGCTAGAACAACATAACGTTGTCATTAGTCAGTATCAGAATCAGTGTAACCAGTTGAAAGAGGAGTTGGGTGAGTATGCTACATCTGAGATCTCGACGGTTCAAAATGATTTGCAAGCGATCAATGCTCAACTCCTACGTCTACAAGCTATTGATATTGAAAAACTAGAAAGGAACGTTGAACAGCTTAATCAACGCTGCGTCGTGGGTGAAAATAAAATTCATGAGCTGCAGAATCAAATGGCGGCAAATGAATCAACCGTTAAAGCGAACCAAGAACAATTGGCTCAATTACAAGCTTTTATTGACCCAAAATACAGTTCCGCTGACTTGCTTGAACGTGAAATTTTGCTGACAAAAGAGCAAATTCTGAGTTTGAACACAGGCTTAGAAAAGGCGCAAAACGCTTTGCAGCAAGCGATATTGGAGAAATCAAATGCGGAAAGTCACTTAGCGACGAACAAGCAGTGGTTATCTGAGTCAGAGCAAAAACTTAGCCAAGCAGAATTAGCGTGGAATGAGGCACTACAGGCGAGTAAATTTGAAGATGAAAGCCATTATCTAAGTAGTCGAGTGGGAGATGATGAACTTCAAGCCTGGCAGCAAGAAATAGACAGCTTCAAACAGGCACAAACCAAGCTTGAGCAAACACTACATGATTTAAATCATGCATTGAAAGATCTTGAAAGGCCTAATTTAGAGTCGTTTAACGACAGGTTAACCACTCTGCAGGCGCAATATATTGAAGTAAGGAATCAACTTGATACCACACGCTCAATATTTGAACGTCTTGAAAAGGTTCGTAAAGATATTGCCGTGTTGCATGAGAAAAATAGTAAGTTAGAAGAAGAATACAAAGTCTTTGGTACGTTGTACGACGTTGCTAGTGGTAAAACAGGCAGCAGGGTTAGCCTACATCGCTTTGTTCTTGGTGTACTGTTGGATGATGTGCTGATTCAGGCCTCTCAACGTTTAAGCCTTATGAGTAAAGGGCGCTATATTCTTGCTCGAAAAACAGAGGGCTTCAAAGGTGCTGCGGGTCGCGGCTTAGATTTAATGGTTGAAGATGGCTACACAGGAAAAACGCGTGATGTTGCGACACTTTCCGGCGGTGAATCATTTATGGCAGCGCTTGCTCTGGCACTTGGTTTGTCGGATGTTGTGCAATCCTATAGTGGCGGTATTCGTTTAGACACTTTATTTATTGATGAGGGCTTCGGTAGTTTAGACCCAGAGTCTTTAGATCTTGCTATTCAAACGCTAGTGGACCTGCAACAGACTGGGCGCATGATCGGTGTTATTTCTCACGTTTCTGAGTTGAAAGAACAAATGGTGCAGAGGATTGATGTAGAACCATCAAGACTTGGTTCAACGGTGTCGATTAAATCTCAATGTCGCTTCGCTGTCTAATTCAGTGACTACTGTTAGATCAAAAAGCCCCTAATGTTGGGGCTTTCTGACTAAGTCGCTACTGTTCGCAAAAGTGGCCTTCTTTTGGCGATTGGGTAATCGCATATTCGCCATCGAGGTTGCGATAAACAATCGTGTTCCAAACAGAGCCATCATCCAATTCAAACTCAATAGCATAGTTGACGCCGCTAACGATTTGCGCGTGAACATTCAGTATTTGTTTAAACGACGCTATTGTGTCCATTTTCTCTAAAACAAAGGCCATTGCCTTTTGTGCATCAGGGGTCGCGTTAAACTCATTCCACCCACCTGGCATGTTTCCTTGTGCATTACATACATCTGCTGAGGTCGTTAATTGTGTCGTTTCGCTCGGCTTTTCCTGCTGACAACCTGCAAGTAACACCAAAAGTGCACAAACTGACACTGTTTTTAATTTCATAACAATAACCTCTGTCTATAACGCAACGTATTATAGGAGGGTGATATGCCTACGAATGTCTATGTTGTGCAAAGTTTCTATATGCATAGGGTTAAATGCTGACAAAATGTACAAGCATGGTCAGCTTGTAAGTCAAAAATAGAGCAATCTTGTTAACGATTTGCTGAGATGACGAGGTTTCGGTGTTCAGTGCGCTATTGATGAAGAATTGTGATGTGTACCTATGAAGGTGATGGTGCGGCTTAGTGATCGATTTGTTATCTTCTAGAGTAAAATCAATCACTAATTAAAATTTAGGTGTTGTATGAAATCGATAAAAATATTTTTACTTTTGTCACTTGCAACTTTATTTGGTTGTACCTCGAAGCCGGATGGGGTGGAACCCGTCAATAATTTCGATTTAGAGCCATATCTAGGTAAGTGGTACGAAATTGCACGCCTAGACCATTCATTTGAGCGAGGCTTATCCAACGTTACCGCTGAGTATCAGGTTCGCGAGGATGGTGGGGTTAAGGTGATAAACCGTGGATATTCCGAAGAAGAGCGACAGTGGTCAGAAGCTGAAGGCAAAGCTTATTTTGTTGAAGATAAAACGGTTGGACACTTAAAGGTTTCCTTTTTTGGGCCAATATACTCTTCTTACATTGTTTTTGAGCTAGGTGAAAACTATGACTATGCGTTTGTTTCCGGTTACAACCACGACTATTTGTGGCTATTGTCTAGAACGCCTAACGTTGATGAGAGAGTAGTGGAGCGCTTTAAGTACGTAGCTAAAGAGAAAGGTTTCGCTATCGACGAGCTCATTTTTGTTGAACAAGAGAAACAAAGACAGCTTTAAGTTCATCAGCGTGGCTGAAAAAGCGGACAGAGGGGCAGCTTCCTAATTAAGAGCTCAGTTTGTCATTTCGCTTAACAGTAATTTGTTACCGCGTAACTTAATGTGGTCAAAATGGATATAGCCCCATCATTTGTGATTACTCGTGATGGGGCTTATATAAATTTGAGTGAGCGTCGAAAGGTTGATCTATCAACAAACGGTTATGGTTTACTTAATCAAACGAACGATCAGGGAACCTGGTGCTCGAATAGATTCAACATTGTGGCTAAGTACTGTGCCGCTTGTTGGGGCGGTGTAGCGTTTAATCTCAGCGCCAAAGCTGTCGTATTGAATCGCAAGAAGTTGGCCTTGCTCGACAAAATTCATCAAACTGACATGAGGCAGTACAAAGCCGCCGTGTGTCGCTTTTACACTGACGATTTCGTTTCCTTCCAAGCATGACGTAATAGGGTCCATATCACCTTCAACAATGTTATGCTTTTTCAGCACATTAAAAATGCCTGTTACAGTTCGACTGATAAGTTCTTGCTCGGTGTATCGCCCCATACCTACTTCAACTGTAATGCTTGGGACACCATGGTTATTCCAAACCGTTTCAAGGACGCCAGCATCTCCAGGATCATTTAAAATCGCATCAGGATTAATGAGACGAGCCATTTCTAATGATTGCTCGATTCGGAAATCTGCAAACACGTAAAGTGGATAGGCCGCACCACTGGTTTGAGTGTGAAGGTCAATGGCTAAATCAGCATTTGGCTTGAGCAAATCATTCCACAATGCATATAAGTAACGTTGGGCCTCATTGCCGTTTTGGTCACCAGGAAAAAAGCGGTTTAAGTTTGCAGGAGACGCGTCAGGGTCTGCGGAATAGAAATCGCGGCTGTGGTTTAGCATACCTGGCATGTTAATGGTTGGAACAATAGTGACAGTACCAGCGACTTCAGTGCCGATGAGCTCTCGAGCAGTTTTCTGCGCTGCTAACACACCATTGTACTCATCACCATGAACCCCTGCGGTAATCATGATCTTCTTGCCAGGTTTTTCACCTTTGAACACTAGCACAGGTAGGTGTTGCCACTGAGAGAGAGCATTCGTTGCGATGCGAAACCAAAACTTATGCTCGCCCGAATTTAGGTCTGCTACATTGAGAGACTGAATCACTTGATGACCTTGAATCACGTCATCGAGAAATTGTGTTGCCATTAAAGTTACCACTCCAAAACCATAAGCTAATCTAAAACCTTAGCGTCGTCATACCATGAATATTAATAAGGCGAGAACATGTCTCGCCTTAATTACCAATTGGTTTCGTTTTACGCAAAACCCATAATATGAGCTGCGATAACGACGATACTTGATAGGGTAAAGAGTAATAGAATAAATCGCCAGCAGAATTTTGCCCAGTCACCCCAGTCGATACGGCAGACACCAAGCGTTGCCATGAGAGATGCCGAAGTAGGGACGATAACGTTAGTAAAGCCATCGCCAAGTTGGAATGACAAAACTGCCACTTGGCGCGTAACTCCTGCAATGTCTGCCAGAGGGGCCAGTAGAGGCATCGTTAGTGCCGCTTGTCCAGAGCCCGAAGTGACGAAGAAGTTGAAGATAGATTGGAATACATACATTAACCATGCCGCAGCTACGTCAGGAAGCCCGCTAATCACGCCGCCAGCACTGTTTAGAATTGAATTCAGTACACTCGCTTCATCAGATGTACCACCACCAAGTATAAGCAATACACCTTTCGCACAACCCACTAATAGGGCAGGTGCAAGCATAATAGCTGCACCTTCTTTAAATGCATCAGCTGCGCAGTTTAGCGTCATACCGTTCAGGCGGAAAATCGTACCGATGATCGCGACAACAAAGCCCATAGTGAAAAATTGAGAAGCGATTTCTGGGATGTACCATGCGTTAGCGACTACGCCCCAAACGACCCACACCGTGGTCGCAATAACCGTAAGGATAACGAGTGTGTCACCTAGGTTCCAACGAGAATCTTGATTGCCAAGCTCTTGCTGACGGAAATACTGGTCTGTGCGGTGGCTGTAAGAAAGTTTAGGATTTGACTTCACACGAGCGGCGTAGATCATTGTGAAAGCGATACCGATTAACGTAAAGCCAGCCCATAACCCCATGCGCACTGTCATGCCGGATAAAACAGGTACACCCGCAATGCCTTGCGCAATAGCGACGGAGAAAGGGTTCATCCAAGAAGTAGCAAAGCCAATTTGAGTCGCAACATAGGTAACCATTACCGTAGTGATACCATCATAACCAAGGCGAACCATAAGCGGCGCGATAATAATCGCAAATGCTACGGCTTCTTCACCCATACCAAATACCGCACCGCCTAGCGAGAACAGCAAAAATAGCACTGGAATGAATAGCGCTTCGTTACCTTTGGTCTTATCGATAAGGCGCAGGATACCGTTATCGATTGTGCCTGTGCGCATTACAACGCCGAAAGCACCGCCGATAACCAACATGAACATAATCACGCCGATTGCGCTGCCCCATTTAGAGCCAGAAACTAGCCCTTCGAAAGGGAAGTTCATCAGACCAATGCCACCACCAGAAGCAAACAGGCCAACCTTGTTGTAAACCAATTCACCGTTTTCGTCGGTTGCATAAGAGAAAGAAGAAGGATCGATAACTGTGCGAGTTTTTTCTGCACCGTCGACCATGTAGGTCACCTGTTGGCTATCAAAATGACCAGCAGGAATTAAGTAGGTAAGAATCGCAGCAAGAATACCAACAATGAAGATCAAAATGAGGGTATCTGGCATCTGCCACGACTTAGGGGTAGCAACCGAGTCTGCTGGTTGCGCATGTGTGTGAGACATAACTTACTTCACGTCAAATTCAATAAAGCATGAAATATCGATAAAATAGAATAAAAAGTCAATATTAATGCTTATGTTGAACTATAAATTCATCAAATATTTGAAGTGAAGTTAATTTGATTGTTTTGTGGTCAAATGTTGGGTTAATGTTTCAATATGCGTTGAGTTTGGATGATTCACGAGCTTTCATAGTACATCTACAGGTGATCTAATCACTTGATTTCTGTCTGTTCTGCATAAAAAGCAGCGACATCACGAAGGTCTTCATCATTTAACATTTTTAACTGTGCTGCCATCATTTCTGCAAGTGGCCCTTTACGCTCACCGGCTTGATAAGATTTCATGGCATTGTAAAGGTACTGAGCATTTTGACCAGCAAGGCTTGGATAGGTGTTGTTCGTTGCGATGCCTGTAACACCGTGACAATAGACACAGCTAGGTGATTTGATTTTACCTTTATCAGCATCACCAAACGGTTCGGCATAGATAGCGGAAGAGAAAATAAAAGAGATTAAAAGTACAAATCTGAGCATGGAAGTTATCTATTCGCTAGAAATCATGCCGATACAATAAAGCTTCCCCTTAGGGGAAGCTCAATGATCAAAATCAAATTAAAGTAGAGATTTTATACTTGATAAGAAAGTGTCGATGTCTTTCGCTGAAATATCTTTATGAGTTACAAAACGAATTGGATTTCCAGGGGTTATCGTGATGTTTTGTTCCTTTAGTTTCGCAGCGATACTTACTATGTCCACTTGAGGATCAAGCTTCGCGAACACGATGTTCGTTTGAACAAATTCAGGGTTGACTGAAAAACCAGGCAGTTCTGCTAAGCCTTCCGCTAAGGTTTTTGCGTTGATGTGATCTTGTTTTAGCTGTTCCACTTGTTCGGTAAGGGCAAGTTTGCCTGCTGCAGCAAGAATACCCGCTTGACGCATACCACCGCCGACCATCTTTCTTAAGCGACGTGCTTTTGCGATGTAGTCTTTGCTACCAAGCAGTAGCGAGCCAACAGGGGCAGCCAGACCTTTCGACAGACAGATCGTCATTGAATCAAAGTACTGACCGATCTCTTTTACCGGAACATCAAGTGCAACGGCTGCGTTAAAAACGCGAGCGCCATCTAGATGCATCTGCAAGTTATGTTTATTCACGAAGTCACGTGCTTCTGCTAAGTAAGACAGAGGCAGTACTTTACCATTAATTGTGTTTTCTAAGCTGAGAAGCTTAGTGCGAGCAAAGTGACAATCATCTGGTTTAATCGCAGCAGCCAGTTTATCAAATGGTAGCGTGCCATCTGGGTTATTTTCGACTGGTTGAGGTTGAATTGATCCCAAAACCGCCGCGCCACCAGCTTCGTATTTGTAGTTATGTGCTTGTTGCCCACATAGATATTCATCGCCCCGCTCGCAATGCGCCATTAAACCGAGCAGATTGGCTTGAGTGCCTGAAGTGGTAAACAAAGCTGCTTCGAAACCAGCAAGCTGCGCAGCAAATTTTTCAAGCTCATTGACCGTAGGGTCATCACCATAAACATCATCCCCAACGGGGGCCTTAAACATGGCTTCTCGCATGGCTTGGGTGGGCTGTGTAACGGTATCTGATCGAAAATCCATGAATGTCTCCTTGGTCAAAGTCCTAAATATATCCGCAAAGGCGCGCTTTGCTTAAGCAAGCGATCGTTTTGGCATCGGTGATCGTGCCATCGACAATCTTTTCTTCGAGTTGCTTGATTGACAAGGTGACGACCTCAATCACTTCGTCTTCATCGCACTCGTAACGGTTCGTTTTGTTAAGCTTTTCGGCAACAAATAGATACTGTATCTCATCACAAAATCCGGCAAGAGGGGTGACTTGGCCGAGAGACGTGAATTTCTCTGCACTAAACCCAGTTTCTTCCTCTAACTCTCTTTTGGCGCAGCAGAGTGGCTCTTCGTTGCCTTCTCTGGTACCAGCAGGAAGTTCCAATAGCCATTTATTAAGTGAAGGCCGAAATTGGTGGACAAGGACAATCTCACCCTCCGCTGTAATAGGGAGAATCACCGCAGCACCCGGATGATGGATTGTGGTGTGCGTAATTGCCTGTCCTGTAGGAAGCATAACGTCTTCTTCAATCAGAGAAATTTGCTTCCATTTATAAATTATCTTGCTCATGCAGTTATGAACCCTAGCTGTTACCGCATTTTTGACGTTTTTCGACATTAACCACAAATGGTGGGAAACAAAAGCAAAAAATACTGCAACACGACGAAAGCGTTTGCACTTTAAGTGAGCAATGTCTCATAAATGGAAACTTTGATTGCTTCGTCAAGAAGCGGAAAAGCATCTGCTATAAGGGGAATTCGACAAAATACATTTGTAACAAAGTTATAACAAGTGTATAAAAATGTTAACGCAATACCACTTCAGTAGCCGGAGAACGTATGACACAAACCTTATTTGCCTCAAATGCCGAAAAAGCGCTTCTCTCAGAACGCATCAATAAATTGGCGAAAGCGTTAACGGATGGCGTTTATGAGCGTGAACATACGATCAAGCTCTGCCTTCTTGCTGCACTTGCTGGTGAAAGTGTTTTTCTTTTAGGTCCCCCTGGTATTGCAAAAAGCTTAATTGCCAAACGACTCATCCAAGCGTTCGATAACAGCAGTTACTTCGAATACCTGATGACGCGCTTCTCAACCCCTGAAGAGGTGTTTGGGCCACTGAGTATCCAAGAGCTAAAAGACAACGGCCGTTATGTTCGCTTAACTAAAGGGTATTTGCCAACTGCACAAGTCGTATTTTTGGATGAAATCTGGAAGGCGGGCCCTGCAATTCTTAATACATTGCTGACAGTGGTTAATGAGAAAACATTCAAAAATGGCAGCGATATCGAGCGTGTGCCAATGCGCTTGTTGGTATCGGCTTCCAATGAATTACCCGATGAAGATAGTGGATTGGATGCGCTCTACGACCGCATGTTGGTGCGTGTGTTTGTGAATCGAATTCAGAATAAACAAAACTTTAAGTCGATGTTGACTGTGGGCACATCGCAAGAGGCACAAGTACCAGAAGGCCTAGCGATAACTGATGAAGAATATCATCAATGGCAACAACAGCTCGACAAATTGACGTTAACCGACAATGCATTCGAAAAGCTTTTCCAGCTTAAAACGATGTTAGAAGCCAAAGTTGAAGCTCAGTTTGGTGATGTGGCCAATACCGATATGTATGTCTCTGACCGCCGCTGGAAGAAAGCCGTGAAGTTGTTAAAAGCGAGCGCGTTTTTTAATGGTCGCGATGAAATCAATCCGCTTGACCTTCTACTGTTGCAAGATTGTTTATGGAACAGTCCTGAATCGCGAGATGTGGTACGTGAAGTGGTTCAAGAGTTCGCCTTAAAACATGCATTTGATCAACAAGACGCGGAGCAGGAAATTGAGTACTGCCGAGAGTCTTTGGTTGATGTTCAACATGAACTTGAAGATGCCTACCGCATGACGTTAACGTCTGAAGCGGCAACGGGTATTTTGCGTAAAGAAACCATGCGCTTTGATACCTCTAAAGCCAAGATGTACAACGTTGGCGCAGCCGTTAACTTAGTTAAATTGGTGGTCTTGCAAAGCAACATGTCGGTTTCAGAATCAGAAAAAGGTGATAGCCGCTGGGTTTATGTACCCAAAGATGAGTTAGATCGAGTCATTAAAGAGGGAAGCGGTGATGTGTATGGTTACGTCAATCAAAACACCAACATGTGCCGTTTACGATTTGACGTTGACGCGGCGAATAACCTAGTTATCCGTGATATCGCGAACCGAGGCATTCTGGTTAGCCTAGTGACTCAAGAGGGCTTGGATGTAGAGCTTTACCAAAAGTGGTTAACGCAGAGCGAAAAAGCCGTAAATCAGCTTAGTGAGGCAGAACACCATATGCGCAAGGTGAAAGCGAACTTTCATGATGCGCTTCCGCATAGCTTTGTTGATCCTGAATTACCCCGCCTAATGGAGTCGAGTCTGCAACAGGTAAGTCAGAGACTTGAATCAATCCAAGCAGAAAGTGAAAAAGTTATCCAACGCTTTAAAAACTTACATCAGTTTTTCTCATAAGGAGACGACATGCTAGGTGCAGACGGACTTAACCTCGCGCTGATGGTGGCCGACTCCGGCATCATCGATAGCGCAGTTAATGATTTGATGGCTCGTTCACAAGTCATGATGATGGCAGAAAACCGAGGTGTTAAATCTTCGGTCAAAGGTCACTTGTTAAAGTGGCGAGGCAGCGTCAAAAAACGGATCACCAAGGTATGTGAGACAGAGCGTTTCCAACAAGAGCTGTCTTTATATCAAGAGGTTATTCATTGGGATGAAGAGGCGTTTTTTGAAAACATCGAAGATGTGATTAAAAAGCTGGAATGGCACTCTGCGTTTTACATGCAAGCTCGCCGAATGATGGAAAAGAACAAAGGGATGAATAACCCTATGTTCCCACATTACTTTTGTGATCAATGGTACCAAAGCCTCACCGATGCAATAAAACAAGCGCAAGTAAGCGAGCTTGAAGCCAATAAAGAAAAGGTGCTGAATGACCTGTATCAACGTATGGAAACCATGCGTAATATGGATAAAGTTACGGAGTCGGGTGACGCTGAAAGTGTAGGGCGCCTGTGGGATATGGCATCTGCCAAGTTGAGTAAAACAGACTTAACGGTGATGAAACGCCATGCTGAGTTTCTGAAGAAGCACCAAGGCTTGCAAGAAATTGCGGAGCAACTCGGTCGTATGGCGGGGCAAGTAAATGATCCTGAACTAAATCGTGCGCCCACTGAAGAACTTCAATTGGTCGAAGAGAAAAGTGATGAGGCGACGGATGATATTGTCGGTATTCACGAAAGCGATGATCTAAATAAGCTACTTCCCAACGAAACGATGTTTTTGGCGTATCCTGAACTTGAAGTTGTGTTCTATAAACACTTAGTTGATAAACGGCTCATGAACTATCGTACACAAGGCAAATCGCGCACGTTACGTAAAGTTAAAGCTCACCGACCTGACCATAAAGCGGTAGATATCGAAAAAGGCCCCTTCATTGTTTGTGTGGACGCGTCCGGTTCCATGAGTGGCTTTCCTGAGCAATGCGCCAAAGCCATGGCTTATGCTCTGATGCAAATCGCACTAGCGGAGCAACGTGATTGCTATGTCATAATTTTTTCTACGGAACACATTACCTACGAACTAACCAAACAAGATGGTCTGCGCGAGGCGGCGGACTTTCTAACTTATAGCTTCCATGGTGGTACAGACTTAGAGCCAACTTTGATTAAATCTATCGACTTGATGAGCGGTGATAAATATAAAAACGCAGACATGGTAGTCATTTCCGACTTTATCGCGCCAAAACAACAAGACGAGTTACTGGCCAAAGTGGATGCGCTCAAAGCGAAGAAAAACCGTTTTCACGCGATTAGCTTATCGAAATACGGAAATCCTGCATTAATGTCGATGTTTGATCACACTTGGTCTTATCACCCTAATGTTGTGGGAAGATTGCTAAAAAGGGTCAGCAACTATTAAACGCCTTAATGTTTCATGGGACAAAACGAACTGAAAGCGAGATTTATATTGCTTCGTTTTAAGCCAATAAGATCGAACTTTGGTCGAATTGACTTAAAAGAAATCAAACGAACAGAAAATGAAATGTTTTTGTTTGACTATCTTCTCTCAATCCGTAAAGTAGCCACCAACGCAACGGGGTAGAGCCCTGAAGCGTAATAAAAAGGCGCCTTGGCAGAGTGGCTATGCAGCGGATTGCAAATCCGTGGACCTCGGTTCGACTCCGGGAGGCGCCTCCATTATTTTTTTGAGAGCGAATGGCTTTCGAGAATAAATGCGACACTAGCTCAGTTGGTAGAGCGCAACCTTGCCAAGGTTGAGGTCACGAGTTCGAACCTCGTGTGTCGCTCCAAATTATTCAGATATGGCCATGGCGGTATCTCGATGCCAAGTGCATCAACTTAAAACCAGCGAAAGCTGGTTTTTTTGTATCTGAAGACTGATAAATTCACACCATCTCTTTTTCATTACCTGTGAGCTTAGCAACCCCATCTCTGTCACGAGTTTTTGATATTAAGTGTGACCCGATGTTTCGCACCTCAGCCAATTTCAGTTTACAATACGGGCTTCCAAAGGATTTGACGAAGACGCATGAGAAATACCGACGATTACATCATTTTTTATCACTTGATCGAGCAAGGTTCATTCAGTGCTGCCGCTAGACATATGTCACTGACCAAATCGGTCGTCAGTAAACGGATTGCCAAGCTTGAACAAGAGCTTGGTGTACAGCTTCTCTACCGAACAACGCGAACGCTAACGTTGACTGAAGCAGGACGAGCGTTTTTTACTCATGCAAAAGCGGTTTATCAAGCGGTGGCAACGGCGGAAGAATCCATTGTGGGTTTAGGTAAAAACTTATCTGGAAACATTAAAATTTCGGTGCCTACTATCTCTGGTGAATTAATTCTTCCTCAAGTGATTAATGAATTTAATCAGAAATACCCAGACATCAATATCGATATGGATCTAGATAATCGTTTCGTCGATATCGTGAATGAACGTTTTGATTTGGCAATTAGAACGGGTGTGTTGCCAGATTCTAGTCTGATTGCAAGAAAGCTGGTGGATGCAAATTGGATCATTTGCGCGTCACCCCAATACCTAGCTAAACATGGCATACCTAAACAACCTCAAGCCTTGGCTAAACACAATTGTTTAGTCTATTCCTACCAAGAAACCGGAGCGCATGAGTGGGCGTTTAAAGATGGAGACGAGGTATATCAAATCACCGTCGACGGTAACCTCTGTACTAACAATTCTTCTGTATTGAGAAATGTGGCGCTGTTAGGGCAGGGAATCATCTATGTGCCGCGTGTATTGGTTTATGAAGACTTAAAACAAGGCAGTCTGATTCAGTTATTTAAAGACGAAACAGCCAAATGTTTGGGTATTTATGCGGTGTACCCGTACACTCGTCAGCAACCAGAAAAAATTAAGATCTTTATCGATCATCTATACACAAGCTTTCAAAGTCAAAACCATCGATTTTAAGCCAATAACTCAACACCGATCGTTATGTTGGTGTTGAGCTTATGTTTCCATCTTCATTTCTAAGAGTCCTCTTAAATTTAGGAGCTTACGCTTCTCCTCGTTTTCTTCACTAATATTGATAACAAGATACCCCGCACAACTGTTAACAAATGGTTTTGCTATTGTTTCTTTTAAGAAACGGTCTGTTTCTTACGTTAAATTTCTCAAATGTGAAAGATAAGTAACAGAAAAATAAAGAATTATTTTGTTTGTTGTTTATTGATTACGTATTGTTCGTCCGCCTGACATAGACGCAGAGAAATGGACTGCTTATAGTGGCTCAAACGCCATGCCTGCCGCTAAGCGGTGTTGTGAGCGAAGTACAATAACTAGAGATACGGATATGAAACAAAAGCAGCTGATTGAAGAATTTAAAGCCATCGTTGGGGAAGAAAATGTTCTAACCGACGAGGTTAAAACGAAATATTACCGCTCGGGGTTTCGTTCGGGTAGTGGTAATGCGCTTGCTATCGTGTTTCCTAACACTCTTCTAGAACAATGGAAGATTATTAAACAGTGTGTTGAAGCAAACTGCATCATTATCATGCAGGCGGCTAAAACAGGTTTAACAGAGGGCTCGGCTCCGAGTGGTAATGATTATGATCGCGATGTGGTTGTGATCAATATTACCAAAATCAAGAAGATTCACTTATTAGATGGCGGTAAGCAGGCGGTTTGCTTGCCTGGTGCGAGCTTACACTCTTTGGAGAAAGAGTTGAAGGCAGTGAACCGAGCACCGCATTCTATCATCGGCTCTTCATCGCTAGGTGCCACTGTGGTCGGTGGTATCGCCAATAACTCAGGCGGTGCGCTAGTTAAGCGTGGTCCTGCTTATACGGAACTGGCGATCTACGCGCAGGTCGATAAGCAAGGCCAGTTACATTTGGTGAACCACCTTGGTATTGAAGGATTAGGTGAAACGCCAGAAGAAATTCTAACAAACCTGCAAGAAGGGAACTTTGACCCAGCGAAGATCATTCATGATGAGCGAATGGCATCAGACAGAGAATACGATGAACGTGTTCGAGACGTGACTTCTGACATTCCTTCTCGCTTTAATGCCGATGAACGCCGATTATTTGAAGCCAGTGGCTGTGCTGGCAAGTTGGGTGTTTTTGCCGTTCGGGTTGACAGCTACCCAGTACCCGAAAAAGAGCAGGTTTTTTACCTTGGCACCAATGACCCTGCGAAACTAACGAAGTTGCGAAAAGACTTCTTATCTACGTTTGATAACTTGCCTGAGATGGGAGAATACTTGCATCGAGATATCTTCAACATGGCAGAGAAGTACGGCAAGGATGTGTTCTTATCCATCGACTTGTTAGGCACAGATAAGCTGCCAAAAATGTTCGCACTTAAAGCTAAGGTAGAAAACTTCTTAGAGCGCATCCCGTTTGTCAGTAAATATCTGCCAGACACCATTCTGTACTACGCGAGCAAGTTGTTCCCACAACATTTACCAGAGCGAATGCTGGATTTCCGTGACAAGTATGAGCATCACCTGGTATTGAAAATGAGTGATGGTGGTATTGCTGAAGCACAAAAATACCTCAAAGAAGTTTGGGCTGTTGAAGACGACTGTGATTTCTTCGAGTGTACGCCGGAAGAGGGTAAAAAAGCTTATTTACATCGCTTTGCAGCAGCAGGTGCAGCAATTCGTTACGAGACGATTCACCGAAAAGACGTAGAAGACATCGTTGCACTTGATATCGCTTTGCGACGTAATGATGAAGAGTGGCTAGAAACTTTGCCTGAAGAGGTAAGTAAGAACCTTGTTCAAGCGCTCTATTATGGTCACTTTATGTGTTACGTCTTCCATCAAGATTACATTTTCAAAAAAGGGACTGACACGAAGTTGATGAAAAAGCTGATGCTTGAGCACCTCAATAGCCGTGGTGCCAAATACCCAGCAGAACATAACGTGGGTCACTTGTATGAAGCCGAAAACTCGTTGCAGAAGTTTTACCACGAATTAGACCCAACCAATACCTTTAACCCTGGTATTGGTAAAATGGACAAATATAAGCGCAATTGTAACTGCTGTGCGTAATGTGCTGTCTCACCATGATTAATAATCGTTGTTCATCGTTAAAATGATGAGCATAAGATAAGCCCTGATGACACTTGTGACATCAGGGCTTTGTGTTTTGGGTCTTTTATTGATGACTGGTATCGGCTTTGAAACAACGACTAAAGAGCACGTACTGCAGCGGCGGCGATGATGCCTGCTGCGATTGCGGGTAGAGGCTTTTTCACGATGAACATGACAACGGCAGTAGAAAACAGTGCTGCTCTAGCACCGTTATCACCCTCTACTGCTAGCGGAGCTAAAAGGGCAACCAATACGGAGCCTGACATCGCAGTAATGAAACGTTGAACCCGTTCGCTAATTGGAATGAATGACATAACATACACTCCGCCCCAGCGGGTTATGAGCGTGACTAACGCCATAGCGATAATGATAAGCAGTGTGCCACCTAAGGTTGTTTCGATGTTCATGCTTTCTTCTCCTTCCAACAAGCACCCAAGACTCCGCCAGTAATGGCGCCAACCACTACGTGGCTATTCTCTGGCAAATACCAATACGCCAACATAGAAGAGGCTGCTGCTATGGCCCAAATAGCAAAGATTCTTAAGTCTTTCGGCCCGGCCACCACCATAGACAGCAGGAAGCATCCCATAACCATATCGAGCCCTAGGCCCACCGGATCTTTGATTGCGCTACCAAAATAAATGCCGATCCAGGTGCCCACAATCCAAAAAGACCACATCGCTAAGCCGCCACCAACAAGCAAGCCAAAGCCTGGTTCTTTTCTACCAAATGCATTGAGTGCCATTGCCCAGTTAGCGTCTGATGCTACCAGCATTACACCGTAACGTTTTGTTGGTGGGAGTTGTCGTAACCATGGATAAAGTGTGGCTCCCATCAAGAGGTGACGAGCATTAATAGCAAATACAGTAATAAGAACTGGAATGAGAGGGACTTCTGCTCCCCACATTTCTAACGTGGCAAATTGTGAAGCACCGGCGAAGACCAGTGTGCTCATCAACATAGTGGGAAATACATCTAGTCCAGTCTGTACCGCAGCAACACCGAAAGCGAGGCCAAATATGACCACGAACATAGAGAGGGGTAAAAGTTGGGTGAATCCGTTCCAGACGTCAAGCCGATTAAATTCGTGCAACTCAGCGGAGGAGCGTTGAAGATGTTGAGTATTTTCTGTCATAGAGATACCTAGCTAGCAGGCAAAGGGGCAGTGCCATACGAGTGTGTTTGTTATTCTTTTGTAAACTTCATGTTTAACATCAATTAGAGGGGCTTTCAAACACTAAGTGCTATATAAAATTGAGCCATCCAAGCGGCTTTAAGAAATAGAGTGTAGAGAGTCGCACTTGGTAGTGCTAAAGGAGATTAAAACAACAGAAATAGTAAGCTCTGTTTAAGTGATAGAATCACGAGCTAGTACAGATTAGTAAATAAGAAAGAAAGCGAGCACGAGGCTCGCTTTTTCGCTCTGTTACGAATAACTGAATAGGTTTATTTTACGTAGACACGAGGGTTCGCGCTTCCCCAAACCGTGTATAGTTCAGGGAAGATGACTTCTGCGTGTTTTTCCATCTCAGCAGATGAAATCGTTTTGCCTTGTTGGGAGCCAAACAAAACAACTTCAGAACCAGGCTCAACATCTTTGATACCTGTAACATCTACCATTGTAGTGTTCATTGAAGCAACGCCCGCAACTTTTGCACGTTGGCCATTGATCAGAACTTCTGCCGCATTCCCCATTTTTCGTGGGTAACCATCAGAGTAACCAACAGGAATGTTCGCCATTAAGCTTTCTTTGCTTGTTGTGTAGCTACTGTCGTAACCGACTGTGCTATTTTTTGGCAGGTGGTGAACGGATGCCACGCGTGTTTTGAAAGACACGATAGAAGGGTACTCAGGGTTAGTCGGTAGGTCTCCGTATAAAACGCCACCAGGACGAACCATATCAAGCTGCGCCTCAGGAACATTAAGCGCGGTGTAAGAGTTTGCTACGTGCAGTAAAATGTTGTCGCGTTTTAGATTCGCCTCTTTAATCAGCCATGTAGAACTGTCTTTGAATGAAGCTAACTTTTGGCGCACGTCGTCTGCATTGTAGTTAGGGAAATGAGTCATGATGCCAACAATATTAACGCCAGCTTGTTGAGCGATTTCTAGCGCTTCTTTCTTGCCCGCTTCTGTCGTCATATCAACACCATTACGTCCCATACCACCGTCGTTCAGAGCAAGGTGAACTTTGATTTCTTTACCA
Source organism: Vibrio sp. Vb0667 (assembly GCF_033391095.1). Classification (NCBI taxonomy): domain Bacteria; kingdom Pseudomonadati; phylum Pseudomonadota; class Gammaproteobacteria; order Vibrionales; family Vibrionaceae; genus Vibrio; species Vibrio sp. Vb0667. The sequence goes on along the minus strand of NZ_JAWPOL010000002.1, from coordinate 274,374 downwards.
GCTTTCTCGGCTAGTTTAGACAGTGCTTTAGCTTGCTCTGCTGTGCCTATCAACTCTTCGACATTTAGGTCGATTGCGGCTTCAATCTCGCCAATATCCGCTGAGCGTACACGCATAATTTGGCCTTTAAAGCCACTGTCGCGAACAGTTTGTGCTTCGGCGTTACTTGCAACGGCAACGCAAGGAATTTGTTGTTCGATAATAGTCGGCATCAGGCCTGCGATACCATTGCCGTATGCGTCGGCTTTCATCACGGCGCAGATTTTCGTTTTGCCATCCATGTGCGATTTAAACTGCTCAATATTATCGCGGAACTGACCTAAGTTTATTTCTAGCCAAGCGTTAGCACCTTGAACTTGCTCTGCTTTTGCTGCTGTATTGCTAATTTGAAGAGGAGCAGCAGTGGCTTGAATTACAGGAACCGCGATTGCAGCAGCGATAGTCAGTGATAGTAAGGTTTTATTTAAGCGCATAAAGTCTCCGTACGCGTTTTTTGTATTGGTTATGTTATTGAGTACTTGGGGAAAGTACCTGACGAAGTAAAACGCTCCAAGTGGTGCTTTGGAGCGTTTATTAAGATAGTGATTTAATATATACCTAAATATACCTCAGTGATGACATTCAATTTAAGCAAATCGGGATTGATTTGATATCTACTAAGGTATCCACTGAGTTTAACTCAGTTTAAAGCGGCTCATTACATCTTTAAGAGAAATGGATAGCTGGCTTAGTTCGCGGCACGCCTGTGCGGTTTGCTCCGAACCTTGCGAGACCTCTTGAGATGCCAAATGTATGTTTTCAATGCTGCGGTTAAGCTCTTCCGCAACAGAGTCTTGCTGGTTACAAGCCGTGGCGATTTGGGTACCCATGTCTGAGATGTCCGAAATCGAATGCTCAATGTCGCTCATCAGCTGTTTTGATTGAATGCCTTGTTCTGCACATTCTGAGATACTGGTTCTAGAAAGTTCAGTGGCTGATTTTGCGTCTTTTGCAAGTGATTGTAGCTGCTCAATGATCGAAGTGATTTCACTCGTTGAATCTTGCGTACGGCCGGCAAGAGTTCGAACTTCGTCTGCAACGACGGCAAAGCCACGACCAGACTCACCAGCACGCGCCGCTTCAATGGCTGCATTAAGTGCAAGTAGGTTGGTTTGATCGGCGATGTCGCGGATAACATCCACGATCACGTTAATTTTATTCGATTGCTGTTCAAGCTCTGCTACGGTATCGCCTGCAGCGCCAATTACGTTTGAAACTTCTTGAATCGCGTCAACCATACCTTGGGTTTCACGAACACCGTGTTGTGTGCGGCGGTTTGCTTCGTTAGCTTGGTTCGCTGAGTCTTCAGTGTTACGAGCAACATCGGCTACGGCCGCTTTCATTTCTGTCATTGCTGTTGCGATGTGCGTAATTTGCAGCTGTTGATCTTTCATACCAGACGCAGAAATATCGGAGATTTGGTTCATCTCTTCGACAGCGCTGCTTAACTGAGTAACTGCAGCAATCACGTTATCGATAACTTGGCGTAAGTCATCTTGCATCTTAGTGGTCGCGTCTGCCAGTTCACCAAGCTCGTCATTGCCGATTGCTTTACGGTCAATGTCACTTGATAGATCACCTGTCGCGATGGCATTTGCTTGCTCAACAACAAGTTTAAGTGGGCCACAAATTAGGCGAGTCAGCACGTATGTCATGCCTACCATGATCAGTAGAATAATCACGTTACTTGCAATTGAAGAATTACTCAATCCATTTACAGAGGACAGGATATGAGTTTTGTTGCTGTCCATAGCTTCTTTGAGGAGACGGATTAGTTCGCCTAACTCTGAGTCAACCGCTTCGAAAGCAGACAAAGAGTTCGCCAAAATAGGGTGGGCCTTGCTTTTGTCGTTAGCTAGCATCGCTTCATTGTACTGGTCCATAGTATCCAAATACTTTTTCCACTGACGCATAAGACGCTGGTAAGTTTGCTGCTCTTCGCCAGGCCAGATAGTTTCACCGTAAGCGTTGAGCTCTCTAGTGATCTTTTCGCGTTCTCTAATATTGTTAGAAATTTTAGTTTTGACTTGGTCTGCGTCTTCATAAGTGTACGCAGCAAATTGAGCTCGGCGCCAGCGAGACAAGTGATCTCGAATCGAATCGACCCTTTCCATTGCAGGAAGCGTATCGTCGGTATAGTTTAAAAGCTCAGATTTGATGCTTTTGAGCTCTGTAGATAAAAACACGCCAAATGCAATGTTGACGATGGCAATGAGTAAAAACGATAGCGATATCTTTTTCGCTATAGAAAGATTCTTGATAGACATTAGTGATATACCTTGTTTTTCTTATGTTGTGTCGCCAAAGTAAACCACATCCTTATATGTGATATATGTCCATTAAATTACTGCAACTCGTGTAACGTACCATTATTTATTGATATTTTCGATAATGAATTGAGCTTTGTTTGAAAATAAAAAAAGTCAATGATTTTATAAAGGTACGACCACATTCGATATAAAGTTATCGGTAACAAAATATGATGTTCTGTACGCAGTCGTGCCAAGAGCAGGGAATCAAATTGTTACAGATGTTACAGCGGTGAAAAGATCAGCGTTCATAACGTGATAGTCGCGTGTTTACCTCGAAGCAGTTACGGGCACTAGTATGCGTATGACTTAATAGCCAATGAAAGGGAACGGGTGCTTATTGGTCTAATTGAATGCCAAATGTACTAGGCAGATCGCTTTTTAAGCACTTAAATCAAAAAGATAAAATTTATTGTTGACCAGATAAATTAATCCGTTAAAGTACGCCTCGTTCTCACGGCAAAGGTCGCTGAGACAGATGGTGTCTAACCCATCGCATGATTGCGTTGCCCTGGTGGTGGAATTGGTAGACACAAGGGATTTAAAATCCCTCGGCGTTCGCGCTGTGCCGGTTCAAGTCCGGCCCGGGGCACCATCAAAATCTTTGGTGACAGAGATACAAAATCAGAAAGGCGCCTTGGCAGAGTGGCTATGCAGCGGATTGCAAATCCGTGGACCTCGGTTCGACTCCGGGAGGCGCCTCCACTATTTCGAAAGCCAGTCTTAAATGACTGGCTTTTTTCGTTTTTAGTCCGCCTTTTCGTAACCCTCGCGCTTTCCTAAAGCCTCCCATGTTTTGATCACCATTCAATATTTTTAATGCGCTAATCATTGACTTTATAAATGTTAGACAACTCAATAATTGTATAGTGTGATTGGTGATAGTTTCTCTTCGATTGTAATCCGAACTTTTTGTATTACAGGCAGCAACCTAGCTAGCGTCATAGTTAGTATCGCTTGGTGCGTATATGCAGAAAGGAGGATTCTAGTCCTTAACGTGAGAGAAAAATAATGAAAACATTCAACCTTAAACCTACACTTTTACCCTTAACTTTGCTGCTCAGTTCGCCTGTAATGGCGGCACAAAATGGCACCATGATGCAGTATTTCCATTGGTATGTGCCAAATGACGGTGCGCTCTGGACACAAGTTGAAAACAACGCTTCGGCACTATCTGGCAACGGCTTTACTGCGTTATGGTTACCGCCCGCCTATAAAGGTGCTGGTGGTAGCAACGACGTCGGTTATGGCGTTTATGATATGTATGATTTGGGAGAGTTTGATCAAAAAGGTTCGGTGCGCACCAAGTATGGCACCAAAGATCAGTACCTAAGCGCCATCAATACTGCCCATAAAAACAATATCCAGATTTATGGCGATGTGGTGTTCAACCATCGCGGCGGTGCGGATGGTAAATCCTGGGTCGACACCAAGCGAGTCGATTGGAACAACCGAAATATTGAACTTGGTGATAAATGGATTGAAGCGTGGGTAGAGTTTGATTTCCCTGGGCGCAACGATAAGTACTCAAACTTTCATTGGACGTGGTACCACTTTGATGGCGTGGACTGGGACGATGCTGGCGAAGAAAAAGCTATCTTCAAATTCAAAGGTGAGGGTAAGGCATGGGATTGGGAAGTGAGCTCGGAAAAAGGCAACTACGATTACCTTATGTACGCTGATCTAGACATGGATCACCCTGAAGTTAAGAAAGAACTTAAAGACTGGGGTGAGTGGTATATCAACATGACTGGTGTTGATGGGTTTAGAATGGACGCGGTGAAGCACATCAAATATCAATACCTGCAAGAATGGATTGATCACCTACGTTGGAAAACAGGGAAAGAACTATTCACGGTCGGAGAGTACTGGAACTACGATGTGAATCAGCTGCATAACTTTATCACCAAAACCTCTGGCAGCATGTCTTTGTTTGATGCACCGTTACATATGAACTTTTATAATGCGTCTAAATCGGGTGGTAGCTACGATATGCGTCAAATCATGGATGGTACGCTGATGAAGGACAATCCAGTCAAAGCGGTTACCTTAGTAGAAAACCATGACACTCAGCCTTTGCAGGCGTTGGAATCAACCGTTGATTGGTGGTTCAAGCCGCTCGCTTACGCGTTTATCTTATTGCGTGAAGAAGGTTATCCATCCGTGTTTTATGCAGATTACTACGGCGCGCAGTACAGTGATAAAGGGCATGACATCAATATGGTCAAAGTGCCTTACATTAAAGAGCTAGTAACACTGCGTAAAGATTATGCCTATGGCAAACAACATTCTTATCTCGACCACTGGGACGTAATTGGTTGGACTCGAGAAGGTGATGCAAATCATCCACATTCAATGGCCGTGATCATGAGTGATGGACCTGGCGGCTCGAAGTGGATGTATACGGGTAAACCAAGTGCTCGCTACGTAGACAAGTTGGGTATCCGAACTGAAGAAGTTTGGACTGATGCGAATGGTTGGGCCGAGTTCCCAGTAAACGGCGGATCTGTCTCGGTTTGGGTTGGCGTTGAATAATCCATTCCTGTGATTTTGATACAGAGTAGGCAATTCTTAATAAAACTTTTCAATGAATCAATGTGTTATTTGATATTCATTCGACAAATGAGTAACTTATATTTGAGCATAATCTAGAGGAAGATAAAGAATGGAATCTATTGCTGATGTATTGGTTGTGGCTATTGTGTTCGGTGCCATATTTGGGGGCGGGATAATAAAGTTAATCTTGAACCATCGTAAAGAAGTAAGAGCGTTGGAGATATCTGAACGTAATACGATGAGCCGAGAAGAACAAGATAACCTTAACAAGCAAATTGGTGACTTGAAGCGACGTGTTGAAGTGTTAGAGCGAATTGTCACAGATAACAAATATCAACTTGAAAAAGAAATTGCCTCTCTGTAGATCACCACTTAATCGTAAAGCCGGCGAAGTCCGGCTTTTTCGTGTCTATACTTCATACCTTTCGGATGTTTAACTCAGCGTTCATCAAAAAAGTCTTTGTCGCGAATGTATTTACTCATAAAGTGATAAGAGAACGGTCGCATTAACCAACTAAATAAGGAGCGCCCAAGCCGTATGAGCGTTGGGGTGTTCTCGTATATTCTTCCGTTATATAACCATAGCATTTTGCCTACATGCCAATACAAAAAAGGTACGGGCGGCATAAAGGTCACGATGTCGATGTCGCAACAAATCCTGTATGTTTTGTGCCCCAAACGGTAGCGTTTCTTAAACGTCCAATCCCCGACAGCGGGCTGTCCGAAAGTGACCACGCGTTTAATGCTTTTTGGGTATTTTTTCTCAATATAGTCAGCAAAAACACTGCCAATCGCGCCACCTGAAGAGTGGCCAGTAATAGTGATTCTTTTCCCCCTGAGAATAAGTGGTACAACGATACCTTCGAGGCGTTCGATCACGGTCAACCCTAACCGATCTTCATTTCGGCTCGGTAAACTTTCTTGGAACAACAGATGATAGAAACCCGCGTGAATGCGATAGTTTAGTCCCAACCTTCGACAGCTTCTCGTCCACATCGCGAAGTTCAACAACCAATCACTGATACTGTGTGAGCCTTTAATCACTACGACCACTTCACTCTGTTTTTTACTCCAGAGCACGCGAATCATAATCTTACCGTGTTCATTTCTAATGACTCGTTGCCCATTAGGATCGAACCCGTATTGAGTTTGCCTGAAGACGCGAGGGTAGGCGAGATTACAAAGCACCGCATAGCGCTCGTATTGGTATCGTTTTAATGGTTTCACGTTAACTTTCTTAGTGGAGCCTAACGTTTGACTGTAATTAATGAATATTAAAAATACGTGAACCTTGATTTAGGGTCGGTAGAGATTCTGTGTATTGGTATCGCGAATGAAAGACTCAAACTGGCTTAAATGCGTCAAGATGGTTTGGCGAGAGAGTGCATGATGTTCGCTAAGCACGTTAATTAGCTTTTTCAAAGCCTTACGATCTTGTTTATCAAGATTTGCTGTTTCTTTGAGTTGTGCGAAAAATTCAATTTGACTTGAAGTGTCGTTAAAGTCACCGAGCTTGTCTTGCAATAGTTTTAGTTGTTTCACGTTGTTTTTGTGCTGTTGGGAAGGATAGAGCGTGGAAAATCCTTCTAACAGATAACGCAGCGCTTTGCACTTTATCCGCATCGAATGAATCACGCTGTCACGACTTTTGTCCGAGATCTTGCGTCGTGCTTTATCAACTTTTTTAAATTGATCGGAGATTTTTTGGCTTGCGAAGAGTAACGCAGGTACGTTGCTATCCACTCGTTCGTGTTGCGTACTTCGCAGCAGACTATTCCTGACCAAAGTGCAGTGCGTTGTGTATTCTTTTGTAGCTAGCCAACGCGTAACTCTTGCCTGTTCGTAAGCACGTTCGGCTTCGATAAAGCCAAAAAGCTGCTCAAGAGACGATTTGTGATTTGGGAGCATTTCAATGTATTGGTTTTTGTCCAAGATAAATACGTCCAAATCACGCAGCTTATTTGTTTTCTTCATCATTATTCTTAAATGAGGTTTCAAAATACGCTGTTCAAAAGGAGGGATCAGTTCGCGAAGTAGTGAGCATAGTGAGCGTATGCGCCTTAGTGTGACGCGATACTGGTGTGTATATTCAGGGTCCAAGTCATGGACGATCCCCTGTTCCAGAGAGCGTGCATAATCAAATTCAGTAAGTAAGAAGTGGGACACTACGAAGTCGAGTTCGGAATCAGTATGTAGCGGTAATTGAAATGATGACTTTCGAAACATGATGAGCGCTTATTTGTCCCCTGCAGTACGAGTTAAGTTTATACCCATACTGCCAATTTGTGTGACTTGTCGATTCCTCATTGACATGAAGTGATGAAGCAAAGTAAACGAGAGCAAAGCATGCTGATGTTCTTGTGAGCAAAATGATCGCCCTTTGTTCGTTTGAGTTGGCTTTTTAACCATTTGAATAAAAGAGACTAATTTTTTGTTGACCAGATAAATTAATCCGTTAAAGTACGCCTCGTTCTCACGGCAAAGGCCGCAGAGACAGATGGTGTCTAACCCATCGCATGATTGCGTTGCCCTGGTGGTGGAATTGGTAGACACAAGGGATTTAAAATCCCTCGGCGTTCGCGCTGTGCCGGTTCAAGTCCGGCCCGGGGCACCATCAAAATCTTTGGTGACAGAGATACAAAATCAGAAAGGCGCCTTGGCAGAGTGGCTATGCAGCGGATTGCAAATCCGTGGACCTCGGTTCGACTCCGGGAGGCGCCTCCATTCTTTTACTTGTCCATGAGTTCCGATAGTAACCTGTAGGATCTCAACTTCTCAGATTGTTCAAACACCATCGTGTTTACCATAATTTCATCTGCCCCAGTGCGTTCCAAAAGTTTCTCAATTTTCTGTCTTACATATGTTTGATCACCATGGATAGATTCACGTAATTGAGTTTCAACGTGAAGCTTTTCCTGTGCTGACCATAGTGGTGCCATACTTTTCACTGGTGCGCGAAGTTTTTCGCGATTGCCGCGAATCATTTTTAAGAATTTTTGCTTCTCTGTTGTCGCGAGAAAATCTGCATGTGACTGAGTATCCGCTACGATAACGTTGGCACAAATCATCACATAGGGTTGAGCTAAATGCTCGGATGGGACAAACTCATCTCGATAAAAGTTTAGAGCACGAGACATTGCATCTGGAGCAAAGTGTGCAGCAAATGCGAAAGGTAAGCCTCTCTTAGCTGCTAAACGTGCGCTGTATGTACTCGACCCCAGAAGCCAAATCGGCAGAGATGTGTTGTTACCTGGATAAGCCGCGACTGGTTGATTTCGAGATACGGGACCAAGAAAGAAATTAAGTTCCTCCAACAGCTCTTCAAAGTCAGGATCCATATGCTCTGGTTCCCGCCTTAATGCATGCATTGTTTGGTAGTCGGTGCCTGGTGCGCGTCCTAATCCGAGGTCAATACGACCAGGGTATAATGCCTCTAACGTTCCGAATTGCTCTGCAATAACTAGTGGTGCATGGTTAGGTAACATGATTCCACCAGATCCTAAACGGATCGAGTTCGTGTGCGCTCCAATATGACTGAGTAATACACTGGTTGCGGCACTGGCGATGTCGGGCATGTTATGGTGTTCAGCCATCCAAAACCGATGATAGCCCCAGGACTCGATTGATTGAGCTAATTCAACGGAGCGCTCGAACGTTTCGGTGAAGTTTGTTCCGTCGGACACGGGTGCCAAATCCAGAACAGATAAACGAGGAAAAGACATAGGATAGTTATAGCCTGTTAATGAATCTTAACTATCATATGGTGGTGAAAGTTGACGTTTAAAAGGGGAGGATTAACCATTCACAATGGATTATTTTTCTTCAATGCCTGGAGAGCGTTTAGCTTACGAGTTTAGCTTTTGCTATGTGATAAAAGCGGCTTTATTACTGTAAGTGGCCACAGTGGTCGATGTCGTTGAATATTCGCATGTAGAACGTTTCCACAGCTACTTTAGATTAAAACATAGGCCTCTTTAACAGCGAACTGCTGTTGTCGACAATAGTGAACGAGCTAGCTTTAGAGCGTTTTGACTGATACATAGACTTGTCTGCCGCTGTTAATAATTCATGTACATTCGACCCATGCTCAGGATAGAGTGCAATACCAATGCTAGCTCCGACGCATAACTCTTTACCTTTAAAATGAATTACTTTTTCTATTTCTTGGATATAACGTAGTGCACATGCAGACAGAGACGTACCTGTTGTGTGTGAACGATGAATAATAATAAATTCATCTCCACCAAAGCGGCCTACCATGTCTGATTCGTCGATAATACTTGATAATCTACTAGCTACAGATTTTAACACTGCATCACCTGCCTCATGGCCATGGCTATCGTTAATATCCTTAAATAAATTTAAATCTATAAAAAACAAACTAAAACTATTCTCACTGCCTCTGAAATTACGCGTAAGCTGGATCAAATGTTTTTCTATTGCTCGACGATTGTAGATATTAGTTAAGGAGTCGTGCTCAGACAAAAATACCAAACTTTCTTTTTGACGATTTAGAACTGAAGTTTGATTCTCTACTTCTTCTTTAAGTTTTGATTTTGATATTGTTGTGTGGTTTAACAATGCCGCCATTTTATTGAAGTAACAAGACAGATTTTCAAATTCCGTGAATTGATTTTCTGAAGGGATTTTATAGTCAAAATTTGACCTGCTTAATTGTTTTATTCCATTTATAAACCTTTGAAAGCTTCTCTTGAACTTTATTTTTATATAAAAGCACAATAGCATAACAACCAGAGAGATAAAAATAATACCTGCTTGAGTGTAATAATTTAAATTTTGTAGTTTTGTAGACTTATTATTAAGTATTTTTTTATAAATATATATTATTTCATTATTCATATCCTGGGATACAATGTTTATTCTGGATTGTATGACAGGATTTGATTTATTATAATTTACGACTGAATCATAATGGCGATCTTTGTCTAGTAAATGATTATTTTCGTATTGAACTAAAAAATACAGTTCGAGATTCATTTTTTTTAGGTCTTTAGTAAGGTATAAAACATCCTCATTTTGAGATAATAATTCGTTTAATTTGTTATGAGAAATCATGAATTGTGTGAAATTGTTTTTTCCCCTATTTTGAGTGTAAGCCCAAAGATAACTACTTAATGACTCTAATGATATTTGTATGTCCATTATTTGGTTTAATTGTTTCTTGGCTTTATAATCTTCTATTTTTATGAAGCTTATGTATACTATAACGCTGATACATAGTATTACGCTTAGACTGAATAGTGATGCTAAATAGTGGTTTAACGAACGATGCATTTTAATCTAGACCATCAAAATATGAATTGATATAGTTTTCTTTAAATATTTTTCTGTAATTTGGAATCTGTCCTTCTACATAGTTTTGTTTTAATGCCCAATTAGCTTCTGATTGTAATGTAAATAATAAAGAATTCGTTAAATTTAATCGAAAGTTATAATCATCCCAGCTCCAAGATATTTCTTCAACTGTTGTGTTAAGTTTTTGTGATAGTATTTTCATTGTTAAATGAGGGTTTTTATCCATCCAGTTAATTGAGTGATGAAGTGACTTTATTATTTTCATTACTTCTTGATCTGATTTTTCAATGTGTATTTCTTTTGATACAAGCAAAAAGTAAAGTTTATACACGCCAATAATTCCTATGTTCTTTACTTCTTCATTTATTCTATTCTTGGCCATAAATCCGTATGGCTCCCAAGTAGATATTGCATCGACGTTTCCTTGTATTAAATGATTTATAATAACCTGCGTTGTTGATGATATTTTTTCTACTTTTTCTAAATCAATGTCATTTACCTGTAGCAACAAGTCTAAGTAATATTCGCTAGCGCTCTTTTTTATTACACCAACCTTTTTTCCTGGTAATTTATCTATACTTTCTATACCAGACCGCTTTTTAGTTAGCAGCTTAATATCCTTCGTAGAAGATGCAAAAGAAGTGATTAATGCTAAATCTTTGTATTCAAAGCTTTTAAACATCAGTACGCTTTCAGAAAAAGTGGCGTAATTAACATGGTTTTCTAGAAGTAGGTTTGAACATTCGACCCCTCCAAAGCACATGATAAGTTCGACGTTTAAATCGTTTTCTTCAAACGCACCTATGTGCTCTGCAATGATAAAAGGGGCTGACAGAGGCGTCTTAGATATACCGATTGTTGTAGGTTTGTGGATAGCATTTGATACCGTTGTTAACTTTAAATAAGCAACTGCTAATGCAGAAAGAACTAAAATTATGATAACTGTAGAAATCTGTTTTGTATCCATCAAAAACAACTCCCTTCATAATAGTAGTAATTAATCTATCAGTTAAATGAGTGTAGTTGCTTATTGGGTTGATGCTAGGAGAGGAGGGGATTTATTTGTATCGTGCCAAATTTATGAGTACCTAGGGGTAATTTCGGTAACTGGCTTAGATATAAAGAATTTATCTTTAGTTAGTTCAAGTTGTAGCAAATGACTGATTTCATAACATGATGATTTATGGAGAGATATCAACTTTTTAAGTTGAAAAATTGTACTCCATTTTTGCCATTTTTCTTTATCTCATACATTGCGTGATCGGCTTTTTGATACACTTCATTAAACGGTTGCTTTCCTTTGTTAAAGAGACAAACACCGATACTCATTCCTATCGTTACTTTATGTAAGTCTTGATTTATCGCTGGAATGATTGAATCTAAGAGTTGATTGCAAAGTTGGGATATTTCCTCTCGACTTGAATGCCAGTTTAAGATAACAAATTCATCGCCTCCTATGCGTCCAACTTGAGACTTGCTTGACGCAAGCTCTGTTAAGCTATTGGCGATATTGATGAGGAGGGTGTCGCCAGTATGATGACCTAGCTGGTCGTTAACTGCTTTAAAATTATCTATATCAACAAACACTAAGGCAGACTGCTGAGACGGCTTGGTTTGAGGTTGATGATTAAAGTTTTCCTCAATTGCTTTTCTATTTAACAGTCCGGTCAATGGATCACTCGAAGCTAACTTAGCCAGTTGCTGCTCATATCGCTTTTCTTTTGTAATATCGATATGAGTGCCCATCATGCGCAGTGGTTCGCCATCAGAACCATACTCGACGATGCGCCCTCGATCGTAGACCCAACTATCACTGCCGTCTTTATGAATCATGCGATGCACTACCTCATAAAGGTCGGTTTTGCCAGCTAGGTGATCTTCAAATGCACCCACCGCAAGTTCATAATCTTCAGGGTGGAGATTGTTTTTCCACGTTTCAACCGTCGCGGTTAACTCATGGGGCTGATAACCTAGCATTTTTCCCCACTGCATATTGAATATCGTCAAAGTACCTGAAGGAATATGCTGCTCCCACAAACACAGTCCATTACTGTCGAGTGCAGCATTCAACTTTTCTTGTAGTCGCGCATTCTTCCGCTTCAGCTCTTCATTTTCTTTTTCTAAGCAGGCAATTCGAGTTAGATATTCTTCCATTTTGCGCATAATTTACGTCGTTTTCGGAGCGACAATATACGAAAAATACTTTGCAATTTCTATGATTGAGCTTGGAGATATAAATATTGAATATGCGGTAAATAATAAAAAATCGGTGATGTTACTTAAGAGCAGCAAAGTAAATGCTTGGAAAACAAAGAAGGAAATAGGGGGTAAGCGAGGGGCTCTCCTGGTGCAAAGTCTTAAATGGAGGCCTTTGCACCGGGACTACTGAGGATTAGCGGTTTAGTGCACCACAACGCTCAGGTTGGTATGTGATATCGACAATTTCGATTGTCTTCACTTGATTATTTGGCATTGGCCAGTCAAGTTTTTGGCCGACAGACAAACCGATCAGTGCGCTGCCTACGGGTGCAAAAATAGAGATATCATCACTGCTTTTCAGTTCAGAAGGGTAAACCAGTGTCTTTGTCATGGTTCTATCTTCACCTGAAAATTTAAACTCTACAGTCGAGTTCATCGTGACCACATTATCTGGCATTTGTTCTGGCTCAAGAACTGTTGCTCGGTCGAGCTCTGCTTCTAATTCCACAAGCTCCGCTGCGATGTTTGGCATTTTATCCAACAAAGCCGTGATTCGGTTCATATCTAAGCTTGAGATGTAGATAGAATTGTTTTCTGACATTTTATGACTCCCAAATAAAAGGCCGCCTCACAAAAATGGGACGGCACTCTATATGTCAATTACGGTATCAATCATATGGACGCTATTCCATATGAACTAAACCCGATTTTAGTCTTTATAGTGCGACTTAGCTAGTAAAAAATTTTTGTTGTGAAGCTTGATTTTTCTAAATCTTTCAATCACTTCAGATATTGTTCTCTGATCACCTTGAAACGGTGAAGTCAAGTGAGTGCGTCGTTTAGAAGCAAAACAGGATTTATCGTAGGTGTGCTCGGTTTCGATGGTCAGCCTTACTTCATAAAGCAAAACGGTATAGTCCGTTGCTAGCATGGCTTCGGTTATCTCAGTTTGTTAAAACTACCAATATCCGTTAATAAATTACTTTTTATTTCGCAATAGTCAGATAAATACGTTCATCTACCCCTTTAGGGTAGTTTGAAATTGTAATTGATTTACATCATGTATTAATTTTCTTTCACAATTAACAATGAGCTCAGTGATAAGAACCTAACCCTTAGGAATTATAATGAGCAAGTTGAAGCTAGTAGTCATCGGTAACGGTATGGTAGGGCACCGTTATATTGAAGACTTAGTCGAGAAAGCTGATATGTCTAATATAGACATTACGGTTTTCTGTGAAGAACCTCGTGTCGCATACGACCGTGTGCACCTTTCCTCTTACTTTTCTCACCATACTGCAGATGAACTTTCTTTAGTAAAAGAAGGCTTCTACGAGAAACACGGTATTAACATGCTGATCGGCGAACGCGCGATTAACATCAACCGTGAAAACCGCATTGTTTACTCAAGCACTGGCCGTGAAGTTCAATACGACAAGCTGATTCTTGCTACTGGCTCATTCCCATTTGTTCCACCTATCAAAGGTCACGAAAGCAAAGACTGTTTTGTTTACCGTACTATCGAAGATCTTAAAGCGATCGAAGCGTGTGCGAAGAAGAGCAAATCAGGCGTTGTTGTCGGTGGTGGTCTGCTAGGTCTTGAAGCAGCTGGTGCATTGAAAGCACTGGGTGTAGAAACGCACGTTGTTGAGTTCGCACCGAAGCTAATGGCTGAGCAACTTGACCTTGCTGGTGGTAACCAACTTCGTCAAAAGATCGAGCGTATGGGCGTGAACGTTCACACCAGCAAAAATACGCTTGAGATTGCGGCAGAAGGCACAAATGCACGCAATGTTATGCGTTTTGCTGACGGTTCAGAGCTAGAAACAGACTTCATCGTATTCTCTGCAGGTATTCGTCCACAAGACAAACTAGCACGCCAAATGGAGCTGGAAGTGGCACCTCGTGGCGGTGTTGCTATCAACGATCATTGTCAGACTTCTGATGAGAACATCTACGCGATTGGTGAGTGTGCGTCTTGGAACGAAATGTTCTACGGCCTTGTTGCTCCTGGCTACAAGATGGCGACAGTTGCCGTTGATCACCTACTAGGTAACACAGAAAGCAAATTCGAAGGCGCTGACATGTCTGCGAAGCTGAAACTTCTAGGTGTAAAAGTAGGTTCAATCGGTGACGCGAACGGTCGTACTGAAGGTTGTAAGAGTTACGTTTACCAGAACGAAGAACAAGAAGTCTACAAACGTCTTATCGTTTCTAAAGACAACAAGAAACTGCTTGGCGCGGTTATGGTTGGCGATACGTCTGACTACGGCGACCTGCTTCAACTTATGTTGAACGACATCGACCTACCAGAACACCCAGATGCGTTGATCCTTCCTGCACACGCAGGCGCTGAGAAACCAGCACTAGGTGCAGATGCTCTACCAGAAAGTGCAGTGATCTGCTCTTGTTTCGACGTAACCAAAGGCAAGATCGCACAAGCGGTTGCTGATGGTCACCACACATTGGGCGACATCAAAGCCGTGACGGGCGCGGGTACAGGCTGTGGTGGTTGTATTCCTCTAGTGACGTCTGTTCTAAATGCTGAGCTTGCTAAATCTGGTATCGAAGTGAAGAACGACGTGTGTGAGCACTTTGCATACTCACGCCAAGAGCTGTTCCACCTAATCCGTATTGAAGAGATCAAAACGTTTGATGAGCTTCTAGAGAAATACGGTAAAGGTTACGGCTGTGAAGTTTGTAAACCACTGGCTGGTTCTATCTTGGCTTCTTGCTGGGGTGAGCACATCCTTAAGCCACAACTGGTTAAGCTGCACGACACGAACGATAACTTCCTAGGTAACATCCAAAAAGACGGTACTTACTCTGTTATCCCACGTATGGCGGGTGGTGAAGTAACACCTCAAGCACTGAGTGCACTAGCGAACGTTGCAGCAGAATACAACCTATACACCAAAGTAACCGGTGCTCAACGTATTGGTCTGTTTGGTGCTCAAAAAGACGATCTTCTAGAGATCTGGCGCAAGCTTATCGACGCTGGTTTCGAAACAGGTCAAGCGTACGCAAAAGCACTTCGTATGGCGAAGACATGTGTGGGCTCTACTTGGTGTCGTTACGGTGTTCAAGACTCTGTTGGTCTAGGTTCTTACATCGAGAACCGTTACAAAGGCATTCGTACACCTCATAAGATGAAGTTCGGTGTTTCTGGCTGTACTCGTGAGTGTGCGGAAGCACAAGGTAAAGACCTTGGTATTATCGCGACTGACGCAGGTTGGAACATGTACGTATGTGGTAACGGTGGTATGAAACCTCGTCACGCAGACCTACTTGCAAGTGACCTAGATAAAGAAACGCTAATCAAGTACATCGACCGCTTCATGATGTTCTACATCCGTACTGCTGCGCCACTACAACGCACATCAGTTTGGATGGAAAACATGGAAGGTGGCGTTGACTACCTACGCGAAGTGATTGTTAACGACAAGCTTGGTATCAACTCTCAACTAGAGGCAGACGTAGCGAAGCTTGTAGACGAGTACGAGTGTGAGTGGACTGCGACCATCAACGACGAATCACAACTGACTCGTTTCGCGCACTTCATCAACTCTGACAAGCGCGATGACAATGTTGTGTTTGTACAAGAGCGTGAACAGCACCGCCCAGCAACCTTCACGGAAAAGCACCCTGAAGCGAAAGGCGACATCCTACACGTAGCGATCACTGAAGCATAAGGGAAGGTTGATTATGTCATTTGAAAAGATTTGCCAAATCAGCGACATCGTACCGGGCACAGGTGTTTGTGCACTGGTTGATGGTCAGCAAGTTGCGGTATTCCGCCCAACACAAGCAGAAGAAGTGCTGGCGATCAGCAACACAGACCCGTTCTTCCAATCAAACGTGCTTTCTCGCGGTTTGATCTGTGAGCACCAAGGCGAGCTTTGGGTGGCTAGCCCACTTAAGAAGCAACGCTTTAACCTGACAACAGGTGCGTGCATGGAAGACGAGCGTTTTAGCGTGAAAGCGTACAAAACCCGCGTAACCAACGGCGAAGTAGAAATCTTTGCGTAAGCTTGGTTTTCATTCCCTCCTCTTAGGGGGAGGGAATGAACTGAAACCTAGATTTAATAGACAAAGGCTTTCCAAGCATCAACTCAGGGGAACAGGGAAGCGAGGTGTTGTAGACAGCGTTCAGGTGTCAACGGGAAGCCTTTCTCTATTCAATCTTTAACTTTTTAACTTTCAATTTTGGATAAGGACACATTCATGTCTACTGATTTTAAGCCTGCAGAATTCGTGCAAACCATGATCAATGTTGGTGAAGCGAAAACCAATACAAGCACGCGAGATCTTCTGCTTCGCGGTACGATGGCTGGCGTTATTCTTTCGCTTGCGGTGGTGGTTGCTATTACCGCGATTGTACAAACGGGTATCGGCCTTGTAGGAGCACTTGTTTTCCCCGTTGGTTTCGTAATTCTAAGTGTGATGGGGTATGACCTAGTAACCGGTGTTTTTGGTCTAGCGCCTCTGGCTAAGTTTGCGAACCGTCCGGGCATCACTTGGGGTCGTATCTTCCGTTGTTGGGGTCTTGTAGGCTTGGGTAACCTTATCGGTTCTCTGATCGTTGCTTACCTAGTGGCTATCTCTCTAACAGGTAACTTTTCTCTAGAACTGAACGCAGTAGCGAAGAAATTTGTCGCTGTTTCTACCGCGCGTAGCCTTGGTTTTGAAAACATGGGTATGGATGGATGGATCACATGTTTCGTACGCGGCATCTTCTGTAACCTAATGGTGTGTCTAGGCGTTATCGGCAACATGACGGCACGTTCGGTGTCTGGTCGCGTAGCAATGATGTGGTTCCCAATCTTCATCTTCTTTGCGCTAGTATTTGAACACACCGTAGTAAACATGTTCCTATTCCCACTAGGTATGATTCTAGGTGCGGATTTTGGTATCGCGACTTGGTTGAACTTCAACCTTATTCCAACCATTCTAGGTAATATTGTCGGTGGTCTCGTAATGACTTGTATTCCACTGTACCTAACTCACGCAAAAACAGCGCCTTCTATCAACGTAGTTGAAGAAGAAGTAAAAACAGAGCCTGCAATCGCAAAATAAACCGCTTTTATCTGGCCCTACCTATGGTAGGTAGGGCTGTTCAACTCATTTAACTTTCGATAAGTATTGTATTGATTTAGCTATAAAAAGTAATAACTCCTTGGGGTGATTTTAACCTTGAGTTAATGACTTGAGTGTTACTTTTTATGTCCAAATTTTCGATAGGCGTTGATATGACAACTGTTAACTCATCTTTAAACAGCGGCTTTGTTTCTCTTGTTGGTGCAGGTCCTGGTGACCCTGATTTACTCACAGTAAAAGGCTTAAAAGCCATTCAAGCGGCTGAAGTTGTTGTGTACGACCGATTGGTATCAAAAGAGATTCTTGAGTTGGCCCATGCATCTGCAGAGATGATTTACGTAGGAAAAAAATTGGACTTTCACTGTGTGCCTCAAGATCAAATCAACCAAATCTTGGTGCAGAAAGCGCAAGAAGGTAAGCGTGTTGTGCGTCTGAAGGGCGGTGACTCATTTATCTTTGGCCGTGGTGGTGAGGAGCTAGAAGAACTAGCGGAATTTGGTATTAAATACGAAGTGGTTCCGGGGATCACAGCAGCAGCGGGTGCAACGGCTTACGCTGGTATTCCATTAACACACCGCGACCATGCGCAAAGCGTTCAATTCATCACTGGTCACGTACAAAAAGATGGTCGTGAGATTGAATGGCATTCACTGGCACAATCCAACAACACGCTTGTGTTCTACATGGGTTTAAAGCAAAGCGGCCATATTATGGATAAGCTGATCACTCACGGCTTAGACCCTGAGATGTCATGCGCCATTATTGAAAACGGTACGCGCCCAGAGCAGCGTGTGTTCCAAGGAAAGTTGAACGAGCTATCGAGCATGGCAGAGCAAGCCGTGAGCCCAGCATTGATTGTGGTTGGCAGCGTGACTCAACTTCACAACAAGTTGGATTGGTTCGCAAAGTAATACTGCCCAGAAGTGACTATATTTTACAGGGACTTTGCTGCCTCTGCATTTCTTGCTTACGCATAGGCATTTGATCAATGAGGTTGTTGATAAACGGCCAGTCTGTTTCTGCGCCCCAACGGTGCTTTTCTAGACCATCTTTACCAAGCAAAATAGCAGTATGAGAACCTTTTTCGACCGCATAAAGACGAGCTAGCATTTTTAGGTCGAACTCTTCTTTAAGCCAAGCAGGAAAAGTATAACCTTGTTCTGTAATGACCAGTGTGACGACATCTCTGTCTTCCAACTCACACTCATTCATAAGTGTTTCTAGCAAGAATTGTTTGACGTATTCATCATTTTCCGGCGCAAAGTAGAGCACACTTCTATGTGGCCAGTATTTGGAGTGCGCTGGATAACCAAATGCTGTCGATGACAAGATACAAGAAAGCAGTATCACTAGTAACTTTCCGCCCATGACAGTTCCCCTAGAAACCCAAATAACTTTTTATACGTTAAGTTTAGTGGAATTGGCTCATTGTGCTTTTTCCAAAACTGGCATAGGGTAGGCAGCAAATAAATTGAGCGTAGAAATAGATGAGTTCGGAAAGCAAACAAAAAATCGCCATTTTGGTTGATGTACAGAATGTGTATTACACCTGTCGCGAAGCGTATCGAAGCAATTTTGATTACAACCAGTTTTGGTATGTCGCCACACAAGGGAAAGAGGTGGTAAGTGCTCGTGCTTATGCCATCGCGAGTAACGATCCAAAACAACGTCAGTTTCATCACATTTTACGCGGTGTTGGATTTGAGGTGATGCTTAAACCCTACATCCAGCGTCGTGATGGCAGCTCGAAAGGCGATTGGGATGTGGGTATTACTCTCGATGCAATTGAAATTGCTCCCGAAGTTGAGGAAGTGATTCTAGTTTCGGGAGATGGAGACTTTAGTCTGCTAGTAGAGAGAATTCAGCAGCGCTTCAATAAAACGGTGACCGTTTATGGTGTACCTAAACTTACATCTCAAACTCTGATTGATTGTGCCGACAATTTTGTCGCGATTGATGACGATTTCTTGCTGTAGTTAATAGTGCAATAAAGAAAGGCGAGTCACTCAGGCTGTACGAAAACGTACAATGACTCGCCTCTAATTTATCGTTGATTTGGCTAGTTACGAAGGAATGATCATTTGCCCTAGCAAGTAACCCAAGCAACACGCACCAATCACGCCGATTAAGCCCACAGACATGAATGAGTGGTTGAAGTACCACTTACCAATCTTAGTTGTGCCCGAGGTATCGAAGTTCACAGTCGCGATATCTGAAGGGTAGTTGGGAATAAAGAAGTAGCCATATACCGCTGGCATCAAGCCGATAAGCAGCGCAGGTTCCAAACCTAAGCCGAGACCAACAGGTAGCATCATGCGAGCCGTTGCAGCTTGAGAGTTCACCACAACCGACACAATGAATAACGCAAGCGCGAATGTCCAAGGGTAGTTGGTTACCATCTCTACGATGCCGGATTTAAATTGAGGCATAGCGTACTGGAAGTAGGTATCTGACATCCATGCAATACCGAAGATAGCAATCGCCGCCACCATACCAGATTTAAATACCACCCCATTTGGTACGTCACGCGGGTCAGTTTTGGTCGCAAGCAAAATGATACCGCCGAAGCAGAGCATCATCATTTGAATCACAACCGCCATGCTGATTGGCTTCGAGCCATCTACGATGGTACGAATGTCTGGCCACATCGCGATAACGACGATAACCAAGATCGATGCAATGAACAGCAATACAGAGTTACGAGCACTTGTTGGTAGTACTTCATCAAGAGACGTTGCAGTTGTGTTGAGGATTTTTTCTCTCCACACAGGATCTTTCAAACGCTCTTGGTATTCTTCATCGTCGTCTAGCTCTTTACCACGCTTTAGGCTGTAAAGTGACATCAACAACGTACCGAATAGCGTTGCAGGTACAGTAACGAGCAGAATTGAGAGCAGAGTGATCTCGT
Organism: Vibrio sp. Vb0667; assembly: GCF_033391095.1. Lineage (NCBI taxonomy): Bacteria > Pseudomonadati > Pseudomonadota > Gammaproteobacteria > Vibrionales > Vibrionaceae > Vibrio > Vibrio sp. Vb0667. The sequence continues at coordinate 253,950 of NZ_JAWPOL010000002.1, read as the reverse complement.
GTTGAATGTCGGAGAGTTGCGCCAAGTAGTAAACCACTGCTGCTGAAATTGGCGAGGCTGTGATTGCGATTTGAGAGGCGACAGAAGCGGCAGCCATAGGACGCTCTGGACGAATGCCGTTTTTAAGCGCAACGTCGCCAATGATTGGCATGATAGAGTAAACCGCGTGGCCAGTACCAAGCAGGAAGGTCATAAAGTAAGTCACGAAAGGAGCAATAAGGGTGACGCGTTTTGGGTTCTTACGAAGCACACGCTCGGCAACTTGCAGCATGTATTTCAAACCGCCAGCGGCTTCAAGAATGGAAGCACATGTTACCACCGCTAAAATGATCAACATAACGGTGACAGGAGGAGAGGTTGGAGGCATCTTAAAGATGAAGACTTCAATCACCAAGCCAATTCCGGATACGACACCAAGGCCTATACCACCATAACGTGAGCCGATATACAGCATCACGAGCAAAAATAGAAACTCAAGATACAACATGTGGATTTCCTTATTCAAAACAGAGGGCTACATAGCCAAATTACCTCTTTGTATTGTCTCGATATTCAGAAAGAAAATACTTCATGTTGTTCACAATCCGCTGGATAAGAAACAGCAATATTCAATTATTGGCAATAACTCACGCTACACAGGGAAACTGTTAACACAGTTTTATCAGGGTGTTTTTATGCTGTGTATTTTTGCGGTCATGTCAGCGCTAAATGCGAAGAGGTTTAAGAGTTTGTTGCTATTCATCGCATACTTAACCAGACCTTACAGCTTCACAGAACTCGGAAATACAGTCATAACTAACCCTAAGAGTGTTTCTTTGTCATGAAAACGCAAAGGATAATAGTTTGCATTGCGATTGGTGCTTGGGTATAAAGGTGTCAGAATGACTACACCAACAATAAGCCATCATGTCTGAGCAATTTTTCCCGCAACTGTTTCAAACTTCGAGTGAGATTACACCTTACCTACACGGTGATATCGGCGAGATAGGGCAAGAAGCTATCCATATCGAGAATGATATCAACCCGATCATCCAAGGCCTTTACCAGCAAATCTCGGAGGCTCATCCGGAAGCGGGAAAAGCATATTGGTTGACAAGAACGTGGGATTTACTTTGTTGGCAGCCAGTTTATGTCGCATTCATCTCTATTTACGGTTACCACACGTTGCCAAACATTCGCGAGATAGCGCAGCACCTCAAACCTTGTTTTGTTTCTGGGTACCGATTCGCCGACGAAGCGCATATACATGGCGAGCCAGAAGCGTTGATAAAAGAGGCGGGGCGTCAAATCCGAGAACTGTTCGACTTCTATCAACAAGAGATGAGTCAATGGACACGCATTCGTCCTGGCTTCACCCATCAATTGATGTCGGACGGAATCATGGCTTGTTTAATTCGTCTCCAACAGCGCTTTCCGCAAATGACTAACTCGACACTTCAGGAGCATGCGGTCTTGTGGCTAAGCGCAATGGGTTTGGATGTTGATAATAGCCGCTCACTTCATGAGACGGAATCTGATCAGCCGCTAAAGTTAGTAAGAAAAAGTTGTTGTTTAGTCTATAAGTGTGAAGGCAGAAAGCTTTGTGCAGATTGTCCTCGTTTAGAGGAAAATCGACAGCTTATGAGCAAGAAGGTTCTTAATTAACATTTATTTAACTTGTGTAACAGTGCTCGATTTGAGAGTGAGAATAAGTATCATTGCACGCTCTTGTTGACAACAAAAAGATAAATACAATGATGAAAAGGACGTTTTCTTTCAATCTCATCGTACTTGCGATGAGCAGTGGATACGCAGTTAGCTCAATAGCAGCAGAAGATCTTCAACAAACATCGACTCCGAGCGATGAGCAATTGGTTGTTGTAGGCAGTGTGATGCCGAAATCGATCTCCGATATTCCAGGAACGGTTTGGTTTGTTGGCCAAGAAGAGATTGCTCAGCAATATCGTGCGGGCAAGACACTGGGTGATATTCTTTCTGCAACCATCCCTTCTTTAGACGTCGGCACCGGTGGTCGAACTAACTATGGTCAGAACCTTCGCGGTAGAGCAATGTTGGTAATGATTGATGGTGTCTCGTTACAGTCTTCTCGCCCGATTAGTCGTCAGTTAGATGCAATAGACCCATTCAACATCGAGCGAATTGAAGTACTATCTGGTGCAACCTCCATTTATGGTGCAGGCGCTACTGGTGGTGTTATTAACATTATCACCAAGAAAGCGTACTCGGATGACTTGTCGTTTGAATCCTACGTGAGTGGCACTACAGGCTTTAATAGCAGCGATGACTTTGATTACAAACTCGCTCAGTCTATCTCGGGTGGTAATGAGCGAATTACCGCTAGAGGTTCGGTTGTGTACACCGAGACACAAGGTGCATTTGACGCAAATGGCGACATTGTCACCCCAGACATTTCACAGGGCTCTTTGCAGTATAATTCAACGCTCGATGTTATGGGATCGACCGAGATTCAAATCTCCGATGCCAGCAAGTTAAACCTTGTCGCACAATACTATGACAGCCAGCAAGACTCGCCATACGGTTTGTACATTGTTAACAATAAATTTGTTGATGTACGAGAGGGGTTCGATTCCGACCGTGAACATGGTACAGAGCGAGTTCTCTTAAGTGCGAACTACGCTCACGACAGCGTATTCGGTCATCAACTGATAGGCGAGTTATCTTACCGTAGTGAAGACCAAACCTTTACTCCTTATTACCAAAGTGCCTCTCAACAAAAAACAGAAGTTTTTGCTGGGCGCTTAGCGTTAGCTAAAAGCTGGGAGTCATTCAAACTTGTTTATGGTGTCGATGCGTACTTAGACCGTTTTGAAAGTAACCAGGCTCTGTTCGATCCAACCATTGCGAACAGCTCTGGGAACTTAATTAATCGAACCTATGCCGAAGTGGGGCGTTACCCAGATGTTGATGTGGCGTCTTACGCAATATTTGTCCAAGGGGATTACCACATCAATCAAGATTGGTCAGTACAAGCAGGCTACCGCTACCAATACATGGACAATAAGATTGATGATTTTGTTGCCTATAGTATACAAAAGAAGATCGCATCGGGTAATGGTGTATCAGCGGATGCGGTACCAGGTGGCAGCACTGACTACTCTGTGAGCTTATTTAATTTGGGCACCATTTATCAGCTTAACGATGAATCTCAGCTTTGGGCGAACTTCTCTCAAGGTTTCGAACTCGCTGATCCTGCAAAGTACTACGGCCAAGGTAGCTACGATGCCGCGGATGCAAATGGTCACTACGCGTTGAACAATAGCATTAATGTATCTGACTCAAAAATGTCGGGCATCAAAACGGACAGCTATGAAATTGGTTACCGATTAGATACGGATACTGTCGCACTGCAAGCGGCGGGTTACTACTCGGTGTCGGATAACTCAATCAAGTATGACAAGAAGACGCTCCTAATCACCAATGTTGATGACGAGCAACGTGTATACGGTGCCGAAGCAAACATTAACTACTGGGTAAACCGTGATATTTTGTTAGGTGCATCAGGTCACTATGTGGTTTCTGAGCTGAAAACCAACGGTAAGTGGGAAGATCTAAGCGCGGGTAAAGCAAGTACATCAAAAGCGAACGCGTGGGCGGCTTACTATCAGGATGGCTATTCAGTACGTTTACAAAGCCAGACGATGTTTGATTACGAAGATGACGCAAACAATAAACTAGATGGATACACTACGTTTGATCTTCTTGGTAACGTAACACTACCTATCGGGCAGTTAGGTTTTGGTATTCAAAACCTATTTGACGAAGACTACACAACCGCTTGGGGACAACGTGCGCAGATTCTTTATGCAGCACACTACGATGCTGCAGCGTACGACTACAAAGGAAGAGGTCGCACATTCACACTGAACTACAGTGTCGAATACTAAAGCTAACTCTCTCCGAATATCAAAAAAGCCGCTTGAAGCGGCTTTTCTTTTAGGCTTGATCTGTCTGCGCTGTGTCTACAACGTTTTCCGTGTGTTCTGAAGCTTGGTTTTGTTCTTCAGCTTCCATTTTCGCGCGTTCAGCTTTGGAGATATAACGCGGCTTATTGCTCTTATGTAGCTTAGCGTTATGCTTCTTCTGCTTCGCTTTCAAGATCTGATTGATTTTCTTCTTGCGGTTCATGGTGGTGGTCCTTTAATTTAGCGAGGCAGGATAGTTACTTTTTTATCAAGTTACAACTAAATAAGCGCCGGTATCGGTCGCAAAATTCAAGTACGTTCCTATGTCCAATCATCTATCGCGTTTTAATGGAGCCCAAATGAAAACACTGTACACCGAACGTTTGATACTGCGTCTTGTGAGTGTAGATGATGCACCATTTATACTAGAACTTTATAACCACCCAGACTTCTACCGTTTTGTCGGAGACAAACAAATTCGTACCGAATATGAAGCGGCGCGTTACATAAAAGAAAACATGCTACGCATGCAACAAATTAAAGGCGTGAGTTTACTCGTTGTAGAGAAGAAAGAAGATGGGCAACCCATCGGGATTTGTGGGTTGGTTAAACGTGACACATTACAACACTATGATCTCGGATATGGATTTTTACCTTCCGCTTATGGCTTCGGCTACGGAACGGAGTCTGCAACCGCAGTGCTGGAATACGCTAGAGAGGAAATGAAACTCGATAATTTGGTTGCCATCACCAACAATGACAATATTCGTAGTATAAGTTTGCTCAAAAAACTGGGCTTTGAGTTTGAACGAGTTGAGCAGCAATATGATAATGGCCGCACGTTAGAACTTTACACAATGATGTTGTGATTTTTGGATAGCGCATGAGCGATATTTTACTTGGCAAACTCGCCACTGAATTTAAGACAGTAAAAGCCATGGTAGAGGTTTACTGTCATGACCATCATGGAACAAAACGTGACTTATGCTCAGAATGTCGTGAGCTGCTTGAATACGCAGAAGTGCGCCTCGACCGCTGTCCTTATGGAGAGAATAAACCGACGTGTAACAAATGTCCGATTCACTGCTACAAACCAGAGCCGAAAGAACAAATGCGTTTGGTCATGCGTTACTCTGGCCCCAGAATGTTACTGAAACATCCCATCTTGGCGGTTCGTCATTTGCTTCATGAAAAGCGCATGGTACCGGAAAAGCCTGCAGCGAACGCGTCAAACCGTCACAAGCGTTTATCTAAACAAAAATGCGAAGAATAAAAAAACGAGGGCGACATGCCCTCGTTTTCGTTGAGTAGAAGCGACGTGGTTAGAGGCCAGCGGCCATACGCTGCTTGGTTTTGCTCGCAGCAAGTAGCATGTATACGCCAGTCGCAACCAAAGCGGCAAACACGTAGCCTAGCAAGCCGTGTTCTTGGCCCATGAATTTATCAGCGACAACAGGACCAGCAACAGAGCCGATGCTGTAGCTAAACAGCATGACTTGTGTCGCAGAGACAATAAAGCGTTCATCAAGACCTTCGCAACCTAAGTTGATTGCAATCGGGTACAAAGCAAAAGTAGCTGCACCTAAAAAGAATAATGCAGCAGCCAATACCACGGCTGACGAGGAAATAAACGTCATACCGATCGAAAAAATACCCAAAATACAGAAAAACGCCATTAGCACTGTGCGGCTCATGTATTTGTTTAACGCGGTCACCATTGGTTGAACTAGCATGCCACCTAGAATCACTAGCGCCATCAATGTACCAATGTCTTGATGGCTAATTTTACGGTTAGTTAACTCAACTGGCATTAATCCGTAGATCGCGCCTAAGGTCAAACCTGAAACAACACAACCAATAATTGCTGCATGGTTTAGTTTGGCAATTTGCTTAAATGATAAAGCGGTTGATTCATGGCTGTTTGGCTGCTCACACTCAATGAACATTAGCACCAGCATCGCCATTAGGATCAACGTCGTGATCGCAATAAACGGAACGCCGCCACTTACGCCAAGCACGCCAATACCAAACTGGCCTAATGCTGAACCACCATAAAGCGATAGCATGTACAAGCTTAAACGTTTCGCACGCGATGCTTCGTCTCCAGACATTAGCCAAGACTCAACAATGACAAAAACACCAGCAACCGCGATACCCGCAATAAAGCGAGCGGCAAGCCACATCAATCCGTTAGCAAACACGGGTAGTGTGACGATAGTTAGCGAAAATACGGCCAAGCAACCAATAAACGCGTTACGGTGACCAACTTGACGTACGATACGTTCAATAAAAATAGCACCGGTTAATAAGCCGCCATAAAACACACTCGCCAACCAACTCGCGTAATCTGCTGAGATGTTGTATTCACCGAGCATGAGAGGGATCAAGCTCATTAAATAGCCCGAAGCCACCGCATAAAGAGACAGTGCGACGACTGGAACTGTAACTCGTGGTGATGCTGCAGGAACGACTGTGTTTTCCACTGTTTTGCGCCTATAAGTTAAATGAAATCTAAGGGTTATTCGGCGCGAATATGAGGCTAATAGTTAGGCAAGTAAAATGATAAATTTAAGTCGTTTCGACAAATAATATTTATTAACTAGATAGGTTGATAAGTTGCATAAAAACGCCAACCTACAAACAAGGTTGGCGTGGAAGGTTATTTAGTAAGTGCTTGATTTAACCATTGATCAAATTGAGTTTTAGGTAACGCACCATTGATCATATCAACACGTTGACCATTTTTGAAAACCATAATGGTAGGAATGCTGCGAATACCAAATTGCGCCGCAAGTTGTTGTTGAGCTTCGGTATCAATCTTAACAAAACGAGCCGTTCCGGCTTGCTCATGAGCAACATCAGAGAAAACAGGAGCAAAACCAACGCACGGGTTGCACCATGGGGCCCAAAAATCTACTACAACAGGCATATCACTTTGTAATAGAGCAGAAAAGTTATCTTGTGTACCTTCGATAGGCGAGCCGTCTAAAAGTGCACTTTTACATTTACCGCAAGTTGCAGATTCGGCAACGCGCTCATTAGGGACACGATTTAGACCGCCGCACGAAGGGCAGCGAGTTTTAAACGATGACATGACTTCTTCCTTTATTACGTATTGATGAAAACATGACTTACCAGTCAGCCTCATTATTTGTATACTTATTTTTTAACCTGCCGAAATAACGCAGCGCAGGTTTGTATTTGAGCCTAAGGTTCTAAGAAATTTTATTAAAATACAACAATAAATAGGTCTGCGATGACAAATTACTACGCTGAAATTACAGGTTGGGGGAAATGTGTTCCGCCAGCCGTGCTCTCTAACGATGATCTTAGCACTTTTCTCGATACTTCCGATGAGTGGATTCGTACCCGCACTGGTATCGAAAACCGCCGTATTAGTCATGTAAACACGTCAGACATGGCGACCGTTGCTGCTAAACATGCATTAGCTCGAGCAGGCGTCGATGCAACAGACGTGGATTTAATCATTGTGGCGACTTGTTCACCAGATTCATTGATTCCAAATATCGCGTCTAAGGTACAGCAGAACCTAGGTATTCGTGCAGCCGCTGCCTTTGACTTAAATGCCGCATGTACGGGATTTGTCTATGGCCTAGAAACGGGCACACGTTTGATTCAATCAGGTAACTATCGTAACGCGATCATTATTGGTGCGGAAAGATTGTCTTTCTACATCGATTGGGCAATGCGAGATACCGCTGTTCTATTTGGTGATGGTGCGGGCGCCGTTGTGTTATCAAGAACGGAAAAAGAAACGGGTTTACTACAGTCTCAAATCGGTTGTGACGCAAAAGGCCGCGATATTCTGTCCGTACCAAAGTTTGGTACTTGTATGGATCGCTTTGCGGAAGACAACGGTTACTGGGATTTCAACTTTGTAGGACAAGAAATTTTCAAACGTGCAGTAAAAGGCATGGGGCTAGCTGCGAAAACCGTACTGAAAGCATCACAGTTAACGACGGAACAAATCGATGTTGTGATTCCGCATCAAGCGAATATTCGTATTATTCAAACCTTGTGTGACTTGTCTGGAATTCCACACGACAAAGCGTTTGTTAACATTCAAAACTATGGCAATACTTCAGCTGCGACGGTGCCAATTGCATTGTGTGAAGCGGTAGAGCAAGGTCGAGTTAACCCAGGTGATAATATGCTTCTTGCTGCATTTGGTGCAGGTTTGACATGGGGTGCGGCAGTATTGAAATGGGGTGACCGCGTAACGCCAATTGGCGAAAGTGATGCGGTTCTGCCTGAATGTGAGCAATCCGCGTTAGAATTACTTGAGCGTGCCATTAAGCTGTGTAACGAACGCCGTCGCGACGAGGTGTAACGGACACTTTGCAAACATAAGATGAGTAAGGGAGCGCGAGGCTCCCTTATTTGATGATGTGTTCTACAGCTACCTGTAAAATATCTTACGACATAAAACCCAGGTTTGAATGAGTAAAATTACGGATGTTCGGGAACACGTATTCCAGTGCAGCGTTATCACTCACGCCCATCCACTGTGCTAGTGTTGAACCAACTTGATCAGCGGCAATTTTGGGTATGAGTCGGCCTTGAGAGTAATCATCGTTTCCGCCCAGTATTAGTTCCGGCCATGTACCGATAGGTTGTTTCCCATTTACCGCGCCTCCAATTAATAGTTGATGGCCACCCCAGCCATGATCGGTACCATTTCCGTTGCTCATCATCCGTCGACCGAAGTCAGACATAGTGAAAGAGGTGACTTGCTTGTTTAGCCCTAACCGTTCGACCGCACGATACATTGCTAAAAGGTTTGTCGCGAGATCCTCAAGTAACACTGGATGACGTGCCAATTGCGAATCGTGCAGGTCATACCCAGAGTGTTTAACGAAAAAGACTTGTCGTTGCTGCTTCAGGACATCTTGGCTTGCTATCAATTTGTACACGGTTTGCATTTGCTTGCCGAGCGTCGATGACGTAAACAGCGGCTCGTCAGCAATGTGGTTGAGTTGCTCGCTCAGTACACTGCTCATTACCATCGACTCATCAACCATCAAATTAAAATGACCATTAAATGGATTGTCAGTTTGATGAGAGAGAAGGCGATCGTAGATCCCCTTGTATAGCGGGTTATCAATCGCGGTAAGCTGAACTGCGCGATCTTTTTTCAGGACGGTTTGGCGGTGTTCCATTGCCCGTAACCAAAGCGAATTGCCATGCACACTGTATAGCGGTGTTATTTCTGATTCAGAGTTTAATACATCCAACATTCTGCCAGCCCAACCAAGATTTTTAGACTCGCTCATTCCACCAAGTAACCAAGCGTCTGTTTGAGAATTATGAGAAAACAGTTGCTCGGGTAGTGATGCTTCACCTTGCTCAATAGCTTGTTTGGTGATGGGATGGTTGAGAATGCCACTATTGAGCACGATGCTGGCATCGCCTTGTTCGAAAACGGAAGTTAACGCATTTAACTTGGGGTGTAAGCCGAGCTTCACTGGGTGATTTGAGCTATCGACAGCACTCAAATTGATAGGGAGTATGTCTTCTTTGGCGACAGAGAGTGGCCCTCTGACTTTGGAATATTGATGATAGTGCGTCTCCGATAATGGTAGTACGGTGTTGAACGCATCGTTTCCGCCTGCTAAATACACACATATTAATGCTCGAAAGTCATTGGATGGCGCTGCGAGAGAGTAACCTGGCAGACTAAGAGAGGCTAGTGCGCCCATCGATAGCGTGCTTTGTATAAAATGTCGTCGTGAAATATCCATAATTCACTCCTAATCCTGAATATAGAATTCGTCGCCAGAAATGGCGGTAAATATCACTAGAGCGAGTTTTGTTGTTGGCACATAGTCCCCACGATAATCATTCAGGGCGGTGAGCATGAGCTCTTTCAATTCAGCAGAAGCCGTTCCAGCAAAGAAACGCTCGTTAACCAATTCGACTAAGGCACGGTGATCGTCCAGAAGAAGATAAAACTCGTTAAGATCGAAGTGGTAGGAATCACCACCTCCTCTACGAGTGCTGGTTAACATATAGTTGACCAAATCGGTATAAACAGACCAATTGAGAAGTTCATACTCTGGAGAGTTAATACCAGACTCCGCAAACTCGTTAGACGGCTGATAGTCTGGAGAGTAAAAATTAAACACGGAAGGAGAACGAAGCGGCCCTTGATTAGCGATGTTCATCATCGTTGTTGCGTCTTCGTAACGTGATCCTTTAACCGTAAAACCTGATGCTCGATGAAAATTAGTCAGGACCAGTATCGGTTCTTTCACTTTTATAGGCGGGGTATCCGTCATCCCTAATGCTTCAGGGTCGAGCAATATGGCTCGAACAACGGCGGTTAGATCGCCTTTTTCTCCTTCCCCATTGTTGTTAAATATCGTAGCAACACGCGCGACGTACTCTGGGCTTGGATTTGAACTGACCAAACGTTGGATAAGTAACTTTGAAACAAATGGAGCAACATTTGGGTGAGACATCAACACATCAATCACTTTTGAAAGCTCTTCTTGTGCGGTTAGACCCGATGGGATCACGTTCCCTAGAAATCGCTTCTCGCCGGTGTCGTGTCTTTGACTGATAACTCGCATCGGTTTCACGAATGCGATGTCGGAATTTTTCCATCCAGTTAATGCTCGCGCGAGCTCTTGAATATCAGTTTGATTGTACGTGGGGATAGGTTTGCCTGTTGCGTGGTTTAGCTTTTTACTGCCATCTAAATTGAGTTCATACAAACCGATAGTGAATAACTGCATTAACTCTCGAGCAAAGTTCTCATCGGGAAGCGTTCCTGTCGCACTATTTTCTTTTGCACTACCGAGCATAGACAAATAGCTCCCCATGACTGGATGGATGGAAACGTCATACAACAGGTCTCGGTAGTTGCCAAACGCATGCTCAACCAACAGATCGTAGTAATTCACTAACCCTGTAGGTTTGCTGGAAAGAACGCCGCCATAACGAGAAACGACTAGGATCTGACTCAATGCATAAGCCGTTCGCTGCCTAAGCTGATCCTCAGCAGTAACAACAATTTGATACCAAGCATTTTCTCGGTTTGACTGTAGACCTTTAGAAAAAGGCGTTTGATAAAGTGGTTGATGGTAGGTTGCTGGCAGGTTGATTTGTTTCTGTATCCAGTCCTCTAACCCGTTTTCCCTAACCTCATTAATTAATGCAGGTGTTGGTCCAAAAGAGGTTTGATAGAGAAAACGCGCAACGGTTTGATCGGATGGGGATTGCTGTATTTGTGCTGATACATTAGGCACATGGCTCAGCAATAAGATAGCCAATCCTAGTACCCAAGCAGAGATTTTATTTAGCTTCTGACGTCTCATAGTTAACTCGCTTACCCGAAGTAACGATTTAAGTCCATTTAACGGGAGTTATTAAGCTCTTTTGAGCTGTTTAGTAAATTTATGAAAATCAAGCAGCTGCATAGGCGAGTATAGTAGCTATAAGTGGTGAACAAAAAACTCAAACGATGAATTTGGTACTATAGTGCTAGAAGTTTTTGATGCTATTTTTTCTAAGATACTGATATTAAATATGGCCAATGAAGAGTAACAAGCAGAGATATCGCAATGGATATAGAAGGGGGACAGCTAAAGTACTGTTAACAAGAGATTGGTATGTTTGTTAAGGCTTAAGTTAGTTTCAAGAAATTATTGAGCCAATAAATAAAGTCCATTGGTTTGCACAAGAGAAAACCACACGGATGTTCTCTTGTACAAAGCAACAAAGGTTATTTTCGGGCAAGCTTATGGTGAGCACGAGAAAAGTGATCGGCACAAAATGCGCCAACAATCGAGAGTTCGCCAGCCAGACAAAGCGCAGCTGCGACTTCGGCTAACGCTTTCGCTTTGCCGTTGCCGTGCAAACCCAAAATATCCAAACATGCTTTTTGCGTTGGAAGGCCAGTACCACCGCCAACCGTTCCCACCATGATGTTTGGCAAGGTCACGCACGCGTACAAGTTGCCTTGAGCGTCCACATCCATACGAGTGATTCCAATGGCAGACTCTGCAACGCAAGCGGCATCTTGACCACAAGCAATGTAAAGCGCGGCAAGGGCATTTGCGTAATGCGCGTTGACGCCAATTGTCCCGCTGAGTAAACCACCCACCGTGGTCATTTTGCCAAATTGAACCATAGACTCCGGCGTCGTATGCAGATATTTTTCCACCAACTCAGCAGAAATGGTCACTTCGGCGGATACTTTCTTACCGCGTACCGAGCGCAGTGTGTGTGCGTTTGGTTTTTTGTCGCCTGATAAGTTGCCATCCAAGAATGCTTGAGTTGGTTTGATTGGGCTGGTCGCCAAAATATGATGGAACACTTCGTTTGTTGCGATGGTCACCATGTTTTGTCCGGAAGCGTCACCAGTCACGTATTCAAAGACCAAATAAACATGGTTTCCTTCGATATTTACATTGATGTCTTTGAGTTTGCCATGTGAGGTGGTGGATTCCGCAATTTGACGAAATACGTCAAACTGGGTCACAACCCAACTGACGAACTGGCCGGCGTCAGCAAGGTGATTAAAGGCGAATACTGGTGTTCGGCTCACCCCTTCACTTAGTAACAATGCGCTCGCGCCACCAGCGGCGGTGATAAGATTTGCGCCACGGTTGTAGGAAGCGACTAACGCGGCTTCTGTCGTTGCGAGCGGAACCAAAAAGTCATCGTTCGCATACAAGCCGTTGACGCGCAAAGGGCCTGCAATGCCGACCGGCACATTAACAGTACCAATGAAGTGCTCGATGTTGTTGGAGTAAGCATCGCGATGTGACTGCGTGAAAGGATCAAGGAGATGATCTTTATTGGTCACGTGTTCCAATACTTGCCAACGGCGCGCCAAATGCTTATCCGATAGGCCAGGGCTTAAGCAGAGACGTTTCTCTGGCTTGTGAAACTTCGGTTCTAATGCCGATTGAATCTTACTGCTGGTTTCGATATCGGAAAGGGCGGAGCTTTGAACAGGGTTATCTTGGTTTAACTTCGGCATACAAACGTTAACTGAAAAATCGAACCAGAGATTGTAGTGATTGAGGCTTTGATTACAACGTTGATTATACGTTTTGCAACAAATACCACTGTGCAAGCGCCTTTATTATCCAAGTGATTTGATATTGGAGCGACGAATTTATCGGACATAAATGGGTTTTGACAATGAATGTTGAGTAAATGGTAGATCCGGGAGGTTATGGCTTTTAGAGAAACTGGCCTGTAGGTGTTTTGATTCGACAAGGTGTAAGCATGAGTGCCTTAAGAGCGGAATGGTTCAATCTATGAAAGGAATAAATTGTCTAACCCAGTCCCTTGGGTCAGACGTTAGTTTGAATCGGTTGTTCAAAAACTAGTTGAAGGCGCGAGCCACACGTCCCGCACTTTGAATACGGTAATGGCCAACGTAAGCAGGAACAAATACAGATTGTCCCTTCGCGGCGGTTAATGTCTCACCGTTATCACTGATGAGTGTCAGGTCGGCATCAATCGCCATCAAAATCTCTGCGCTATTGGCATCAACCACTTCATTGTTCGGTTGGTTAAGAATGCTGAAACTAAAGTCTGCCACTGGGACCGGATAAAGGCTTTGGCAACCATCGGCATTGGGTTCTAGAACAAGGCTGTTAAACGGCTTAGGCACAAAGTCTGTGCATTTAACCAGTTCTTCAACATCCATGTGTTTCGGCGTGAGTCCTGCACGCAAAACGTTATCTGAGTTCGCCATGATCTCTAATCCCGTACCTTTAATGTAAGCGTGTGGCGTTCTTGCGCTCAGGAACATCGCTTCGCCAGGTTGCAGCGTGATGACATTCAACAGTAATGGCGCAAACAAGCCGACATCGCCAGGGTATTGAGTGGATAGATCCAAGATGAGCTGGAAAACGTCGCTGTCAGTGCCTTGCTTCGATTGATGTGAAGCGTGGGCAAGAAGCTGTTTCAGTGCTCGCTCTTTTGTTTCTCCTTCCATGGTAAGAATGTGCACAAAGAAATCGCGTAAACCTTGTGAGTTGATTTCGCGTTTGAATGTGTCAAGAGGCGCGCGTAGCTCATCGATATCGCAAAGGCTAAATGCCTCAATAATCTCGGCATACGAGCGAAAACCGTTCATGGCTTGGTAACTTGTCAGCGCGTACACCAACTCAGGTTTGTGGTTTGGATCTTTGTAGTTACGATGGCTTGCGTTTAGTGGGATCCCGGCACTTTGTTCTTTTTCGAAGCCTATTTCGGCATCTTGTTTGCTTGGGTGAACTTGAATCGACAGTGCATGTTCGGCCGCTAAGATCTTAAACAGAAAGGGCAGGTCGCCAAATTTTGCTGCGGTTTCTGCTGATAAGTAAGCGCGTTGGTTTTGTTTGATCAGTTCAGACAAAGGCAGCGTGTTTTGCTCAACCTGAACTTCAGAGCAGCCGTTTGGGTGAGTACCCATCCATACTTCTGCTTGAGGCTCATTCGTTTCGTTAGAAAAGCCAAACAAATCGTGAATAGAAGAGGTGCTTCCCCAAGCGTAGTTTTGGATTTTGTTGTTCATTTGAAAGAAGCTATGCGATGAAATAGTGTTCAAATTCATGAATTTTTCCCATAGTTAACCCTCCGAACTGAATCGGAAGAAAAATTGAGCAGAGATACGTTAAATAAGGAGGGCGAGCGCGGTTAGGTCACTCGCCAATTTGCCCTAAGGGCGATAAGTCGATTTACAACCGAGGTTTTGGTTCGAGTGGTTTTCGTGATGGTTGCGCTTGCAAAAATGGCAGTAACAAAAGGCCAATGACGGCTGCACAAACTGAAATGGTGATGAAGAAACCCGTCCAATGATATTCTTCAAGAATTAACGCCAGTGGATAACCAGACAATGCTGCGCCCATGTAGGCGAACAAGCCCACGAATCCTGTTGCCGCGCCGGCAGAATCTTTGTGAGAGCACTCCGCCGCCGCCATACCGATCAGCATTTGTGGTCCAAAGACAAAGAAGCCGATGGAGAATAATCCCGCCGCTTGGAATGCAAAGTTGGTAAGAGGCATTAGCCAAAGCGCGGAGACAGATAAGAAAATCCCAATCGCGAACAGCAAGTTCATTGGCCCACGGTTACCGCCGAAGAGTTTGTCTGAGCCCCAACCCGCAACCAATGAACCAACAAAACCGCCGATTTCAAACATAGACAGAGCAGCGTTGGCGTTAATCAGGCTATAGTGATGCTGCTCGGTCAAGTATAGGTTTCCCCAGTCATTGATTGCGGTACGAACGATGTAAACCAACACATAACTGAACGCGAGCAGCCAGATGTATTTGTTGTTAAATACGTACGATTTCAGAATTTCGCGGTAGGTGAGGCCACGTCCGTAATTTTCTTGCGCAAGTTCTAGCGCGTCGTTGCGCCATTGTCCGACACTTGGTAAACCCATTGTTGTGGGTTTATCGCGCAATCGCCAACAAACGAATAGACCGAGCAATACCCCGATGATGCCGGGTAGAATAAAGCCTTCACGCCAGCTGTAGTGCAACGTTAAATAGCCCACCCAAATAGGGATCAGCGCGCCACCAACGTTGTGTGCGGTGTTCCAAATGGCCCATAAGAAGCCACGCTCGGAGCGTGAATACCAAGTGGTTAACAGCTTGGAGCATGAAGGCCAGCCCCAGCCTTGGAACCACGCGTTTAAGATCCACAGAGTAATGAAAGCCGCGAGTGAGCTAGAAAAACCGAACGCGATATTGACCAGACCTGTCGCAATCAATCCTAATCCCATGAAATAACGAGGATTAGAGCGATCCGAAATCGTGCCAGAAATAAACTTCGAACAGCCGTAAGTAATGTAGAAAAGTGTACCGATAAGACCCAAATCGCCTTTATCTAAGCCAAGATCGGTAATCATCGCTGGTGCGGCGTAGTTAAAGGTCTTACGGGTAAAGTAGAAACCTGCGTAGCCGATGTACATCCCCAACATAATGTGCAAACGCCAATGGTGGTAACGCTGGTCGATTTGCTCGTTGCTCAGGCTCGGTTGAGTAAATTTAGGTGAACGTAAAAATCCAAACATCTTGAGTTACACCTTAGGTAAAGTAATGCTGATTTGTGTGCCGATCACTTGATCGCTGGTGGAGTAGATAACCATTTTTCCACCTAACGCGTGCACACGTTCTTGCATGCCGCGAACGCCCATGCCTTTCATGCTGTCCTGAACTTTGAATCCGACACCATCATCGTGAATCATCAGTGACACCGCAGCTTCTCCAATTGTCAGTTCAATATTGATCAACTGCGCTTCTGCGTACTTGGCAGCGTTATTTAATGACTCTTGGCATAAACGGAATAGGGTTACTTTGAGTGTGTCACTCAGGCTGGTGTAATCGCCTTGCCAGTTCAGTTGAACAGTTGTTCCGTGATTGGCGAATTCCATCTCTCGCGTCAGTTGCTCGACGGATTCTTTCAAGTCCAAATCATCCAGCATTTTGGGTCTTAGCTTGCTCAACAGTCGCTTAGTGGTGTCGTACACGTTGAGCGAAAGTCCTTCAATCATGTCTGCGCAACCTACTCGTGTTTCTGTGTTATTTACCCGCTTAATGATGTTGGCTTGTGTGCGGATTGCCGTGATGTTCTGGCCGATTTCGTCATGTAGCTCGCGCGCAATATCGCGTCTTACCGATTCTTCCGCTTTGATAAGCTGGCGAGACAAATTCTGATTGCGTGCAAGTTCGCCGCGCAGTTTGTGATTGAGGTCTTTTTGTTTCTGAACCCCTAAGCCGAGCATAATGCCGGTGATGGTTTGCGCCGAGAGAGATAATAACAAATCGGTGATTTCTAGATTTGATACGCCGCTGCGAGCCGCAATCAGCGCAATGCTGTTGAGCATGGTGGCGAGCAGGGCTCCTTGCCAGCCGTAACGAAGTGCCAACACGATAATTGGGATAGCCATACAAAATGGCGCAAATCGTTTTAGCTCTTCAGGTAAACTGGTTTGCACCAAAATACTGCCGATCAAAAGCAGCGCATAAAGCACGATATGACGCACCTGAAATACGACGGCATTACTAAGTAGGAGAGAGCTAAGCGGAGACCAACGACTTTGGAACAAATAGCTCCACAACAGGTAGCACATAGGCACCACGAGCAAGCCTCCAGAAATGCTAGCCAGCCATACCATGTAAACAGAAGGCACGTGAAATCCAACGGCCATCACATTAATAAACGCGCTAATGATAATGACTGCGCTCATCACGGCTAAATGGCGGTTTTGGTCTCCGTAGTAGTATTTTTTCGCAATCAGTGTGACCGGGATACTGGCAATGCTCGCAATCAGCACGGTAAGCCACTGCGGTTGACCCAGTGACATCGCAAGTGCGATGGAAAGTCCCCACTCCGAAAGGTAAATCGTCGGCCAATAAGCGGTGCGAGTGTGAAGGGCGACACCTAATCGTAAAGCGAAAGGAAACAATAAGATCGCCAACTCGGGATCATTGACAAAGTAGTAGGCGATCACCCACAAACAGAACCAGGCGCAGGCCATAACAAAAAGTCCGCAAATGGTGGTAACAGCATAAGCTCGCATTAAAAGGACTCTTGAGAAAATAGTTTGGCGAGCTCAACGTTGTTTTTCACGCCGAGTTTGTCGATGGCATTAGCACGATGAACATGAACAGTCTTGTGGCTCAAGCCAAGCTCTGCCGCGACAGACTTTACATCCAACCCAGTGGCAAGTAGCTGACATACCTCGTTTTCACGTTTTGTTAGTTGGCATAGAGAGGTGGTGTTGTCGCTAGGCGTTGCAAGTTTAAGTGCAATATCTGATGTGAGGTAACAGCCGCCAGAAGCACTGGTTCTTACGGCTTGAATAAGTTCGTCTGGGCTACAGCGTTTACTAAGATAGCCTTTTGCACCTAGCTTTAGTGATTTTTCCACCATCGCAGGGGAGTCATGCACGCTAAGCATCACGCAGGCAATGCCAGTTGGTATTTCGCTGAGAAAGTTTAAGCCGCTTTCATCTGGCATGGAGATATCTAGGATGACGACATGTGGGTGTACCGCAGGCAACCCTTTTCGCGCTTCGGCGACAGAGCCGAATTCACCAACAACGGTAATATCACTTTCTAAATTTAATAATTGTGCGAAACCCGAACGCACGATGACGTGATCATCAACTAGAGCAACATGAATCATTATTACAACCAAATAGAGCAGACGACTAACAACAATAAGCTCCAACAGGAGCCAATAGAAAAATCTTTAATGATACTGAATTGAGCCATGCTTTTTAATGATCTTGCGCGCTTTACCGAAGTAAAGCGCGCAGAGAAGTTAGGCTTGGTTTTGTGCAAGTTGAAGCTTCTTCGCGTGTCGAATCTTCTTCTCTTCCGCGATAGCGACGAAAGCAAGCAAAACAATACAAATCATGGCGGAGGTATCTAGAGCTGCGAAGGTACCTTTCCAACCTGTTAAGCCGAAGATAGGTGTACCGTCTGCAATCATACCCAAGCCTAGTTTTGCAAAGCTATCGCCGATTAGGTAAGCGAAAGTACCTTTTACGCCGTCAGCCACACTGATTGCTTTTTTAGGGACAAAACCAACCGCGGCAACACCGATAAGAAGTTGCGGACCAAACACCAAGAAGCCCAATACAAATAGAGAGGCCAAGTACATGAACTCGCTAGTGGCGTGCTGGTAGAACTCAAGCGATACGATGATCAAACCAAGAGACACACAAGCAACCAATGCGCGGCGACCGTTTGCTAGGTCAGATAAGTAACCCCACATCAAAGTACCCACAAGCGCACCGACTTCGAACAGAGTAAAGCCAGAGATTGCCGTTTCTTTTGACAGACCAAGCTCTTGGTACGCGTATACCGTTGACCATTGGTCGATACCGATACGAACGATGTAAAGGAAGATGTTGGCAAAGCAAAGTAGCCAGATAACTTTGTTTTTAAGAACGTATTCAACAAAGATTTCTTTTTTGGTCATCTGGTTTTCTTCAGCGGCGGTGTCTTCTTCACTCACTGCTTCATCGAAAAGTTCTTCTACTTTACCTAGACCGTAAGCTTCTGGAGAGTCGCTACCAAAGCGCATACCGATAAAACCAACGATGATCGCGATGATAGAAGGGAACACGAACATGCCGATTACGTGGCCGTCGAATAGGTAGTTGGCACCGAAAAGAGCAACACCCGCTGCGCCCGCACCACCAACGTTGTGTGACATGTTCCACAAGCCTAGGTAAGAGCCGCGTTTGTTACGAGGTGTCCATTTTGTAATGGTTGAGTAACTAGAAGGGCCACCAGTACTTTGGAAGAAACCACTCAGAGCGTAGAAAGCCACCATCAAGAACAGGCTTGCACTACCGCCGCCCATGCTGAAGCTGAAACCAAGCATTGCAAGACCAGAAAGGATCAGCATAAAAGGGAGGAATTGCTTGGTGTTCTTACCGTCAGCGTAGTAAGACACAACGGTTTTACCGATGCCGTATGTGATGGAGAAGCCAAGGCCAATAAGACCTAGGTCTGTCATGCTCAAACCGTAAGTTGAGATCATGTCGTTTTGCGCAACATTGAAGTTCTTACGAATCAAGTACATGGTTAGGTAGCCGATAAATACGACCAAGTAAGATTGGATGAACGGTTTAAACCACATCTTTCTTCTAACTTCGACAGGAAGATCGAGGGTCGGCTTCCGCACCTGTTCGAGGAATTTTAACATGATGAACTCTCTTGTAATTGTTTTAGAAACACAACGGAGACCGTTATGCGCTCTTGTTACCTTTGACTGAGCGGAATTCTAGAGAGTGGTTTTGTGAGGCACATGAGATGGTTGCCTAGATCGGCTAGGAAAAATTCCTAGAAATGCCTAGGAAGGAGGAAAAGCGTGAAAAGAGTCACACAAAATCCTTACTAATCTATGGGTTTTTGACTGGGTTCTTATCGGATTGGAAAGCGTTCAAATGCAAGCGGGTTAATATGCGTAAGCTTAGTGCAGACAAGGGGTGAGCACGTTTGGTTGGAGAGAATAGTGGCTTGTCGCTAAGTATCAATTGGGAACGAGAAGCAAACAACAGAAACCCGGAGGTCTCTGTTAGAAATATTAGGAATTCGGCGAGGTTGACGTGTTAAGGCGCAGGGCTGTATAGACGCGGCGAGCCGTGTTTTGGTAAGTGAATTAGGTTCAAATGGTTTCTTCTTGCCCATTCGACGGTTAACGCTGTCGGTGCAGATAAGCAAACCAGAGTGGGGATACGCGCGCGAACGGCTTTGTGGATCAACTCCAAGCTGCAACGGCTTGTCATGATAGCGAAGCCACTTTGAGGCTCGATGTGATTGTTGGCTAATGCGCCAATCAACTTATCTAGCGCGTTGTGGCGGCCGATATCCTCTCGGCACAACTTGATGTTGCCTTGTAAATCTGCAAATAAGGCGGCGTGTAACGCGCCAGATTCACGTGCGGCTTCTTGATGCAGTGCGACTTTGTCTCGCAGCCCTTCGAATACATCGGAGCGCGGAGGAAGAGACGGTGTTAGCGGTGCTAAATCAGGCAAAGCTTGTTCCAGAGCCTCGACACCACAAATGCCGCATCCGGTTGTGCCGGCAAGATTTCGGCGCTGTGTTTTTAACGCCCAGAAAGCGCGGTTGCTGATTTCCACTTCCGCATAGTGAGATTCGTGATCGCCACCAATTTCAATGTCTTTGATCTCTTTGAAGTCGTGGACGATGCCTGTGCTTAGGCTAAATCCTTTCACGAAGTCTTCCAGATGGCCTGGCGTCACCATCATGACCGCTTGGCTAATGCCGTTGTAGCTGATAGCTAAGGCGGATTCACTCGCCAGCGACATTTGTTGCACTGGGCGGCCATCAATCAATTCTCGGTAATTGAACGCACTTGGTTGAGGTGGTGCTTGATTGAAATCGGACAGTTCAAAATAAGATTGAGTAGTACATCTCATGAAATCACCTCATAAGCCGTTGTGTATGCCAAAAGTTGACGTGTGGATTCTTGTTATCGATTGAATATGTTTTTTGCTTCTGCGAAGCACTGATCGGTTAGCGCGGAGAAGGGTTCTTGTTTTCGCTTTAACAAACCTAGCGGTGCGTGAACGGCGGCTTCTTCGATAGGGATAATGCGAAGCGTATCGTTCAACTCTTCCAATCCACAGTTCAGCGGCATAATGGCGCAACAAAGGCCACTGGTTACTGCTTGGATCAAGTGAAAGGTGGAGTTACTTTCAATGACGGTTTGCGGAACCAGCCCTTTACTCACAAAGCTAAGATCAATTGAGTGGCGATAGTGCATACCCTTCGAAAGCAGCCCTAGCGGAATGTTATTGAGTGACTCCCACAACACTTCAGATTCGCCAAAATCAAAATGACGCTCATCGAATAAAACGCCAAGTTTGGTCGAGTCGAGCTCGATAACATCGAAGTAAGCGGTGTTGACTTGATCGACATAACACATTCCCAAATCTAGTTGATTGCGATTGAGTTGGTCTATGATCTGTTCGGTCGTCATGGAGAGTATTTGAAAGCGTAACTCAGGGAACTGGTGAGCTAATGGTTTGAGCAATTGCATCGGGTTTTGGCTGGCGAGTGGCACCATTCCAAGCCGAAGAGAGCCGACCAACTGACCACGGCAGTTAGCAGCCTCGGCTTGCAATCCATCATGAGCGGCTAAGACGGTTTTTGCCCAAGCTAAAATGCGTTCTCCGGCTTCAGTAAACCCTTCAAATCTTTGACTTCTTTGGATTAATTCGAGATCGAGTTCTTCCTCTAAGCTTCGGATTCTCATGGACAAGGTAGGCTGCGTAATGTGGCATAATGCGGCGGCTTGACCAAAGTGTTTGGTCTGTTCAAGTGCGATGAGATATTTAAGTTGTTTGATATCCATAATGGCTTGTTAACCTTGCGTTGTGAGTCACATGTACGGGGGAACTCCCTAAAAAGGGCACAGCACTACCGTACTTTTTAAGCGCTGGAGCGTTTTAACTGGGGAATGGAAAACCAAAACCAAGTCAAGAATAAAACCACACTCAAAATTGATCTGAATCAAGGCTATTCCTGATATTAATTAGGGTCAAATTTAAAGTATCTATAGTGTGATAGATATTATCTATTATCAAGAGTGCCGATTTTATTGAGTTTGTTAAGCGAACTAGGTGGAATCGGATGGGAAAACGATTAACCTCATAAATTGTATTGATTAAGAATGTGATGACCGTCAGTGGAAAAATTCGTCATAGATTTTGTTTATCACTCGGTCAGGATTATCAATTGGACGCATATTGAATAACGACTTAATCTTTGATTTAGATCAAGACGCAACAATGCGAATTGAATCTGCCAGTCTTAGAAACAGTAGGCGGGTATCCGATATCAAGAATCTAGATAAGTAAACGCTCGGACAAGCGAGAGCATGTTGAGTGGTTACTTATTTGGATTAAAAAATACATGGATTAGAAACTAAGCCCTTCAATACTTCCGCATTATCTCAATAAATAACGCGCTTGTTTTCACGGGCACCCTGCTTGCTGGTATATCTGCGAGGAGTAAAGTCGTGAGCCAAAAAGAACAAATAAAAGCATACAAAGGTCCAGCTGGTGGTTGGGGTGCACTGAAAGCCGTAACCAGAAGTTGGTGGGGCAGTGAAAATGCAGTTAAAAACATTCGCACTATGCTCAAAACCAACCAAAATGGCGGTTTCGACTGTCCGGGATGTGCATGGGGTGAGTCGCCAGATAGTGGTAAAGTCAATTTCTGTGAGAATGGCGCGAAAGCGGTAAACTGGGAGGCGACCAATCGTCTGGTTGACCCTGAGTTTTTTGCCAATCACAGCGTTTCATCTCTCTCAACGCAAACCGATTACTGGTTGGAATACCAAGGCCGTATCACGCACCCAATGCGATACGATGCTGAATCCGATCACTATGTGCCAGTCTCTTGGGATGAGGCTTTTGCACTTGTCGCGAAACATCTCAATCAATTGGATTCACCACACCAAGCGGAGTTTTATACCTCTGGTCGTGCAAGCAACGAAGCGGCGTTTTTGTATCAGCTATTTGTGCGCGCATTCGGTACCAATAACTTTCCAGATTGTTCCAACATGTGTCACGAAGCCAGTGCAATAGGGATGAAAGACACCATTGGCGTTGGTAAAGGCACAGTGATCTTTGATGATTTTGAAGAAGCTGATGCGATTTTCGTGATTGGTCAAAACCCGGGCACGAACCACCCACGAATGCTTGAACCTCTGCGCGAAGCGGTAAAACGTGGTGCACAGGTTATCTGTCTAAACCCGCTCAAAGAGCGCGGATTAGAGCGTTTCCAAAACCCACAAATGCCGATTGAGATGTTGAGTAACGGCTCAGAGCCTACAAACACGGCGTACCTGCGTCCTGCTTTAGGTGGAGACATGGCAGTGTTTCGTGGCATCGCGAAATTCTTGTTGCAATGGGAGCGCGAGGCATTGCAAAACGGTGGCAAAGCGGTATTTGACCGCGAATTCATCAAACAACACACGATAGGTATTGATAAGTATTTGGCTGAAGTGGATGCAACCGCTTGGGAACACATCGCTGAACAATCGGGTCTTGATTTAAGTGAAATCGAGATGGTGGCGAGCATGTATCGACGTGCAGAACGTGTGATCATGTGTTGGGCGATGGGGTTGACTCAGCATCGTCACTCTGTGCCAACCATTAAAGAAGTCGCAAACGTGCAAATGTTACGAGGTAACGTTGGTAAGCCGGGCGCGGGTCTTTCACCAGTGCGTGGTCACAGTAACGTTCAGGGCGACCGTACGATGGGCATTGATGAAAAACCTTCAGAGCTGTTGTTGGATCGCAT
Organism: Vibrio sp. Vb0667; assembly: GCF_033391095.1. Lineage (NCBI taxonomy): Bacteria > Pseudomonadati > Pseudomonadota > Gammaproteobacteria > Vibrionales > Vibrionaceae > Vibrio > Vibrio sp. Vb0667. The sequence goes on along the minus strand of NZ_JAWPOL010000002.1, from coordinate 230,203 downwards.
TGAAAGTCGATTTAACTTTGCCGTCCCGCGTGGTGAAGGCCACAACACTGTGCAAGCCATTAAAGCGATGGAAGAAGGACAAGCGAAAGTATTTATCGGTTTGGGCGGTAACTTTGCACAAGCAACGCCAGACACAGAACGTACGCACAACGCGATGCGAAACTGTAATTTAACCGTACACATTTCGACGAAGTTAAATCGTTCTCACCTTGTCACAGGTAAAGATGCGCTTATTCTTCCGTGCTTAGGCCGTACCGAGATTGATCAGCAAGCGACGGGCCCACAAGGTGTGACGGTTGAAGATACTTTCAGCATGGTGCATATCTCATTTGGTCAGCTAAAACCGCGTTCGGAGCATTTGCGTTCAGAACCAGCGATTATTGCTGGTATTGCCAATGCGACACTCGGGGCAAAACCAATTGATTGGTTGTGGGCAATTGAAGATTACGACCGTATTCGCGATTTGATTGCCGACACGATTCCGGGTTTTACCGACTTTAACCATAAGCTTAAACACCCAGGTGGATTCCACTTGGTAAACCCAGCTGCCGAGCGTCGATGGAATACACCAAGCGGCAAAGCACAGTTCAGCTCTAGCGAGTTGCCGAAGCAGTTGATCAGCGAAGCGATACTCGAAAAAGGCCAAAAGCCAGATTTGATTTTGCAAACCATGCGCTCACACGACCAATACAATACGACACTTTACGGCTTAAATGATCGTTATCGTGGTGTATTTGGCATGCGCGAAGTGCTGTTCATCAATGAAGCGGATATTCGTAAACTCGGTTTTGAACCGGGCGACAAAGTGGACATGGTGTCATTATGGGAAGATGGCGTAGAGCGTCGCGTAAGCGGATTTACGCTTGTTGCCTATGATGTGCCAGCAGGTCAGGCGGCGGCTTACTATCCAGAAACGAACCCATTGGTTCCTTTGGACAGTTATGGGGATAGAACGTTTACGCCAACCTCTAAGTTTATTGCGATCAAATTGGAAAAATCGACATCCGATAAGATCGCTTTGGTGGAAGCGGAATAGTGACCAAACCGGCACAACGACATTTCCGATAAGCAAACGGCTGATATTAATTATCAGCCGTTTTTAATTGCGCTCAGTCTGCATTTAGTGCGCATAGCTTGTGTATAATGTTAATGACATTATGCTGCTCGATAATAGACAGATAAGGCCGATTTGAATCTAATTTCAAGTAGTAAAACTAATAAGAAGATGCTTATGACCTTGAAAAATATAATTAAATTAACAATCAGTCACTTAGTGGCAGTTTCTATTGGCATTGCGATAGGTATCTATACTTTACCGATCCTTATTGCACCACCTGCGCCGACCGATGAACAAGTTGCTAAGAGCAAGCAAGGTGCAGAATACAGCGCAGTGTTTAAGAGGGAACTCAAAGGTAGCGATGCTTTTCATTGGGGAGAGGGAGAAATTCATTTGAGTTCTGAAGTCATTACGTTGGTAGGAAAACTCGCTCCCGGACCAGACTATAAACTCTATCTATCTCCTAAGTTTGTCGAAACGGAACAAGAGTTTAATGACCTTAAATCTGAGATGAGCTTAATTGGTGATGTCAAAACGTTCGATAACTTCGTTGTTGAGGTTCCTCAAAGCACTTCAATTTCTGAATACAATACGGTTGTTGTATGGTGCGAGACATTCGGTGAGTTCATTACTTCGGCAAAGTATCAATAAACCTTAGCAGTAGAGTGAAAGGCTTTTCTTTTCACTTTACGCTAGGATGTTGTTTCGCATAATTAAGAGGCAAAGACTCTTAAACATTCTAAATTTAAGAGCCTTTGTTTAGAGTTATTGACAGAACCATTCGACTTGTAAGTCGTTTGCACCTTTCAGGCTACGTTCTGGAAAAACAAGATTTCGAACTATTTAGAGTTATTCTCTGTTTGGCTTGTTTCGTTCGATGACGCTAATCGCAATGGCTAAAAATAGAATATCTTTTACTAAAAAGAAGTTTGTCACCAAAACCCCATCAGACACTTTCCATGTATTCGGTGTCGTAATTAGAAAGCTGAGTGTCGCAAGAAAAATAATTGCGGCGGCTATGCCAGAAAAATAAGCGACTCGTGTGTTTTTAAGGCCAACGATTAATCCAATAGCGACAATGATTTCTGTTGCGCCAATGATGTTTGATACGGCTTGAACTGACATCACATCATACAACCAACTCATCAGAAAATGATTTTCAACGAGCGGTTGTATAAGCTTGGCCTCTGTAGGTGTGAATTTATAAATACCAATCCATATTAGGACTAAAGAAACGCCGAAAACTCCGATAAGATATCCAATTGAGTCACATTGATGATGGCTTTTTACGTTTTGCATAATTAACTACATTCTCCTGTTTGTTAGCGCTTCCAACAAGACCTATAAGGTTGGTAGAAAATTTCATAGGTTTTTTTCGCTCAAACAACAGATATTAAAAATCACGTGATACAGAATTACGTGTTTGATAGAACTTAAGGATATTTCGTGGAAGTTAAAATTTTTCAGGTTGACTCGTTTACATCAGAGGTTTTCAAAGGTAATCCCGCGGGTGTTTGTATCACAGAGTCAAGCCTTGATGAGGAAACGATGTTGGCCATCGCGGCCGAGATGTCGTTATCTGAAACGGCATTTCTGTCACTCAATACAATGCAACTTCGTTGGTTTACACCGAGGACGGAAGTTGCTTTGTGTGGACACGGCACACTTGCAACGGCGCACGTTCTGAAAGAGCAGGGGTTATATAATACTGGAGATACGATTGAGTTCGTTACGCTATCTGGGGTTTTAACTGCACAACTCGATCATGAAGAAATTCATTTGGTGTTTCCTGCGCCAACTTTAGATATGAGAGCGAGTATTAACAAAGACTTACTTCATGGCTTGGGGCTAGATGCCGCCAATGTAGTCGCCTACGGTCAGTTTGATAATAAGCAGTTGATCGTCATTAATGATGAATTTGTGCTTGAACAGCTCGACCCTGATTTTGGTGCGCTGCTTAAACAAAAAGGCCGTGGCGTCGTCACCACTGCTCAATCAAGCACTGACGCCGATTTTGTCTCTCGATACTTCGCGCCTTGGGTAGGTGTTAATGAGGACCCAGTTACAGGCTCTGCACATTGCGCTTTATGTGTTTACTGGGCTAAAGAGCTCAACAAAAAGCAACTGAAAGGCTTCCAAGCCTCCAAGAGAAGTGGGGTCGTTCATACAGAGTTGTTAAGCACTGAGCACGTTAAACTTTCTGGAAGTGCGGTAACGATATTGCGAGGATATATGAGAATCGCGTAGCGGTCCTTGTGGGAATGATTTTATTTTCGTGTTACCCAATGCTCAATAGTGAAGACGCTTGAATGCTGCTTATTTAAGTGGCTGATTTTTTTTGTAAACCCCCCCCCTGGCACGGTGGTGTATAACGATTGGAGAGTTATATGAAAACTATCGGTCTTCTAGGTGGTATGAGCTGGGAGTCGACGCTTAGTTATTACAAATTGATCAACGAAGGAGTCAAAGAGGCGTTAGGCGGCCTAAATTCCGCAAAAATTTGTATGTATAGCGTGAATTTTTCGGAGATAGAGAAACTTCAACATCAAGGTAAATGGGAAGAAACGGCAAGCATTCTATCAGATGCTGCATCTTCAATAGAAAAAGGGGGCGCTGACTTCATTCTTATTTGTACTAACACAATGCACAAAGTTGCGCCTCAAATTGAAGCCAGTATTAATATCCCCATACTACATATCGCAGACGCGACTGCTGAGTTACTTCGTGAGAAAGGGGTTCAAAAGGTCGGACTCCTTGGTACTCAATTCACAATGGAGCAAGACTTTTATAAAGGAAGGCTTTCCGACCGTTATGGGCTTGATGTCGTCATTCCCGATCAAGACGACCGCTCTAAAGTACATAACATTATTTATAAAGAGTTATGCCAAGGTGAAATCAAAGAGGAGTCAAGGACGATATACTTGCAAATTATTGAAAAACTAAAAGAGCAGGGAGCTGAAGCTGTGATTCTCGGGTGCACTGAAATTGCCTTACTTGTAAACCAAAGTCACACCGATGTTACACTACTCGATACCACTTCTATCCATGCTCAAGCAGCAGTCCGTTTGGCAATTGAAGGTGAATGATCTACGCTTTCTTTCCTGCAAAAAAAGAGAAAACCAAGCACAAGGTTTTCTCTTTTTTATTATCAAGTTATAAGCGAGAAAATTTGAGTGTTCTGTATCCACCAATCAAGTTGCGGGCTTTGTAACCATTGTTGACCAGCTGACGGTATGCTACGTTACCGCGTAACCCAACTTGACAGTAAATCACGATCTCTTTGTCTTTAGGAAGTTCGTGCATGCGACGACGTAGTTGATCGACAGGAATATTAATTGCACCTTCAAGATAACCAACGGACTCCAATTCACCAGGATTACGAACATCAAGTAACAGTTGGTCTTCTGTCAGTGAATCCATTTCATCATAATGAATCGCGGTCGCATCGCCTTTGATGATGTTATTTGCCACAAACGCCGCTTGGTTAATTACATCTTTAGCAGAGCCGTAAGGTGGCGCGTAAGTTAGCTCGAGGTGTTGCAGTTGCTCTACCGTCATACCAGCACGCTGGGCTACTGCCATTACGTCGATACGTTTATCAACGCCATCTTTACCTACTGCTTGCGCACCTAATATTTTACCTGTTACTGGATCAAACAACATTTTGAACGACACAGTTTCTGCGCCAGGGTAGTAGCTAGCATGACTTGCTGTGTGGACATACACTTTTTCATAAGGGATGTTTTCACGTTTCAGCTGTTTCTCGTTTTTACCAGTAGAAGCAACGGCTAAATCAAAGATCTTACAGATCGCCGTGCCTTGCGTACCTTGGTAAGTTTCTTGGCGGCCAAGCATGTTGTCTGCTGCCATTCGGCCTTGACGGTTTGCTGGGCCCGCAAGTGGCACTAGAGTTTGCTCGCCAGTCACGAAGTCTTTCTCTTCTACCGCGTCGCCGACAGCGTAGATCGAAGGATCGCTGGTTTGCATGTATTCATTGGTATAAATACCACCAAGAGCGCCGATTTCTAAGCCAGCTTCTTTTGCTAATTTGGTCTCGGGGCGAACACCAATTGCCATAATCAGAATATCGGTGGTGAGTCTTTCACCGTTGTTTAGTGTTAATTCCAATTCACCTTCTAGATGTTGGTGTTTTTCGCTCTCACCAGAGTCGAAACTTGCCACGTGCTCGTTAGGTACGAATTTCACCGACTCAAGTGCGACGCCAAGTTTAAGGTCGATGCCTTTCTCACGAATTTCAGCATGTGCGAAGCCAGCCATTTCACGGTCAACGGGCGTCATCACTTGATCCGCCATTTCAACTAATGTGGTTTTTATGCCTAGCTGGTGGAAGGCTTCCATCATTTCCAAACCGATAAAACCACCACCAACGACCGTAGCGTGTTCAACTTTGTTGGTTTCGATCGTTTTAATGATGCGATCCATATCTGGCATATTGCGCAGCGAGTGCGTTAACGGGTTATCAATACCCGGAATAGGCGGCACAACTGGACCTGCGCCAGGGCTGAGTAGAAGAAAGTCGTAGCTCTCTTGGTATTCCGAGCCATCAAGCAAATTCTTAACCGTAACCGTTTTGTCTTGACGGTTAATAGAAACCACTTCGTTCATCACACGGACATCAACATTGAAACGCGCTAAAAAGCTCTCAGGCGTTTGAAGAAGCAGTTTGCTGCGCTCTTGGATATCGCCACCAATGTGATAGGGTAAGCCACAGTTTGCAAATGACACAAATGGACCGCGTTCAAACATAATGATTTCTGCATCTTCACTTAAACGACGAGCGCGAGCTGCTGCAGATGCACCTCCAGCAACCCCACCAATAATCACGATTTTGCTCATGGATTTCTCCTGCTGAATGATCGAAAACGCCTACACCTTACTTAAATAAATTAGCTGAGTCTAATGTTATTTAATCTACATTAGCATTGACTTAATAATATTAATTAGTAATATCTAATAAAGTGTAATGTAGTAATGAAGAGGCATAAGAATGGGCGACAGTATGCTACAAAGTGCGACCGAAGCGAGTGAGCTGCTTAAAATTATGGCTCATCCAGAGCGCCTAATCGTGATGTGTAAGCTGATTGAAGGCGAGAAAGGGGTCGGTGAACTGTTTGAAGGTTCATCATTAAGCCAATCTGCTTTTTCACAACATCTCACCGTATTGAGAAAGCACGACATTATTAAAGCTAGAAAAGTTTCTCAGCAGGTATTTTATTCAATTTCTGATGAAAGAGTTGGTCCGCTGGTTGAGGCCTTTAAGCTAGTTTTCTGTAAGTAATTAGTTTGGCGGTTGCTATGTTTGAAGTTCCTTGGATGTCGCTGTTGGGCGGCATAATAGTTGGCGTATCAGCGATAACACTGATGCTATTTACTGGCAAGACTGCTGGGATCAGTGGGATCTTAAACGGTGCCGTTGAGAACGCAGATCGCGTTTGGCGCATTGTTTTTTTAATTGCGATGGTATTAGGTGGCGTGTTTGCTGTTTATGTTCTTGGCGGGCATGTACCAGAACAGTACAGCGGTTCTGTTGTTTTAGTTATCGTTGCTGGCTTGTTAGTCGGTGTCGGTACGCGTATCGGCAATGGTTGTACTAGTGGTCATGGCATTTGTGGGATAGGGCGTTTCTCAATCCGTTCTGTGGTCGCGACGTGTACTTTTATGGCCACAGCCATGTTAACCGTCTTGCTAGTATCGTGAGGAATAGTGTCGTTATGAAAACTCACGTAATGAAAAGTATTAAGCAAATGTCCGTTGTTGCATTTTCTGGTGTGCTCTTTGGTATTGGTATGGTGGTCTCTGGTATGGCTGAACCGGCAAAAGTGATTGGCTTTCTCGATATTACTGGGGCATGGGATCCAAGCTTAGCCTTCGTAATGGGCGGAGCACTTGCGGTGTTCGTTCCAGCTTATCTTTTATTAATAAAGCCAAGAAGCGAATCTGTGTTTGGTGATGAGATTGTATGCCCAACTTCTAAAGCGATAGACAAAAAGTTAGTCGGTGGTGCTGTACTGTTTGGTATTGGTTGGGGCTTACTGGGTGTGTGTCCTGGTCCTGCGGTTGCCAGCCTTATTACTGGCAACACACAAGTTCTGCTCTTTATAGCGGCAATGTTGGTTGGGTCATTCACCGCTAAAAGAATGGTTCGTGGCTAAAGAGTTCTTCAACGCAAAAAAGAGTATCTCAACGTTAACAGAGAACTTAAACGCTAAAAAGTGAGTGTCGTAGAAACCGGGCAATGGTCACTCAGTTTATAGTCGAGTACATCTTGTGTTTTGAAAACGGTTTGAACACCAGACGACGCCTTTAAATCACCACTCGCAATGATGTGGTCTATCACCGAGCGGAATTGGTGGGTTTTATTCGGATTACGATTAGAGCGCACTTTACATTCCGCTTTAGTGTCTTTAGTCACTAGCTTTGCACTAGTATTGTCCGATATCACGTCCCACAACCAATCTCCTTGATAACCCAAGTTGTGGTTAAAGTCGCCAAGCACGACATAATGTTGTTTGTTGTCCTCGCGCGCCTTTATCCACTTAGCTAGTGCCTGTCCTTGTTGTTTCACTATCTTACAATCGCGGTTATTACGATACGCGCCACTGCAACCCGCTTTCAGATGTACAGAGAGTAGGTGAGTCTCGTTTTCTTGGTTTGGATTTAAAACAAGGTAGCTCGCGAAGCGCAGCTTGCTGTTGCCTCGTGTGATAGAGAAGTCTGGCTTGTCTAATACGCTTACGCCATTGCGCACGGCAAAGCCTGTGTATTGGTTGGTGTCGTTAAACTGAAGGTGTCGGTTGGAGGCGTTTGAACGATCGGAAAGATAAATAGTGAAGTCATTGCCAACGGCTTTTTGGATGGCAGCAGCACGTTCGACTTCTTGAAAAGCAAGAATGTCGGCTTGTGTTTTATCCACATAGTGGGTCAGTTTTTCAAAATCTTGTGGTGTTCTCGACACTTTTCCACCATCTATAGATAACCATTCTATGTTCCAACTGGTTAGATTGATGGAGTTTTGAGCAAATGAAAGAGAACTAAAAAGTAATATTAACGTAACAAAAAGTGATCGCATTTTGGCCTGTTGCACTCCTATCTTTTAGCGTATTCCTTTCCATCCTTTATCCTACAAGACCTCCAAAAATAGCAAGTAGATTTAGTACCAATTTTGCAATTTTCATGGTTTTCTTCGCAACTGAGATCAACGCCAATAAGATCGATTTCTTCTTGTTCGCTAGCCAATCTTTATTGATCAAAATCAATGTTTTCGAGTGGTGCTTCTCGTTAAATACGCCACAATATATTGTGTTGCTAGAATAAAAAATAACCCCATATAGTGTGTTTGTGGATAACTCTGTGAGTATGCTCGGGTAAGGAGAACAAAGTGAAACCAATCGTAATCAAACGCGACGGATCAAGAGCTCCGTTCAACAGGGATCGTATCCAAGCAGCAGTTGAAGCAGCAGCGGAAAACAAAGATAAAGATGTCGCTATTTATGCTCTTAATGTGGCTCTTGCTGTCGAGTTACAGTTAAGAGCACACGATGAAGTTCACATCCATGAGATTCAAGACTTAGTCGAAAATGAACTCATGCAAGGTCCTTACAAAGCCCTAGCGCGTTCTTACATTGAATATCGCCACGATCGCGACATCGCTCGTGAGAAGCAAAGTGCACTAACTCGCGAAATCGAAGGTTTGATTGAAGAAAGTAATCTGGATCTAATCAACGAGAACGCGAACAAAGACGGCAAAGTAATTCCGACTCAACGTGACTTGTTGGCTGGTATCGTAGCGAAACACTACGCGAAGACGCACATTCTTCCTCGCGATGTGGTTCAAGCGCACGAAGTGGGTGACATTCACTACCACGATTTAGACTACGCACCGTTCTTCCCAATGTTTAACTGTATGCTTATCGATCTTAAAGGCATGCTGACGCATGGTTTTAAAATGGGTAACGCTGAGATTGATACGCCAAAATCAATTTCGACTGCAACAGCCGTAACAGCACAAATCATTGCTCAAGTCGCGAGCCACATTTACGGCGGTACAACCATCAACCGTATTGATGAGGTTCTAGAACCGTACGTAATCACAAGCTACGAGAAACACCTAGAGATTGCAAAAGAGTGGAACATTGCTGAGCCAGAAGAGTTCGCAAAAGCGCGCACTGAGAAAGAGTGTTACGACGCATTTCAATCTCTAGAATACGAAGTAAACACGCTGCATACAGCGAACGGTCAAACCCCATTCGTTACGTTCGGTTTTGGTCTTGGTACAAGCTGGGCATCCCGCCTGATCCAGAAATCGATTCTGAAGAATCGTATTGCAGGTCTAGGCAAGAACCGTAAAACAGCGGTATTCCCTAAACTTGTATTCGGCATCAAAGATGGTTTGAACCACAAATCAGAAGATCCAAACTACGACATCAAGCAACTTGCGCTTGAGTGTGCGTCTAAGCGTATGTACCCAGACATTCTTAACTACGACAAAGTAGTGGAAGTAACCGGTTCATTCAAAACGCCAATGGGTTGCCGTAGCTTCCTTGGTACTTACGAAGAAAACGGTGAGCTGATTCACGAAGGTCGTAACAACCTTGGCGTCGTGAGCTTGAACCTTCCTCGTATCGCTATCCGTGCAAACGGAAGCGAAGAGAAATTCTACGAGCTTCTAAATGACCACCTACGTCTTGCTCGTAAAGCACTAGAGACACGTATCTCTCGCCTTGAAAACGTGAAAGCACGTGTGGCCCCAATCCTATACATGGAAGGCGCATGTGGTGTTCGCTTGAAAGCAGACGACTCAATCGCAGATATCTTCAAGAACGGTCGTGCGTCTATTTCTCTTGGTTACATCGGTGTACACGAGACAATTAACGCGCTATTCGGTACAGAAGCGCACGTTTATGATGACGCTGTTTTGCGTGAAAAAGCGGTCGCGATCATCAAGCATCTAAAAGATGCTGTGAATCAATGGGCTGACGAAACAGGTTATGGCTTCAGCTTATATGCAACGCCAAGTGAAAACCTATGTAGCCGTTTCTGCCGCATCGATGCGAAAGAGTTCGGCGTAATTGAAGGCGTAACAGACAAAGGTTACTACACCAACAGCTTCCACCTAGATGTTGAGAAGAAGGTGAACCCATACGACAAGATCGACTTTGAGATGCCTTACCCAGAAATCTCAAGCGGCGGCTTTATCTGTTACGGCGAGTTCCCGAACATGCAACGTAACGTTGAAGCACTAGAAAACGTATGGGACTACAGTTACACCCGAGTGCCTTACTACGGTACAAACACGCCAATTGATGAGTGCTACGAGTGTGGCTACAACGGCGAGTTTGACTGTACAAGTAAAGGCTTCACTTGCCCAAGCTGTGGTAACCATGACTCAACTAAAGTATCAGTAACACGTCGAGTTTGTGGCTACCTAGGCAGCCCAGATGCACGCCCGTTTAACTTCGGTAAGCAAGAAGAAGTGAAGCGCCGAGTTAAACACCTGTAAGGTTTACTACCACTCGTTTTAACACTTTGAAAATCAACTTTAAACAGGTTGATTTTCTCTTTCGCGATAACACAGAGACGCATTATGAATTACCACCAATACTATCCAATTGACGTTGTTAACGGACCGGGTACGCGCTGCACGCTGTTTGTGTCGGGTTGTGTGCATCAGTGCCGTGGGTGTTATAACCAGTCGACGCAACGTTTGGATTCTGGTGTACTTTTCACGCAAGAAGCGGAAGACAAAATCATCGCTGACTTAAACGACACGCGTATCAAACGCCGTGGCTTGTCGTTGTCGGGTGGAGATCCGCTTCACCCTGCTAATGTGCCTCATATTTTGAAGATAGTGAAAAGGGTGAGAGAGGAGTGCCCAGGTAAAGACATTTGGGTTTGGACTGGCTACACGCTGACGGAACTGAATAACGCGCAAAGGGAAGTGGTGCAATACATCGATGTTTTGATTGATGGTAAGTTTGAACAAGACAAGAAAGACCTCAATCTCGAATGGCGTGGCAGTTCAAACCAAATCATTCATCGCTTTACGGACATCTAATCAAGCATTCTCCGCACATAAAAAGGGCTCACGCGTGCATAACGGGTGAGCCCTTTTGGTGTGAGTTCGTTAATGTCTTTTTGGTTACGCTGTCACCGATTGGTCATCTTCAACCATATTATTTATCCAACGTTTAGATTGAATACGGTAAGTCGTCAGTACGCCTTTCACTAACTCTTCCGCGAGCAGAGACATCAAGACAAAATGCAAAGGCAGCCCTAACACCATGCCTGTGTAATAAGTAAGGGGGATGCCAATAGCCCACTGACCGAACGTGTCGATGAAAATGCTATAGCGAATATCAGCGCCACTCTTTAGTACGCCGCCAATCCCAACCATGTTAAACACCCTCAAAATCATACCTAGCGCCATGACTAAACATACGTTAAGTGCCATGTCTGCATCGGTTAACGGGCTCAGTACCAATAGGTGATGAATCATGGGCGAGCTCAACCACACTAGGAAAAACAGCAAGGTGGCTAAGATTGCGCTGGTTAACACATACCACCACGCCGTTTTCTCGACTCGGTCATAATGTTTTGCACCAATATCATTCCCAAGAAGAACGGATGCAGCGACCGCAAATCCCATAAAGGTTGAAATCAGTACCCCTTCAATCGGTGATAAGAATGAGATGATCGCCAGTTCTGAAACGCCCAATTGACCATAGATGATGCTGTAAACGATCAATCCACCAGTCCAAAGTGCATCGTGGACCAACATGGGTAAAGAAACCTTAAAGTACTTTTTTCGATACTGTTTTAAGCGGCCTTGTACCCAATCGAACTTAGTCGGAATTAGGTAAGCATATCGTTTGTAGAAAAAATAAATCAAGACGGCGGTTTGGAAAAATCGAGAAACAAAACTACCTACGGCTGCACCAAATACGCCCCATTGAGGGAAACCAAATAAACCAAAAATCAAAACATAATTAAGCGCGACGTTAACGACAATGGCGGAGATACTAACGTTGGTTGCCAGTTTGGTTTGGCCCACGGAGCGCAATACCGCTTCAATCGGTACTACTATCGCCGTAGCAATGAGGCTAAAGCCCGTAACCACAAGATAATCACGTGCATAAGTGACGTATTCAGGATCGTCTGACATAAAAGAGACGATCTCTTCATCAAAAATCGCATAAAGAACGATAAACGGCAGCGTCACCAAAATGGAAATAAACCAAGATTGCGCCAACGTTCTGCGAATTCCGGCTAGGTTTCCTGAGCCGTAGTATTGAGAAGCAAGTACGGTAACTGCACCGCACAGGCCAAAGACAACCGCTAGGTTGAAGAAAAAGATACGATTTCCAACTCCAACTGCTGCCGTTGCAGATTCTCCGAGTAGGCTTACCATGAAAATATCCACGACGCCGAGCAAAGCAAAAAGCATGGACTGAAGTGAAACAGGTAGGCCAATCGTAATCAGCTTTTGCCAAAATGCTTTATCGATGTATTCGCGTGTTAAGAGCATCGCATTTCTCCTTAAAGATTAATGCGAGTAGTTTATCCTCATGATTTGGCGGTGTATTTTTCAAAGGAATCCAAAACCTTTGTAAAACTCTCTACTAACGCACATGTGAGCCAATAAATCATGGAAGATAAACAAGAACGCTACGCGATTTCAGAAAAAACTTATCAAGAGTTTATTGATCACAGTCGAGTATTAGCACTTGAGGAGAGAGGCATTGTGCAGTGCGGCATTGCCACTTGTCGTGACTTCTTCTCTGTTTATCGTAAAAACCAAAAGAAACACATGCTGCTCTATACGGTGCGTGGTAAAGGGTGGCTAGAGAGTGGGACTTATCGATACGATTTGGAACCGGGCTCGTTGATTACAGTACCCGCAGGTGTTGAAAACGGTTTTGGTATAGAAGAAGAACCTTGGCAGATCGCGTGGCTTTTTCTTGCTCCTGATAGAGAGTGGCCGATATTAGAATGCGATGTTCGCTACCAGCTTTCATCTACACCTGAAGTGATGTATGCATGTATCCAAACACTACTACGCAGCATTCACCTTCCAATCGATTATGGTGGTGCGGTAGGTGAGCATAGTGTGGCTCAGTTAGAGCTGATGTTAAACATGCAGCCCTCAGAGTCGATATCACGCAGCCAATTGAGGCTTCGGCGTGTATTTGACCTTGTCCAACGTCAGCTCCATAAGGATTGGAGCGTTGAGCAGGTAGCGGCTCTATATCCATGTTCGGAGCCTCATTTGCATCGACTGACTCAAAAGCAGTTTGGTCGAAGCCCAATGGCACATTTAACGCGTATGCGCATGGAATATGCTGCTAGGTTACTTCGTTCAACAGAATGGCCAATTCAGCATATTGGAGAAATAGTCGGATATCCGACCAGCGCTAACTTTAGTACACGTTTTAAAGCGTGGTCGACCATGACACCAAGAGAGTTTAGAAAAAACGGTAGAGTGGATTGGTACGACGAGGAGTGAATCGTTCTTTTTCTGAACGATAGAGCGCACAAAACTCACCGCAATCCAGAATTTTGTTCTCTAATTGATGAAATAAGTGAAAAATCATTTCGTCATTTTTTGCGATGGTGTTAACGTGAGGTTCGGTACTTGAATTTCAAAGGGTTATGACTTTCATGTTTTCTAATCTCCCAACTCCCGTATTAGATCCTATTTTATCTCTATCCGTTGCATACCGTAACGATGAACGTCCAAACAAGGTTGACCTTGGCATTGGCGTATACAAAAACAGCGCAGGCGAAACGCCGATTATGAAAGCCATTCAAATGGCGCAGGATGTCGTTGTTGAAACTCAAAAAACCAAGTCTTATGTTGGTCTTGCGGGTTGCGAAGAATTTAATAAAAGCATGATCGATTTGCTGCTGACGGGAACGTCTGCAATGGATCGTGTTGCAGCAATTCAAACGCCAGGTGCAAGTGGTGCGCTGCGTATGCTCGGTGATCTGATGAAGATCGCACAGCCAGATACGACGGTTTGGATTTCCAACCCAAGCTACGTAAACCACAAGCCAGTAATGGAAGCAGCAGGCCTTAAAGTTAAGTTCTACCACTATTTCTCTTCGGAAACGAAACAAGTAGACACCGCAAAAATGATGGATGATCTTGCGAAAGCTGGGCCTTCAGATGTGGTACTTCTTCATGGTTGTTGCCACAATCCAACTGGTGCGGATATTGACTTATCTGCTTGGCAAGCCATTACAGAATTGTCGCAGAAGAACGGTTTCATCCCATTTGTGGACATTGCCTACCAAGGCTTCGGTGATGGCCTAGAAGAAGACGCAAAAGGTCTTCGTTTTATGGCAGATAACGTTGAAGAGATGTTGATTACTACTTCATGTTCGAAGAACTTTGGTTTGTACCGTGAACGAACTGGTGCAGCGATTGTGGTTGGTAAGAACATGCATGATGTAACCAATGCAAAAGGTAAACTCCTCACTCTAGCTCGCTCGACTTACACGATGCCACCCGACCATGGTGCAGCTTTAGTCAAGACCATTCTGCAAGATGACAAGCTCACTTCCGTTTGGAAGCAAGAATTGAGTGAAATGCAACATCGTTTGGTTAGCCTTCGTCAAAGTTTGTGTAACGAGTTGAGAAACAACCATAATACAGATCAATTTGATTTCATTGAGGGTCACAAAGGCATGTTTACTGTGCTAGGCTTTAGTGGAAACCAAATGGCGCAACTGCGTGAAGATTATGGCATTTATGGTGTTGGCGATGGTCGAATTAACATTGCCGGACTTACCGAAACTCATATTCCATACGTAGCGGACGCAATTAAGAAAGTATCTCAAGCTTAATTGGAGTGTGGATGAAAAACTGGAAACTGATTCTGCCGCTTATGATGAGCGGCAGTTTAATTGCTTGTACGTCAACTCAAACGACGCAGGAACCTGTTGAGCCAGAGTCGCCAAAGGTCGAAGAGCCCGTTAAAGTCGAGCCAGAAGTGAAACCTGATGTAGATCCAAAGCCAGAGGTGGAGCCCAAACCAGAAGCGAAACCTGAGAAAAAGCCGGAACCAAAACCTAAGAAGCCAGTCAAGGTCACAAAAACACCCGATGGCATGTTAATTCTTGGTTCTGAAGAATGGGTTTATGTTCCTGAAATTGACCAGACTTTCAAGGCTAGAGTCGATACAGGTGCGACAACATCATCAATTAGTGCGACTGACATTGTTCCGTTTGAGCGTGATGGTAAAGACTGGGTTAAATTTAAGATAGATTTAGGTGACAAAGACACCAAAGAGTTTAAAGTACCCGTTGAGCGCTGGGCTAAAGTTAAGCAGTCTTCGTCAGAAGAGGTGGATAAACGAGCGGTGGTAAAAGCCTACATTACCGTTGGGGATCACAAAGAAAAGACAGAGTTTACGTTAGCGGATCGCGGACATATGACGTTTCCAATTTTGCTTGGTCGAAGCTTTTTTAGAGATATCGCCGTTGTAGATGTATCGAAAAAATATGTGCAAGATAAACCTAAAAAAACCGCTAAAAACTGATGTATTAAAGCTGGTTTCTGCTACAAGCTAATAATTCGTGATTAACAAAAAATGGCCTCCAAAATCGGAGGCTATTTTTATTGAATCATATGCTTGCTTGTGATGCCCTAGTAGTCATGTCCACTAAAATGCAAAACGAGCAGACATTACAATTTGCTGGCCATAGACACCATTATTTTTGAAATCTGCACCAAGCGATAGTTGCTGAGTTGAGTGGAATCGTGCGCCCAGATTGTAAATGGTGTTCGAATCGTCATTATCTATGATTTGGCCGATACGGCCATGTAGCTCAACATTTTGCATAAACCAAATACGAGTGCCAATATTCACTTCCGTGCGCCACTCGTCGCCCACTTTATCACTGCCGTTCTCCTTAATGTTGTGTACCAACATTTGGCCATAAATATCTGCAAATTGGCCTGCTGGCCCATTAAAGCCTATACCACCAGCAATGTCCCAGTCTCCGCTAAACTCACTGTCTGCGCGAGCAATGAAATGGGTATTCTCTGTAAAGTAGGTATTGAACTCGCCACCAAATGTACCAGGGCTAGTACCCATGCGAAATTCCATCGTGTTGTAGTTGAAATTATTTGCATGTGCGGAAAGTGGCAAAATAGCACACAAACCAAAGGCTGCAACCTTTAGAGCTTTACCTAGCATGGTGTCTCCGGGCAAGATGATTAAAATGAACAAAAAAATGGTCTGCAAAAAGCAGACCAAGATTGATAAAGCTATCATTTTAAGTGCTTGCCGTCACTATTTAGCTGTAATCGTCACTACATCATGTTGATATGCACAGCAATCGGGGTTTTGTTTTACATGACCACGAGTTGTTCGACTTCAATCTCTGGCTTATTTCCGCCTTCAAATTCGCCAAACAGACGGACTTTAGTCGTGTGATCAATCGGAGTATTTAGCTGAATATCGTCATCGAGTTCGACCATCACTTCACCGGAACCATCGCTAAAGACAAACTTATCCGCGCGAACTTGACGCAATAAGTTACCTTCAACGACCACATCTTTTTCAGTAAACATATTGGAGTCGTTTAGCAAGGCATCCAATTTTTCCACAGTGACAGGACCGTTAAACTGCAAGTTTGATTGGTTTTGAGCGTTATCTTTCGCGAACGCGATAGAAGGAGCAATAGCTAAGGCGGCGATTGTTGCGATAATTGTATTCTTTTTCATGTTACATCCTCATCGGTTTGTTTTGATGGGGTCATTAAAGCAGGGCTTGTTTGAACCCATGATGATTTCAACATTCATATTCTATTCATTTGCTTGAGTAAGTGGGGACGATGACGTTATGATTGTTCATCTTCCTCTATTCCTTACAAATGTTCATGAAATCAGCGATCCCATCTTTAATGGTTCAAGGCACCACTTCGGATGCCGGAAAAAGTGTCCTTGTGGCAGGTTTATGCCGTGTATTAGCACGAAAAGGGATAAATGTTGCCCCATTTAAGCCACAAAACATGGCACTAAATAGTGCGGTAACCAAAGATGGCGGTGAAATAGGTCGAGCACAGGCCGTTCAGGCACAGGCGTGTAATATTGAGCCAACCGTACATATGAATCCGGTTTTAATTAAACCTAACAGTGATACAGGTGCTCAGATCATTTTGCAGGGTAAGGCGATTTCCAATATGGATGCGGCTGGCTTTCATGATTACAAGAAAGTGGCGATGGACACGGTGTTAGATTCCTTCTCTCGTCTGACTCAAGAATTTGATTCGATCATTATCGAGGGCGCGGGGAGTCCTGCTGAAATCAATTTACGAGAAGGCGATATTGCAAACATGGGTTTTGCTGAGGCCGCTGATGTACCAGTGATCATTGTTGCTGATATTGATCGTGGTGGAGTGTTTGCACATTTGTACGGAACACTTGCGTTACTTTCTGAATCTGAACAAGCGCGAGTAAAAGGATTTGTTATCAACCGTTTTCGAGGTGATATTCGTTTATTGCAATCGGGCCTCGATTGGCTAGAAGAAAAAACAGGTAAACCTGTACTTGGTGTACTTCCTTTTCTTCATGGTTTGAATTTAGAAGCAGAAGACGCGATCACTGCGCAGCAAGAGTTGCACTCTGAGGTAAAACTGAATGTTGTTGTGCCTGTTTTAACCCGGATTAGTAATCATACTGATTTTGATGTGCTGCGATTGAATCCAGATATCAATCTACGTTATGTAGGTAAAGGCGAAAAAATAGATAAAGCCGACCTTGTTATTTTGCCTGGGACCAAATCAGTGAGAGACGACTTAGAGTATCTAAGAAGCCAAGGGTGGGATAAAGATATCTTGCGTCATATTCGTCTTGGTGGAAAAGTGATTGGTATCTGTGGCGGCTACCAGATGCTTGGAAACTTGATTGATGATCCAAACGGCGTCGAAGGCCAACCAGGTCAAAGCGAAGGACTTGGCTTGCTTGATATCACTACGACGCTAACTAACAGCAAACAGCTTACAAACACACAAGCACAGCTTTCTCTTAACGGCAAAACAGCCAATGTAAAGGGTTATGAAATCCACGTAGGGCGAAGTGAAGTACGGGGCCTGCAACCTCTTACATTCAGTTCCGGTGAAGCGGAGGGGGCGATCAGCGAGTGTGGCCAAATCATGGGAACCTACCTTCACGGGTTCTTTGACGAGGCAGCTGTCTTAAGCCTGGTATCAGAATGGGTAAACGGCACCCAAATCAAACAACAAGACTTTGAAGAGTTAAAGGAGCAAGGCATTAATCGCATCGCAGATGCGATAGAACAACATGTGCGCCTTGATTTTTTGTTTAAATAGCCCATTAACTGATTGAACTTTATATTTAAATAACCTGTTCTTTCGCTTGCCTTGTATTGGAGTATCTCTATGAAAGCATGGAAACAGTATGCTTGCCTTACGGTAGTATTAAGCATTTCATTTTCAGCAAACGCATCAACGAACCTAAAAGTGTATGCAGCCTCTTCTATGACGAATGCGATTAACGAGATCGCGCAAAACTTTGAAGAAAAGTATGACGTTTCTATTACTCCCGTTTATGGTGGTTCTTCTTCTATCGCTCGACAAATTATCAATGGCGCACCAGCGGATGTATTCATTTCTGCGAACACGAAATGGATGGATTATTTGGTCGATAAAGACGTCATTTATCGTGACAATGTCACAAATCTAGTGCGCAATAGCTTAGTGTTGATTGCTCCTCAGTCTTCAGAATTAACCTCATTTAACTTTTCTGATGCAAAGGCATGGGAGAAGGCATTGCATGGAAATCGTCTTGCTTTAGGCAATCCGACGTCAGTACCTGCTGGTATGTACGCGAAAGAGTCATTGACTACACTGGGTGTATGGAAAGCGGTTCAAACTCACGTCGCACCAGCAAAGAATGTGCGCTTAGCTTTGGCGTTGGTTGAACGTGGAGAAGCGCCTTTAGGTGTGGTCTACAAAACCGATGCTCAGTTAACTGATAAAGTCAAAATTGTCGGCGAATTTGCGAGTGATACGCATGCGGCTATTGTTTACCCGGCTGCAATTGTGAATGATTCTACTGAGTCGGAGCAGTTCTTCCAGTACCTAAAATCGGACGAAGCCGCACGCGTTTTTGCTCAATATGGCTTTCAGCAATAAACCGGCCTTCAATTATAGGAACGAAGCGTGACAGAACTGGAATACCAAGCCTTAATGTTAAGCCTCAAAGTAGGCGCGTACGCAGTACTTTGGCTGATTCCTCTCGGCGTTTTTCTTGCTTGGCTACTTTCTCGAAAAACGTTCTTTGGTAAATCGATTCTCGATAGCTTAGTTCATTTACCACTGGTATTGCCGCCAGTGGTAATCGGCTATTTGTTGTTGATTTCTTTAGGACGACAAGGGTTCCTTGGAAAGTGGCTCTATGAAAACTTAGGGGTAGTCTTTAGCTTTAATTGGAAAGGGGCAGTAGTCGCTTGTCTTGTCGTGGCTTTGCCTTTGATGGTTCGTTCAGTACGCTTAAGCTTAGATAGCGTCGACCCTAAATTGGAGCACGCAGCCTCTACGTTAGGCGCTTCTCCTTTAAAAGTGTTTCTCACCATCACGTTACCACTGACCATTCCCGGAATTATTACGGGCACGATGCTGTCATTTGCTCGTAGTCTTGGCGAATTCGGGGCGACGATCAGTTTCGTCTCTAACATTCCGGGTGAGACCCAAACGATTCCGCTGGCAATGTACAACTTTATTGAAACGCCAGGTGCAGAAATGCAGGCGGCTCGTCTGTGTATCATTTCTATCGCGTTAGCCTTGTCTACATTAATGATCTCTGAATGGCTAAATCGTAAAGCGGCAAGCAGATTGGGTGCGAAGCAATGACGATTAAAGTCCAATTTAAACAAATGCTTGGTGAGACTGACTTCGACATCAAACTTAAGTTACCCTGTAACGGAATTAGTGCCTTGTTTGGACGATCTGGTGCTGGTAAAACGACGTTGATTAACATCATCAGCGGATTGGTAACTCCAAGGCAAGGGTATGTTGCGGTTGGTGAGCATGTTTTGTTTGACAGTGAACAGGGAATCAACCTACCAACGCACAAGCGTGGTATTGGTTATGTGTTTCAGGATTCACGTTTGTTTCCTCACTATTCGGTTCAAGGCAATTTGTTATATGGCGTTAAAGAAAAAGATGACGAGTATTTTGATGCAGTCACCGAACTCTTGTCTATCAAACCGTTACTAAAGCGCTTTCCGGTATCACTTTCTGGTGGTGAAAAGCAACGTGTTGCGATTGCGCGCGCATTGCTATCTAAACCCAATTTGCTTTTGATGGATGAGCCACTTGCCTCACTCGATATGCCAAGAAAGCGTGAGGTAATGCCTTTTCTTGAGGAGTTGTCGGAGAAGGTAAATATCCCTATTATCTATGTCACACACAGTCTCCAGGAAATTTTAAGGCTTGCTCAGCACCTTGCAATTATTGACCAAGGTAAAATTTCGAGTTCAGGTAAGCTTGAAGAAGTGTGGGCTTCTCATGCTATGCGTCCATGGCAATCTTTCTCAGATCAAAGCAGCTTATTTGAAGGCCGGATTGCTGAACATCATGAACGTTATGCACTGACTTGTATCAGCCTTGCACCTAATGTATTCCTGTGGGTGCAAAAGATTGACGGAACACCAGACACGCCAATACGCTTGCAAGTGCGTGCCAACGACGTTTCTATCACGCTCGAGCAGCCCAAGGCGACGTCGATTCGAAATATTCTGCCTGCTATTGTCGATTCCATCGAAGTGTTTAACGCAGCCGATGACAAACAGAGTATTAATGTATCACTCAAGCTAGACGAGAAATGTTATTTGTGGGCAACGATCACACCGTGGGCCCTTGACGATCTCAACCTAAAAATTGGTAGCCGTGTTTTTGCACAAATTAAAGGTGTCAGTGTGACACAAAAAGATATGGCACTAGCGCCTCATTAACCGTTTAGACTGATTTACGCTTCATGATCAAAAAAGGCCGCAAAGTGCGGCCTTTGTTACTAGAAGAATGTCGGAATTACTTCGCGAATACTTCTTTGAATTCACGCTTAAGAAGTGGGTCACGACGTGCTTTCTTAAGTTGCTTAACCATGTCTTTCACACAGTTGTGAAGCACATTATCAAGTAGTTGAGCACGGTATTCTTCTTTATCTTCATCTGTCATGTTTTCTGGCAGATTAAGAGTCGGAAACTCTTCCATCACATTAATACCAGCGAATGCTTGGCCTACAGAAACTAGAGCATGAAACTGTTCAAAGTTGTCTAGAATGTTCTGTGCACTTGCTGGCATTTCGTCCCATGATTCACGTACCGCTTCTTCAGACACTTCATGGATAGAGGTAACCATTTCGAACATTTGCTCTGGAACTTCGTCAAATTCGATAACTTTACGTAGCTCTGGAGAAATGCTGGCTAGATCGATTTTTTTGCTTTCGCTGTTAGTTGCTTCTGACATGGTGTGTCTCTCATTACAAAAAGGCGGGAATATTAATACCAAATGCATCAAATAGCTATACCCATTAGTCCGCAAGATGACCAAAGTGAATGAGTTTGTTGAACTTCTGCTCACAGGCTATGATTAGATAGGGTAACGTCCAGTCTAACTGCTTTATGCAATGGATTCCGTGATATTCAAACAAAAATATAGCACTTAATTATGAGTCGAATGCAACAACTCTATGAGTATGGTATATGTTTAATAAAGACATAATTAAAAATGGAACGCGTTATGCAACCGACAGGGACATCGATGCGAATCCTTCTGGTTGACGATGTTCAGCTAGACAGGATGCAGTTGGCTATTCGTCTAAAGCAACTTGGACATATTGTAAAAGCCGTAGGTAGTGGACTAGAGGCGTTAAATACCTACGAGAGTTTTGATCCGGAACTGGTGTTACTCGATATATCAATGCCAGATATGAACGGTTTTGAAGTCTCTCTTCATATAAGAGAAACGTTTCCGGATTGGATCCCAATTATTTTCTTGAGTAGTCACGAAGAGCCAGAAATGATTGCTAAAGCCATAGACGCGGGCGGTGATGACTATTTAATTAAGCCGGTAGATAAACTGGTACTGAACTCTAAACTTATCGCAATGCAGCGTATTGCTCATATGAGACGAGAGCTTAAGCAAGCGACAGCTCAATTAGAGCAAGTTAATCAACTTTTGACTCAACAAGCGAATGAAGATGGCCTAACCAAACTCTATAACCGCCGTTATATCGACCATAAGTTGGAATCGATGGTTGCATGGCATGGCCGTCACAACATGCCAATGGCTTTGATTCTATTGGACGTCGATTTTTTTAAACCGTTTAATGATAATTACGGTCATATTGAAGGCGATCGTTGCTTGCAAGCGATTGCGAATCAACTCAAGGCTACTTTTTGTCGCTCTGGGGAATATGTAGGTCGATATGGTGGAGAAGAGTTTGTCGTGTTGCTAGGGTGTACCGACACTCAAACAGCAGAAAGAGAAGCCGAGCGTATACAAGAGGCTATGTATTTTCTCGATTACCCACATGAGTATTCTAGTGTGTCAAATAGAGTGACAGTGTCACAGGGTGTTTTTGTTTTTCAACCGACAGGGAAAGAAGTGCAATCAGACTTGTATGCAACCGTTGATAAAGCGCTATATACCTCGAAGTCTTTGGGAAGAAACACACATACTTTAGTTAATTCTCTTTAAAAACAAAATCTTATGAACGCCACTCTTTTTGTTGCGTTGTCACTTTTTGGTGGTTATTTTAAAGCTCACTCAAAGTAAGATAGGCAAACAGTGCGAACGGAATGTCGCAATCGGGCGTATACCTTATACCTTTGATTAGATAGATAACATCGGGATAGTGGCAACGATGAGTGCAGTTATTATGCTGATGGGGAAGTTCGGTTTTGTTGTAAACCCAGACAAGCTTGTTAACTTTCACGATTGGTGAGAGTCTAACGAAGCTTTATGCAGTTACGTCCGGCCTTTTTCGCTTTGTAAAGTGCTTCGTCCGCTGATTTAATGACGTCCAGAGGAGCTTGCCCATTCCGGCTATCAGCAACTCCGAAACTTGCGGTAACAAAAACCGACTTTCTTTTCGAACTGTTGCTACCACGACGTTTTTGTCCTTGTTTATGGTTCTCAGGGCGAGATTCTTCATCGCGTAATATCATCTCGTATTCTGCAATCGATTTGCGAGCTTCTTCCAAAAAGTTCTTACATTCGTCAGTGTATTTGCCTTTAAAAACGATGGTAAATTCTTCTCCGCCAAATCGATAAACTTTTGCGCCGCCTGGGGTTTTAGTGAGGCGCGAAGCGACCATTTTTAGAACGTCATCACCAGTATCGTGACCGTAGGTGTCGTTAAACTTTTTAAAATGGTCAACATCAAGCATTGCGATCGTGAACTTCTTACCCATGTGTTTTAGATCGAGATCAAGTGCACGTCTGCTCGGAATCAGCGTTAGGCTATCGGTGAAAGCCAGTTGATGGCTAGCGGAAGCGGCATAAATAATGATAAGCAGCCCTGTTAGCGTAAACATGGTGCTTGATATGTACTGCACATCAAAGAAAATGAACGTCGCAGACGCCAATACCATGGCAGAGTAGGTCATCGCATGGATAATTTCATTCTTCTTTAAAACAAGAATTCCAAGAAAACAGACAATACCCACGCAATATAAAACAAGAATTAAAGGCAGTTTAGAGACCGTCGGTACAATAAATAGAATACCGCTTGTCCATTGTTCAAACCCTCCTTCAACGTAATATGCTAGCGTTAGATAAGACCAAAGAACGAACATTGCTAACATCAAGATGTAAGTCAACATAGCTCTGGAGTCAAAACCTTCTTTACTAAACAAAAATACCGTAAGAAACGAGACAGGAAGTAACGTGGCTAAAATGGTTAGCTCAAGTAAAGCGGTACCACTTTGAAGCGGGACTTGTAGGCGGTGCTGTATCACGAAGTAGGCTAGCAACATTGCCAAGCACACCATGGACTCTCTGCCTTGTTTAAATGAATAGCAAAGGAGTAGCGCACAACCTAATAGTATGTACGGCAAGTTTGCGGCAATGCCCCAGTTTGCCTGAGTCATCTGAATAATGCTGTCCATGCCCGAACTCACTATGCCCAGTAGCAAAAAAGGGAATAAGAATCTGAAGCCTGATGAAGTCATTGACGATGAGGACATCTATTACAAACTGCCTGAAAATAGTTGACTATATAATTGGTTAGGTAAATCGTTTTATCAATATGGATATTTATCCGTTATTGAATTTCGAACTTTGAGAACTAGCAAGAATACGTCTATTTGTTCCTTTTCCCAAGTATTTTGGAAGACATTACGGCAAAAAGAGAGAGATTGATTAAATTAAGAGCAATCAATAAGTTGTTATAAACAAGTCGTTGCTATACTCATTTCATAGGAAAAAGGAGATTTACAGATGCAGATAAGCTCAGATGTGCACAATTACATGGAAACATTAGTAGGCCAGGTTCTCAGTTTGCCCGAATTTTTAGAACAGTATGACAACGAACAGTTAGCCGATATTGCTTGCCTTGCGCTTATCCAGCTCAAGCCTGTCTATATCCGTCATGATATTGATTTTTTGTCTTCACTTCCTGAACAAAAATTAAGCCAGTTTAAGCAAAGCGCGGATATAGCGGTGAAAAACGCCGCAGAAATGGTGAAAGAAGACAGGCGTAAAAACCGAGAGTATGATGTGCCTGTAATTTTTTCCCATACTAGTTATGATGATGACAAAGAGTTGGATTGGTATGAAAAACCGATCCTTAACGTTAATATTAAGTAAGAGTCGCTCAGTTGACTAGTGAGCTGACCCAAGGAGGAATCGTGGGATTTTTTTCGCGTTTGTTTGGTGGTAGTGAGAAAACCGCTGAAGCTAAAACTATCGAGCCAGTTGAGTATAAAGGTTTCTTTATTTACCCAGAGAGCCTTTCAGAGGGCGGACAATATCGCATCGCTGGTCGAATAGAAAAGCATGACGATGATGAAGTGAAAACACATCGGTTTATTCGCTCCGATTTGCTTGGCTCAGAGCAAGATGCCAATGACCTTATGTTGAAGAAATCTCAAATGTTTATTGATCAAATGGGCGATAAAATCTTCGACTAGCAATTTACTGCAATTTGATTCCAGTCATCTTAAAAAGAGCCATTAGTGTATATGCTAGTGGCTCTTTCTTTTTAACGCTTAAATCTCTGTTAAGTCGGTATTTAATCGTTACCTGGTTAGACCTCAGTCTAGTACGGTGTTGCGTTGTTATTTTTCGAGCACAGAGCGACAATCATTCATTACTTAGCGTTATATGTAATGAAATTTAGTATTTAAATTACAAAACACATGAAGTAATTAGACGCGTTCGATACAAACAGAATAATAACAGGGCTGTTAGTCAAGGTGTTATTGTGCAAATGGGTGTCCCCAAACATCATCTTTCGTTTGCAATTGTCTTGCGTGGTAAACAGATAGAAATAAAAAAGAATTAGAGTAGAGCGACGCTCTGTTTTGGGACTAATTTATTGATATGTATACAAGGAGTATGCGTTTTGCAAATCGGTGTACCTAAAGAGATACTCGCGGGTGAATCGCGAGTGGCTGCATCGCCGAAGTCGGTTGAGCAGTTAATAAAATTGGGATTCGATGTCGCGATTGAATCCCAAGCGGGGGGGCTAGCGAGTTTCGATGATGCCGCTTATGAAGCAGCTGGTGCGAAAATCGTTTCTAGTGAAGAAGTTTGGGCATCTGGCCTTATTTTAAAAGTTAATGCGCCAATTGTGGATGATGAGCAAGGCATTGACGAAATTGCGTTACTGCAAGATGGAGCAACACTGGTTAGCTTTATTTGGCCGGCTCAAAATGCTGAGTTGATGGAACAACTTTCCAGTAAGAACATTAACGTTCTTGCCATGGATTCCGTTCCTCGTATCTCACGTGCACAAGCCTTAGACGCGCTATCTTCGATGGCTAATATCGCTGGTTATCGTGCAGTGGTTGAGGCAGCTCATGAGTTTGGTCGTTTCTTTACAGGTCAAATTACGGCTGCCGGTAAAGTACCTCCAGCGAAAGTATTGGTTGCGGGTGCTGGCGTCGCTGGCTTGGCGGCTATCGGTGCTGCAGGTAGCTTAGGTGCCATTGTCCGTGCGTTTGACGTCCGCCCAGAAGTAAAAGAGCAAGTTGAATCGATGGGCGCTGAGTTCCTGACCGTTGACTTTCAAGAAGAGTCAGGCTCTGGGGATGGCTACGCAAAAGAAATGTCTGATGACTTCAACAAAAAAGCGGCAGAGTTATACGCAGAGCAAGCTAAAGATGTTGATATCATTATTACGACCGCGCTCATCCCTGGTAAACCTGCGCCGAAGTTGATCACCAAAGAAATGGTCGACAGCATGAAAGCGGGCAGTGTAATTGTCGACTTGGCAGCTGCTAATGGCGGTAACTGTGAATATACAGTGAAAGACCAAGTTATCATGACGGATAACGGCGTAAAAATTGTTGGTTACACTGACATGGTTGGTCGTTTGCCAACACAATCTTCTCAGCTTTACGCGACAAACCTTGTCAATCTTCTAAAACTGCTGTGTAAAGAGAAAGATGGCAACATCAATATTGATTTTGAAGATGTTGTTATCCGTGGCGTTACCGTGGTGAAAGAAGGTGAAGTTACTTGGCCAGCGCCACCAATTCAGGTTTCAGCTCAGCCGCAAGTGAAACAAGAACAGCCTGTGAAGCCAGAGCCTAAAGTAGAAGAACCTACGTCTCCAACGAAGAAAATTATTGGTGTGGCAGCGGCTGTTGGAGCCTTTGCATGGGTAGCATCGGTTGCTCCAGCAGCGTTTCTTTCTCACTTTACTGTATTTGTTCTAGCGTGTGTTGTCGGATACTACGTAGTATGGAATGTTACCCATGCACTTCATACTCCACTAATGTCAGTAACGAATGCTATCTCTGGCATTATTGTCGTTGGTGCATTACTGCAAATTGGACAAGGTAATGGCGTCGTTTCATTCCTATCTTTTATTGCCGTATTGATCGCGAGTATCAATATCTTCGGTGGTTTCACCGTCACCAAGCGTATGCTTGAAATGTTCCGCAAAGATAAATAGGAGTCACAATGTCTGCAGGATTAGTACAAGCAGCTTACATTGTTGCTGCATTATTTTTCATCATGAGTTTGGCGGGGCTTTCAAAGCAAGAGTCTGCTCGTAATGGTAACTACTACGGTATCGCTGGTATGACGATCGCGCTGATAGCGACGATCTTTAGCCCAGATGCGCAAGGTTTTGGTTGGATCATTATCGCGATGGCGATAGGTGGTGCGATCGGTATTTTCTATGCGAAGAAAGTAGAAATGACCGAGATGCCAGAACTGGTTGCGATTCTACACAGCTTTGTAGGTTTAGCTGCGGTTTTAGTTGGCTACAACAGCTACCTAGATGCGCCAGAAGCAGCAACACATGCTGAGCATGTTATCCACCTTGTAGAAGTATTCTTGGGTGTGTTCATCGGTGCCGTAACTTTCACCGGTTCAATTGTCGCATTTGGTAAGCTGCGTGGTGTGATTTCTTCGTCGCCACTTAACCTGCCTCATAAGCACAAAATGAACCTCGCAGCGGTTGTTATTTCTACGCTTCTTATGATCTACTTCGTAAAAGCAGATGGCAGCATGTTCGCTCTTATTGTGATGACTTTGATCGCGTTCGCATTCGGCTACCATTTAGTCGCTTCAATCGGTGGTGCAGATATGCCAGTTGTTGTCTCTATGTTGAACTCATACTCAGGTTGGGCAGCAGCGGCAGCAGGTTTCATGCTAGCAAATGATCTATTGATTGTAACAGGTGCTTTGGTAGGTTCATCAGGTGCGAT
The DNA here is from genome assembly GCF_033391095.1 of Vibrio sp. Vb0667. Classification (NCBI taxonomy): domain Bacteria; kingdom Pseudomonadati; phylum Pseudomonadota; class Gammaproteobacteria; order Vibrionales; family Vibrionaceae; genus Vibrio; species Vibrio sp. Vb0667. The sequence continues at coordinate 202,210 of NZ_JAWPOL010000002.1, read as the reverse complement.
TCTTTCTTACATCATGTGTAAAGCAATGAACCGTTCGTTTATCAGTGTTATTGCCGGTGGTTTTGGTCAAGAGATAGTGATTTCAGGTGACGAAGAGCAGGGCGAATATCGTGAAACAACGGCTGAAGAAGTTGCAGAGATGTTGAAGAACTCAAAATCAGTAATCATCACTCCAGGATATGGCATGGCAGTAGCTCAGGCACAATACCCTGTTCATGAAATTACTGATGTACTTCGTTCACAAGGTATTGAAGTTCGCTTTGGGATTCACCCAGTAGCGGGTCGTCTACCGGGGCATATGAATGTGTTACTCGCTGAAGCAAAAGTACCGTATGATATCGTTCTTGAAATGGATGAAATCAATGATGACTTTGCAGAAACCGATACCGTATTGGTTATCGGTGCTAACGATACGGTCAACCCAGCCGCACTGGAAGATCCGAACAGCCCAATCGCTGGTATGCCCGTATTGGAGGTATGGAACGCGAAAAACGTAGTGGTATTCAAGCGCTCAATGAATACTGGTTACGCAGGAGTACAGAACCCACTGTTCTTCAAAGAAAATACATCAATGCTATTTGGTGATGCGAAAGAAAGTGTTGAGTCTATTTTTAAAGCACTTTAACCATTCTTGATTTAAAACTATACAGGGTCAGCAATCGCTGGCCCTTTTTTGTTCCGTTTCAATGTTATAGTAATGCAAATCCTTCTGTTAGCAGATGTCAATTGCTTGTAGATTGATGTATAGTTTTGGCTAATGTAACAAGTGACGGTAACAGTTTGATTAAAAAGTTTTTGCTCGGTTTTGCAACTGTATTGCCGCTTTTTTCGGCACCTGCATTTTCCGATTCACTACCAGAAAGAATAGATACGTTTACAGAGCTATTTAACTATGAAGTAGCTCTTAAGTCGTACGATATTCGTATTCTGCAATCAAATTATCCTACCAAGTTACTTGCGCCAGATTCGCTTCTGCCGCAAACGTCTGACTATCCGTTAAAAGATATCCAACAGCTTTACAGCTTGGCGAATACTTGTCGTGGCAAATTACCATTAAGTCCTTTAATTACTGAGCCTTTGGTATTTACAAGAGCGATTTGTAAAGGGACGCAGCTGACACCTCGTTGGTTCTCGCGTAGTGGTCTCATTCACCCTGGTGGTGGGACGTACGCGGCACGTTATGTGGATAAGTATCCAGAACTCAAACCCAAACTATCTCAGTACATGCATATAAAAGAGCGTGATAACGAGGAAAGGGATGAGTTGCTAGAAAGCTTGAAAAACATGGATGACGACGCCATTAATGCTTTGATTGCGGGCGCGAGCATGTTTATTGAAGGTAACGAACTTTGGCTAAGACGTGGTGACCGTTACTTTGTTTTCGAGAAAGATATCTGGCAAGAGAACGTAGCGAATGCGGGTCTGTCATACGCTCTAGCCTCTCAAAGCAAAAGTTGCTTTGTTAAACGAGGCAATATTTGTTGGGATGTAGAAGATCACTCGCAAGTTTTGCGGATCAGTATGATCATACTGGTAATCGCCAATATTCTTTTGGTGATTGGTTGGGCGGTGTACCGTTGGAATAGCAAGCGAGAAGAACTACGTAGTAGAATGCTCGTGTTGCAAATTTTAACGCATGAGCTCAGAACACCGATTGCATCTCTGTCACTAACGGTTGAGGGCTTTCGTCGAGAGTTCGAGCATTTACCTGAAAGTGTGTATGACGAATTCCGCAGATTGTGTGAAGATACGCGCCGCCTGCGTCAATTGGCAGAAGCGAGTAAAGATTATTTGCAATCTGATAACCAAATGCTTGCAACAGACTGGGTACCATCCGTTGCAGATTGGTTAGAATTTAAGATCGAAGAAGAATTTGATAGTGCCGTGCTTTTTAACATCAATGAAGATGTGGCTGCTAAAGTTAATGTGTACTGGTTAGGAACTTGTATCGATAACTTGCTTCGTAATGCGCTTAAGTACGGTGTCGCACCGGTTGAATTGGATATCTCAACTAGTGAAGAAAAAATAGTATTCCAAGTCCGAGATGCAGGAGGCCTAACGGCTAAAGATTGGGCAAATTTGAAGAAACCGTTCGTAAGTAAGAGCGGGTTAGGACTTGGATTAACAATCGTTGAATCTATGGTAGGCCGCATGGGCGGAAAAATGTCCTTAATGGGACCACCTACAACTTTTATATTGGAGATACCTTGTGAAACAGACACTGCTTCTCGTTGAGGACGATAAAAACTTGGCTGACGGCCTGTTAGTAAGCCTGGAACAAGCAGGATATGAGTGTTTACATGTGGAGCGTATTGCAGACGTAGAGCCACAATGGAAAAAAGCTGACTTGGTAATTCTCGATCGCCAACTCCCAGATGGTGACTCTGTACAATGTCTCCCAGAATGGAAACAGATTAAAGACGTACCAGTTATCTTGTTAACGGCACTTGTTACCGTAAAAGATAAAGTTGCAGGCCTTGATTCCGGCGCGAACGACTACTTAACAAAGCCTTTTGCTGAAGCGGAGCTTTTTGCGAGAATCCGTGCACAGCTACGAGCACCGGATTCAGCAGAACAAAGCAACGCTGATAAAGTGATTACGAAAGACTTAGAGATTGACCGCTCGACTCGTGAAGTGACTTATAAAGACGAGCTAATTACGCTTACTCGAACAGAGTTTGATTTGCTGCTATTTTTGGCGTCAAACTTAGGTCGCGTGTTTACTCGTGATGAGCTACTTGACCACGTTTGGGGTTACAATCACTTCCCGACAACACGTACGGTTGATACACATGTACTGCAGCTTCGTCAAAAACTGCCAGGACTGGAAATTGAAACACTTCGTGGTGTTGGCTACAAGATGAAAGCATAAGTCGTAATGAAAATACTACTCCCTGTAGTTCTCTCATTAGCGTTAGTGAAACCAGTCCATGCGATGGACTGGTTTCAAACTAACACGCCTTTAACACAGGCACATCAACACTTACTTGAAGATGATCTTGCGGGTATGTTCAACTCTCTTGTTGAACTCTGGCAAACTGAACCAAGTAAAGATTTGACTCCTCACCTTAATGATCTTCTTGGTCAGTCACTATCTAAAAACTGTGGCAAGGCTCTCACTGGTGTAACGCTGCCTGATTGGATAAGTGGTGTGAACGTTATTCGTCAGACTATTCAAAGCCCTGGGCGAGATACATTTAGATTGGTGATCAAGCTAAGAGCTACAACTGACATCGAAAATATTTCATTTAATCGATGGGTGGATGATTCTATATCCGCGGACAGTTCATTCAGCTATGAACAACAGCCGAACGGGACAGAACTTGCCAACGAGCGTAGTTACTCGAAACGCTATAACTTAACAGGCAAGCTTGAAGCTGGTTTATATCACTTAACCGTTGTTTCTACTGATAAACAAGAGTATCGAACTTGGGTAATACTTGGAGATTCAAACTCTTCTCAATATGTTCGTTGGACATCTAAAGAGAATTGGAAAGTAGAAAAGAGCGCACTTCGTAATCCCCATTGTCCATTACCGCAACTTGAAGTTGGTTTGTATGACTACATTGATGGCCAGTACGAGCAAATGTGGAAAAAGACTTATGAGTCTAACTATCCAAATTCATTGGAGCTAGCGGGTGTCCCAAACGATAGATACGTATTGGCGGTAAGTATCAATAGTCGCCGTTGGCAGGGCGATATAATTGTTGAGCAGGCTCAAACTATTAGCCGAACCTATGATCTTTCCCAGGAAGAATAGTTAAAGAAATACTACTTGTGCCGATAAAGGTTCAGGACGAACTAAAATCACAAGTGTAGTATGAAAAACAAATATAAAATTCTTGCCACTTCTGTTGCTACTATTCTTTTCGCTAATGCTGCTTCTGCTGCTACTTATGCGATAGAGGCTCGTAGTGATGCAATGGGTGGCGTTGGTACCGTATCAGCAACTTATCTAACTGCGCCTTTTTTCAACCCTGCTCTTACTGCGATTTATCGCCGAAATGACGATGCAGGCATGATCGTGCCAAGTTTTGGTGGCAGCTACGATGATCAATATGATCTAGTTGATGAGATCGAACGCATCAGCAAATTGACAGACGTCGATGAAATCAAAAAATCGATGGATGCTATCGATGGGAAAAAGACAGACTTTGATCTTGGTGGTGTCGTTGCCATTGGTATCCCCAACAAATTCTTATCTGCAACTGCATACGGTAAGCTATACACTGAATCATTCGTACAACCAAATGTTGATACCTCAGGTACTAATCCATTAGATGATAGCTATGTACAAGGTGTTTCTATTGGCGTGGCTGAAGCTGGTATTTCACTTGCTAAATACACTAATTTCATGAACCAACACCTTTCTTTTGGTGTTACTCCTAAACTTCAGCGTATATACACGTACTCATACGCCACGAGTTTTCAGAATTTTGATACTAAAGACTTACGTGAAAATGAGACCGCGGAAACGATGTTTAACTTAGACGCCGGCGCACTTTGGTTCTTTGGCCCATATCGTCTCGGTATTTCAGCGAAAAATTTGATCGGAAGAGACGTTAAAACAAAATCATTCCAATATGGCAGCGATACGATAAAATCATACGAATATAGCATGCGTCCTGTATACACCGTTGGGGCAGGGATTGTTGCCGATTACTTTACGATGAGTGTTGACTACGATCTTAACGAAGAAAAACGTTTTTCATCCTTTGATGATAATACGCAAATGATTCGAGCTGGTATTGAATTTGATATTTTGCGTCAAATGGCATTACGGGCAGGGTATATGAAGAACTTAGCTCGAAGTAATGACGAAGGAACCATTACTGCTGGTATCGGGTTGTCTCCACTTAAGTTGTTCGAATTGGATATCGCAGCTCAGTACACAAACGAGAACGCTATGGGTGCATCCATTAATTTCCTTGCTACCTATTGATTGAATCGTTATAGTCAGCTCCTCAAAATGAGGAGCTTTTTATGTTTGACGATTTACCCCCTCTATCTCACCAAGAGCAACAACAAGCTGTAGAGAGAATTCAAGAATTGATGGCGAAGGGCACAAGTACTGCAGAAGCTATCAAAATTGTTGCAGAACGGATTCGATCTGAGTACGCAGAAAAACAACAGCAACAAAACTAATCAATTCATGGACAGGGCATACGCCCTGTTTTTTTGCCTTTCTATTTTCTATTCCTTTACATTCCCAAACACCACCCTGGTTACGCTGTAACTACAATTTACTATACCTATATGATTTTAATCTTGTTCAATTACCTTTAAGACTAAATAGCGAGTTAGTAAAATTTTACCCAGTCGTGTTAACCTTAGTTTTCGTAGCACAGGTAATTAGGCATTTTTTAAAGAACTTATAAATTAAACTCAATTATATCAATTGCTTACCTCGGTCTTTTAATCTGCCAACCATATTGGTCGCGATTGATTTTGTAATTTAATTACAAAGCCCAAGAGAGCCTCTCTCTCAGGCAGAAGATTATGCTAAAAAAAGAAAAAAGAGACACCGTAACTTATAACGGTAATTAAACTAGACTTATTAAATACGCGATATAAGAACAGTAAGCACTCGCAGACATATGTAATAGATGAATCGGAAGTTCATCTTATTTAGCTGCTTTTTTAGCCGAAATACGTCTCCTGGATTTGAGCGGAGCGTTACATATTGAACACGCTTAACCTAAAGTAGTTTTACTAAACTAGGCGACGTTGAAGTGGGTAATATGAAACCTCAAGAGTAGTAGAAATCAAGAGCAGTAACGCCTATTACAACGTAACGTTTCCTGACGTCCTTCCTGTTAAATAGTCCGATAATTAGAGAAGAAATTGGAAAAACATCGTTGACCTTTGGATGAGAGGAAGCAACAAGGTTGCAATGAAAACTATTTGCCTGTTTTACACTAAACTCCTTTAACTATCATGTAGCAGTAGTTTTGATGTTGTGTTCGCTCTATGTGGACTAGACTTAATATGAGAACAAAAACTAACCAAGGGAGGAATGATGGGTTACAAGCACGTTTTGGTTGCTGTCGACTTATCTAAATCTAGCCAAGCCGTTATCGAAAAAGCAATAATGCAAGCAGATAACTCAAGCAGCAAACTCTCATTTGTTTACGTAGATGTCGATCGCATAGTCATGGAAACTAAGGAAGAGCAAGAATTGGAAAGGAGGCTGCAAGAGCTCGCTGATAAATGCTTATACCCAGTAAGCGAGACCATGGTAGTAATCGGCGATCTTCATATAAAACTATCGGGAATCGTCAAAAAAGAGGGGATAGATTTAGTTGTCTGTGGTCATCATCACAACTTATTGAGTCGCTTTTTTTCATCGATACCAAAGGTTGTGAACGAAGTTGAAGCTGATTTATTAATCGTCTATTTAGACGAGTGATCGACAACTCTTGTTCGCACTCATCATTTTTTGTCACTAAAAAGCCGAACTTTTATGTTCGGCTTGGTGTATCGGTGATAATAAAAGTTTTTAGCCAGGAATGATTGATGCCTCATGAGATAAAACAGATGCAGACTCCGCGTTTGACTGCAGATCAAAATGTACGTTAACTTGCACGCCTTCTCGCTCAAAAGTGACATCATCAAAATCGGTCATAGCGATTTTGAATCCATTTCTAGCAAAAAAGCCAGTCACCATAGTTCGCTGCTTAATTTCTAATGCAGACGCGAGTAGCTTATCCATGGCATTCTCCTTGGTTATTGTGGGGATATGGGTAGAAGATACACATAGATTGGTATGAAATCAATTTTATATAAAGTTGCTTTTGATGAAAATTTTAATGTAAGTCAATCTATCGTTTACCCCACGTGATTTATTCCACGCAAAACCTTGATAACAAGACGGCAGAGCATCTCACATTGTGATAGCAAGCATAAAGATGGGGTGTTAATAAATACCGCTGAAACAATATGTTACAAAGATTAGCGTTAGGCCTAGTTGAGTAGACAACGCAAAATTCTAAATCTGAACAACCGCCCTAAAATGACTCACTCTTCAATACTTGTGATAACTCAGACCTAATAAAAGTAGATATCTCAGCTAGCTTTCTTGGCAAAGGGTTTTGATAAGGGTAGGCAATATACATGGAACGTTCTATATCAAAAGTTTGCGATATTCGGATGTTTTTGTCTATATAGTTACTTTTAATAAGATAGTTTGGAATGACACCAACCCCAACTCCCTCAGAAACAAAGTTTATTAAAATAGAGGTGTTATCAACTTCGATAACATCAGTATATTGACTTTTAATTGATTCCTTATTCGAATGATATTTGTAGATTAATAGTGTTTTGTGGTTGGCATTACTTACCCTAGATATCAAAATATCACTATAATCACCAATTTTATGTGCAATAAGAGTGTCATCAATAACATTATTAAGCCTAATCGCTAAATCTACATTGCTTTCTAATAAATTTTCTACATTGTTACTTGATGATATTTCAAAATCAACTTTTGGATATCGTTCTTTTAAGTCTTTAAGAACAGAACCAAAAATAGAAGAGGCTATAGAGTTGGGCATTGTGATTTTAAACTTTCCATCAATGCATTCACTCAACGAGCTAGCTCTGTAATTTAACTCGTGCAAACTCTCTAACGTCTTGATAGCAAGCTCTCTAATGCTTTCGCCATGGTCAGTTAAAACGAGTTTCCTTGTTGTCCTGTGGACGAGTGTTACACCAAGTTGTTTTTCTAATGCTGCTAGCTGCCTGCTGACTTGAGCTTTCGACTTTCCAAGTTCTTTTGATGCCTCTGTAAGAGAGAGGTGTTTACAAATGGCTGCAAAGCAGATCAGCTCATTGTTCATCAATTCCATGATTGTTACCTTTTTGCAACTCTGAGTCACGTTGTCTTTTAACTGGTGGGAAAGTATAACTTGCTTCATCGGAGGGGGACAATGATATCTAAAAGCCGCCATGAAATAAAGGCAGACTACTATCTTAATAAAAGTATATTGGATATTAGGTTAAACCGATATCCTGAAGAAATTAACTCAATCGGATTAAATATAGAAAATAAAGATTTAAAAATAAAAAATTATCTCGTGAACTTACTAAGTTGGATTCGGGTGATTTAATTGTTGATTGTGCATCATTGATAATGACTCATTCCATATTGGAAAAAGTAATAATAAACGTTGAAATTGATTCTTAAATTATAAAGTTAAACGTGTGAGGGTATTTAAATATGAAGACTGCAATACAAAATTCGAAAAGATCTGTTTATCAGAAAGATACATTGTATAGAATAATAAATAATCTTAGTACTTTGTATACCAAATCACTAGTAAAATTATTTGGTGAAGAGTTGAGAACCCATCATTGCAAACATAAGATTAATGTAAGAACCATTAACGAGTTGAGTGAACATATGAAGAAAGATCTAGGTATAGATTGAAAAGTAGAGAGTTTACATCTGTTAGATTCCTTGTTCCTATAAAGGTAATCTAGTACTTACACGTTTGGGGTAAGCAAATGCGTGTCCATGTTGACTCATATTGAATGAGCAAGATGCAAAACCAACGTGCATGGTGTCGGACGTAACCCAAGATACAGTTCAAGTGGTCGCTGTGGTGGAATCGAAGTTCATGGCCCATACAGGACAGCTGATGAAGCCTGTAAGGCCGCAAAGGCCAAATACGGCGTAACTAAGCTGACTTCACCAATGCTAATCTTCTAACCCTTAAGTTCGTATTATGGGCGCTTATGTTGAATGCGATTGCATATGTGTGTCCTATCAAATGTCTCTCTTTTGAGGGACAATTCAATGAAGTATCACGAAATGACTAAAAACTATATTTTTCGTGAACTTGAATGTGGTTTAACCGTCGAAGAAGCTGCCAAACTTTGTTTAAAAAGTGTGAGGACGGTCAAACAGTGGGATAAGGGAAAAGCCATTCCGCCGGAGTGTAAAAGGCTGATGCGCATGAACAAGGGTAGAGAACTGAGCATCTGCGATGGGTGGGAAAACTTCGTAATGAGGCATGACCGCTTAGAGTTGCCGACTGGTCAACGGGTGACGCCTCAGCAAGTACTGATTGGCGTAGCGTTATTAGAATTGGGGGCTTCAAATGATAGAGAAGTTGCTCACCGAATCCTGAAGTATGCCAGAGTGTTGAAGAATATGGTGTAATAAAAAAGGCTCCGAGTGGAGCCTGTATGATTTAGCAAAATATTTAATGCCAACAACCTTGTCCATTAAAATAAGACGGGTCACGAGGCAGTTTGCGCAGCGTGCTTTCATCTTGTAAGTAACGCTTCTCGAAATTTGCTCGTTTGGCTCCCCAGGCGGGTAATTCTCTAAGTACACTAATTATTCCTTGAACCTCTGGAGTGTCAAAACCATATCCACGAGACAAAAGATCTTCTAAAACTGGGTACAAATCCTTATAAATTCGGTTTGCATCAGCTTTTGAATCTAGTTGACCTTTCATCTTCATTAAAAGAGAACCTAGAGGGGATGCTTTTCCTAACTGTTCAAGAATTGCGTTCATGAGCTATTACCTTCGCTATGTATACATTAAGTATTAACTGAATAAAGAATACAAAATAGTAATCATCAGGGAGAGTCTGGTTACTATAAAGTATCATCGGACAAACATTTTCAACGATGGTCATGACCACAAAACTGATGCCAATGTAGGTTCGAATTTTAGAGTCGATTACATCAGCTCCCATGAAAACTGAAAATAAAGTCACAATGACGGCATATGTAATCAATGTTGAAAAGAAAGAAATTACTTGTTCTAAGACACTAGCTACCATGCCATAAGCATTTAGAAACGCAGAACCGACAGTTAAAAATGCGAATAGTACGATCGCTTTCTTTTGATTATTAATATTAAGCACGACTTATACCTAATGTTGAAATGACGAACAATTATATTAAAAAGCTCGAGCATTTTTAATCTCAATGACCACAAATAGTTATTTTTCCTACAAAAAACATCACCCTAACTACACAGCTGCACTCGTTCATCTCATTTGATACTCACCAAGGTGCACATGGGTGGGTGGAATTTTTACTGATACTAATATGTAGAAAGATACCAAATGTATTGGAACAATATTGGACAATGAAATTTGGTGATGAATAACCAACTCTACAGCGCATTATGGGCGCTTGTTTTGAATACGATTGCATATGTGTATCCTATAAAATGTCTCTCTTTTGAGGGACAATTCAATGAAGTATCACGAAATGACTAAAAACTATATTTTTCGTGAATTTGAATGTGGTTTAACCGTCGAAGAAGCTGCAAAACTTTGTTTAAAAACTGTTAGAACGGTCAAAGAATGGGATAAAGGAAAATCTATTCCGCCTGAGTGTAAACGCTTAATGAGGATGAATAAGGGTAGGGAACTAAGCAGTTGTGAAGACTGGGAAAACTTCGTAATGAGGCATGATCGGTTAGAACTTCCAACAGGACAGTTGGTTACTGCGCAGCAAGTATTAATTGGGGTTGCTTTACTTGAGTTAGGGGCATCAAATGATATAAAGGTTGCTCATCAAATATTGAAGTATGCAAGAGTACTAAAGAGAATCGTGTAATTAAAGGCTCCAGTTGGAGCCTTCATTGTGATGTTATACCATCGTTATTCCAAGAACTCTCAATATCTCCTATCAACCTCTTAAGTTTCTTTTCTTCACAAGCAATTGCTGAATTTTCGAGTTCTTTCCAAATATCACTTGATACTTTGCCAGCAAATCTTGAAATAATATTTAATAAATCAGCTTGCTTACTATTTAACTTGGCAACGCCATAATCTGTGAGATTGAGCTGATAAACTTTCATTCTAGTTGTTAGCTCTTCGTTTCGTAATGTTAGCTCTTCAAGTCTATTTGTTTGACTTCTGACCAATTCATCCAGAGTTTTTATGCGTTCATTAAGGTTCTCTATTTCGTTATTCAAACCTTGATTCAGCATTTTAATTTGATCAATCTCTTCCTCTGACTCTTTCTGGATTCTAGCTGGTACATGCATCAATCTAGCTTCGTTTTCTGCAACTTCAAGATCGAACGATGAGCGCTTTAGTTTCCGAGACAGTCTTTGAGCTTCTACACGACCCTCCAAAAGCTCAAATAATTGCTGTCGGTAAGCATTGATGGTTATAGGGATGTACACTACGAGCAAAGCGACGAAGAATGGATAAGTTAAATCGGTGACAGACAAGTATTGCTGTTTAATGGCAGTTATTTTAGCTTCAACATCACCTTGAGCCCAAAACAAGTAATAAATCAAATCCCAGTTGTACATTATCAGAGATAAACTATACGCTCCGAGAAAAGGCTGTCTAATTCTATCTTTTGTATGCTCTAAAATAGAGCTTAAAACTTCTTTCATGTAATGGTTTCACTATCGTTATAGGTCACTATACAAAAATTATTCATCATAGTTGAACTTCTTCTCACTTTATAAGTGCACCAAGGTGTAGTAATCAAAAGGCTCCAGTTGGAGCCTTATTTTTCTATTCAACATCTAATGACTCTGGCCAGATAAAGTAAGGACCAAAACGTTTACTGTATTTGAACTCACCACCCAACGATTTCCCTTCTTCGGTTAAAGAATGTTTTCCATCATCGAAAGATAAGTAGCCTTTGCTTACACACATCTGAAGAAAGTCATCTGTTTTAATTTTGTGCTTCTTGGCTAGCTTGGATGAAGTTAGCTTGGCTTTTTCTGGTTCTGAGTCTTCACGTTTAGAAGAGTCATTGGTAGATGATGTAACCTTCTCTAATGAAATACGAACCTCATCACTAATACGAATAATACGTTGTGCTTCCTCATAGGAGTCTTTGTAGACATTGGGGTCTTCGTCACGATCAATAAAGATGCCCATTTCGTTATTGTTTACTTGGCTAAACTCGTAGAGGTTTAAACTTGTAATGATACAAGCACTTTCATTCATGTAACACTTTGCATGGAGGTTTTTGCAAAAACTGGTACGCACAAAGGAGAGACCTTTAAGCCAGTTAATCTCATCAGGTTGTAGCTCACTTTTGCCATAGACAATTCGAATGTCGATTTTTAATCGGTCTTTGTCTTCTAAAAGTTCTCGAATGCGATCATTAAGCTTGAGAAATGGGCTGATAAGAATCAGTCTTTCCGATGCGTTCTTGATAAGTTCTTCGAGATAGTAATTTGTAGCGCTTGTATTTAAAAACTTAGCCATTTCATATCCTTGACATATAAAACCTAGCGCACACAGGCTACGACTAAGTACCGGTTTGATCAAGAGTCACAAATGCAAAACACGAAGCACAAGCAGAGAATCACAATCTTTTGTGGAACTATTCATTTTTTCGCTTGCTCTCTTTCAAGTTAATCCATAGTACGCAGTTTGTTTTTTTGCTGTTTTTTGAGCTGTGTGAGATTAGTGAAAGCACAAAGCGGCTATTATGCAACTTTATACACACCAAGGAGATTGAAATGCCATTATATTACGTAAATAAGAGAGCACAGGCTAATGGAGATCATGAAGTGCATAGCGATAGCTGTTTTTACATATCTAAAATTAAGGAAAAGGAATTTTTAGGTCTTTTCGATAACTGTGTAGAAGCTGTTGCAAAGGCAAAATTAATCTATAGTAAAGCAAATGGCTGTGCGTTTTGCAGTCCAGCGTGCCATACAGGTTAAACAAAAACTGTATAACTCAAAGGCTTCGAAGAGAGCCTTTGAGTTACTATGTCTATTTTATTCTATTCTATTGCTTTCGATAAACTCTTCGAATACTTCTATGTTTTCTTTTGGCAATAGTGAAGTTTCTAAGTATTTGAGTATTTTATATTTCTTTACCAATGGTGCCATTTTTTCAGAACCATAACCGCTAATACAATTGTAAAATAGCAGAAGCAATTCGTATCGAGATAGCTGAGCACGCAATAGGTTGGTATAGACAGATTTGTCCGAGATGAAATCAGCACGATCAACTAATTTTAATAGGTTATAAAACGTCCTATAATATTGACCCAAGTCGTCTCCATTTTTTTCGTAAAATTTATTATACTCTTTAACTATACCTTCTAGGTTTCTGCACTCATCATTAAACTCGCTCTTGCGGTCAAAGCCCTGCTGACTCCAAGTAGAAAAGTAACTCGTAATTAATATTTGATATAACTTTTGTATAGCATCTCTACCCTCGTAGCCTCTCCCTTGTAAAGAGCTATAAACAATATCTCTCCTACAATTGTCAAGAAACTCTAACATCTTAAAAAAAGTGCTTTCAAAGCGCTGAATCTGCAGCGTTTCATTTTGAGCTTTCATCTCTTCCTTTTGACCACTTAACTCCTCACGAGTTAAGTTTAACTCTTGCCTTTGGAGAGACAGTTCATCACGTTGCATAACAATTGTGATAATCAAACCAGCAAAAGCCAATCCGGAAAAAAGGGATGTCAAAACGCCAAAGCTATCACCAAAAACCCCCGAATTACTTATCGAGAGATTATTGATTGGCCACGTTAAGGCAATCAAAGTCCCTCCATACAATAAAACTGCACAAACCACACCACCAATTAACAACACGCTCAAACTCTTTATCTTCATAAAATCTCCATATGGGGCAGGATCAACTTTCAACAAAACATATATTTGTCATTAATAAAATTCGATATTTCAATAGTATACTGATTGTTTATTATATGGGATAGCGTATCAATCATTGAAAACCGGTGGAATTTACCCCCGTAATACAGATTCGGGGGTTTGACCTCCCGCCGCACGTCGCGCAATCGTCCTAGCCCGTCCTCACTTGCTCCGCGCGTCCGTCGGAGAGAACCCAGAAAAGAAGAATAAACATTGCTCGACACTCGCAAAGCTTTGACGTTGTGAGTATGCAGCGTTCCGGTAGGTTAACGCGCCTTTGGTGTGGATAGTCTCTGCAAGGCTGGTCTAGCAGGAAGGAGGGCGGCAGCATCCAAATAGCCTTGGGCTGCTAACCGCGCCGATTAAGTGATGAGGCTAGGTTTTGCTATGGTGGGCGGCTTGGTGCCTCGTCGTCGCTCCGCAACTCCTTATCCCTGCGGGGCTGGCACCTTGCCTTTAATTGAAGTAGTCGACCAGTTTGCCTAGGAGGTATCTGGAAAGGTCATACACGAGCACCACTATGACTGCATTCACTATCGAGAGATGATCAAACAGCTCGATGATTTCAACCAGCTGTCCATGCGTTACGTATTCATTCATTAGGTTTCGTCTCCACTAAACAAACCGCCAACAGGTTTGAGTTCAATATCTTGCTCTTGCCGTTGTGCATATTGCTCATACGGCGAACACGTGACATAGAAGTTGGATGCGCCGTGGGACAGCTGGACGAGACAATCGTCCAGATATTCCATCTTGACGCCCAACTTGTTTAGGAATCCGTCATCGAGGTAAGTCACACCGCGCGGTGTGACAACCTCAAAATGCACGTTGACGTGTATCGAGGTGGCTTTGTGCCAACGTTCCACCGCAGAGACATAGATACTTTCTGAGTTCGCCAGTGGGAACCAAGCAGGAACGGTGCCTACGTCATGATAAGACTCATTCCCGCAACCAGAACCCGTACAGCCAGAACCACTAGAACCCATGACAGAACCAGGCGAACCACTTTGACCAGGACGAGCTTGAACTTGCGAAGTCGAAACGCCACCTTGCTGCGAAGTTTGATGAAGCTGCGTTCCTTCCGCAGTTGTCGTCTCAGAATCAGAAACCATACCAATAAGCGCATAAACTAAGTACCCAAATGAAAGCACGACCAGTGCCATAGCTGCTAAGAATTTAGGGTTAAGGAAGATGTTCTTTCCAAGTCCCGATTTGGTGATTTGCCCCGTGACGGTCGAGGCGTAGAGTAGGTGGACATCAAGCGGCACCTTGAGGTTATAAACCACATCGTCTTTGCTTGGTTTGGTGACCGTTCGAGTTGGGTCATGTTCCAAGATGCGCGGTTTACGGTTGGAAAAGAAGATCCCATCTTTACCCTTATGTTGCTTGGCCAACTCCGCGACACCTTTTAACTCTTTCGGGATTTGAGCAAAGTCAGGCGTGAGCAACACAATGTCCCAGTTGTAGTGCCGGTGCTCCATAAAGGCGTTGTTAAAGTTCTCGGGATAGATGATGCGTCCTTGCTCATCAAAACGTGTGCGTTGGCAATCATCTATCTCGCCATTGTCCAAGCTGGATGTATCAATCGTTAGCCAACGAGAGTGAAACAGCTCGGAGAATCCTTCCGGTAAGTGAGGCTCAAAATCAGTAAAAGGGCGCTTGTGTATGTTCGCCATTTTGAAACCTGCATTGACCGAGAAGATTTGCTGACACTCATCAATGAGGATGAACGCCCCAATGGGCGCCCAACAGAAAAAGTATTTCCAAAGCTCGAAGCCTTCAGGATTGCGAGAGCTAATGCGAATGAGCCGAGCTGTATCAGGAAACTTCTCACCAAGGCGTTGTTCAATCACTTCAAGTGGCTGCATGCCATGAATGTTGGTAATGCAAATTCGACCTTCACGCAGTGCAGGCAGTAAGTCAAACCACACGGCGCAAGCCGATTTGTAAGAGCCACCGTGACCGTATCGAAATGAAGTAGCCATTCAATCACCAGTTAAAGAAACGCATAACTAAAGACGTAGCGAACGCATCAAAGATGACACGTAGCCCAGAGGTGACGCCGTATTCGGTCAAGATATAACGGACGTCAGAGGGAAGCGCATTAAAGCGGTCTTCGACAAGCGTATAGACGCCATATTCTTCGAGCAGCAGCTGGGCAATCTTGAGTGCGATTTGTATCGAGGCAATCTTGATATCGAACCATACTGAGATAAGCCACATCGCGACGTATTCAAACACGTTCTTTATCCATTCAATCGCCACATCAAAGAAGTCGAGAAAGGTTTGCCCAATGTTGGCAATAAACTCTAATGCTGAGTAGATGTATTCCATGTTATTTACTCCGATTACCAAACAGAACCCAAAGGGCGATTAAGGCACAAATGAACAGCACGACAGGGCGCACATACCCCGATACCGCATCAAAACGCTGTAGTCCTGATTCAACGGTTGCGCCTTTGATGTTAAAAGACTTGTCGCTTAATGTGCCGTTATTGAAGTTGGTGCCGATAGTGATTAAGCCTTTGATGTCGTCCACATAGCCTTGGATGTATTCGGCTTTTTTATCTATCGTGGTTTGCAGGATGGCAAAGTCTTCTGCCGTGAAGATTTCGCCAGTGATAGCGGTGCCCGTAGGTGTGCCAAACTCTGAGCCAGTCAATAGACCCTCAATCGCATTTAAGCTGTTATCGAGTTCGCCCATTGAATCACCAAGCCCTTTTAAATCGTTACGAATACCAATGGTCGCGTTGGTATTGTTGTTTACCGCCGTAGTGATATCGCCGTTGGCCTGTTGGATGAGTGCCTTGGTGTTGTTATAAATCTTGTTGTCATTGATTTGCTGTTCTTGAATGGCTTGGGTGTTATCAACCAAAGAGCCTTTCACATCAATGACCGCATTGGTGATGTCAGCGTGTGATTGGTTGATATCGACGTTAAGATCATGAATGCCTTTGTTCACATCCACGTTAAGCCCTTTAATGGCAGAAAGGACTGCCGTGTCTGTCGATTCATCCGTGTCAGGATCTTCTACATCCGGTTCATCATCAACGTCACCGGGATTGACCGTGTTGGTTGAATCATCGGGTAGGACACTTGGGTCTTCAATCTCGCCTGTTGGGTCGTCAGGGTCATGGGTTGGGTCTTCCGGTTCATCGGGTGGAATGATGGGTTCATCCGGTCCCTTATCGCCCCAAAACAAAGTGCCACCTTCACACTGACGACCAGTGAACGCGAACTTGAGAGAACATTGAGAGTCGGGCGTGTACTGTCCATCAGGAACGCCAGTACAAATAATGGTGGATTCGTTCTTAGTGACTTCACATCGAGTGGCACCGTAATCACCGTAACAAGCGCCCGTCACCAATTCGCCGTAAATGGCAGGGTGCCAGTACAATTTCACGGTATCGCCAATAGACTGTTTGAACTGGCAAGCGTCCATACATGAGCCGTCAGGATTCTCCCCATACTCACACGGAGGAACGATGGGTTCACAGGTGACACCGTCACCATCATTTATCAATTCATAGTCAGCTGGACACTTAGCCGTATCATGACGGAACCATACAGTTTGAATTTTTGGGAAAGAAGAACTGTCGGTATTACACATTATACGTAAGCCGAACTCATCACTATCCATGTAACATGACGTAGTAGAGAAGTCCTTGTATCGAACAAATTTATTTTCATAACAAGAGACATAAGAATAAGGGTTAACTCTCATCCCCCTAGACAGTTTGCAGTCGGGATAAGCGATAACATCCCTCACAGCGTAAGTAGGTTGAGCTGCGCTTGCGTGCCACGACAGGAACAAGCAAGAAAACAAAATTAAAAAGAGTGACTTATTCACATTTGCACCATTAAAAAAGGGAGCCGAAGCTCCCTTATCCGTTGATTAGTGAGTATTGATGCCACTCACAAAGCCGTGGAGGAATGCCCCCGCAAAGGCAACACCTAGAACGATAGCGAGAACATCTCCAAGTAAATTACCCGATAAAGGAGGCATAGAGGTGAACCGTTAGCGACGCAAGAAGCCAACAACCATTGTCACACCAAAGCCCAGTGCAGCCATACCAATCAGACCCGCCACAACCAGTGATACGTTAGCTTGACCACCGGATACCGCAGAGTTGATTGCGCCCGTAATATCGACTTCAGCGAACGCCGGAGAGACAGACGCAGCCATAAGAGCAGCGCCAGCTGCGGTCTTTTTGTTTACTACTGCGTGTTTTACGTTAGTTACAACAAGTTCTAGTTTTTTCATAAGATTTACCTTTTACTCATAAGGCGAACAACACGACCCACCCAGTGACCAACGACCATGTTGATCAAGAGCACGCCACTGACATACAGGAACAAGTCACCGTTGAATAGGACTGGTTCCTTATATTCTTGGTAGTCCACCGCCGAAATCAGCACGTATTCTTGGCAATCCGCAACAGGCGTTTTCGTTGCTTTCAAATTGCCATACTGGTTAACGACGGTGACGCATACAGACATTTTTTAGCCTTGAACTGTTTTCATTGAAGCTTCAAAGTGCTTCTTAATTTCAGGGTCAACAGGAATGAGCTCAACGACGATAGAGCCGGATAACGGGTCTAACGGGTTCATATCAAGACGAACCTCATACTCACGACGAGGCACCAACGCACCAGTTCTCTCTAATTTGATGGCATAGTCATAATCAATCATGATGGGTTGATCCCATTGCTGGTTAACATCACCAGACTCACCGATAGTACGGCGCTTGAACTTCTCGGAATTGATTTGCTTCATCGGGCGAGAAATGTTCAGTTGAGCCATATCACCGCGAGATGGGTTCCACATGATGTCCATGCCAAGTACAAAAAGTTTTGCTGCCATTTGTTAAGTCTCCAATATGTGAGTCACCAACTTGCCGTAGGTATCGGGGAAGGTGAATTTAGTTCCATCACGGACAAGGGAACCGACCACGGTTTCAATGTCGCCCTCATGGAATTCGATTAAAGAGTTCAGAATTTTCCCGTACTGGCGACGCATCCAGTGCGCAGAGGCCAACAGGTCTAACGCCGCGCGTTTCGTCGGGACGGGTTTGGTATTGAATTTCTTTGCAGTAGAAATCGAGGCTGCGAAATCATTGAGCGCGGCATACGCGCCAGCCGGATTCAGCAACACATCAACATTCCATTTTTTAAGCTCGACCTCAGAGCGATACCAGACAAGGCCAGTGTTCGCGAGTTTCTGCTCAAGAGCCTTGTTGTAGATACGCCAGTAAATGCGCGAGGTACGCGAACCAATCGAGTATTGCTCTTTGGTGTAAATCGGTTTGCCGTCTTTTCCGATACTGGCAATGGTCATATCTTCATGAAGCACAGGGCCACGACCACGTTCTGCGGTGCGGAAACAGTCGTCACGCCACGCCTTGTAAGCGTATTCGCAATCAAAAATGCCGTCGTAATCGTCATAGGCCAAGTCAACACGAGCTAGAGTTTGCACACCAAGCACATTGGTCAGCCAGTCATGCAGCGACCACGCAGGACGACGGGCAAATACATGCTTGCATCCCGTTCCGTTGATTTGGAAATGCACTGTGTCATTGTTACCGCCGATTCCAACGAAGCCGCAGAAGTCCTCACCATCTGGCGAAGTCAGTTTCATGGATTCGGTGTAGAACTGAAAACCCAAACCGCGAGGCGCAGACAACGACAAACCAAGCACTTGATTGGTGAAGATGCGCAAGCAATCTTCTAAGTAGTTTCGGTAACAGATATCAAAGGCTTTGTTGTACGCTTCAATTTCTTCAGACGTCCTAGCGACCGTCGGATTAAACACAGGTGGAGCAGGGAACTTAGGTGCTCGACAGTGACGCTGTAATAGTCCTGATTTGGCAAAGCCTTTGTATTCCTCATGCTTGTGCAATCGACGAACCGCATCATGACAATGACGTAAGTCTTTCACAGCAAACGTAAAACACAGGTAATCAATATGAACGCTTTGCTCATCGAACTTTTTGAGGATGTTAGTTGCAGTAGTCATCAAACACCCCCAAATTGATACGTTGTTCAACGGTCGTGTTGGTGATGGACACCAACTCATAAGAAGCGAACTGAGAGGAAGCCCAAGACTCAAGATGAGACATGGATTTAAGCAAATCCCATTCGTCGCAACCTTTGACCAACACAGACACCGTGTAGTCAGGCAGCAAGTCGTAATAGATGATTTGAGCTTCGTTCATGATTACTGAGCCTCTAAAGCCGTCGCTTTTGAAGGTGTCATGCCTAAGAAACGACATAGAACTTCATGCTCGTCAGATTCAAAGCGAAACTCGTAATCGCCAACCGAGAGATAACCAAAGGACTCTTGGTTGTTTTCGAATGTGCTAATGCAGTAGCCAAAGTGATTGAAAGGAACAACGACTTCTTCAAAGATGTCTGTTGTAGTGATGTAGCACAGCTTGAAAGCAGGAACGTGAGACACAGCGAAATGACGAAGCGTTAACGTTTTAACGTTGACGTTTTGAACTTCAGTTTCCAATACGACCATAACAACCACCTTGACTAGTTGAGAGCGACCGCCGAAGCCAAGACGTAAGCGTCAAGGGCAAACGCCCCAAGCCAAGGCGGTCTTAATTACGATTTGTCGTAAGTGTAATTACGGATTTTCGTAATTGCTAGATGCGAATTTCCGTAACTACTAAGCTAAAATCAAGAAAACGGAGGTAGTCCCATGTATCAAAGTGAGCTGTTAGATGCCTACAAAAAGGCGAAAAACTACGTACAAGACAAGCAAATCGCACATGATTTGAATGTAAACGCGTCCAGAATCAGCGAAATGCGAAAAGGAAGACGCTATATATCTGATTCAGAAGCAGTTTTTCTAGCGGAGAATTCAGGAATTGACCCAGAGATAGCTTTGTTGGGATGTCACGCTGATCGCAACGAAAATCCACACATAAAAGGAATGTGGGAAAACATTGCAAAAAAGTTTAACGGGCTAGGATTATCAAGTATTTCAATGATTTGTGGCATGTTTGCGTTGTGGCTTGGCGACCTTAAAGTAGCTATAGCTAAGTGCGCATTATGTATATTATGTTAAATTGTATATCGCCGTACGCTAAATGTTGTCTGAGTATGCTCCTATTCCCCTGCAGATTTTAAATTTAAGGGCCTTACTGTGAGCATTAAACATAATGGTTATTTACCATAAAATAGCTAATATCGATCTATCAATCTACGATTGCTTGCTCTTCAATTAGCAACTTATAAAAAAATGGCGTCTATTTCTTTAGACGCCATTTTTGTTTACTGGAAATATTAAATTAGCCACCGGCTAATTTGACTGTCATGCCTTTCTTTTCAAAATGTGCCTTGATCTTGTCTCTAGCATCACCTTGAATCTCGATATTGCCATCTTTTACAGAGCCACCACAGCCACAGACTTTTTTGAGTTCTGCCGCTAATAACTTTAAAGGTGCATCATCCAAGTCTAAACCTGTAACAATGCATACGCCTTTACCTTTACGGCCTTTCGTTTGGCGCTGAATCCGAACAACACCATCGCCTTTAGGGCGAGATACTTTTTCTTCTTCCGGTTTAATTCGACCGGTTTCTGTTGAATATACCAGAGTCATTCTATTGTTTCTTTTGTTGTTGAGCTTGCATCGCTTTTTGCTTTGCAACCAAATAAGCTTCGATATGGCGTTGAATAGCGGCTTTACTGCCCTTAATCAGTTTACCATTAAACATACAGTACCAAGAGTTAGGTTGGCCTGTATCGTTTTGAATAGTATAGCCGTTAAAGACCTCTGATTTTGCAACACCAGTTTGCTGCACTCTTTGTCCGAGTGAAGCAAACTCTTTGGGATCAATAATCGATGCGGTGTCACACCACCAATCAATGCTTTTCTTTACCGCCGTCAAACTGCCCTGTAAAACGTGGTTCTTGATTTTAACCTTCCAAACACTGCCATCTGATCCGACTGACTGCAGGTTAAAACCTCTATAATTTGAAATCGCCATACCACTGAGTCATCTGTTTAATGCGTTGATATAATCATAATTGCTACTGAGCAATATTCAAATACGGCTTGAATAATCCTTGCTCTAGAAAACAACTTGTATCATAAAACGCGTCTCGATAACGTTAATCACTTTGCACTGTTTATACAATCTTCCAAGAACTCATGAAATTTGTGCCCGTTGTTTTGAAGCATTTTAGGGAACATTGAGATCGGAGTCATTCCTGGAAATGTGTTTACTTCGTTTAAGTAAATCTCATCATCTTCCGTTAGGAAAAAGTCGATACGAGATAAATGACGGAGATTCATTTGTCTAAATACCGTTTCTGACGCGTGTTGGATGGAATCTAATTGTACTTGAGTTAGATTCTTCGCCTCAACTTCTGTGAGCGAGTGACTTGAACTGCTGTATTTTTCATCGTACGAGTAAAAAGCATCATCAGGCGCGATGACCTCGCCTGGCTTAGTGATATGTAGTTGGCCATTCATCTCATATGCAGCAACTTCAAGTTCTCGAGGTTTTACTGCTTTCTCAACCAACACTTGGTCAGAAAACCCAAAAGCATCATTTACTGCATTAGAAAGCTTGTCTTTTTCTGTGACACTGTAACAGCCAACGGAAGAGCCTTGGCGAGCGGCTTTAACAAAAACTTTTCCCCACTTTTCAAAGGCTTTATGAGCTTGAACGTGAGCTTCTTCATCGTTTCGCGTTAAGAATAAGTATGGCGTATTGGGTATGCCGATAGCGTCGTACCAAAGCTTAGATGTGATTTTATTGAAACTATTGCTACTCGCTTCTGGCCCGCAGCCAAGATAAGGAATACCTGCGATTTCAAACAGAGATTGAATGTCGCCTGTTTCGCCAGGAAAACCATGTATACAAGGCACGATGAAATCAATGGTTTGATTAGATTCACTTGAGCACAACTGCTTGGTATTGAGATCCAAGTAAACCAACTCACCTTGGTTGGTCATCCAACCTTCGTTGTTTATTTCTACGCGTGTAACGTGAACGTCTTCAATAAGATTTAGTTGTTGTTCGACAAAGTTTGCAGACAATAATGAAATCTCGTGCTCAGAAGAGCCACCGCCGCATAGTAAAAGAATATTTTTAATCATGAATCCATCTTTCCGTGACCTACAAAAGATACTATTTATTATGATAAACCTTTGAAGTGTGACGTACAGTAATTTTAATGTGAGGAATGTTGTTCGAATAGGATTTGAGCAAATAAATAAGGGAGCTATTCGCTCCCTTATTTGATGTGTTAATTTAATTTGTTAAGCGTTGGGTAAGCTGAGTTTTTGATTGCATCAATGCTTTTAACAAATGGTCTTAACTGCTGAAATTGAGCTGGCAAAGTCGAAATCGCTTGCTTGGCTTCTGCGCTTGTTGCGTAGTCTCCGTATAAAACTGAGAACCACTTAGTACCGTTTACAACTTTGTAGTTTTCCCAAATTGGCTGACCGTTCTGTGGCAGCTTATTTGCAAACTGATCGACTTTAGCTTGGCTACCCACAGCTGCGACTTGAATGGTATAGCCGAATCGTTGAATGCCAGCTTGCTTTTTACTTGGTGGTACGATCTTAACTGGCTTCGCCTGCTCTTTTGGCGTTAGCTTGACTACTTTCTTCTCTTCAGGCTTTGCCGTCTTTTTCACAACAGTTGGTTGTACGTCTTTTTCTACTACAGCGTTTTCAGACGCCATAATTGGTTTAGAGATACGATCTGATTTGTAGTCCTCTCGGTAACTTTCTGAGGTCACATCCGTGATGTAAGTTTCAGATGCACAAGCAGAAAGCAGAACTGACAAGCCGATGATTGCGATTTTTTTCATGAAGTAACAAATGCTCTGGATAAATATTACGATAAATCATGCCGATAGCAGGGCCGTTTATCAAGCATCAAATACAATAATCTGTGATTTTGATGTGATGAATAACACAAACTCCATAAGCATCGTACACATTTTCTGCAATGTCTGGTCTGAAGATGTTTTATCAGTAAATTATTCGTTTATGATTGATATGAAACCGAGAAGCCAACGTGACTTACAAACGGCCAGGAGTCAGCATGAATAAACTACATAAACTCTTTAAACCCAACTCTGTGGCCGTTATTGGGGCATCTCAAAAAGCATTGCGAGCAGGACATGTTGTGATGCGCAACCTTCTACAAAGTGGATTTGGTGGCGCGATTATGCCAGTAACGCCGCGATATAAAGCCGTATCTGGCGTGATCGCTTACCCTGATGTAGCTTCCCTGCCCTATACGCCAGATATTGCAATTTTGTGTACGAACGTTTCACGTAACGAGCAATTGCTTAAAGAGCTAGATGAGAGAGGCACACCGTTTGCGATTGTTATCTCTGATGACCCTAATCCTTTAGATATCTCATCATTGAACATTCGAGTCTTAGGCCCAAACAGCTTAGGTATCATCCTTCCTTGGCACAATTTTAACTGCACGTTTTCCCCTGTTGCAGCTAAACCCGGAAAAATTGCTTTCATCTCACAATCCGCGGCGGTTTGTACCACGGTTTTAGACTGGGCAAATGATAAGAACATCGGTTTTTCTTCGTTCCTTTCGATTGGGCGCGGACAAGATATCGATTTTGCAGATTTGCTCGACTATTTGAGTATGGATGGAAACACTGAAGCTATTCTGCTTTATGTTGATAATATCCAAGACGCTCGCCGATTTATGTCTGCTGCGCGCGCCGCTTCACGTAACCGACGTATATTGGTGCTAAAAGCGGGCCGCTCTAAAGAGATGAATACTTTCGAGCAGCAAGACGGAGATACACTTGACGTAATTTACGATTCTGCTATTCGCAGAACTGGTATGTTACGAGTCAGCAATACGCATGAGCTTTTTGCCGCGGTAGAAACACTCACGCATTCTGTGCCACTTCGTGGAGAGCGTTTAGCGATCATCACTAATGGCGGCGGCCCTGCTGTTATGTCCGTTGATACTTTGATTGAACGTGGTGGCCAACTCGCAACGCTTGATGACGCTTCCATTGAGCAATTACAAGCAGTACTTCCATCCAACTGGCGTGCTCGAAATCCAATTGATCTGTCTGGTGACGCAACCCAAAAACGCTATATTGATACCATTAACGCACTGATGAATAACGACTGTGCAGATGCGATATTGATTATGCATAGTCCTTCTGCTGTTTCTGATCCTCTTGAAACTGCTCAAGTCGTTATTAATGCCATCAAATCTCACCCTCGGCATAAGCATTTTAATATCTTGACCAACTGGTCAGGAGAACAAACGTCGAGAGAAGCGCGACTGGCCTTTACTCAAGCAGGCATTCCAACCTATAGAACACCTGAAAGTGCGGTTGTAGCATACATGCACTTGGTCGAATACAGACGAAACCAGAAACAACTAATGGAAACGCCAACGACGGCAGAGCCATTACATTCTGGAAGTGTGAGTTCAGCAAAAGAATGGGTAAACGAACGACTACTGGATAAAAACACAGTTACCTTGGATACGCATCAAACCAGCCCATTATTTAAGCTGTTCGGGTTTAACGTTTTGCCTACGTGGATTGCATCTGACGACATTGAAGCCGTTCATATGGCAGAAAATATTGGATATCCTGTTGCGGTTAAATTGCGTTCTCCAGACATTCCTCATAAATCGGATGTTCACGGTGTCGCTCTAAATTTAAGAAACAGTCGAGAAGTTTCCAACGCAGCGCTATCCATTTTAGATACCGTAAAGCTCAGCTACCCTTCCGCCAATGTACATGGGCTGTTGGTACAAGGGATGGCAAAGCTCGGCAGCGCTGAAGAGCTGCGGATTAGTATTGCAGTAGATAAAGTCTTTGGACCAGTGATCTTGCTTGGTCAAGGTGGCTCTGAGTGGAATATCGCCCAAGATGCCGTCGCTGCACTTCCTCCTTTGAACATGACGCTTGCGCGCTACCTTGTCGTTGTTGCCCTAAAGTCTGGAAAGATTCGCCTGCAGAAACACAAAGATGCGCTCGATATTACTGAGTTGTCGAAGTTCTTGGTTCGTATCTCCCAAATGGCAGTTGAGTTACCAGAAATACAAAAGCTGGATATCCATCCAGTACTGGTGTCCGGAAGCGATTTAACTATCCTTGATGCAGATGTCACACTGTGTAAGTACGAAGGAGACGCCCAAAAACGGCTAGCGATTCGCCCTTTCCCGGCAGAGTTTGTCGAAACGGTGACGCTTCGAGATGGCCAACCTATCTTGCTTCGCCCTATCTTGCCTGAGGATGAGCCGCTGCATGCTCAATTCATTAATAGCGTATCGAAAGAAGATCTCTATAAGCGTTTCTTTTCTGAAGTTGGAGAGTTCAACCATGAGGCTTTGGCAAACTTTACTCAAATCGACTACGACCGCGAAATGGCGTTTGTTGCGGTAGCGTTTAATACTGACGGACCGTCTATCATAGGGGTAGCCCGCGCATTGATTACACCAGACAATAGTGACGCTGAGTTTGCTATTTTGGTTCGTTCAGATTTGAAAGGAAAAGGTTTAGGCAAAGTGCTGATGCAGAAAATAATCAGCTATTGCAAAATTAAAGGCACAAAGCAAATGTCTGGAATGACCATGCCAACAAACAGAGGAATGTTGATGTTGGCTCAGAACTTGGGGTTTGAGATCGATGTCCAGTTTGCAGACGGTACGGCAGATATGGTGCTCCCTTTAAATTGAAAAGCGCAGCATTAGCGATGACTTTTACTTCTTACATTCGATAATCAATGGGAATCTAAGAAGTAAAAGTTACGTTGTTACTTTAGTTTCCAATTCTTTTTTAAGTACTGAATACACCAGGATTTTGCCTCACCCATAGTGTTCCGGCGCCATGCCAAAATAATATCCATCGGCTGTTCTTCAGTGCCTTCGATTCGTTTCAATACACCACTATCAATAAGAGGTTGTGCAATTTGGCTTGGTAATGTACCAATGCCTAAACCTGCAGTTAGCGCTTCTACTTTTGCCGTAAAGTTGGTGACGGTCAAGCGAGGCTGTTTTTGAATGATATTAATTGAGAGCGCTGGTTGCTCACGTGCGGTATCTGCAATAGCAATAATCCGATACTTTTCTCGCGCTGCTTCATCAAACTTACCACTACGCTTGTGAACATAGTGATCAGCGGAAGCTACCCAATACATACTCATTTTACCAATTTTTTCTGACTTAACTTCTTGAGGAAGCGTATCCAGTGATGGGCAAATCAGTAAATCAGCTCTCCCCGTATTCAACGACTCCCAGCTACCAGCCAGAATCTCCTCTTGCAGCCTGACTCGAGTTGAGCTGACCTCGGCCAGCGCATCAACCATCGGGAAAAAGTTGGATATAGGAATAATGCCATCGAAGGCAATGGTAATATCCAGTTCCCAGCCATTCGCCAATAACGTTGCATCGTTCACTAACTTTTCACTGGCTTGTAAAATGGCTCTTCCTCTTTCAAGAATAAGCTTACCTGCTTCAGTAAAATGGGCTTTGTGACCAGAGCGATCGAAGATAATAATGTCTAAGTCTTGCTCGAGTTTCTGGATTTGATAGCTCAGCGATGACGGGGCTCTGTCTAACTCATTCGCAGCAGCAGCAAAACTCCCTCTTCGATCAATAGCATCTAGAATATGGAGTGCTTCTAACGTAATTGGACTCTGCACATGGCCTCTCTTAATGTGATATTCATCACATTCGTTGTATTTGGATGAACTTATCAAGAACTAACGACAAATAATATAACATATTGATAACTAAAGACTAGGAATGCTCATAGCCTAAGAAGAAGATTCAATACAAATCAATAAATGACAATGGTAATGATAGTAATTACCATTTAGATCCATTAATATCCGCGTGTTGTTACCTATTATGGATCTAAGGTATTGAAGCCAATGTATAAAAAATCAATTTTGTCAGCCTCCATTTTAGTTGCCCTTTCCCATACTGCTTATGCGGAAGAAGCTTCTAAATTTGAAGAAGTCGTTGTGTCGGCCACCCGTACCAACCAAACCATAAACACTGTTGCTGCTTCTGTTGCTGTTGTATCAGAGAAAGACATCGAAGAAAACATGGTAAAGGACTTGAATGATCTATTCGAGTATACGCCAGGTGTTACTGTTAATGGCACTCAACGCCAAGGCGTCCAAAGTATTAACATTCGCGGGATGGAAGGTAAACGAGTTAAAATCTTAGTAGACGGTGCATCTCAACCAGGTGTATTCAGCGGTGGACCATATTCGTTTATCAATTCTAGTGCCGTTACTGTCGACCCCGATATGCTAAAGAGTGTCGAAATTGTTAAAGGAGCAGCTTCTAGCCTACATGGTAGTGATGCAATTGGCGGTGTTGTCGCATTCGAAACAAAAGATCCGAAGGATTTCCTCAAAGATGGTAAAGACTTTGGTGGTCAAGCTAAACTCTCTTATTCATCGGAAGATAACTCTTTTAGTGAGCATGTAGCTTTAGCAAAGCGTTTCGGTAATACAGAAGCACTTATAGCCTTTACACGCCGTGATGGTGCAGAGCTACAAAATTTCTCTAAGGCGCCTTACGATAACTATTCTGTGGACAACCAAGATTATTACAAAAACGATCTATTGGTAAAACTTCAATCTCAATTGAATGACGCTCATCGCTTGGAGTTCTTGGGAGAAGTTATTTACAACGAGACTGACTCAGAGATCGCACATAAAAGTTACAAAAACTTCAACGCTGAAGACACAACCAAGCAAAATCGCATTGGGCTCAAGCACATTTGGTTTGCAGATGCAGCTATCTCGGATACGATCACGTCCAAGCTTACATGGATTGGTAAAGAAGAAAACGGCGTGTCTAATCGCTTTATCGAAGCCAGCCCAGGTTACCCACCTTACGTACCGCCTAGTGGTGACAACCAACAGAAAAAAGATTACGAATATACTGAAGACAAATTTGAATTCGAAACTCAGTTAGATAAAGAGATTCAAAATCACTATATTGTTTACGGAATATCGTACAAACATAGTGACATCAGTAATACCAATCGCGAGTTTAATTCCGATCCTGGCACGCCAGATACTGTTTACGTATACACACCGGATGCAAAAGAAGAAAGCTTTGGTTTATTCTTGCAAGATGAAATTTCACTTCTTAATGACAAGCTAATTCTGACTCCAGGTGTGCGTTACGATTACTTTTCTACTAATCCTTCAAATACTTCTGAAGAGTCATTCGAGAAGTTTAGCGACTCTGCATTAACTGGTCGTTTAGGAGCAACTTACTCTATATCGCAACCAGGCACGATCTTCGCGCAAGTGAGCCAAGGGTTCCGAGCGCCATCGTTCGACGAGCTTTACTACACCTACGATAATCCGGCTCATGGCTATACCAACCGCCCTAACCCAAATTTGGGATCTGAAAAGAGTTTGTCTTATGAGCTTGGTTACCGTCATAACACTGCAGCGTCGGCAACTGAAGTAGCGTTCTACTACAGTGATTACAGTGACTTTATTGAGCAAACGTCATCAAACAATGGTGGTTTAACTGAATTCACAAATATCAATATTAGTGAAGCAAACATTAAAGGGGTTGAGCTCTCTAACCGTCTTGATTGGCATGCCATTGCTGGTCTTCCATCAGGCGTGACAACTCGCTTTGTTGCAGCATACACAGAAGGTGAAGATGGTGATGGTAATCCTTTGAACAGTGTAAACCCATGGAATGCCGTAGCTGCTGTAAATTACGATTCACCAAATGCACTTTGGGGGACAAGCCTAAAAGTAAACTACACGGCTAAGAAATCGAACAGTGATATCAACTCTGATGGTGATAAAGGCGGAATCAAAGACCAAGTTGCTTTGCCGTCTGCGACAGTCGTTGACTTAACGGCGTACTACAAACCAATGAAAGATATAACCATTCGTGCTGGTGTTATGAATCTAACGAATGAAGAATACCATCTTTGGAACGATGTTCGCGGTAAGACTGAGTTAAGTCGAGACAAAACGCAAGCTGAGCGTAATTATAACATTAGTGTTAAATACGAGTTCTAAACCTTAAAAACACAAAAGCCAGCGTAATGCTGGCTTTTTTTATGGCTTTCATTTCAAAAATGTAAAGAAAAGTATGAAAAATGAAAGTTTACTGTTTTGCCATCTCTTTTTTCACCATTACTGCTGCTGCAATGATGAAAGTGATGATCAGACCGAGTTCCATGAACTACCCCAATAGCTATGAGAAAATTTATAACCCAAATTAAGAGTCGGGCATAGTTTAACAGCTCTATATATACTTGCTACCTTTTAACCAGTAATTTACGATTTTTTCCGATTTGGATCAAAAAAGACGCAATCACGCGCCTTTTTGTTACTATTATGTAAATTAAAGATTAGGCATCTGGATAACCTTGAGGGTTAGTAGACTGCCAGCGCCATGTATCGCCAGTCATTTCTTCTAGAGTGCGAGTTGCTTTCCAACCTAACTCATTCATCGCTTTTGATGGATCCGCCCAACACTCTGCAATATCACCTGGACGACGCTCAACAAGTTGGTATGGGACATCTTTACCACTTGCGGCTTCAAATGCTTTCACCATGTCCAGTACACTGTAGCCGTTACCAGTACCGAGGTTATAGATATGAAGGCCAGCTTTGCTACCTACTTTTTCTAATGCAGCAACGTGACCATCGGATAAGTCCATTACATGAATATAATCACGTACGCCTGTGCCATCTTTGGTCGGATAATCACTACCAAACACAGAAAGGAACTCTCTGCGCCCTACCGCAACTTGAGAAACAAACGGCATTAAGTTGTTGGGAATACCTTGAGGATCTTCACCTAGCTCGCCTGTTGGATGTGAACCTACCGGGTTAAAGTAACGAAGAAGTGTAATGCTCCAGTCAGGGTTCGCGTTTTGGAAGTCGGTTAAACACTCTTCTACCATTAATTTGCTGCGCCCATATGGGTTAGTTGCGCTAGTTGGAAAGTCCTCTGTGATGGGTACAGAAGCAGGATCACCGTATACAGTCGCTGATGAACTAAATACCAACGATTTAACTCCGGCTTCACGCATTGCATCAACCAATACTAAAGTGCCATTAACGTTGTTGTCGTAATACTCTAAAGGTTTTGCTACAGACTCACCGACGGCCTTTAAACCTGCAAAATGGATAACAGCTTCAATATTGTGCGACTTTAGTGCTTCTACCATCGCCAATTTATCTCTGATATCGGCTTTAATGAAGGTTGGCTTTACACCACATACCTTTTCAATTCGATCTAATACCGTAGATTTACTGTTGTACAGGTTGTCTAGAATCACTGGCGTCATGCCAGCTTCGATCATTTGAATACACGTATGACTACCGATATAGCCCATACCACCCGTAACGAGTACTTTCATTTTATTATTCCTTCTGACGCGAATTGAGTTAGTTTAAAGCTTTGACGTTACGATTTAAACTGTCTCTTGTAATTCGCATCCCATTAATATTGCTTGGCCTTTCCCGGCTTTCTTTGCTTGATACATTGCCGTATCCGCACTTTTTAAAACTCGAGTAGCATCGCGCTCATTTACGCCGACTAATTTTACGCCGATACTAACGCCAACTTTGAGTAAGTGACCTTTGTACTCAATTGGAGCACATATGCTCTCGAGCAACTGTTCTGCTATTCGGGTGACCACTTTTTGATTGGCGGGATTAACCAACATGACAAATTCATCACCAGAAAGTCTTGCGATTAAATCACTATGTCTCGTCGCAGATGTTAGACGCTCGGAAACTTTTTTCAAAACTTCATCACCTGCATCATGACCGTAGGTATCGTTAACTTCTTTAAATCCATCCAGATCGAGGTACAAAACTGCAAATTCGTCACGCAAGTATCCAGAGCGTTGTACTAGTTGTTCCAACTCTAAATGGAACTTAGATCGATTGGCTAACCCCGTTAAAGCATCGTGATGAGCTAAATGCTCTAATCGTTCCATCTCTTTTGCGCCGGAAAGGTCGGTAAGAACAATAACCAGATCATAGAAACCATAGTCTTCACACTTAACGATACGATTGACTCGAGCAAACATCGGTACAAACTGACCAATATGGTTCTTCTCGATAACTTCACCTTGCCAAACGCCATAATTTTCTATCGACTCGATGATACTAGGCATCATTTCCTGTAACTTGCGCCACTTTAGCGTTTGGATGAATGACTTCCCAATAAGCTGATCCACCTCTAAGCCGACTAACTTAGTGACGGCAGGGTTTGCCATCGTAATGACACCGCGATGATTAAGAACAATGAGACCATCTTGGCTGCTTTCAAAAACACGTCCCGCAACACGTTGCCGGTTTATGGCTTCTTCAATTTCGGTGATATCTTGAATCGAAAACAGTAAGTATTCATGTGTCGAGAGGCGACGACTGGTTAGGCTCAACTGCTGTTCATTATCTGCATTTTTGAGGTGAATATCATCGCACTCTAGGCCTCGACTCAGGATCTGACTCAGCTCATTCGGTGTTTTAGTTTTAATTAGATCACGAATATTGGCATATTTAAGTTCATCTAATTTTTTTTGAAATATTTGCTGGGTCGCCGTATTACAATGAATAACACGTCCGGAATTGTCTGTAATAACTAATGCATGCTGAACAGATTCGATAACCTCTTCTGAAAATGCGCGCTTTTGTTCTAGTGTGTCTAGCGAATGTTGCCGCTGCTTCTCACGTACTGTTAACCTATTCATCATTTGATTGAAAGAGCTCGCGAGGTCTCCAATTTCATCCTTGGCGTAATAGCGAGCTTGATTTTCCGTGTTTCGTCCGTGTGTCACATTCTCTATTACGCGGTTGAGTTCCATCACGGGCTTGAGAACAAGCCTCTCGATACTTATGTAAAAAACAGTGCCACCAGCGATCAGAAACAGAAGAAGTAAAGCGCCATCTTGAAGTAAAGATTGTATGGCTTCTACAATTGGGCGATGAGAAAGCGTAACTCTCATGCTACCAATGACATAGCCATCATGGATAATCGGCTCTAGAACATAAAGAAATTTGGTTGATAAGGCATACCCTAGAGCGTGCAACCTACTTCTTTCGGTTTGACTTGGAACGGGTGCCAGTGCCCCACTTATCTCCATAACAGCGAATGGTTGGTCATCTTGGTCATAAAGTTTGACCCGCGTTACATTTGGCTGGTTTAAAAAGTTGGCGAGAATAGTTTGAGCTTTTTGCTTGTCCTTTGTCGTCAGCGCATCTTTAATTGAGAAAGAAACGTTGTTAATCAACTTTCTTGTCTGCTCGACCAGTTCATGCTTAGACGATTGGTATACAGTATACGAGGTGTAACCTTTTGAGATAACAAAGATAGCCGTTAAAAAGACCAGAAGAGGCCAAATAAGCTTCGCTCGTAATGACATATATATTCCTGTCGCAGACAACCACAAAAATGACAGAAGAACCATTATGCAATCTATCACCCATGAAGGGCGACAAGATTAACACGATGCTAATGCAAAATAACCTTAAATTCTCAAAAATTGGATGGAAAAGAAACGAAATACCTCAAAATTCGGATCAACTCAAATAACGGCAACATCTTTATGGACTAACGTGATCTTTTTCGTCACCTATCTGCTCAAAAAGCCTCGTTTTCATGATAGAAGAATGAAGTGAGTCACTGAACCTAGATGCATTTTCCTGCATCGTAAACCCATTGCTTGTGTAGAAATAAAACGTATGACATTGAATAAACAGCAACTTACATTGAACTGTGATATGGGCGAGAGCTTTGGCTCTTGGAGTATGGGCGCAGATGAAGACGTGATGCCCCATGTTGATATGGCGAACATCGCGTGTGGTTTTCATGCCTCCGACCCTAATGTCATGCACGACACCATCACCCTAGCGAATGACAACGATGTTGATATTGGCGCACACCCAGGTTACGCCGACCTACAAGGCTTTGGCAGACGAAGCATAAGCATGACGGGTGATGAAATTACGAACATGGTTATATATCAGGTTGGTGCTTTACAAGCATTATGCCGGGCGCAATACACAGACATCAGTTACATAAAGCCTCATGGTGCTCTATACAACGACATGATGAAAAGTGATGCGATATTTAGAGCGGTAGTAAAGGCGGCAGCACTGTTCAAAGTACCGTTAATGATCCTAGCTTCACAGGAAAACGAAAAATACTTAGAAATCGCAGACGATTATGATGTTCCCTTGCTATTTGAAGCATTTGCAGATCGTTTATACCAAGATGACGGCTTACTGACTCCTAGAACACAGCCCAATGCCGTGTTAAAAAGCGAGCACGCGATACTTGAGCAAGTCCGGACCTTAGCTGACTCTGGGCGTGTCAAAACCGCTTCAGGCGGTTACATATTATTGGAAGCCGATACAATTTGTGTTCATGGTGACAATGAAGAGTCGATCGCGCTGATCCAAAAGATCCGCCAAAGCCTATACGCTGGAGGAAATTAATGCATAAAGAGAAATTTAATATCTCTTTGATCTCCGAGTGCAGTATTTTCATTAAGTTTGATGAGAGTATTTCTGAAAATGCAGTCGGAGAGCTTGCTCGCAGCATAAGAGAAACTTTCGCTTCAATTGTTATGAACGTTGTCCCCTCCTATCAAACTATTCTCATTGATTACTTACCTTTTCGAATCAACGAAAAGAACTTAGTCAATGAGCTGCAACAAATCGTGAGCCAGTTTGATACTCAATCACTTAAGCTTTCCCAGCCGAATCACATTACTATCCCTGTATATTACTCTGAAGAAACCGCGTTAGATCTATCTCGTTTTAAAAAGCGAGGTCTGTCATTAGACGATCTTATTACCCTGCATACGAAAACCGAGTACGCGGTTTCTGCAATTGGCTTTGCTCCAGGCTTTGCATTTCTCTCTGACGTTGATACTCAATTGCACATGGCAAGGCTTGCCACACCAAGAACTCACGTGCCGGCCGGAAGTGTCGGAATCGCAGACTCTAAAACGGCCGTCTATCCATCAGATAGTCCTGGCGGATGGAACATTATTGGTAAAAGCCCGCTTGCGCTCTTCTCCGACTCTCCTCCTTTTATACCGTTTGAAGTGGGTGACAAGGTCACCTTTAATGCTATTTCAAAACAAGAGTTTATCGATTTAGGAGGC
This sequence comes from Vibrio sp. Vb0667, assembly GCF_033391095.1. Taxonomy (NCBI): domain Bacteria; kingdom Pseudomonadati; phylum Pseudomonadota; class Gammaproteobacteria; order Vibrionales; family Vibrionaceae; genus Vibrio; species Vibrio sp. Vb0667. The sequence continues at coordinate 167,444 of NZ_JAWPOL010000002.1, read as the reverse complement.
GTACTATGAGTTACGGTGGATTACTGGTGGAAAAGCCAGGACCGCTCTCTTTAGTTCAAGACTTTGGTCGTTTTGGCTTGGCGCATGTCGGTGTGACTCAAGGTGGCCCGGTCGACGACTATGCTTACAGTTGGGCCAACCATTTGCTTGGTAACGTAGTCAATTGCGTTGCGATTGAAATTACTTTGGGTAACGCTTGTTTTATTGCCTTGCATAACTGCCACCTTGCTATATGTGGCGGTGATTTAAATGCAAAAATAGATGGTGAACCTATTTCAAATTGGTCTGACTTTACGTTGAAAAAAGGACAGAAGCTTCAGTTCGGAGTCGCAAGGAATGGACTTCGCTCCTACCTAGCGGTTAAAGGTGGATTCAATGTTGCTCAGCACTTAGGAAGCGCATCGACCGTCTTGCGAGAATCTCTAGGTGGTTATGATTCAAATGGTGGCGCTTTGAAAGCTGGCGATATTCTTCCCTTTGTCCCTCATAACTTACCGAAACGTAAACCAAGGCAAATGACGTTTCGCTTTAAGCCAGATTACAACTTACCCATTAAGCTGAGAGTGATTGAAGGCTATCAGAACGAGGACTTTGATGAAGACGCTCGCCAAGCATTTTACAACAAAGCATTCATCATCTCCCCCAATTCGAATCGCATGGGCTACCGTCTTGAGGGCAATAACATTCGTCCACCTTACGAAGGCGTCCTATCAGAGGGAATTGCATTAGGTTCAATTCAAGTACCTAGCGATGGTAACCCTATTGTGCTGCTCAACGATCACCAGACTATTGGCGGGTATCCTAAATTTGGCTGCGTAGCCCGTATTGACTTACCTAGACTGGCACAGGCGAAGCCCGGACAAAAAGTCAATTTTGTGAAAGGAGATAGGCTAGGCTTGCAAGAAGTATGGTGCCAATGGGCTCAGTTTTTTGGGTATTAATACAACCACTGAGCCCAAACACAGCCGATTATGCAGGCATACCATAACGCACTGCTAAAGCTTGTGGATAGCCTCGCTCTTGAGTGAGTTTAATCGCGTACTGCTCGACCTCTTGTTCAGACCACTTTACAGCGACCGGATGCTGTGTTTCCACATTTTGGTTAGGATCGATGTCAAACCAGAATTGAAGCATTTTTTGCGCTGCGAGTAGTGTCGATGACGCTTTTACCACCTCTATTCTCGCGTAGTGGTTATCTTCAAAAGTCACATCTGCCGCTCTGAGTACTGGGTCTGTTCCGGGAATTTGCTGAGCGCCAAACAATGCTTTTCCTCCTTTTACAGCAGAGTGATAGTCGGGAATAAACTGCGCCATGTGTTTGATGGCGTTGTTCGTTCGCTCTTCTAACACTTCTTCTCTCCAGCCGTAACGGATCTTCGAGAGTAAAGGCATAGGCAGTTCAGGTTGAGCAGATGAGTTCGTGCTCTCCACTAAACCATCTTCAAACAGCGTGATTCCTTTTGTCATACCATGAAGTTGAAAGTAACCATCGCCATAAGGCGTCAATTGAGCCATTCCTTTATCGGTTCCACGCGGGCCATGAAAAATAACTTCTGGCCATTGTTGTTGACAGTCTGCCCACCTCGTAACGTAAGCGGCTTTAAACTCCACCAACCTGTCTCGCTTGGCACCAACTGTGTTGTCAATTGAGCCTGTTTCAAAGCCACACGCGTTAACCAAGTAGTCGCATGTCATCAGGTAATCGATACCTTCACGTTCATAGCCAAGTTGCCAGTGTTCCCCCATCCAATCGGCTTGCTTAAACGTTGCTTGTGTGAAGACCGAAGCATTAGGAAGCGTATCTAGTGTTAAGTTGGCAATTGCGGCGAGGCGAAAAACACTCCAACCATATTCTTGAACTGCGACAACCGGATACTTTAGCGCTTCAAGATCAGCATGTTGAGCAAAAGGAATGCACCACTCATCGAAGTTTGTAGGATGACTTGGTTGAGTACGTTGCGCGAGAGCTTCTAGCTCCGCTTTTGAATACAGTTTGTAGTATTCGCTTGGCTCGCCGAGCACTTTATTACTCTCATCTTTATCAACGAGCGTCTGATAAGCACTTTTCACAACCTCTAATCGCGGAATTAGTGTGGATGGGTCTCCACCATCGGAATGAGGAACCGCGATGATTGTCGGACGAATATTCAGTGAAAGCGGATACAGGCGAACAGTATCAATAGATTGTGCTAACAAGTCTAAGCATTGTTGCTCGGAAATCTCTCGATATAAATTACCACCAGCATGCAAATGACAAATGGGTGGACCATTTACTAGTGATACGCCCTTCTCTATTACGGAAACTTTAAAACCCAGCTCCGCAAAATGAATTGCTGCTGTTGCACCTGCTACACCGCCACCAACAACAGCGATATGCTTATCTTTATAACTTGGAAACTCAGACTTCATTGCTTCACTAAAAATTTTATAAGGAAAATTCTTTACTAACGGTGGATTCTACTCGTGTTTGGACTTGATTAAAATCACAAAAAGTTCATGGGTTTGCGAAATATCCAACAGCGCCTGTAAAGTGCATTAAAGTAGAAAAAATTTGCGAAAAAGTACTTGACGACATGGTTAAGAAGACACTTTTTTGTGTCTATGTGAATAATAATTTCACTGTAAGACCCATGGCGCAAAGCCTGCAGAAACACCCCACTTTTTACACCATTTAGTTATCCCAAAAGTTATCCACTGTTTTTGTGGATAACTAAAATAAAAGTGTCATGGAGTGTTCCAAATTTGATAACACTCGCTGCGATTAAGTGTTTACTGGCGTTAACAATCTTTTCAACAAACTCATCACTACAAGTGCCAACGTAACAAATGTTGCAAGCGGTAAAGCTATCCACAATTCGGGGTGAATTTGTGCATTGAGATCGAACCCATATGTCATGACTGCGGCCACACAAATTTCCGCAGCGAATACCGCAACACCACTAGCAATCAACGCCATAATTCCGTACTCGGCCCACAGGGTTGTGTTGATCCGTTTCTTACTTGAACCTAATGTGCGATACAAACGAATCTCTTGTTGACGTTGGGACAAGCTTAACCTCAGTAGAGTAAAGATGAGCAGCAGACCAGCAACAACGCCTAAAAGAGCAAGGATGGTGACTGCTGATACGATTTGCTGAATCAAAGCCTGAATTTTCTCGCCCATAGTTCGGATATCTAAAACAGAGACCGTTGGGTGAGCACGTGACATTGACGTCAACAACGCTTCATTTCCTTCTTCAATCCTATAACTGATGAGGTAAGAACCAGGTAAATTAGCCATCACGTCAGATGAGAAAATAAAATAAAAGTTAGGCTTCATGTCACGCCATTCGACATAACGGATGGTATCTACTACTGCATCGTAATTCTGACTGTTTATTACAAAGCGCGCCGTATCACCGAGTTTGATGCCTAAGTCATTTGCTACATCCGCTTCTACAGATACACTCCCTTTGTTTGTCCATTCACCCGAAAGCACATCATTATATTCTGGTAGGCTATCTCCCCATGTCAGGTTTAGCTCTCGACGTATCGCGTCAGAACCTTCTCCTTCGTACTCAATCTCTTTGACGTTTTGACCGTTGATCTCTGTTAGTCGTCCACGAATTATTGGATAAGCTTGTGACCGCGTAACTCCATTTTTGTCTAGGGTTTCTAGGTAGTTATCGAGTTCATAATCACCAATATTCAAAGCGAACACATTTGGCGCGTCTGCAGGTAAGGTTCTCTCCCAATCAGCGAGAATATCGCTGCGCACAAGCCAAATGATAGACAGCAACATCAAAGATAATGCCAAAGCACCAAACTGTAGGCCGCTGGTTACTGGCGTCCGGTTGATACGACTCAACGCAAGCTTCATTGCAGGATGGGTTGACACACGTGCAAACAGCTTTGTGAGTGTGACGCTAACTGCTGCGAGTACCACAAACAGTACCGCTATACCAGTGAGCACGATCCAAACTAAGGTGTTATCTGCATACAGTAAAAGCAGTGGAACAACGGGAACTAGAACAAGTAACATTCGCTTCCAAGAACGTTGCGCTTTACCCTGCTGTAGCACTTCTAACGCGGGAGTTTTAATCAAGCCTAACAATGGTATACCGAGAGCAGGCACCGTAATCAAGACTGCTGAGATAAATGCCACCAAAAATGGTGTGACACCGTAACCAGGAAGTGGCTCGGGTAATAAATCTTTGAGTGGAATGCGTAATAAATATTCCAGCCCGCTCCCTAACAATAGACCGACGACACTGGCACTAATGAGAAGGATTGTGACTTGAATAAATAACCACTTTTCAATCCATCGGCGGCTCGCACCAAGACTTTTCAACATCGCGATAGTTTGTGTCCGGCTGTTCACGTAATTTTGACACGTAAGAACCAATGTTGTCGCCGCCATAATGATGACAATTGCTACTGTCAACGACAGATACTGCGTCGTGCGTTCAAAAACCTCATTACTACGACTGGCAGTATCTTGCGTGCGCCAGCGATCGCTCGGAGAAAGCTGCGTATCATCTTGTAAGCTCTTTAGTGTTTTATCATCGGCTTGTAAAAATAGGCGGTATTGAACTCGACTCCCAACTTGAATTGCTCCTGTTTTATCTACGTCACTTTGATGAATGTATGCAGAAGGCATTTGCTGAAATGGATTAAAGCTCAAGCCTGGTTCCATCAATACTGCGCCTGATACAGTAAACTCGGCATCGCCTATCGTGACGCTGTCACCTGAATTTACGTTTAGTTGAGTCATAATCCGCTCATCAAGCCAGAGTTGGTTCTCTTTAACGCGACCGGCCGGATTATTTTCAAGAACGAGCTCTCCCATTAAAGGGTAATTATCATCCACCGCCCTTACAGAAATAAGCTGCATACCATTATCGCTAAATGCCATAGTGGCAAATCGCGTCATCATCGAACGTTCAAGGCTTTCAGTCGAGGCTAACAACGTGTCCGGAATGGGATTAGCAGACACAAACACCGCATCTGCCGTTAATGCGTCCTTCCCCTGCTTGACGATCACCTGCTCCATTCGTTCTGCTAATGCAGAAAGCGCAAAGATACTCGCAATCACGAGAATAAGAGCAACGCTAATAGGCCAAAGATTCCCCTGCCTTATTTCGCCGAAACTCCAGCGTATCAAACTTTTATTCGACGAGTGCTGTGTTGTACTGTTTTGCTCTGTGGATGTTGCTTCACTTGATGATACTGCAGACATTATATCTCCTCCTTAAGCTCACCCGCCTCCATACGATAGATACGGTCACATCGGCTTGCTAGATGACCATCGTGTGTTACTAAAATCAGAGTTGTCCCGTGCTGTTCATTAAGATCGAATAGCAGCTCAATCACTTTGTCTGCGGTTTGATGGTCAAGATTGCCGGTAGGCTCGTCTGCGAACAACAGCTCAGGCTGTGTCATAAATGCACGCGCTAGCGCAACTCGCTGTTGTTCACCACCAGATAACTGGCTTGGTAAATGGTCGACACGTTTTTCCAATCCAACAGCAGCTAATAATTCCGCTGCTCTTGCTTCATCTTCGGCTTCACCACGTAAAAGACAAGGAAGCGTGACATTACGTAATGCACTCAAACTCGGGATTAATAGGAAACTTTGGAAAACGAAACCTAAAGAGTCAGCCCGAATTTTCGCACGTGCTTCATCGTCCAGTTTTGATAATTCATGACCTAATAAAGTAATTTCGCCTGATGTCGGCGTATCAAGACCAGCTAGCAACGTCATCAATGTTGACTTACCTGCACCGGAAGTTCCGACGATGGCGATTTTTTCTCCTTTTCGGATGTCAACATTTACGTCTTTGAGGATTGTTAATTGTTCTTGATTAGTAGAGACTTGTTTAGAAACCAAATTGGCTTGAACAATAGGTGCATTAAGTACAGGTGTTTGCATGATTCGTATACTTTCCTTAGTTCTATTTTTTTGTTTTTCCGCTACTGCACATGCGAGCGAAAAACTACTTGTCTTGGGTGATAGCTTGAGTGCAGGCTATCAGATGCCGATCGAAGAGAGTTGGCCTAGCTTACTCCCTGATGCGTTGTCAGAACATGGTCAAGATGTAACAGTTATTAATGCCAGCATTTCTGGCGATACCACTGGCAATGGCTTAGCACGGTTACCTCAGTTGCTAACTCAGCATAGCCCTGACATGGTACTTATTGAGTTAGGTGCCAACGATGGCCTAAGAGGTTTCCCTCCTAAACTTATTACGTCGAATCTTTCAAAAATGATTACCATGATAAAAGATTCTGGTGCGGACGTTGTCATGATGCAAATTCGGGTTCCGCCTAATTATGGTAAGCGCTATAGCGATATGTTTTACGATATCTACCCTAAGCTTGCACAGCATCAACAAGTTGCCTTGATGCCATTCTTCTTAGAGCATGTTGTCACCAAACCAGAATGGATGATGGATGATGGCCTTCACCCAAAACCAGATGCACAACCTTGGATCGCTGATTTCGTTGCTCAAGAATTAATTAAACATCTCTAATTTTAATGGTCTAGCTCAATAAGTTTTACGTAACTTTACGTTAATCTATTTTCAATTCCACTCATCGAGGATAGATAACAACATGCGAATAGAACCGTTAATTCAAGGTGTTGTTGCTCGCTCTGCGCACCCCAAAGGGTGTCATGCATCTATTAAAGAGCAAATTGAATACGTAAAGCACGCCCCACAGATCAAAAAAGGCCCAAAACGGGTTTTGATTATTGGTGCCTCCTCTGGTTTCGGCCTAGCGGCACGAATAGCCCTAACGTTCGGTGGCGCTAACGCCGATACCATTGGCGTCTCATTTGAGCGTGGCCCTTCAGAGAAAGGGGTTGGGAGTGCGGGTTGGTATAACAACGTCTTTTTTAAGCAAGAAGCAAATCAAGCCGGGCGTACCGCAATAAATATTGTTGGCGATGCATTCTCTGGTTCGGTGCGCAATCAAGTGATTGAAGCCATTGAAACGTACTTTGAGGGTGAAGTTGACTTAGTCATCTATAGCTTGGCAACCGGTGTTCGACCTAAACCTGAATCTGATGAGTTTTGGCGCAGTGTCATTAAACCTATTGGTGAACCTGTCACTGGCGCTTCTATCATGCTGGAGAACGATAAGTGGATAGAAACCACCTTAACGCCTGCAACAGAAGAGGAAGCCAATGCCACCATTAAAGTAATGGGCGGCGAAGACTGGGAAAGCTGGATTGACACACTCATCAATAACGACTCTATCGCAAACGGCTGCAAAACCATCGCCTTTTCTTACATGGGCCCTGACATCACGCACCCAATTTATCTCGATGGTACGTTAGGTCGAGCGAAAATCGATTTACACCAAACCAGTCATTCATTAAACCTCAAACTCGCCAACTTTGACGGCGGTGCTTACGCAACCGTGTGTAAGGCGTTGGTGACGAAAGCCAGTGTATTCATCCCTGCGCTAAGTCCCTACCTGTTAGCGCTTTATCGAGTGATGAAGGAAAAAGGTACTCACGAACGCTGTATTGAACAAATGCAGCGACTGTTTACTACGAAGTTATACGATCAAGAGAAAGTGCCAGTTGACGGCGAACGCTTGATTCGAATAGATGACTTGGAACTTGAACCGCAAGTTCAACAAGAAGTCCACGCTCTTTTAGAACAGATGAATGCTGAAAACTTTAAAGAGATTGGTGATTACCAAGGTTTTAAAGATGAGTTTATGAAGCTCAATGGCTTTAACTTTGAATATGTCGACTATTCGCAAGACATTTCTATTGAATCGTTAATGTCGCTTAAGCCTTGATGCTTGTTACCTGTTTCAAGGATGAGATATGTGACAACTATTCCTAGTCCTGAACACTTTTCAGGACTTTTTTTTGTTTCGAGCCCTAGCCACCCTATACTTAATTAAAAAGCGAGAACAAAATAGAGCAGTCTGCATTTTTAATTCACAGGAAGTGAAACCACGTAAAGGATGACCTATATGGGGAGATTGCAAACATTAGACTACGAAATCCCTGAGTCTATGCGAAGAAGTTGGCAGGAAATCGTCAACTTACTGGCTCAAATAACACACGTACCCACCACATTAATTATGCGTATCCATCCGGATCGCATAGAAGTAAATACATCTAGCGAAACTCTAGGTAATCCTTATCGTACTGGCGATGCAGAGCTGCTTGGTAACGGTTTGTATTGCGAGCAAGTTATAGAACAGAAAGGCGAGCTTGTAATCCCCAATGCGCTTGAAGATGAAGAATGGCAAAATAACCCAGACATCAAACTAGGCATGATTTCTTATTGCGGCTTACCGCTATTCTGGCCAAATGGGGAAACATTTGGAACAATCTGTATGCTTGACTCTGAGAGAAACGAGTACAACGATAGTTACCGTCAGTTGCTTGAAACTTTCAAAGATTCAATCGAAGCACAGCTTTCAGTTGTGTACCAACAACATAAACTTCAGCGACTTAACACCGAGCTAAAGAGTCGAATTGAAAATCGTACCACGGATTTAGCCCAGTTAAGTTACTCCTTAACACAAGAAATTGATCGCCGTAAAGCCGCGGAAAAACAAGTGAGCTACCAAAAAACACATGATCAGGGAACTGGGTTTCTAAATCGCTCTGCACTTGAGAACATTGTCCAATACACCTTACAGTCCCTTGATAGTGATCAGCAATCGCTTGTGGTCATCAACATTGGTTTTAGTAACGCTCGCAGTATTCAGACCAGGCACGGGTTCGAGGTCTTTGACAACATTTTAAAAGAATTTCACTCCAGATTAACCAGACACGGTGCTAGCGGATTTATCACTGGTAGACCAAGTTCGAATGACATGGTTTTATTGATTTGGGGAGAGGATATTGAAGCTCGGTTAAATCAACTATTAGATGATATCACTAAAATTAGCGTAGATGGATTTGTCTTCAACAAAACAGAAATACATTTGCACACGTATATCGGTATAGTTCAAGCTTACAAAGATTGCAGCAATGCTAAGCGTATCCTTCAACATGCATGTTACGCGATGCTTCTATGTAAAGAATCCGGCGAACCTTTTAGTTATTTTAGAGAAAATCATTCGGCGGATCTCAATAGTCACAATGAACTGGAAAGTTACCTTTTACAAGCAGTGCGTAACGACGATTTAGTGTTGTACTTTCAACCTCAAGTAGACTCCAAAACACGTAAATGGATTGGCGCAGAAGCCTTGCTTCGCTGGAGACATCCAATACTTGGCGACGTTTCCAACGAAGCATTGATACATATGGCCGAACAAAACGGGCTTATCTTTGAAGTTGGCTCTTTTGTTCTGCGTACCGCGATAGACAAAGCGAAACAATGGTCTGAGTTAATCGATAACTTCAAAATTGCCGTCAACGTTTCTCCCATTCAATTACAAAACGTAAATTTTGCAGAACAAGTGCAACACCTACTCGACACTTTCCATTTGCCAGCACACTTTCTCGAACTCGAAGTAACCGAGAGCGCTCTAATTGCCGATGAAATAGTAGCACGCACAACGTTAAATAAGTTGCACAAACTAGGTGTGACATTGTCACTTGATGATTTTGGTACAGGATATGCCTCGTTCAGCTATTTAAAGAAATATCCATTTGATGCCATCAAAATTGATAAAAGCTTCGTCCAGCAAATGGAAAAGTCGGACGATGATCGCGCGATAATTTGTTCTATCATACACATTGCGAAAAAACTGGAACTCCAAGTCGTGATCGAAGGCATTGAATCTCCCCAACAAGAGCAGTTTCTCATTGGTGAGGGCTGTGATATCGGACAAGGTTTTCTTTATGGTAAACCTATGCCTTGTAATGAATTTGAGCAAAGTTTGTTTAATCAGCGCCTTTCTGGCGGGCAATACGCCTACTCTTCCTAAGCATTCTCTTTACTATGAGGGCGGTGGTTTCTATAATCGCCGCCCGCTTCTATTAAAAGGCTAATATCTTCATGGATCAGTTGACTGCCACGCTTAAGAAAATTGAAAAGCAGAACTATCGAGCTTATCAGCAAATCAAAGGTCAATACGACTTCACTGATTTCACTTTGTTTATCGATCATGTACAGGGTGACCCTTATGCATCGGCGTCACGTTTTCGTGCGACTCGCGCATGGTCTTTGACTGGTCTTGAGTGGCTAAGAGACGAGTCTCCTGCATTTCAAAGAGCTGCACGTGATTTTATTGCGCGTAGTTTTGAACAGTTTGCTAAACAAGAAAACTCAGTATCAATTTCACTGACAGGCCAAACTGTACTGGATAGCACCGCGGTGTTGTTTACTGAAGAAGGTATTGAACTGCGTTTTCGAGTTAACTTACCAGCCGAAGGTCGTTCAGTATTGGGGAAAAAAGCCAACAACATACTGACTTTCCACCTGCCTAAGTTTATCCGTCGAGCAACTTTAGAGCGTGAACTCGACAAAGCCGCTTTAATTAAGCACTGCCAAGTTGTTGAAGACCAAGATGCCCTGCGAGAACAGTTGGAGGCCAATAACTTAGTCGCGTTTGTCGCAAACGGCAGTATCCTTCCTCGAATTGCAGGTAATTGCGACCTTCCTATGAAAGAAGCCGTTGAGTTTAAAGCCCCTGAATCTCTACAAGTCACTTTACATGCGCCAAACAAGGGCCATGTCACAGGATTAGGAATTCCAAAAGGTATCACACTGATCGTAGGTGGCGGCTTCCACGGTAAATCTACCTTATTAAATGCAATAGAGCGTTCAATTTACGATCATATTCCAGGAGATGGTCGCGAATACATTGTTGCCGATAACAAGGCTATGAAGATTCGTGCCGAAGATGGCCGATGCGTACACCACTTGAACCTGTCGAACTACATCAACCATTTACCAATGGGTAAAGATACGGCGGACTTTTCTACTCAAGACGCATCAGGCTCAACGTCGCAAGCCGCTTGGCTTCAAGAGTCTATTGAAGCCGGTTCAAGCACATTATTGATTGATGAAGATACTTCTGCTACCAACTTCATGATTAGAGATGAGCGTATGCAGGCATTGGTGGCAAAAGGTGATGAGCCAATTACTCCTCTCGTCGACCGCATTGGTCAATTACGAGATGATCTTGATATCTCTACCATTATCGTTATGGGTGGGTCGGGCGACTACTTAGACGTTGCCGATACCGTCATTCAAATGCACGACTACCAAGCCGTTGATGTGACTGAAAAAGCGAAAGAAGTTATCGCTCAGCACCCTACTCAACGCCATAACGAGTCAGAAGAACGTTTACAGACCTTCCCACCTCGAGCACTGAACCGCGTTGCGTTGATGAATATTCTGACTGACGGCAAGTTCCGTGTGAATGCGAAAGGCAAAGAGTCACTTCGATTTGGTAAAGAGTTTACTGATCTTAGCGCTTTGGAACAGATAGAGTCAGCCGATGAAGTCAACACAATTGGCTGGTTATGGTTCCAAATTGCTCAACTTCCAGGTTGGTGTAATCATCCGGCGAAGGAGATTGAAGAAATGCTGTCTGGTGAGTGGCATGCCGCTCTTCCTAAGCAAGGCGACTTAGCCAAACCACGCACACTAGACGTTATGGCTGCCCTCAACCGCATGCGAAAATCTCAGTTTAAGTCATCATGCTAGTTTTGATACGCTGACAGAGACAGTTCAATCAAAAGGCAGCTATAGTTAGCTGCCTTCCTTTATCTTTATTCTTAGCGAATCATTCGTTTCTCAGTACATTCCACGCTTCACAAAGAACTCTAAATCTTTCTGCATCGCCATTTTCTCGATCAGGATGCCAACGAAGCGCGAGTTTTCGCCATTGTTTTCTAATTTCCGCAGGCGTAGCGTCAGTGTTAAGTTCAAATAGTGACAGTGCCTTTGTCTTATCTACGCTGGCTACTGACGAACCACCGATGAACTTTTGATAAGTTGTCCAAAATTCATTCAACAGTCGACGCACTTCATCTTCATCCGCTTCGTAATTGCGCCAATCTAAGTAATACTCACGCAAAGGATCATGAATATCGATCTTATGCCTCAAAGCTTCCATCGAAGACATGAGCTGAATATCCATGGCTTCGACTTGAAGCCAACTATCCGGATACAGAGTGTCTTGCAGTTGATATAATGCATTCATGATCAGGAAATTTCTTTTGAATAAATCCTTATCGGGAGAGTCGTCCAGCTTTGAAATATAACCTTGTTCACCCAACGAGCTTGCCAAGGTGTGCACTTTCCAATTAGAGGGCTGTTTTCTCAGAATTTCTAACATTGGCCAAAGCAGCGGATTTTCTATTGCATGAGGCTCAATACTATTGACAGTACGTTGTCCTTCCATTCATCCTCTCTGACACGAGTTTAGGGCCCCATTCACGGCACAAAAAACATAGTTTCCACTTTGTAGCATAAATGCAAAAAGGCCGATAGTCATTCACCATCGGCCTTTGTAAGGAGATCACGTAAAGGTTAAATAACCCCTAGCTCACGTAAACGTTCCATAAGGTAGCTATGTGCAGTGTAGCGCTCAGATAACACCACTTCCGGCTTTGGATGCAGGAACAACGGTAATGAGATACGTGACTTTTCTTGACGGCCACCCGTAGGGTTGATTACACGGTGAGTCGTTGAAGGGAAATAACCACCTGACGCTTCTTGAAGCATATCACCAATGTTGATGATTAAGTTCCCGAAGTCACATGGTACATCGATCCAATCACCCTCTTTACTCTTTACTTGCAGTCCAGGTTCATTAGCAGCAGGCAAAACCGTTAACAGGTTAATGTCTTCATGCGCAGCAGCACGAATAGCGCCTGGCTCTTCTTCGCCTGTCATCGGTGGGTAGTGAAGCACGCGTAGTAATGTTTTGTCACTGTTATTGATCATTTCTGACAACGCGATAGAGAACTTCTCTTGAACGTCCTTAGGTGCGTACGCTTCAACCCAACCTAATAGCTCTTGAGCAAATGCATTGGCACGCTCGTAGTACTCTAAGATTTCAGCTTTAAGCTGCTCTGGGATCTGCCCCCAAGGGTAAACATGAAAGTACTCTTTGATGTCTTTCACTTTGTGCCCTTTCGCCACTTCAGACACAGAAGGTGGGAAGTAGCCATCTTGGGTGTCTACGTTAAAGTGAAAATCATTCTTTTGATCTGAACAGAAAAACTCATGCCAGTTTTTGTAAATTGACTCTACAAGCTCTTGTGGAATCGGGTGGTTTTTCAACACACCGAACCCCGTTTCGCTTAGAGATGTAACGAACTGTTGAGCAGCATCGTCAGCAAGATAATCGACAGTTTCCAGTTTCATGGCTTTACTTCTTTTTTATTAGACTGAATCATGGATTCTATGGATGGGCATGTTGTAAATCAAACTTTAATGAAAAGTGCACGCGCAAACGTTTTAATGTTGAGCAGTTTGCCAATAAATCAACATTTTCAGTGATCAAAAAACCCATTAAAATATCAATTGCACACTGTTCAATTAAGTGCAATCATTAACACAATCTATGGAGTCCCACTGTAAGATAAATTGAAGGATCAAATAACTCTATGAAAAGCACCTCGACACTCTTAGGATTAACGATTTTTTATGCCATCGTGTTTTTATTTTCTGCGTTGGAACCTAACTCACGCGCAGTTTGGTTTGCGGAGATTATCCCGGCGATTGGTATTCTTGTTGCTATTTGGGCGATTTCGATTCGCTATCAGTTCAGTAATACGGCTTACTTTTTAATGTTCATCTGGCTCTGTTTGCACACTATCGGTGCGAAATATACGTTCTCCGAAGTGCCGTTTGACTGGTTTAACGACATGATTGGTTCAGAGCGAAATAATTTTGATCGCGTTGCGCACTTTTCAATTGGCCTTTACGCATATCCGATCGCTGAATACTTGATAAACAAAAAACGGTTCAACAAAGCGTTCTCTTGCTGGTTTGCCTTGTTTGCTATCATGTCACTTGCTGCTGGCTATGAGATTATCGAATGGTGGTATGCGGAGTTGGCTGGTGGCGATGAGGGAATTGCCTTTCTGGGCTCGCAAGGTGACATATGGGACGCCCAGAAAGATATGTTGTGCGATACCGTTGGTGCAGTGTTGTCGTTATTCTTAATGTCGGCTCAACGTCGATTCTCTCAACCATTCTAAATAAGGGTTAAACCCATCAACAATTGGAACCTGTACGATTTGAGCTACCTCGTATTCGTGCAGGTTTTCTATTTTCTCTTCCACCAATTCATAAAGTTCTCGACGAGTTTTGATCACCAGCAACCATTCGTTGTCAGTACAAATCTCCCCTTTCCACACATAGTGACTTTCAATAGGCATCGTTTGAATACACGCGGCTAATTGAGCATCTAGCAAACCTTTAATGATCTGATCTCGATTTTTTTCATTACTGGTTGTACTTAAAACCATGCAATAGTCATGTTTCATACTCATTTTCTAGCCCTTTATTATTTCATCGTCACTTTGCCGCCAATCATTTTGTAAGCGGGGGTTCCTCTTACTAAAGTGTCTCTTGCAAACTCTTGTCCGCAAGCGGGGCAAATACATGGGGTTTGTGTGAAATCGTCAACAATGCGCTCTTTGAAGCATTTAACCAGTGCGCCTTTCCCGCCTTTACGGTACTTAAATAGTTGAGTTTTACATTTAGAGCAAAAGATATCGACGGTTTTCGTCGGTTGTTTTTTATTCGGTTTCGCCATGGTTACTTTCTATATCCGGTTTGACCCATACATTATTAAAATCAAACCAACCTAAGGCATTACACTTTGCATTTTGTAACGCACCGCTGTGGTCTTTATTCACGCCTAGCCAGCAGTGAAACATAGGAATCACCTGACAGCTTTTTACTAATTGTCGTCCTAGCTCACGCGCAGGAAAGTCTGTGTGCATGCCGGCACGCCATTGATCGACAAGTTTAGCCCATTCACTAAAATCGTAACCTGAACTGAACTTCTCAATATCACTGTAATCCAGGAGCCAGCCCGCCAACGCGTCATTTCGGTTCGTTGCAATGCCCATAGCTTTCACCCAGATATCCACTTCCTCCGGTGCGGGCGGTTGAGAATCATAACGAATAAACTCAACCTCTATACCGTGCGGTTTTAAGAGTGTCTTGATGGCCTTGGCAACTACTGGAAACATCGGATGCTTTTTCTGATACGCTACGGAAATTACCTTATTAGCCTGTGGTACGCTGCCCGCTTCCGCTGGCCTAAGATCAATCCAACCGGGCTTAAGGCCAAAGGCTTGCAATACTCCCAGTTCCATCACTTTATCTTGTGGAACATGCGCGTAAATCTGGTGACTGTTGAGGGTTTGCGAGAGGAACTCTGCCCAACGTGGATCTTTTGCAATCCCGGTGTTTTTGTTTAGTAATAGGAATGTACATCCAGGGTCCAGCTCTACTTCATCGGATGAACCTTGTTTATCCATCTTCGGCTTTGACAGGCTTGGATAAACCATTGAAGAATAGGCTTCATCGATTACCCACACCTCCACTTGGTCAAGTAAAGGGCGAAAACCAAAGTAGCCATCAAAAGCAGTCAAAATAAGACGCTTATCATCATTCATTTTAACTTGGAACGGCCCTGTCCCTATCGGTTGTCTATCGAAGCTTTCAGAACGCAAAGCACTCGGTAGCAAAATTTTTGCTTGCGACTCACTCAGAGCCAGAGGCAGGTAGCGATCAGGACGGACGAGCTCAATATCAACGGTCCACTTTTGTGGCGAAGACACCCGCTTTATGTGAGAAAACAAGTTCAAGCTATTTAACGCAAGCACACTTTCAAGAACACAACTGGTTGTTAACGGTTCACCGTTATGAAAGCGTACTCCACGACGAAGATAAAAACGCCAATGTGTATCAGAAATTGCTTCCCACGTGTGGGCTAAATCTGGTTGAAGTTGTTCATTTTCATCAAGGCGAGTGAGTCCGCTAAAAATTTGTCTGGCGATGTGCTGTTCAGAACGCCGCATCGGTTTCTGCGGGTTTAACATCGACAATGGTCGATAATAAGGCAAACGCACGACCTGCTCGCCCTGTCGATGCTGAAGCCCTAAATAACCTTGGATAACCTGCGTCAATCGTGCCGCATCGTTATCAAGCGCATCTAGAGCCTGACCGATTTTCCCTTCATCGAGATAACGCCTGGCGAGGTTTTCGCTGACATCGCTTCGATTACGTTTAAAAACGAGTTTCGAAAGTTTTCCTCGACCCGCTGCCGGATGCCACTCAATCCAGCCCTCTTCTTCAAGTTTATTTAGAACAATACGAGCATTACGACGTGTACAAAACAACGCTTCGGTGATGTCTTCGAGCTGAACGTCCGTATCGTGACCGGAAAATTTTTCAAACAGTGTTTCGAACTGAACACGTAAACGAGGGCTACTCATAAAGAGGAAATTCTTATCTTGTTGTCGATAAGCTAAGTTTCCTCATTTTTACCAAAAAGTGCAAACATCACACTATAGATTATTGAATATCGATACCAATTTCTCGCGAAAGTTCAGCCAGTTGTTCCTCGTTGTCCAGCTTGATAGACCATTTGCACTCTGCTCCATGAGATAAAACAACGTTCGCTCCTCTACCCAGCAACTGAATTGCATCGGTTTGCGCTTGCAAGGTTACCATTGCACTACCGGAGAGCTTAATCACTATTTCACGCTGGGTTGCAATGATTTTTCCTAATGAAAACTCAATCACCATCTTAGTTTATACCGACTTTGTTTTGTGTTGTTTCACAGCGATGGTCAAGCGACTGGTACACACTAAACGGCCTCGCTCATCAGTGATATCGATTTGCCACACTTGCGTTGAAATACCCAGATGAAGCGGTTTTGCCGTACCAATCACATGACCACTTCGCATGGCTCGCACATGGTTCGCGTTAATATCTAAACCGACGCAGTAGCTGCCTTCATCGACAGAGAAGTTTGCAGCCAATGAGCCTAATGTTTCTGCGAGCACGACTGATGCACCACCGTGAAGCATTCCTAAAGGTTGATGAGTAAAGCTGCATACGGGCATGGTTGCTGTAAGGGAGTCGTCAGTGAAATCTGTATATTTAATTTGTAGGTGCTCGATCAGGGTATTTTTTGACGTGGCATTCAGAATCTCTATGCTTACGGGCTTTTTCCATATACTCATTGTTTTACTCTTAGTTTCACAAACTGGTTTGTTAGGTTGTAACGATGTGCTAGGAAGCTAGCATAGACGCTACTTGGGCATAACTTCAAGACGTAACATCTCACCCTCTTTATTAATCAGATGAATAACTTGATCCATGCATCATGTTACTATTTGGGTATATACTATTGCTTCAAAACAAAAAATTAAATGGAGCCTGTTATGAAGGTATGGATGAAAGCCTCTGCTCTTTTAACTATCGCGGGTTTAACAGCGTGTAGCGCATCACCGACGGGTCGCAACCAGATCCTGATGTTTTCAGATCAGGAAATGTCATCGCTTGGCGCTAAATCTTTCGAACAAATGAAGAAAGATATCCCAATCAGCAAAGATCGCAAAACGAATGCCTACGTTCAATGCGTTGCCAAACACATCACTGACACCATTCCCGCTCAATCTGGATTTAAAGACTGGGAAGTCGTTGTTTTTGATAGTGAACAAGTCAATGCGTTTGCTCTACCAGGTGGGAAGATCGGCGTGTATACCGGGCTTTTAGATGTCGCGAAAAACCAAGATCAGTTGGCAACAGTTATTGGTCACGAAGTCGCTCACGTCCTCGCTGACCACAGTAATGAACGTCTTTCACAAAGTCAGTTAGCAAATGCCGGGTTGTCTCTAGCAAACGTTGCCATTGGAGCTTCCGAGTACAAACAGTATCAACAAATGACGATGGCGGCACTTGGTGTCGGTGTCCAATACGGTGTTATTTTGCCATACGGTCGTACTCAGGAATCTGAGGCTGATATTGTCGGGCTGGAATTCATGGCAAAAGCAGGTTTCGACCCACGTCAAAGTGTCGATTTATGGAAAAATATGAGTGCTGCATCAGGTGGTTCTCAACCACCTGAATTCTTCTCAACCCACCCATCGCACAGTACGCGCATTAAAGATTTACAAGCAACCATAAATAAGCTGCCTGCGTATAACGCGAAAGCACCAAGATGTGGCTAATTCATTGCTACTATCGTCTACCTACTTAACTTGCCAAATAACAAAAAGCTCCCTAGGGAGCTTTTAATGATTCTAATCAAGTGCCCAATATCTGTAGCGGCAAACTTAACAAACTATCTCCGAGAGTGGCAAAATACCAGATGATAGAAACAAAACCTCCGACAGAGACCAAGTACCAAGCCAGTGAGAATAGCTGCCCATAACGGGTTAATGGCAATAAATGGCTTTGATGTCGAGCTCTCCATTCCATCACCACTTCCAACATTCCCATTAACAATAAAAACCCTAGCAACGTCAGACCGAAATAGTAACTGATAAAAATGCCTAATAAAGCGGTCGCAATACTGCCAACTAACCCGACCCAAGTATTCATTGAGAAGGTAATACTTTTGAGCACATGGCCACCATCTAATGGTAAAATAGGCAGCAGATTAAATAGGTTTAGCAAGGCGTTAAACACAGCAAGCCCAGCGAAGATCACCTCACCAGTCATCCAATAAAGCAAAGTAAAAACAATACTAAGTACTAAACCGAAAAATGGTCCCATGATTGAGATAACCACATCCTGCCAGCGCGTGTTTATCTTTTCGTCACTTAGCGCCAAACCACCTAGGAATGGAATCAAATAGATTCCTTTGGTCTTCATTCCAAAATACTTCATCGCTCTAATGTGACCATATTCATGAAAAACCAAACAAGCGATCAACGCTAGCGCGAACTCGATGGAAAATAGCCAAGAATATGCAGCGAGACTTGCAGACGCTAACGCCACTTTAATAACTTTCGCACTTTTAAGTGCTTTCATCCCAAGAGATACGAGGCCTATTACACTTAAACGCTTTTCGGATGGTGGCGTAACTTCTGGCACTTGGCGCTCGATGTCTTTTTCATTTCGACAACCTTCATTGACGAGCTCACCGTTAATTGTGACCTTGTAACTCAATTCAAACGGTTGCCATGTTAAAGAACACTCTAAATGACAGTTCAGGATTTCCTCACCCGCAGAGAGCCTAAACTGGTGTAGACAAGTCTCTGCGGTATTGTCACTGGCATCGATTTGAGACACCAACGTATTATCCCAATATAACTGCTGCCACCCAGCCATCGATCCTTCGAGCCTTAGCGAACGACCTAAAAATTCAACATTCAGTAATTCCAATGCGGTTCCTATTGCGTCTATTGAATAACTACATAGCGAGCGCGAATTATGCCTGTGAAGTGAAGAAACAGCAAAGCGAGCTATCTCTTGATTTGATCGTTATTTAACTATAAAGCTCGCAAAACAATTCTGGTCGTACCATTCTCTTCAAAAATATAAAGATAATACATGCCCTTACAAGCCATCGTTTGACCTATGCATCATATTTAAAACGCAAAATACGCTCAAACTTTGACAAGTTATTAAACATACAATTAACATTACATTTACATCATCGTTGTATTTCGCGTATTAACAATTGGTGTAAGTACCACACAACAATTACAAGGACTTCGGTCCAGCATTATGACACCCTAGGAGGGTCAAGGATGAACAAGAAGCACTGCTCTCTGCTTACAATTTCAATATTGTTTGCGTGTAATGCCCACTCAGCGGGCTTCCAGGTAGCTGAACATTCGGCATCTGGTCTTGGTCGAGCATTTTCAGGTGAAGGGGCTGTCGCAGATAATGCCAGCGTCCTTGCTCGTAACCCTGCAGCAATGACACTTTTCAAAGAAGCTCAATTTTCGGGCGCGTTATCTATCATCGACCCTGAAGTCGATGTGTACGACACTGTAAACAATGAACACGCGAAAGATGTCGCTCCTTTACAGATCGTGCCAGCAGGTTATTACATCAGCCCTATCAATGATAACTGGGCTTGGGGTATCGGTATGTTCACAACATACGGTGTTGCTACCGACTATCCAAATGATATTTCCGCAGGTGATATGGCGGGTGACACTTCCCTACTTTCAGTAAACATCAACCCTAATGTCGCTTACCGTATCAACGAGTCTTTCAGTGTCGGTGGTGGTATCAACCTCGTATACGCTGAAGCAGAGCTGACTCGTCACAAAGGCGCACTCGCCGGTATTTTAGGTGGTAATAAGTCCGATAACCTTGTCGGCATGGAAGGCGAAACTTTCGCTTGGGGTTGGAATGTCGGCGCTTTATTTGAGCTAAATGAAAACAACCGTTTTGGCTTTGGCTACCGCTCTAAGGTTGATCTAGATTTTGATGACGGTGAGTTTAGTAGTTACGACTCTGGTCGAGCTTCATCACCAAAAGTGGATGGCCGTTTAAAAATCTCTCTTCCTTCAATTATCGAATTATCGGCTTTCCATCAATTGAATGAACAATGGGCTGTACATTACGGCTGGCAACAAACCGACTGGAGCACATTTAAAGAACTAAAAGCGACCAGTAACGAATGTAATGACGGAGTATGTTTCTTTAAACCTGAGAAATATGAAGACAACAATCGCTACTCCATTGGTGCAACTTACATACTTAATACAGACTGGACATTCCGTGCAGGCTTTGCGTACGACGAACAAGCAGGTGAAGCGACATTGAGTATCCCTGACAGTGACCGTTTTTGGTACAGCGCGGGCCTAACTTACGCAATGAGTGAGAATTTAACTTTCGATGCAGGCTTTGCACTTGTTAAGAGTAAATCAGGCTCTTTCACTGAGACAAATGCTCTGGGTGAAGAGATTAAGTTTGACTCAGAAGGTACTGCTTACATCAGCGCGGTACAGATGAACTACACCTTCAAATAATGGGATTACGGAGTAAACCAATGAAACACACGTTTAAATTATCAATGCTTTGTTCTGCAATCCTTCTTGCTGGTTGTGGTGATGATACCTCCAGCTCTGGTACTTCCGACAAAGTTCAATTTGAAGATGAAGTCCAAGCATTGCTTGATCGCGAAACATCCATCAGTTTTACGCTTCAAGGAGCGAACGCAGATGTACCGGCACCGTCTTACTTATTAATGGACACAAGCGATGGTACGCTTGGTCTGCCAACTGATGGCGATGATGCTTTAACCAACCCTAGAGCCTCGATGAATACGATGGATGGATGGTCAACGTCTATGCCAATCGTTCTGAACTTTAAAGGCGATGGTTTTGCAACGGGCATGTTGCCGTCTGGTGTTAAAGTCATCAAGATTAACCAACGCTTAACCGAGTGGGACGGTAAATCTAACCCAATCGAAGAGGTACTCGTTCAGAATCAGGACTACGTAGTTCAAGCAAAAGGTAACTCTCTATACGTCCAGTTCTTGGCTGCACTTGATGAGTCAAGCGAGTACATTTTTGCGGTTACACAAGATGTTACTGACGTGAATGGTGAGCCAATTGGTACATCAGCAAGTTATGCGACTGGTAAATCGAAAGAAATCGTTTATGAAACTGGCGACCTTGCTTCTGTTCAAGCAGTCACTCAGGCGGTTGAAGGCATTTTTGGTATCGCCAAAGTAAACCCTAACGACATCGTTTACTCCTCATGGTTCAGTACCCAGTCTGTAGGTGATACGTTAGCGGCAGTCAAAGGAGTAACCGCTACTGGTTTTTCTACCGGCGCAAACACACTAAATACCGTTTACAAAAATGACTCAAACGAAGGTTCAGTTGACTTATCAACGGCCTACACAATAACGCTCGGTGAAACCCAAGACTTTAGCACTGCGCTAGACTCTGACGATGACTTTAGTAAATACATTAGCGATCTAGACGCAGCTAAAACGGCAATTAAAGGCCTTTACATGCAATCAGGTGCCGATGTAAGCGTGACACAAGGTGTGGTAAGACTGCCTCATTACCTGGAAAAAGGCGCAAGCTGGAACATGCAACCAATGGTATCTGCGATGCCAAGCCTAGCGAAGCTAAGCGCAGCATTAGCGGATCCGAACGAGCAAGCAAACATGGTTCAGCAGCTATCAACAGGCGTTTTTGCAAATGATCCTGTTGATGTGACAAAGCTTGCTACAGATCCTACAGAGCAGCTAAAACTTGTTGGAGCTAAGCTTACTCTTACCGATGGTACCCAGCTTGATAGTGAGCGTATCATTACTCGCTACTCGCCTGTTCCCGTAGTGAAATCGGTTGAAGATGTCGAAGTACTGGTCTTCACACCTAAATCTGGCGTCGCGACAGACGTTGTGATTTATCAACACGGCATCACCTCAGCGAAAGAGAATGCGTACGCGTTCGCGTTCAATATGGTAAAAGCAGGTGTGGCAGTTATCGCTATTGACTTACCTATTCATGGTACGCGCAGCTTAGATGAACAACGTTCCGCAAATGCGAATGTACTGGCTTATCTAAATCTTTCCAACTTAGCCGTTGCGCGTGACAACCTACGTCAAAGTGTTCTGGATGTGTTAGGTTTGCGCGCTAGCTTGGTAGTATCTGCTCAAGGCGGTCTTTTAGCTGGAGGTCCTCTGCAAGGCTTCAACCCAATGACGGGTTCAAAGGTCAAAATGCTAGGTCATTCACTTGGCGGTATTGTAGCTACATCTGCCGTCGCAGCAGCAAACAATACATTGGGCAGCCCTACTGCCGATGCGCTGTACACCTTTAGTTCTGCATCAGTACAGAACTCTGGTGGACAAATTGGTAATTTGTTACTGGGTTCAGACAATTACGGCCCTCAGATCAAACATAACCTCGCTTATGCAGCATCAAAAGACTATGCGACTTACGCTGATGCATCATGTGCGGATCTAGAAGATAAAACATGTTACGAAGCATTTGAGGCTGCGGCAACGGAAGCTCAAGTAGCAGCGCTAGAAGCAGGTTTCTCACAATTTATCTATGCAGCACAGACTACACTAGACACTGTCGATCCGTTCACAAACGCTTCAGATTTAGTGGCATCTGGTTCGCTAACGACACCATTCTTTATGACAGAAGTGGATGGCGATAGCACAGTACCAAACAGCGTTCCAAATGCACCATTCGCGGGTACTGAACCGCTTGCTAATAAGCTAGGGTTGAAGACTGTGAACAGTACGGACACTACTGTGAATGCAACTGCGAGCTTTGTACAGTTTAATGCTACTGCATCGCACAGTACTTTTGCTTCGCCAAATGGCACTTTGTCTGATATTGATCATCATGTAGAGATGCAGATGGAAAACACTGACTTCTTAATGGATGACGCACTAACAGGTGTCACTAACACTTCTGTTTTGAAGTAATCGCAACACCCTTCCTACCAAAGCCCAGTTTCTACTGGGCTTTTTCATTTCAATTCTATTCAAACCCACTCATATTTCCTCTGCTATAGTTAAATCGATGTCTTTGCCTAACTCACTTGTTTAAAAGGAAAACTCTATGCGCGTATTGACTGTTATTGCCACTGTATTACTTCTTTCTGCATGCGGAAGTAGCCAATATCTGATGTCGACAAATGAAGGGAAAATTATTACCTCTTACGGTAAACCAGACCTGAACGAGGAAACGGGTATGTACGAATATGAAGACATGGATGGTAAAGAAATGAGTATTTCAAAAGAGCAAATTGTCCAGATTGTCGAACGTTAACGACAGGCCCTCTGTAAATTAGAGGGCTATGTTCTAGCCACCCTCTCTCTAAATTTACCTCTTTTAAGCTTGTAATCGTTGTAGAAATTGACACAACTAATTCATAAGCCAAAACAATTAATAGTGTCTTTTATACTTCCGTATTATTTATTTAGCGAATATTTTACATCTTCACCTTAATCAGGTTGGAGTATTGTAAAATCTAGTCTTTAATTCGCTAACACCCTTTTATTTCTCAGGATAAAGTGGATAATACCGCCACAAAATAACATTACTAAGGTGAGTCCTTATGTCTATTGAAGCTACTCTGCTTGCGCGCTGCGAGTCAAAATGTGAACTGTGTTCTTCTGAATCTCAACTAACTGCATACGCTGTCCCACCTCACGGTAATGTGACGGTTGATACTGCCATCATGGTTTGTGATAAGTGTCTGGGTGAGATCGATGAGCCAAAAGACATTAACCACTGGCGTTGTCTAAACGAAAGTATGTGGAGCCAGGTTCCTGCTGTACAAGTGACTGCATGGCGCCAACTCACTCGCCTAAACACAGAAAGCTGGGCTCAAGATGCTCTTGACATGATGTACATGGAAGAAGAGCAAATGAACTGGGCAATGAAAGGGATGTCTGCTGACGATAAAACGGTTGACTGTAACGGCACTGAACTTAAGAAAGGTGACGATGTAACAGTAATTAAAGACCTACCAGTAAAAGGCACTAACCAAGTAATCAAACAAGGTACAGTGATTCGTGGCATTAGCCTTGGCGATGATCCAAAGCTAGTTTCGGGTAAGGCAAATGGTGGTCAGTCGATGTACGTGATCGCAGAATACTGCCGCAAGAAGTAATATCTCACTTCAGTCAAGTCAAAACGGGGCACCAATGGTGCTCCGTTTTTCTATACAACACTTAATCTACTATCATGTCTACCTCCTCTAGAGTGTTTCTTTTCTAGGGCGTAGGTTGAGTAGGCATGTTTTACAAATAAAAAAATACCGGCTCATAGGCCGGTATTTCTTACACTATTTCAATATTAACGGTACATACCGATGTCTTTTTGAATATGTGCTGACAAGTCTTCTGCGTAGTAACTGCGTGGCGCAGTGTTATCTACAAATAGAATGTCCAGTAAGTGAGCAATCAGTCCTTTGAAGTTAACCGCGTAGGTTTTCTTATCCATAGAGGTTGGTAAAGCTACATTTGTCATTTGCATTGCTTGTGCCATGATTGCCTCTCTTTAAAAGCAGTAGTCTGTTTAGTTGGTTGTATATTAGTCAGTTTATTATTGTTTAAGAAATGACAAATTTTACCCATTCAGATTAGAATTTATAATAAAACAAACTCATTACAAAACTCAAAAATACAAATGAATAATAACGGCATAAATAATCACAATTGCTGCGATTACATTGAATAACTGAACATTACCTGCATAATCGCCCCTTAAGCAACAACATATATTTAACAATATTTTTCGTTATTTCTTTTGATTTTAGTGCTTACTTTATATTTTTTGATTAGTAATATTAACGCTAGTTTGACGCTTCGCTTTATTTTTTAGGAGTGATGCCACCACTGCCGATGTCATCACAACAACTAAAAATGTGAGAGACCATGCTGTCGGAATCTCATATTCTGTTCCAACCAATAGCATTTTCACCCCGATAAACATCATGATTACTGATAATGCTGGTTTTAAGTACACAAACTTATCTAACATTGCTTGAAGAACAAAGTACAGCGATCGCAAACCCAATAATGCAAATACGTTCGCGGCTAAGACTAAAAATGGCTCTCGCGTTACCGCGAATATAGCTGGTATAGAATCCAATGCAAACATAACGTCCATTACTGCAATGACACCAACAACGATCAGCATCGGTGTTGCCACCCACTTACCAGCTTGCTTTAAGATTAAGTGATTTCCTTGGTAGTCATCTGTAACTGGCAATACCTTTCGAATCAACTGCTCCGGATATGGATTAACCTCTTCTGCTTCGCCTTTGTCGCGAGCTAGCTTAACACCTGTCCAAATAAGGAAAGCAGCAAATAAGTACAATACCCAGTGATACTGTGCAAGTAACTGAGCACCAACCGCAATCATGACAGCGCGTAAAACTAGCGCACCTATCACCCCCCAAAGCAATGCTCTCGGACGCAAATGCTCCGGCACACTGTATTGTGCAAAGATGATGGCAAACACAAACAAGTTATCAACGCTTAACGACTTCTCTAGTAAGTAACCAGTTAAGAATGAAATCGTTGCTTTGTCGTTCGTATAAGCGCTATGTGGCGCGTAAAAGTCCCAGAATAAATAAATAGAACCTGCAAAAACAAAGGCAAGCAAGAACCAAAAAACACTCCAAACGATGGCTTTTTTCATCGTGATAGCGCCACCACGTGTTTGATAGATATCAAGCGTAACAAGAACAAGGGTAAATAAACCAAAAGCACCATACATCGCTAATGATTCTTGAAGAGGCACCGATTGGCTCAATTGGGTGGTATTTTCGATAAGAGACATATTTCCTCCCATGGCGGAAGGACTTCGTTTGGTGACCTTCCGCAGACAATAACAACCAACAGCCACATAACGATTATGTGCTGCTAGTCAATGAATGCGTTGGTCTCGTTGAAGTGTTGACGTGAATGAACCACGTAACACCTTTACTTACCGGATAAGCTGATGCTTAACGAGATGACGATAAGTAAACTTGCGCTAACTACTCCCCAAACGCCGACATAATAACGCCGAGCGTCAGGCTTTCCAACAAAAAAGCCTTGTCTTATCGAAATAAAATTCTTATCAAAAATCAGGAAGCACTATAAAAAGAAAGAAATGGATTCAACCACCTGAACTTTAGTAAACAGACAAAAAGCAGCAAATGGATCAAGACAAACTCTTCATTGGTTAGAGCCCTAACGGGGAAGATAGATACAAAAAAGGAGCATTACTGCTCCCTTTTGTAACATCCACATTCTTAGCAATTCAAAAGCCGCTTAGAGGCACAAAGTAGACCAGTGTTGACCAAATTGCGATCCAGGCAACCACGACTGCCGTATCTGCCCAATCTTTATTCCACATACTGCCATCCTCATCAACCCATGTAGTAAGTGGAGAGCAGCAAAATCAATACCAGTATCTATTATCGACGTCGCTTTGTGTAAAGTTTGTGACTTTGATTCAAACAGTTTGGCTCATCGGTCAGGAGTTCAATAAAACAATCAGCCATGGACAAACTGGTCACACGCCCTTCTCCTTTCATCTCCTGCAATGCGTCGTACCCCTCTTTCCCTTTCATCGTATAGGCAGAAGAAGCCCCTCGATACCAAACATCATCTTGAACACCTACCCATTGTTTGCCATCAAAAATCACTAATGATTGAACTCTTTCACCTTTTGGGGCATCTGCGTGGTACTCGAAGTTTAAATTGTAAGTGTACGGATAACTGCCAGATCCAGTGCCTTCTACGCCATTGTTGAGTGCATTATTTATCGCGCCTTCAAGTGCACGGCGAATAGCGCTGCCTTTTACATCGTAAAAGCCGATAGGAACGGCAAAAGGCAACAGTCGTCCGGCAATGTCTGCCACTGTGATGTTGCCAGGGTTCAAAGAGGTTCGCACGCCACCCGCATTATGAATTGCAAATTGAACGTCATATCCACGTTTGTTTAAACAGTGCAGAAATGAGCGGGCAACGGAGGAAGCCAACTCACTCTCACCAAATTCATCGGGAATTCTCACATGACGCTTTTTGGTGTCAACACTAGCAATGACTTGTGACTGTAACTGCCTAACCTGAGGGATATATTTATCGCTCAGGATAGCTTGAGTTTCCGGGTGTTTCTTACAAACCACGACATTCGGTTGACCATGGATGAAGTCGCACGCGGTTTCGAATACACCTTGGTCGAGCTGTTGGTTTAGCGTCGAGTCCCAAAAAATACGTCGGCCAAGCAACAGTTCATTTTGTCCACTCAACATCGTTGCTTTACCGTATTCATCAAACTCAATGACGCAGTGCCCCATTGTCAAAGCATGGAAACCCGCTTGCACCACATAGGTATCATTAACTTTAATACCGTAGGGATCGTCTTGTCCTAACCCTATTGATGAAAAATCACCTTGCAACCGGTGGCTGTGTCCACCAACAATTATACCAATACCTGCGACTTGCTCAGCTAACTCTAAATCACCTTCATAACCTAAGTGGCTCAGAAGAATAATATTTTTTATACCTGATGAATGGATTTGTTTTACGGTCGCCTTGGCGGTTTCAATTGCTGAGTGAAAAGGCGTGTCTGCATCAGGGTTTGCGATGTCGCTCATTTTATCTATGGATAATCCGAAAATCGCGACCCGCTCACCATGGAATTCTTTAACAATGTATTGTGCGCTCTGTGTATCCGGTTGGTAACTATATACATCCTTGCAATCACTGATACGGTGAGGTTTTTTAAGCGATTCATTGGATAAATCCCAGTTGCCAGCAAGCAATGGGAACTGAGTACGTTGGCAAAACAATGCAACTGGCTCATTCCCCATATCTAATTCATGATTGCCTAACGCCATTGCATCAATTTTTAATGCGTTCAATAAGTCGGCATTAGCTTTGCCTTTAAATAGTGAGAAATACAGCGTGCCTTGGAAGCAATCTCCGGCATGGAGGAACAACATCCCATGACCTTGGCGCTGAGCATCATCTCTTAACTGCTCGACTCGGGTTGCGATACGAGAAAAGCCGCCAGCACTGACATAAGGCTCTAGCGTGAGTTCATTGTTTATCTTAAGCTTTAACTGTAATGACGTTGGTTCAAAGTAGGAATGTGTGTCATTGATGTGTGCCAGTTTGATTCTCACTGGCTTATGATTGTTATTCATCTTCATCTTCTCTTTTTTCATTCCTTATAATAATAAGAAGTGAATCATGACAGAATCATGAATTTTATGAAACTGCGATTTAGGATTTCATGTTTAAGTGATCACGATGCTGTCCCCCGGCTTTGAAAGCAAGCCTCGCTTGTAACGGTCTCTATTCAGTAAGAGGCTCTCGTAATTTTGTGAACTGAGCTTAACTCAAAAATTTCGAATTCATATATGCTTAGGAGTAGCAAAATAACTCTCGATAATTCAAATAATTGCAAGGAGGATTGAGATGAGACTAGAACGCATCGAAATCTCCGGGTTTAGAGGCATCAAACGCCTTTCACTCTCTTTTGACGAACTCACCACGCTTATCGGTGAAAACACGTGGGGCAAATCATCATTACTCGATGCCCTTTCCATCGCATTACCTGCCAATGGCTCATTGTATCAATTCAAACTGAAAGATTTTCACGTTGACTACTCAATTTCTCATCCACAAACACAACACTTACAGATCATTGTTTGTTTTAAAGCACAGGATAAAAACGAAGTAAAAGCGGGACGCTACAGACGCATAAAGCCTACATGGTGCACCAACGAAGATGGTGAGCAAGTCATTTACTATCGTATTAGTGCGTCTCGCGATGAGCACGGCATTAATACAGAGTACGCGTTTTTGGATCATAACGGCAAACCCAAAAAACTTCACCACTCAGAGAAACTCGCTATTGAGTTAATGACACTTCATCCTGTAATCCGACTACGTGACTCCCGACGCTTCCCAGATTTAAACCATGTCAACGGCGATGGTAAAAATGCTCGGATTGAAAAACGAATCAACAATACCTGTCGACGCTTATTGGCTATGCCTGGCCATGTAAATAAAGGTGAGATTCGTAGTAGTCTCGACTCAATGCAAACGCTTGTTGAACACTATTTTGCGTTCAGAAGTGTCAGTAAAGGTAACCCACGCAAACCTCGTGATGGTCTTTTCTATACAAGCCCTTCCTCTGATAAAGGTTTGAGTCAGTTCTTGAAAGAAACCAATGACAAACAAAGCCGCTTGCTTTTAATGGGGTTACTCAATGCCTATCTTCAAGCTAAGGGTCCCACCGATTTAAGGCGCTGCGCGAGACCAATACTGATCATTGAAGATCCAGAAGGTCGACTGCATCCAACTCATCTAGCGAGAGCGTGGTCCTTATTGCAATTGTTGCCAATGCAAAAGATATTAACCACCAACAGTGGCACGTTACTCGGTTCTGTTCCACTTTATTCAATTCGACGTTTAATTCGGCTATCAGACAGAACCATCGCTAAGAGTTTAAATTCAACAAAGTTTGGTCGAGATGAGTTGCGCCGAATTGGTTTCCATATTCGTTTTCATCGTTCAGGAGCATTATTTGCGCGGTGCTGGTTACTTGTTGAGGGCGAAACCGAAGTTTGGCTTTTTCATGAACTGGCTCGTCAATGCGGGTATGACTTGGCTGCCGAAGGGGTTCAAATCGTTGAGTTTGCTCAATCAGGTCTAAAATCACTCATCAAAGTAGCAAAAGAGTTTGGTATTGATTGGCATGTCGTTACCGATGGCGACCCAGCAGGGAAAAAGTACGCGCATGCAGTGCGAGCACAGCTCGACCATGATCAGGAAAGGCATCGACTTACGGAGTTACCCGACCGAGACATCGAGCACTTTCTGTACAACAATGGTTTTGAACTTTTCTTTAAGGACATCATCAAAGTTCCTCATGACCACCCTATCCCTGCTAAAAAAGTCGTAAATCGTGTTTTGAAAAAACATGCAAAACCGGACTTAGCTTTGGCTATTGTTTCTCATTGTGAAGAGAAAGGCATGGAGTGTATTCCTGTTCTTCTGCGCTGGACACTTAAACGCGTTGTTACCATGGCCAACGGCAATACATGAGTTAGGCGTATTTTACACTCAGCGTATTGTCTTGTAATACAAAAAAAGCACACCAATTTGGTGTGCTTGTATCAAACATCATTAATTTTGATTAAGGGTATTGAGAGGGATAAAACTCAATACACAGTGGATACCAATAAGATCGGGGGTTCACTACTGTGCTTGCTCAGCAAGCGAAGATGAAGTAGCGGTTGATTTCGTATGCAACCATAGCCCTGTCGCTTTCATTAGATAGCCAAACACACCACCTAGCAACAACGATGGAATAACAAGTTGCCAGTTTCCGTCAGCCGCAAATGTTGCGCATGAACCAATAAAAGTACCAGGGATGTACGCGAGCCAAGCCTGTTTAGCTTGAATACACATGAAGAATGCCACAATAGCGGTAATCACATAGCCAATAATTTCCAACCCCACGTAAGTGGAACCGTGAATAATTACCATTGCCCAGAATACGCCTGTCATATTGGTGATTAAGCTGATGCCTAGTCCTTTCAATCCGCTCGTTGGCGCTGCAAAGTAGCTCGTGCAACCTAAAAAACCAGCCCAAGAAAGCAAACCTAAAGAGATGGCGATCCAACCCCATACGCCAGATAAAATTCCAGTAGTGATAGAAATAGCTAAAAGTGTCGTCATGGTAGTCATACCTGCTCGGCTATTATCGTACCTATATGGTTCAATAACTGCCTTCATACATTGAAATCAAGGACACATGTTAGATACATCAGCTCAGCTTATCGGTGATATTGATCACAATAAGATATTATTATTTTCACAATTTACATTAAAAGTTTGACGCAACCGATAAATCAACAGATTTAGGGAATAAACCCAACTCATCTCGTAGGAATGTTTAATCAACCTTTAAAGAACTGAAGGCTTCCCTTTCATCATTCGCAGTCCCTCTCTTTTAATGCAGTCGACTAATGGGTTTTCTGCCATATCTGAACGCCATATAAATGAAAGCGTCCTTTCCATTTTTAACTCAGGTACATTTAATGCCACAAGATGACCTGCTTCTATATATCGCTCTACATCTAAATACGGTAAGCAAGTAAGGTACTGACCATTAGCAACTAAACTACGTAATACCGGAACATGTTCATATTCGCGCCACACATCCAAATCTTCAATAAGGTGGTGAATAGAACTATCAAATGTTTTTCGTGTGCCAGAGCCATGCTCTCTTAGTACCCACTTCGCTTGCTCTAACTGCGCAAGGCTAACAGACTGATTACGAGCAAAAGGATGATGAGAAGCTGCGACAACAGTAAGATGATCACGACACCATACTTCTTGGTGTAAACGGTTATCATCACAGCGCCCTTCAATAATCCCTAAGTCATACTTGTAATCTAATACCCCATCAATCACCCCTTTTGTACTTTGTACACCGAGGGAAATACGCATTTCTGGAAAGTCATTATCAATGATACTAATAAGGTCGGGAACTAAGTGCTCTGCTGGTGTTTGACTCGCTCCCATACGAATCTCACCACTCAATAAATGTTGCTCATAGAAGCCCATTTCAATCTGCAATGCGTCTTGTAGCAAGCGTTTTGCTTTTGGTCGTAACCACATCCCCCAATGGGTTAACGCCATTTGCTTGCCTTGCCTCTCAAACAACGGCCTGCCAAGCATCTTCTCTAATTGCGCAAGCGACATACTCGTCGCTGATTGTGTCAAAGCCAATTTTTCTGCGGCTTGGCTTACACTGCCGGTATCTGCAACTGCGTCGAAAACCGCTAATTGCTTAAGTGAGTAGCGCAAAGTGTCCTCCATTATTAGTGGGTATTTCCCAATCCCCACAATTGTTAAAGCATGCCCCAATAAGCAATAGAGTTCATTTTACCTGGCCCCGTAAAGTTATCAATTAATTTGATGAGGTTTCTAAATATTATCAATTTTACCTTACTAACCGTTCTCCCTATTCTGATTACGCGGTTCGGGAACACCGCAAGCCTCAATGGTTTTGAAACCGAAGTCGTTGAGGCTCTTAATAAAAACAACAATTTCATTTTTGAGTTAATAACCAAGGATTTTTTATGCGATTACAAATTAAGGAGTCAATATGGCGGTGACCAGTTCTCAAAATCACCAGTATTTTTCTCCAAAAGAGATGATGGTTGAAGCGGAAAAGTTTGCGTTAAGTAAGGCAAACAAAACCAGCAGTATGACATTAAGCCTCGCGATTATGGCCGGCGCGTTCATCGGGTTAGCATTCTTGTTTTACATCACGGTGACCACCGGCAGTACGGGCGCTGGTTGGGGCTTGAGCCGCCTAGCTGGTGGACTCGCATTTAGCATGGGATTGATCCTCATAGTGATCTGCGGTGGTGAATTATTTACCAGCTCCGTCCTATCCAGTATTTCTTGGGCCAATAAGCAAATCTCGTTCGGTAAGATGCTTTCGATCTGGGGCAAAGTTTACGTTGGTAACTTTATTGGTGCGATGTTCCTACTTGCGCTGGTTACTGCTGCTGGTCTTTATCAGATGGATGGCGGTCAATGGGGATTAAATGCGCTTAACATCGCACAACACAAACTTCACCACACTCTCATTCAAGCGTTTGCACTCGGCATTCTCTGTAACCTATTGGTCTGCCTAGCGATTTGGCTAACATTTAGTTCTGCAAATGCAATGACAAAAGCAGCAATGACAATTTTGCCTGTGGCAATGTTTGTCAGCAGCGGTTTTGAGCACTGTGTTGCGAACATGTTTATGGTTCCACTTGGTATTGTTATCGCGAATTTTGCACCTGAATCTTTTTGGGCATCTGTCGGTATGCCTGCGTCACAATACGCAGACCTAAACATTAGCCACTTTATTACCGCTAACTTAATTCCTGTCACGCTTGGCAACATCGTCGGCGGAGCGGTATTAGTTGGCCTTTCAAACTGGTGTATTTTTCGCCGACCAGAACTAAAAGCAGCGAATATTTCTTCTATCACTACAACTACAACACTGTCGTCAGTTAAGGATTTCACCATGAAAAATGCCTCTTTTGTTAAAGACATTATGAACCCAAAACCAGTCACCATTCGTGCAGAAACGCCAATTGCAGCCGCGCTGGATGTGTTACTTGATAATCACGTAACGAGCGCACCTGTTGTAGACGTACAAAATCGATTAGTTGGCTTCTTCTCTGCTCACGATGTGATGGTAGAACTATGGTGTGAGGACTACATTCCGGTGAAAGACCAAAAAGTCGTCGACATCATGAGCCGAGATGTGGTCGCAATTGACGCTGGTGATCGCCTCGTTGATGTTGTGGAATTCCTATGTATCGATAAAGAGCAGTTGTACCCAGCGAGCAGTATGGGTATTGCCACTCGCTTGACGTCTTTGTCTCTCGAAGAACGCGCTAAAAGTATCAAAGTAAGTAAGCCACAAGTGCTTCCTGTGCTTGAAAATGGGCAGATGGTCGGGGTGGTTACTCGTACTGAAGTATTAAAAGCACTACGCCCGATTTTTGGTGAGCGTTTAAACCTAGTGGAAAAAAGCGAGTTAGAAACAGCGTAATTCGCTAAACATTTACAACGTCTATTGGCTTTCAATCGCTATCACTGACTGGTTTATCGATGTTAGTGATGTGATTAAGATAATAAAAAAGCGCTCTTCAAGTGAAGAGCGCTTTTAGTGTATCTAAAAGGAACTAATTACTTCTTAATACCTTCGATATGAAGTTCCATATCGACGTAGCTTGAAGCACCCATTACTGGGATGTCAAAGTCAGCAAGCTCTAGGCGAGTGTTGCCAACAAAGCCAGCGCGCTCGCCGCCCCATGGGTCACTGCCAGCACCAACGAATTCAGCCTCAATAGTAATAGGCTTAGTAACACCGTGTAGCGTTAGATCACCAGTTACATCTAGTTTGCCATTGCCTTTATCAACCACTTTTGTGCTCGTAAAGGTTGCTTCACTGTATTTACCAGCATCGATGAAGTCACCACTACGAATGTGTTTGTCACGTTCAGCATGGTTTGAATCTAGGCTGGTTGTATCAACAACAACATTTACTTTTGAGTCAGCAATGTTGTTTTCATCAAAAGAAAAGTCACCAGAAAATGTATTGAAACGACCTTTGATGAAACTGTAACCCAAGTGGCTAACTTTAAAGTTGATTGAAGCGTGAGCACCTTTGGTATCGATGACATAATCTGCAGCTTGCGCACCAAATGGCAGTGCCATAGCGATAGCTAATCCTGTAGCGAAAAGTGACTTTTTCATTTTGAAGCTCCTAACATTTTTCTTAATGTGTTGTCTTTATCGATAAAGTGGTGTTTTAGTGCAGCAATAGCATGTAAACCTGCAATCAGGATGACTGCCCAAGCTGCATAGAAGTGAATCTCACCTGCAATATCTGATTGGCCTGGGAATAACTCTCCCGCTCCTGGCACGGTGAACCAATTAAACACTTCGATGCCGCGTCCATCAGACGTTGAAATGAGGTAACCTGAAACAAAGATGGTGACCAATAGTAGGTACATGACACCATGCGCTGCTTTAGCAGCAAGCACTTCGTAACGTTTGCCTTCTACCTTTGGTGACGCCGTCACATGTTTCCATACGATGCGTGCCAAAGTTAAAATAGCGAGTAAAATACCGACAGAGCGATGGTAATGCGGCGCAGTTCGATACCATTCGCTGTAATAGCTAAGGTCGACCATCCACAAACCCACTGCAAATAGACCAATAATGCACAGCGCTGATAACCAATGCATCACGCGTGCAGTAAGGTTGTAATTCTTTACCAGTGTATCCATCTCAAGTTCCTAGATATATTCCTAAGTTAATGCTGAGCAAGAAACACTACATTAACCTATTTACGTCATATGAAACAGATTATTTACCATCATTTACATCCAGCCAATGGTACCGTATCTATCAAGTTGTTCGAATTTTTTGAAGGAACTTTAAATCGTTTGTAAAACTGAAACTTACAGCTTAATTTCTTGTTCTATCTCATACAGCTCTTCGGAAACTTCTAACATTCTGCGTTCAACCAGTAACTTAGCATCTTCAACACCCTTGTTATAATAAATTACCCCTAGTTTTTCTGTAATAAAATCAATTAGAAACTCACTATCGAACTGGCCAATTTCAACATCTAGCTCGTCTTGCATGTAATCTTGAATGGCGGTGGCCAACGCCTCTTTTTGTGCGCGTTCTAGCTTTATCATTTTTTCCCTTTCAAATTTTTGTTCAACTTCTGCTTCTTTCGTGTTGCTCTATTAAAGATTAAACACGGTCATTTGTGAGAAATTTGGTGTTTAGATCAAGAAGTTGCCGAAGTAAATTAGTCTATTCTCAAAAGACTATGCTAACCTTTTGCAGTTCGTTTTGTAATTATTAAGGGATATTCTTTGCTACTCGACCTAGTTATTCAAAGTGTTAATGATTTTCAAGACGACTGTCTTAAGCTGTGTGAAAAGCATTACCCTGCGGTGCATAACCAAGGCATGAGTGAGCATCATCTTGGTCTCGCGTTTTCAAGAAGGATGGAACATACTTTTCGTCACTTTGGATACAACTGCGTGATAAAGCCAATCGAAGTGTTGGATTCTCCAGACCTTCCCCATCACTATCGAATTTCATCCGACATCGGCACTGTCTGGGTTCTGAGTCACCATATGGTCAGTGCCGGAAAATCTTGCCGGGAAAACTTACTCTCATCAATTACGGAATGGCAGAGTGAATATGGCTATGCCTTACAGCCTAATGACCTACTCTTTTTGGTTTGTGATCATTGGATAAGTCGCAGCAAAACGAGCCGAGAATTGCTTCATTGGTGGATGGGTGAACTACCCGATCAGATCAACGAATACACAGAACAAGGAATCACACTGTACACCAGCGAGTCGCAACTCACGCAATCGTTGGACACTCGATTCGGTATTAGCCCTTGTTACATTAAGTTTGGGCATCCTTTACGGCGTTCGAACAAACAGCAGTTAGTCAGAAAATATTTGCAGTTGTATGCCGTACTGCAATGGTAGCATCAAATTGAAGTGCTGAGATTATCAATTATTTCATCAATTTGTTTGATATCACTCGACAAAACTACCCATCCATTACCATCGTTCTTGCTTGAGTTAATGAGCACACTTAGATTCATTGCCAATGAAATAGAAAAATTAGCGCGATAACGCTGATGTTGAGACATTGATTTAGGTTGTGGTAACAATGATGAGCATCTCGCAACTACTTAGTTGCATCCGGAAAGAAGCCAACGGGCAGTATATTGCGAAATACGCGAACTTCACTCTCCGCAGTGTCTTTCAACCCATATATAAGAACGATATTTCCATCGTTGGCCTTGAAGCACTGGTAAGAATTAGCAATGCCAATGGCAACATGGTTAGGCCAGATCAGTTTTTCCAATCCAAAGCGACTCCCACTCAAGATTTGCTCAATGTTGAACGCTTAAGTCGCCTAATCCATATCAAAAATTTCTCTCAGTCTCGCTTTCACACAAAACAATTGTTTCTCAATGTATTACCGGTAGCGGCAGAGATACTAGTCAAAGACATCACGTATAACCGACTGCTAAAACAAACCATTTATGAATCGCATTTGATGAATGAACAAATCGTCATGGAGTTACTTGAATTGAAGGTGGAGGATGAACTCTCTTTGTCTCAAGCTGCTCGGGAGTTAAGTCTTGAAGGATTTAAATTAGCGATTGACGATTATGGCGTCAATGCATCGACAACTGAGCGAGTGAGAAGCGTTTGCCCAGATATAATCAAGATGGATCGCTCTTTATTGCTAAGGTATGAAAACGGTGATTTTAAAGCGCTTAACGATGCATTATCACTCGCAAAAGCGTTATGCTCTAAAACCGTTATCGAAGGAATTGAAACCGAGCATCAACTTCGCTTAATGAAAAAGCTCGGTTTCGATATGTATCAAGGGTACCTACTTGCTATCCCCCAAACGTTAGACGTCTATGAAGAGGCAAAAACAGCCTGACTATGTAAGAACAAAAGTTTGCGCGGTTTAGCGAGAGCTACGTGATTTACCACGATTTTTATGAATCGCCAATTTTGCTTTTAGCTTACGCTTCTCAGATGAACGACTACGACGACGCCCACCCCCATTTTGTTCAGGCTCAACTTCTTCTACAAGACTTGGTTCGAAACCTGCCAGCCATTCTTGGGGTAAGCGTTGATCAAGCAGGTTCTCGATAGCTTGCAACAAGTACTCCTCATCTCTACTCATCAGAGAAACCGCCAAACCTGACTTTCCTGCTCTTCCAGTGCGGCCAATTCGATGGACATAATCTTCTGCTTTGAATGGCATATCAAAGTTCACGACTTGTTCTAGCTCTTGAATATCTAACCCTCGTGCTGCCACATCGGTTGCAATCAAAGCACGCACCTTACCTTGTTTAAATTCATCCAAAGCTCTTTGGCGGGCGCCTTGTGATTTATCGCCGTTGATAGAAACCGCTTTGATGCCATCTAACTTGAGCTCTTTCGCTAATTCATCACTGCCTTGCTTCGTTTTTGTAAATACAAGCACTTGCTGCCAATTCCGCGAGCCAATTAAGTACGCTAGCAATTCACGTTTCCGTTTTTTATCCACTGGATAAACCATTTGTGTTACCGTTTCAGCAGTCGTATTTGCTGGTGAAACTTCGACTTCAACTGGCGATTCCATGAGTTTATACGCAATAGTTTTGATTCGCTTCTCAAATGTCGCAGAGAACAATAGGATCTGTTTCTCAGCAGGCAAACGTCGGAAGATGCGCTGCAAGTCAGGCCAAAATCCCATATCTAACATACGGTCGGCTTCGTCTAACACGAGCATACCGGTTTTAGAGATGTTTACGTTACCATTAAACAGGTGATCCAAAAGGCGGCCTGGCGTGGCAATCAAAATATCAGCGCCCTCTTCTAACTTTCTCTTTTGTACGCCAATGCTTGTACCACCATAAACACACACAATGCGAAGTTCTGTTTCTGCCGAGTACTGATTCAAATTATCAAATACCTGCTGTGCAAGCTCGCGTGTTGGAACCAAAATCAATGCTTGAGGTGTGCCGTTAAGTTTCTTTTGCTGAACGGTTTGTATGATAGGTAAACCAAACGCAGCCGTTTTTCCCGTACCAGTTTGTGCAGCAGCAAGTAAGTTTTTTCCTGCAAGGACGTGTGGAATTGACTTTTCTTGCACTGGTGTTGGCGTCACGATATTTAGATTGCCTAGCGTCTCGATTAGCTTTTGTTCGATGCCTAAATCAGCAAAATTAACAGACATGTGTAACCTCATTATTTTTGGAGCGCAGAGTTTACCAGAGCCCCTAAAGCCATACTACTTTTCTATCTCATTGAGTTGAGTCATTAAGCTGTTGCTGAAAATCATACGACTGGCGCAAAACATCTCGATAAAGTGACGAGAACTTCTCTTCTAATTCGGTGTAATCACTTTCAATCACTTTAAATGTTGTGGTTAAGTCTGCCATTCTAGGACTTCTTT
Organism: Vibrio sp. Vb0667; assembly: GCF_033391095.1. Taxonomy (NCBI): domain Bacteria; kingdom Pseudomonadati; phylum Pseudomonadota; class Gammaproteobacteria; order Vibrionales; family Vibrionaceae; genus Vibrio; species Vibrio sp. Vb0667. Next base: position 128,516 of record NZ_JAWPOL010000002.1, on the reverse strand, counting down.
GCGACATCCGATGTAGTGCAAATTCTATATTGTCTAGATCTTGATAGGATTGAAGCCATCGGCCATGCCACATTCTGCTGTGGAGCACCAAAAAACGTGGAGGCAAATGTTCATGAACCTCTCGGTTTACTCTCTCGTATGCCGTTTGGACAAAGTGTTCGAGAGGCACGGAATGAAAGTCGTTCCAGTGTTTTGCGAGGCAATGATCCCAAAACATATCCAAAGCGATAGGTGCAAAACGTCGCGCAACACCAGTGAAATGAGGCTTACATTCGTTGACGATTGGATGATGGTCTGTAATACGGTCAACAAATCTATGTAATCTGATGCCATTTGAGATATCGCGATCATACAGCTTGCTTGGATCTCCTTTTACGAAGTCTCCAAGCAAGTTTCCCAATAAATGGCTGTTACTGTGATCTGCGATATGCAGGTGGGCTAGAAAGTTCATTCGACGCCAGTTTTGGCCTCTAGGGCTTGGTGTGACATGAACCTAGTATAACGTCAATTACGACGAGATGAGAGTGTTCCGCTATTCGGCTTCATTGTCTGAGCCAACGTATTCCGACAAGATAATGCCAATTTCAAGCGCATCTAGCAGCTCTAGGCTCTCATCGTTTTGGTATTGGTCGCTCATTGTGACCTCCTTTATTTTAAGCTCTCTTGCTTTTACTTGCTGACGGCCTGACTCTTGCCATATCCACATCAGCAACTCCTTTTTATAGTCTTTATATGACACATTCATGACAGCGAGAAGTAAAGATTTAAAAACCTATGAGCATAATCAAAAGTAAACGATTGCAATTAGATTTCATATCCGCTCAACACTTTAGAGAAATGACTCTTTTATCAACATTCATGTCAATTTAAAGATATAACATACTGTTATAGGCGTCCCTAGATCTCATTTCTTAAACTAAATTTAGTATTCGTTACATATTTTGCTGATTAACTTCGCATATTTTGTTTCGATATAGCAATAGATTTGGTCAATATCTTTTATCTCTAATGGAGCTTTAAATGAGAGAAGTTGAGTTTAGAACGATAGACAGGCTGTTTATCAAGATGTCTATCAACGACAAAATGTGGGTTATATTCCTACTATTTTTAGTAGCCCTCACTTCAGTGGCTGGAAGCCGCTACTTCAATGAAATACAACAATTTGAGCAGCAAGCCATCTCGTCGAGCGAAGCGAAGCTTTCTGGTATCGTTGATGCTCAATCAAACCGCGCTACAGAAATTGACGGCGTATCGAAATCGAACCGCGTAAGCGAGAGTTCTTTTGTCGATGGGTCTGTCACCGCTTATGCCAAGTTGCATTCTGGGGAAGTGATTAAGCTGACTCAAAATGTGTCCACACAATACGAATCGTTAAAATCATCAGCTCTATCGTCACTATTACTCAGCTTCTTATGGGTTATTCCTTTTGCCCTATTCTCTTACTGGGTGGCAACGTTTATCGGAGGAGCTCTGTGGGTTTTATATACAACAACCGAAAAAATTGGTGACGGTGACTTAACCTCTCGTCTTGGTTTCCATCCAGGTCGAGATGAATTCGGTACCATCGGCTGTGCGCTAGACAAGTCTATGGATACCTTAAGTGAACTGGTTAATAGTGTTAAAAATAATGCAACGATGTTGAGCGAGACATCTTCTGCATTCGAAAAAGATATGCAGTTGAGTGAAACCCAGATATCTCATCAATATCAAACGCTTGATTCAGTCGCGACGGCAATGGAGGAAATGACAGCCTCTGCAAAGGAGGTATCAAGTATTTCTCAACAAGCAACGACGCAGTCAGACCAAGATGCCCAGAAGATCGAACTAAGCAGAAGCCGTGTACAAAACGTGATTGGCGAGATAGAGACGTTATCTAGCTATATTGAACAAGCCTCTACGTCAGTAACCAATTTAAACGAGAATACGACGCAGATTAATGACGTGATCACAACGATTAACGCCATTTCAGAACAAACTAATCTGTTGGCGCTAAACGCAGCAATCGAAGCAGCCCGTGCTGGTGAACAAGGTCGTGGATTTGCAGTGGTTGCCGATGAAGTACGTACATTAGCAAGCAGAACTCAACAGGCAACAGTAGAGATCCAAGCCATGATTGAGAAGCTTCAAATTGAGAGCCAGAACATTGCTTCAATCACCAACCGAACCGTTCAGCAAGCTCAAACCAGCAGCCAGCTTATTGATGAAATCGGCCATGATGTTACCTCTATTGCCGAGTCAGCACGCTCATTAATGGACATGAGCATTCAGATTTCCACATCTGCTGAAGAACAAAGCGCAGTTGCTAACGATATTGCATCGGAACTTTCAGAAATTCGTAGTCAATCAAGCACAATCAGAGAAGTGGCGGAGCAATCTACCGCTGGCGTCGCTAATCTCACGCAAGCCTCCGTTTCTCTTGGTGAGATATTACAACGCTACCGCACCGCATAACGTTGTGGAACTTATGATCAACAAGGGCTCCTTAAGGAGCCCTTTTCTTTAAACCGTGTTCAACTATTACCTTCGATATTTTCTACGACATCCAAGTGGATATTTGAAGTGAATCTCAAGTTCTCGCTGTACCGGATGAAATAATGTTCTTAAACAAAGCGTTCCGCTATGCTTGATCTTGCCAATTCCAATTTGCTGCTGGAAAACAATATGAATAATTACAAAGACACAAAAGACATAGAGAATCTGAATTGCCCACTCTGCCAAGGAGATGAATATCTCATTTCATCGGATGGCGAGAAATTCACATGCGCTGCTTGCGGATTTCATACAAAAAACTTCTCATCTATCCAATGTCTACATCAAACGCCTTACCTACAGTCTAAACTTAAGCACATCCACAGCTTAAGTCCGGTTTGCCATTAATAGGTCAAACAGAGCAGCCACACAGCTGCTCTTTTAATTCATCTAAATGATGGATGCGAATTACACGCTCGTCATCAACACGATTGATAGCTTCACCATTAAATAACTGCACCGTTTTGATACCGGCGTTTAGTCCCGCCTCAACTCCTTTAGGCGTGTCATCAATATAAAGACAGTCACTTGGTAAAAAGCCCATGCTCATAGCACTGTACATGATTAAATCGGGCTCAGGCTTCCAACTATTCGCATCGAATGCCGAGAACACTTTCCCTCGGAAAGCATCGAGTAAACCGGTTAACTCCAAAGCGTATTCAATTTTATCTTTAGGTCCATTAGACGCCACACAATATTCGATATTATGCGAATCCAAAAACTGAATTAATCGTTTTGCGCCATCCATCGGCTGTAAGTGACGCACAAAAAGAGACTGGACTTCTTCTCGGTATTGCGGCTCTAAAACATCAATTGGGACTTTGATATCTTTCAATTCTTTAGTATCTAAAAGGATGTCTGCGAGCTTTCCTCCTTTAAAGTGAGAAACGCACTCTTCCATCGTTAACTCAGCCCCATGCTGGTTAAATACATTGACGAGCGCTTGGCAACACAGTCTTTCGCTGTCGACCAACGTACCATCACAGTCAAATATCACGCACTTAATATTGGTAATTGCCATAGCCATCTCCAGACGTCTTAAAGGCTCAAGCCCAAGCTGATTTTAAGAATGTTTGGATTAATCTTATTTGAGTTTGGGATTGTTGAAACGACGAGCTTGGCATTTCATGGAAATAGAAGGGAGCAATTACAGTTTTTCTAAGCAAGATCACCCAACGTCATCTTGCTTTACTTTTTATGCACATTGATGTGTAAGTTAGTTTTCGATAACCACTGAGTCTAACAGTTTTTGCTCGGTGCTTAGTCTTTTAGCCAGATCAGCCACAAACGAGCTTTTGTATTTTGATTCAGAAACAGCAACATCAGAGATGAGTGTATTTCCTTCGAGATGGCTAACAATAGCAGCACCAATTGGGACTCCAGATTTAAAACCAACATATAATTCAAAATCTGGCGTGAGGATAATCTGTGTCAGATATTCAATGATCATATCTTTATCATACTGCTGTTTCCAGCGCTGAGATTGCAAGATAGAGAACATAATGGTCAGTCGATGAAAATCGACCAGAAAAATATCGTCGGGGTTAAATTCAGAGTCACTTTCCAGTAGTGTGTCTTTGTCGACTACTTGATACGTTGCTTTTTCTAGCGTTTTGAAATAGACATCGCGCCCTTTCAAACTCTCTGGTGTCGGAAATTCAACTTCGACCAGATCATACAGCCATGTATTTTTACGCTCGATACTGGCTAACTGTTGTTCATTCATCTTGATACCTTCGTTTAGAGCAGTACATTAGCATGAAGCCCGCAACAAACCTAGCGCACATAGACCTTTCCGTGGCTAAATTTTGTTTTAGGTGCAAACCTCTGATAGATTTCATCAATATCTTTCCTAGTTAAGGACAAAAATAATGAAAAAGATGCTGTTAAGTGCATTGCTTGCTACTACTCTAGTTGGTTGTTCAGATAACGATGTTGCTGACGTGGGGCTCGGTTGGTTTACTTTGAAAGACATCAAAGTCGGTGAGTTGAAAGACGAGGTGGTAACAGGTGTCACATGTCACATCGCCTCTATCGAAGCGGATTTCAGCTTAGCAGATCCAAGTGATAGCTCAATATCATGTCGTCAGACTGGCGAAATCACACCGGAAATGATTGCAAAAATAGATAAGAGTAAGTCCGGTGAAATTGTATTTAAGAAGTCAAAAAGCATTTTCTTCAAAACAATGAAGGTTCGCCGTATTTATGATGCCGATAACCAAACCTTACTCTACTTGTCTTATACAACAAAAGAGACCGATGGTAGCTTTAAGCATAGCCTTTCGACAGTCCCACTTTGGGGTACCAAGGCTTACGTTGAGCCAACTGAAGTGAAAAAGTAACGCGGGTAAATTTAGTTAGCGCGGAGCAGGCTCTTTCCGGGCGCTGCTGAGCAACAAGTTTAAAAAACAACCCATTGCAATACGACAAGCGTCATAAATTGCAGCTGCTTTGGTTGCTATTTACTCAGCTCGCTGATTTTTTCAGCGAGCAGACTTCTTTGTAATAAATCGCCACGATTTTCATTTTTTTGTGATACAATCCCGCCTCTTTTTTTCTCACTCAAGAACAAGCATGAAGTTTCCTGGTCAGCGTAAATCTAAACACTACTTCCCAACTCACGCTCGAGATCCATTAGTAAACCAAATCCGACAGGCACCTAAGCTATATCGCCCAACTATTGTTGGTGTCGGTCAAACCATTGTAGATATCGAAGCACGTGTAGATGACGCGTTTTTAGAGAAATACAACCTGAGTAAAGGACATTCGCTCGTTCTTGAAGAAAGCAAAGCAGATGCACTTTACGAAGAACTGGTTGAGCAAGGCCTGATCACACACCAATACCCAGGTGACACGATTGGCAATACTCTTCACAACTACTCAGTTTTAGCCGATAGCAAATCCGTTTTGCTCGGTGTGATGTCTAAGAACATTCAAGTCGGTTCTTTTGCTTACCGCTACCTTTGCCGTACGTCTTCACGCATGAACCTTAACCATTTACAAACGGTAGATGGCCCTATTGGTCGCTGCTACACCCTAATTTCTCAAGACGGTGAGCGTACATTTGCTATCAACGAAGGTCATATGAATCAACTACTTCCGGAAAGCATTCCTGAAGAGATCTTTGAGAAAGCATCAGCCCTGGTTGTTTCTTCTTACCTAATGCGTGGTAAAGAAGAAGATCCAATGCCTAAAGCGGTACAAAGAGCGATCGACTTTGCTAAGAAGCACGATGTCCCTGTTGTACTTACGTTAGGGACAAAGTACGTTATCGAAGGTAACGCACAGTGGTGGCAAGAATACATTCGCGAAAACATTTCTGTTGTCGCTATGAATGAAGAAGAAGGTGCGGCGCTAACAGGTGAAACAGAGCCGCTAGCTGCTGCTGATAAAGCACTTGAATGGGTTGATCTCGTACTGTGTACGGCAGGACCAAATGGTCTGTACATGGCTGGTTACACCGACGAGAAAGTAAAACGAGAAACCACACACGACATCCTTGAAAGCTCCCTCGAAGCCTTTAACCAGTACGAGTTTAGTCGTGCGATGCGTAAAGAAGACTGTCAAAACCCAATGAAGGTCTACTCTCACATCGGCCCTTACCTTGGTGGACCATTAGAGATTAAGAACACTAATGGTGCAGGTGATGCAGCCCTTTCAGCCTTACTGCATGACATGGCAGCAAACTCTTTCCACCAAAAAGAAGTGCCTAACTCAGAAAAGCACGAAGTACGATGCTTAACCTACTCCTCGCTTTCTCAGATCTGTAAATACGCAAACCGAGTAAGCTATGAAGTGTTGACGCAGCACTCTCCTCGCCTATCGCGAGCGCTTCCTGAACGAGAAGATAGCTTAGAAGAGACTTATTGGGATCGTTAAAACGACAGCTTTAAAGCTAAAAATATATCAAGGTCACCATTTGGTGGCCTTTTTGTTTTTATCTAGCACTATAACGAGTAGATTTCGTTAGTATGTCGCACAATACGAAGCAGTAAACTCTTTACAAGCCTAACCGAAACAGTACCATCACCAAGCAGACCTTTGCCTCACAATAATACTCGTTATAACTCAGGTAGTTTTTCAACGCTACCCGTGTGCCACTTTGGGGATTCTCCATGCAGTCAGATATCGAAATTTGCCGAAACACACCACTTTTTTCTATTGATGTTATCGCGGAAAAAGTAGGACTATTGCCCGAAGAGTATGACACTCACGGGAAGCACAAAGCCAAAGTCCACCCAAAATGTTTGGAACGACTCAAAGCAAATGATGACGGTAAACTTGTACTCGTCACTGCTATCACGCCGACTCCTCTTGGCGAAGGAAAAACCGTTACGACGATAGGACTGGCGCAAGGTTTAGCAAAGCTTAATCAATCTGTTATTGCATGTATAAGGCAACCTTCGATGGGACCCGTCTTCGGTATTAAAGGTGGCGCAGCGGGCGGCGGTTATTCTCAAGTAGCTCCAATGGAAGAGTTAAACTTACACCTTACTGGTGACATTCACGCAGTGACAGCGGCGCACAACCTTGCTTCAGCCGCTCTTGACGCTCGCTTGTTCCATGAGCAACGCGAGGGTTATGATGCCTTTGAATCACGCACCGGGTTAAGAGCACTTAAAATCGATACGGCAAGTATTACTTGGAAACGAGTGATGGACCATAATGATCGTGCACTACGTAAAGTCAAAATTGGCCTCAATGATGCAGGAAAAACCATCAATGGTTTCGAGCGTGACGAAGGGTTCGATATTTCAGCCGCTTCTGAGTTAATGGCTATCATTGCACTAGCCAAAGATTTAAAAGATTTACGTCAACGTATTGGGAAAATTGTCGTAGCGTACGATTTGAACGGAAACCCCGTCACTACGGAAGATCTACAAGTTGCAGGAGCAATGGCAGTAACACTAAAAGAGGCGATTGCACCAACACTGATGCAAACTCTAGAAGGTGTTCCTACGTTGATCCATGCAGGTCCATTTGCAAACATCGCCCATGGAAATTCATCCATTATCGCGGACGATATTGCGCTAAAACTGTCAGGTTACACGGTAACTGAAGCCGGTTTTGGTTCGGATATGGGATTTGAGAAAGCGTGTAACATTAAAGCTGCTGCCGCCAACAAAGCCCCGGACTGTGTAGTGATCGTAGCAACATTACGCGGCCTCAAAGCGAACTCCGGACACTACGATTTACGGCCAGGTATGGCTGTTCCAGATTCCATTTTTAATCCGGACCAAGCAGCATTGGAGGCTGGGTTTGAAAATTTAAAATGGCACATAAATAACGTTCATAAATACGGTTTACCTGCTGTCGTTGCCATTAACCAGTTTCCACAAGATTGTGTGAAAGAACTTAAAGCTCTTGAAGATCTGATTCACCAATTTAATCCCGAAGTTAAAGTAGCCATCAGCACCGCTTTTTCGCAAGGCGGACAAGGCGCAACGGAACTAGCTCAACATGTTATTGATGCGTGTACCACGCCTGTAGAGTTTTGTCCGTTATACAACAAAGAGCAATCATTACTCGAAAAGCTCATGGCAGTATGTGAAGCGGGCTATGGAGCAACCAATATAGAAATGACTCCTATCGCGACTGAACAGCTCAAACATTTTGAAAATCTAGGTTTTAACAACTTAGCGGTTTGCATCGCGAAGACACCACTATCTATAACCACGGACTCCGCAGTCAAAGGCGCACCAACTGGTTTTACCGTCCCAATCCGCGAGCTGCGCTTGTGTGCGGGCGCAGGATTCGTTTATGCATTATCTGGTACCGTGATGACGATGCCAGGCTTACCTGATAAACCCGCATTTATGAATTTAGATCTTGATGATGAAGGAAATATCATCGGTCTCTCTTAGTGCAGTGATAACGTATCGCTATCAGTGAAGTGAGCATATTCATTAAGTGAGTGGTCTACTTACCTATCCACTCACTCTCAACAACTGTGAAAAGAGTTGTCTCAGGCCTTCTACTCTTGAATTGTTGATACAAAGCTCTCCTGCCTTACATCAACGCGCCTGTTTTAGACCTTTAGAGTTAAGACGCTAACCCTAAGCCTTGTTTAGCCATAGTTATTAAGCTAGAAAACCCTATTTATCTTCTTGTTTTGTCGCCACTTTACATTGTAAATCCATACTTGTTGACCTCTCCTTTCTACAATTTTGCGCCAATTTGATGCACGGGCTATTTAGCGCTTCACTAATATGGTGCAGTTGTCTTACAGTGAAATTTTAACCTCCTTGATTTTTAAGGAGATATTCTATGGCTCGATTCTTGTAGTAGACTTTTCACTAATAAGCACATTAGCACATGCTTTTCAAAACCTCTGCGTTGCATACCACCTCCTTCAGGTTAGCACCGTTTTGATGCATGTCAGAAAAGGGAAAGGGAATACTATGGAAGACGCACTCGCCGTAATTTTAGCAGGAGGGATGGGGTCTAGACTCAGCCCACTCACCGATGACAGAACCAAGCCAGCCGTACCTTTTGGCGGAAAATATAGAATTATAGATTTCACACTAACCAATTGTTTACATTCGGGTTTACGCAAAATCCTTGTTTTAACCCAATATAAATCTCATTCACTTCAAAAACACTTACGAGACGGCTGGTCGATATTCAATCCAGAGCTAGGCGAGTACATTACTGCTGTTCCACCACAAATGCGCAAAGGTGGTGCATGGTATGAAGGAACCGCCGATGCGATTTATCACAACATGTGGTTGCTATCGCGAAATGATGCAAAGTATGTGGTTGTGTTATCCGGCGATCATATCTATCGAATGGACTACGCTGCAATGCTTGAAGAGCATAAAGAGAAAGGTGCTAAGCTCACCGTTGCCTGTATGGATGTTCCCGTAGAGGATGCTTCAGCATTCGGTGTAATGGGCACCGCAGAAAACGGGCTCGTTACTTCGTTTATAGAGAAACCTGAAACCCCACCTACTCTTCCTGGAAGCGCGACCAGAAGCCTTGTTTCTATGGGAATATATATCTTTGATATGGATGTTTTGAAAGAAGCGCTTGAAGAAGACTCAAAACTCGATTCATCAAGCCATGACTTCGGAAAAGACATCATACCTAAGCTGATTGATACCGAATCCGTTTACGCTTATCAATTCTGTGGCAGTAAAGGGCGCGTCGATAAAGATTGCTATTGGCGCGACGTGGGTACCATTGACTCCTTCTATGAAGCGAATATGGATCTACTAGAACCTGTGCCGCCAATGAACCTTTATCAGTCCAATTGGGCGATTCGTACTTACGAGCCGCAGTTTCCACCAGCTCGTACTGTATCGTCGGCCACGGGTAATGAAGGCATTTTTATTAACTCCATCATTGCTACCGGTGTCATCAATTCCGGAGGCTCAGTACAGCACTCCATAATCTCCTCTAACGTACGCATTCAAGATAGTGCAACGGTAGTCGATTCCATCATTTTTGATGACGTAGAAGTCGGTGAAGGAAGTCAGTTGGTCAACTGCATAGTTGATAAACATGTTCGTATTCCGCCACATACTCAAATTGGCATCAACAAACTTGAAGATGCGAAGCGATTTAAAATCTCAGACAAAGGTATTGTCGTCATACCCGAAAGTTACCAATTCGATTAAACGACAAACTATCACAACAAAAAAGCGCACGATAATCATCGTGCGCTTTTGTTTAAGTGCCTGTAAACATTAGGCTATAACAAATAATCCATAATAATTAGATGTTACATACCGTTGACCAGCTACCATCTGTACCCGGTTCAGCCGCTGTCCACCAGTTCGCTTGGTAAACCACACCGTTGTGGATGATCTTATCACCTTGGTTAGCGTGGCTTGGATTACCTGCCCAATCCGTTTGTGGCAGAGCTGGGTATGTCACTAAACCTGTCGTATCACACGTACCTGGTTCAGTGGTACCACCACCCGTGCCCGCATTGAGATCACCAATTGGTAGATCTGGCTGTTCAAACTTGAACGCAAACTCTTTACCACCAGAAATCACTGAGTAGTTAGCCGGACCAGAGATTGGTAGGTAGTAAACCATATCAAGCTCGTAAGTGCCGCCCGCTGGCAAGTCTTTCCATGCTGGTAGAGAGAACGACACACGGTGCATTACGCCATCTAAGCCACCAATGTTGTTTGCTCGAGTATGTCCAGAAGCAATCACTTTCAAACCACCACCTGATTGGTCTTTCGCGTTGTCCGGCGCAGATGCTGGGATATCGAATTGGAATTCAGTACCGCCAGGGATCGCTTGACCAGTGTTGTTCGTAAACGTGATTTTCGGGTTAATTGGGTAGTTTTGATCGCCAACTTTGAAGCCGCCAACACTAACAGTAATGTCTACTGCTTCAGTTGGTGTTGGACCAGTCGCTACTTTATTACCGTAAGGCGTCGCAGACTTAAACTTGTCGTAGATAGCTTTGGTCATAGTGTTACCCATGTGGTATTCACCATTACCTGCCGCACAAGCTTGTTCAGTGGCATCTACTGCCGTACGATTACCATTTGCATCCAGTACGTAACAGTTGTAGTCACCGGCTAGTTCCCAGAACATGATACCGCCGATCTCTTTATCGATAACGTAATCGGCTTTCACCTCGATAGAAGCTTTATCTTCCGTAGATAGGAATACGCTCTTCTCTGCGTTCCACAACCAAGGTGCCACAGCAACGCTATCGTAATGACGGGTATAAGTACCAACAAACTTATCTGAAGGATCGTTGACAGGGTCGAGACCGTAAGCAGCTGCGTAAGAGCCCCAAATACCGTTTTCTAGGTTCTTAGCATGCCACATTGGGTTAGAACCAGCGCCCATTTCGTTTCCTTTAGGGTCGGTATCATGCCACATGTTGTCGATACCAATAGCGCCGTGACCACAGTTGTTCTTCTCACCTTCACCTGTGCCCGGTTGGCACTCTGCTTGGTTTGGTAGTGCCGCTCGGCCCCAAAGGCCATTGTCGCCACCAGTAACACCTTGCCAACCACGGGTGTAGTAAGGAACACCAATGTTGATACGACCTGCTGGCATAGAGCCACGGAAGTAATGGTAAGCCCAGTCTGTGTTCAAGTAACCGATACCACCGTATGCAGCAGTGCCGTATACGTTCCACTGCGCTAGCTCAGAGTCTTTACCTGTATCGAATAAAGCCGCGTTATGACCAACGTGATCATTCCAAGCCCCATGCAAGTCGTAAGACATGATGTTTACGTAGTCTAGGTACTTAGTTACATCGAAGGTTTCCATCCCACGTAGCAAGTAACCTGAAGATGGTGCTGCGATAGTCAGCATATAATGAATACCATCTTGCGCGGATGCCGCATCAAGTTTCTCACGCAATACTTTCATCAGCTCTTGGTAAGACGCCCATAAATACTGACGACGTGGTTCCATGAAGTCTTTGTCGTAAGGGTTACCAGCACCAGCCATTGACGTCGGGTATTCATAGTCGATATCCAGGCCATCGAACTTGTACTGACGCATCATTTCAACGGCTGAAGTTGCGAACTTCTCAATACCAGCATGATTAATAGAACCGTCCGCATTCGTCGTCATGGTGTAGAAGCCACCATCAGCTACACGATCGCCGTTCGTATCGAAGTGACCGCCCGTTTCAGCCCAACCACCAATCGAGATTAGCGTTTTAACATCATGTTTTTGCTTGTAAGTTGCTAGTGCACCAAAATGACCTTTAAAACCAAGAGCAGGATCTACCTCAACGCCTGGCCAAGTTTTACCTGTAGCAGGGTTGTTAGGATCATTAACGTCGCCAACGTTTACTTTGCCGTCAGAACCAATGCTCACAAACGCGTAGTTAATGTGAGTAAGTTGTTCCCAAGGAATGTCTTTAACAAGGTAAGTCGATTGTGGGTCGTCACCTGCTCGCCAACTGGTGAAGTAGCCGATTACACGACGTGGGTGATCAGCCCCCATTTTCTCACGGCCTTCTTCGTCATAAATAGAACAGTAAGGAACATCTACACCCGTTGTTTGATAAAGACCATCAGGACGACAATTAGATGTCACTGCGCCGCCGTTTACCGTTAACGTCGCAAGTGCAGAATCTGCTGTTGCTCCAGCATCATCGGTAGCTCTCGCATAAACACTTAATGAGCCAGCTTGTGAAGGGGTTACATCCAGCGTGTATGGCGCTGCTGTAGCAGTGCCAGCAAGTACACCTGCAACATAAAAATCAACTTTAGAAACGGTACCATCCGCATCCGTAGCATTTGCAGTCAGTGTGACGGAACCACCCAGGTCAATAGAGGTCGCAGAAAGCGCGACATCCACTGTCGGCGCTTCGTTACCAGGTTGCGCTGATGCCACAGTTAACGTCACAACACTTGCCGTACTAACGGCACCTGCATCGTCATAGGCCTTGGTAGAGAACTCGTGCTGTCCTTCAGTTGCTGTCCACGATGCAGCATACGGCGCAGACGTTGCCTGACCAACTAATATACCATCAACAAAGAACTCTACTTTGCTAACAGTCCCATCAGTATCTGCCGCATCTGCAGCTAGGTTAACAACATCACCCGCAGTCACAGAAGCCGACGCAGAAGGCGATGTCAGAGTAACCGTCGGGACTTCATTCTGAGGTGGATCAACCGGTCCAGCGCCATCACAAGCGCCAAGTGTTTCCCACTCGCCCCACTCACCAGATTGCGCTGGATTGTTGTTTTGCGTCCAGTAACGCGCTTTATAAGCATTACCTTCATGCTGAACTTGGTCGCCACCGTTATAAACTTTTGATGATTGCCAAGTTTCTAGAGGGGCACAGTCAACTGCTGCGTAGCTATTGAAGGCCATAAGACAAGAAGCGGTGAGTGTGCTTAGTGTGAACACGTTTTTCACTGCGTTGCCGTTTTTAAGGTGCATAATCGCTCTTCCTTAAGTTATTGTTAAAACAATACTAAATGCGCTAAACGAAGCGCATCTATACTTTTATTTCGACGTAAAATAACTTAAGTACAAGTTGGTGATTTCACACTATCTATTTACGAGTTTTCCACACCGCCTCGCAACAATCCACTAAATGATTGCAACAACGTACCTATTATTTGGCACCAGTAACTAATTTTATAACTCAAATAAATATGTCACTCGCAAATTAATAAAAAAGGTAAAAAAAGTCGCCATTTTGAAATAAAGATCACTAAGCCTTTGTTGACCTTGGCGTTTCATTAAAATGCCGCTTGTACTCGCGACTAAACTGTGATGGGCTCGTGTAACCGACCATTCTCGCTGCATCATTAACACGTCTCCCCTCTAACTGGATCAATTCGCGCGCTTTGTTAAGTCGAACTTTCTTAATATATTGCAACGGAGATTCAAGCGTGACATTGCGAAATGCTTGATGGAAAGCAGAAACACTCATGTTGGCTTCTTCAGCCAATGCTTGTACGTTCAACTGTTCATGATACGCTTGATGTACACGATTTAGTGCTTTAGCGACCCTCGCGTAAGAACCTTCTTGATGTGCTAGGTCAAATAAAACATACCCCTCTTTGCTCACCAAAGTACGATACACAATTTCCTCAAGAAGCAGCTCGCCAAGCATGATGACATCAAGCTCGTTACACATTGCTTTCATTAACCGCTTGCACGCATCCAACATACCTTCATTCATACGTACCGACTTAAGGCCGCAACGGGTTGCATCCAGACACTTATTACTGAATTTCTCAGCCTCTAATTTTTTAACGAGTTTATGAAGAAGCGTTGGCGAAATATCTATCGAAATGCCAAGTAAAGGCTCATTGTTTGTCGCAAACGCTTCGCACTCTAGTGGCATGGGAACCCCGACAACAAGGTAATCTTCGGGCCCATATTGCACTGGTGTATCACCAATATGAATGTTCTTATGCCCTTGACCCAATACGATGATGCCGGACTGATAGACAAACGGCTGGCGATGATTCCCTTTGCTACTGCGATAAAACCATACGCCATCTATCGCTGTTTTCTTCATACCTTCTAGGTCATGCAGCCCCTGCTTTTCAACATATTGCTGCATGATATCTGCGAGAGTGTGCATTAGAGCGCTCCATCAATGACCAACGAGTTTGGTCTCTATTATCGTTTAGAGCACTATACTTCCTCTCGACTTTAACTTTCTAGCTCAAGAGCATTAATTTTGTAGAAATAGGCAAATTATTTGCAGAAATCGACCTGTTAACGATCGTTAATCAGGAGTAATATGCATGTATTCAATCTCCTTCACTGGAAGCAAGAGGGCTAATAATGAACTTTTCTTATGTAAACCCAACCAAGATTTTCTTTGGTCAAAAACAAATCGCTGCAATCAAAGAAGCTATCCCATCCGACCAAAAAGTTTTAGTGGTATACGGTGGTGGCTCCATCAAAAAAAATGGCGTGTACGACCAAGTAGCAGAAGCTCTTGAGGCACATGAATGGCTAGAGTTTTCAGGTGTTGAACCAAACCCAACCAAAGAAACACTCGATAAAGCAGTCGCAATGGTAAAAGAGCATGGCGTTGACTTTATTTTAGCGGTAGGTGGTGGTTCAGTCATCGATGGCTCCAAATACGTAGCAGCGGCATCAAAGTATGATGGTGATGGTTGGGATATCATGATTGGTAAGCACCAAGTCACTGAAGCGACGCCTCTAGCTGCAATTTTGACATTGCCAGCAACAGGCTCAGAGTCAAACATGGGCGCAGTTATCACTAAAAAAGAAACTCAAGACAAACTTCCGTTCATGTCTCCAGCAGTGCAGCCAAAATTTGCCGTGTTAGACCCAGATGTGATGAAAACACTGCCAGAACGCCAGCTTATCAACGGCATTGTTGACGCATGGGTGCACGTATGTGAGCAATACTTGACGCTTCCTACCGGTGCAATGGTTCAAGATGGTTACGCAGAAACACTGCTGAAAACTTTAAAAACACTCGGAGAACAGTTTGCGGAACGAGACGACGATATGTGGCGCGCAAACTTAATGTGGTCTGCTAACCAAGCATTGAATGGGTTAATTGGTAGTGGCGTTCCACAAGACTGGGCGACACATATGATCGGCCATGAATTAACCGCTCTATGGGGCGTTGATCATGCGCGTTCTCTTGCAATTGTCCAACCATCGTTACTTCGTAACCAAATGCAGTTTAAGCGCCCTAAGTTAGAACAAATGGGTCGCAACGTATTTGCTCTTGAAGCAGGTGAGGATTTAGCAGAGCGCACAATCGAAGCTATCGAAGCGTTTTATCATCAACTTGATGTCGCAACTAAGCTCGAAAACTATGGTGAGAGCCGTGAACAAGCTATCGATGCCATCATTGATCAACTAAACAAACACGGCATGACTGTTTTAGGTGAAAACCAGGCGATCACACTTGAACGTAGCCGAGAAATCTTAGAGTTAGCTGTCTCATAACTGCAACAATTCTTCACTGCCCTTCCTAGGGTTTAACGGTATTGTGACTTAACAGTCACAATACCGTTTTTTTATGCTATTTTGTAAGCCACATCACGTTCAAAACGAGGAGGCTTCTAAAAACAACGATTCCCTCCAGACAAAAAATCGGCCGTGTTGGTTAGTAAAGAGACAACTGTCCAGCTTTACACAAATAAAAATAATTGAGATCAAAAAACGAGTTAACTCGTTAATTAAGTTTTGATTTGTTGTAGTGATGTACTACATAATTTTGTCTGTTCGAGAAAACACTTTATGTGGCTAGTTGTTGTCGTATTAGCATTCATACATATCATCAGTATCCGTAAAGGCTCTAAATGGCTCTTTTACGTTTCTAAACCATTACCAGTGCTCTGTATGCTTGGTATTTTAATTCAGTCCCCGGCTTACCCAATGCCATATGCGCATTGGATTTTGATTGGCTTATCGCTCTCGTTGCTTGGTGACGTGTTATTAATGCTCCCTAGAGACAAGTTCATTACAGGATTAGTGCTCTTTTGCTCTGCCCATCTCTCCTATAGTTATGGTTTTGCCATCATGTCAGCGTGGCATTTTACACCTTGGCTCCCAATTGCCTTGTTCGGACTCGGTATATGCGTCTACTGGTTGTTCCGACCGGATCTCGGTAAAGAGAAACGGCCAGTTGCCAGTTATATATTGGTACTGATGACTATGTGCTGGGCTTCGATCGAGTATTATTTGAGTGGGAAAACACAATCCTCCTCTTTTGCAGTGCTCGGAAGCTTTATCTTTATTATCTCTGGCATCGTATTGGCTTTCGAACGCTTTGGAGGACGGTCAATATTTTCACGACAAGTTGTCATGGTGACCTACTATTCTGCACAGACACTAATGGTTATGTCTGTTGTTGCGATTGTTGTTCGTTATCCGTATCTCGTTGAACTGAGTTAGTCATACTCTAGACTCTAGACTGCACCAACATTAAAGAAACATGGATGTCTCTTGTAAGCGATCTGAATAGAGTCTTAAAATCATCGCCTAAACATTAGCTTATTCTTAATGAAATTACGCGCACAACTTGCTATTGTAAAAGGATATTTTTCCGTTATAGCGTGCCCCTTTGAAAGAGAATACTCCCGTCGTTGAGTTTAGCGACGTAAATAAGTGGTATGGCGATTACCACGCTCTAAAAGACATCAACTTCTCCGTGCATTCTGGCGAGATCGTCGTGGTGTGTGGCCCATCAGGTTCCGGAAAATCAACGCTCATTCGTTGCATCAATCATCTTGAATCGATTCAAGAAGGCCAGCTTCATGTGTTCGACCAGCCTTCTCACGCAAAATCTCTCAAGCCCGGTAAAATCGGCATGGTGTTCCAACACTTTCACCTTTTTCCTCATTTGACTGTACTGGAAAACCTCACCTTAGCGCCGATTCGCACACACAAATTATCAAAACAAGAAGCTGAAAAACGCGCAAGACATTACCTAAAGCGAGTCAATATTGAAGAGCAAGCGAGTAAGTATCCTATCCAGCTTTCTGGCGGTCAGCAGCAACGCGTCGCGATTGCCCGCTCCTTGTGTATGGAACCGGATTTACTCCTGTTTGACGAGCCAACTTCAGCGCTTGATCCGGAAATGATCAACGAAGTGTTGGATGTCATGGTTGAGCTGGCTCAAAGCGGAATGACGATGATTTGCGTCACGCATGAAATGGGATTTGCCAAAAAAGTAGCGAACCGCGTGGTATTTATGGATGAAGGCCAAATCGTGGAAATGAACTCTCCAGTCGCCTTATTTGAGACACCACAGCATCCACGAACCCAAGCATTTTTGAACCAAATTTTAAGTTACTGATGATAATTCGCGTAATCAAACCTGTCCTTCAAGCTTTACTGCAAATGACGCTCCTCTTCATCGCGATTGTGTGGGTTTTGGACTCTGGTGCCGACGCTATGGGCTATCAATGGCAATGGGAGCGCGTACCTGATTACATCGCTTTTTATGAAGATGGCGAATGGTGGCCGGCAGAACTTATTGATGGGCTATTGGTCACGCTTAACATCTCGGCTATTAGTCTATTTTTTACCTTAGTATTAGGGTTGGTTACCGCGTTACTAAGGCTTAGCGATTCGAAAGTCGGCAATGTTATTGGTACCACTTATGTCGAAGTAATACGTAACACGCCGTTGTTGGTGCAAATCTATTTACTCTACTTCGTGTTTGGCCCCGTGATTGGTTTGGACCGATTCAGTACCGCCGTTTTGGCATTATCCCTTTTCCAAGGTGCCTACACCGCGGAAATATTCCGTGCAGGTTTAAACAGTATTCCTAAAGGGCAATTCGAAGCAGCACAAACTCTCGGAATATCAACGTTTTACACCTACAAAGACGTAATTTTGCCTCAGGTTTTACAGCGCACATTACCGCCATTAACCAATGAAGTGGTTTCTTTGATCAAAAACTCTTCCATTGTAAGCGTGATGGCGATTTTTGATCTAACAACACAGGCACGCAACATCGTCTCAGAGACGGCGATGCCGTTCGAAATTTGGTTTACCGTGGCAGCAATTTATCTTGCTCTCACTCTGTCACTTTCTGGCTTGTCTGCATGGCTAGAACACAAACTCGGAGCCAGTTGGCGCAAATTATAAGGAGATAACATGAAGTTATTCAAAGCGACCATTACTGCATTATTAGGGCTAGCCATAGCTATGCCTACAATCGCGAAAGAAGATGTCGCCACACCCAATGTAGATCAAATCAAAGAACGAGGAACTTTGCGCGTTGGTATGTCAACATTTGTACCTTGGGCAATGCGTAACAAGCAAGGTGAGTTAATCGGTTTTGAAATCGATGTTGCCAAACGCTTAGCACAAGATTCAGGTTTGAAAGTGGAATTCGTACCGACTGCGTGGGATGGCATTATTCCCGCACTACTGGCGAAAAAGTTCGACGTGATCATTGGTGGCATGTCTGTTACGCCTGAACGTTCCAAAAGCGTCTTGTTTACTGCGCCCTACTCGCACTCAGGCGTTCAAGTAGCAGCAAACAAAGAACTCGCCTCTGGTTTTAGCGAATTTTCGGATTTTGACTCACGACGCGTAAAAATTGCGGCTCGTCGCGGCGCATTCACCGTTCAAGTAGCCAGAGAAACCTTCCCGAAAGCGAAGATCCTGCAATTTGATGACGACGCGCAAGCGTTCCAAGAGGTGCTGAATGGTAACGCCCACGCGGTCATTGCTTCTAGCCCAAAACCAGAACATGAGACAGTGAAACACAGCGACAAACTATTCCTTCCATTCTCTGAGCGACTATCACAAGGTAACGAAGCCTTTGCAGTTCGCTTGGGGGAAGAAGATAAAAAGGCCTTTTTCAATAAATGGATTGAAGCAAGAACCCAAGATGGATGGTTAAAACAACGTTATGAATACTGGTTCTCGACATTAGATTGGCAAGATCAAGTCGCGCAAGGCCAGTAATCTTAATGGCTCGTGGACGCCGCGAGCCTATACTCTCCAATCATTCATTTTACTTTTCCATAACTTATCGGAGTCAAATTTTTGGGCGAACACACTACCACTCGCACAGCACCCGCGAAATCCAGCACAGGCTACCTTTTACCGCAATTAAACACACTAGACTGGGTACTACTTGTTATGTGCGGTATCGGTGGTGTTTGGCTGTACCATCGGTCCGCTGTTGGTGTGCATTATTTGTGGCAGTGGAAAGAGGCGCTTGAATTACTTTTCACGCCTAGAGCAGATGGTAGTTTGCCCTACTTCTTCCAAGGTTTGATTTCGACGTTAAGGCTCAGTGTTTGGGGCATAAGCTTCGCATTAGTGTTTGGCACTTTGTTAGGCTTAGGACGCTTCTCTCGTTCCGTTTGGTTGCGCACACCTGCCAATGCGTTTATCCAGTTAGTGAGAAACATCCCTCCGTTGGTATTTGTTTTTATTTTCTACTTTTTCATTTCTAACCAATTGATCCCGTTACTTGGTTTGGAAGATCTTCTACGAAACTACAACGGCGAACCAAATGCGCTACAGCACTTTCTGTTTGGGCCTTCGAACCTTTGGGAAAACCTTGCCTCTGGCGTGTTATGTGTCGGCTTACTCTCTTCTGCCTACATTGCAGAAGTTGTGCGCGGTGGTTTACAAAGTATCGACCAAGGTCAGTGGGAAGCGGCTGACTCATTGGGCTTGTCTCGATGGGTGAAATACCGATTTGTTATCGCGCCACAGGTGCTTAAATCAATCACACCTGCACTTGCCGGTCAAACCATCTCTTTGGTGAAAGACACCTCTATTGTTTCACTGATTTCGATACAAGAAATGACGTTTGTTGGGACAGAGATGGCAAATTCATCAGGGTATATATTTGAAATTTGGTTGATTGTCGGCCTTGCTTACTTCTTAATTTGTTTTGGTCTGTCACTTATTTTTCGCCATATTGAAGCAAAATCGGAAGCCATTTCAAATTAACTCAACCACATATGTAATTAGGCACATTTGATTCTTCAAATCAGAATTGCACCCTGTTACATTGACAAGATGCTAAATTTTCGGCGTTTTTCATGGAGTTAAAGAATCAATCCGACTACGAGCGATACATAAAACAAGATAATCTTGGTGAATATTACGTAGTTCTCAATCAATTCACTTTTCACAGTGTTTATCAGCCAATTTTTGATAGACGTCAACGTATTATTGGTATGGAAGCCTTACTGCGTATTCGTGGCATTGATGGTTTCCTAATTCGTCCTGACGTGTTTCTGGCCAATAATGGTCTTGATCCCTACTTTCGCTTATGTGTAGAGTTTTTATCCAGAGCAATGCACATTCGAAATTTTGCACGCTATTTCGCGGGGACGCCGATCAAACTGTTTCTTAACGTCATGCCTCAAACGCTACTCACACTAACCAAAGACATGGGCTTTAAAGATAACGGCCTGCTTTACAAACGCCTTTCCGAACTTGGTATGAGCCCAACAGACGTAGTTTTTGAAGTAGTCGAAGAGTCATGCGGAGATACGGATTTATTAATCAAAGCAGTACAGTTAATGAAAGCGAATGGTTTTATCTTTGCTATCGATGATTTTGGCGCCCAACATTCTGATATCGCACGTGTTCAGCAGCTCTGCCCTGACATCATCAAAATCGATCGTTCCTATTTGCTAGACTACTGCGCCGGAGAAACCTTTTCCATACATAGCGCCGTTGATCTAGCGGATCATATGGGAGCAAAAGTCATTATAGAAGGGGTTGAAGAAGACGTGCAGCTACAAGCTATGTATCAACTTAATTTGGATTATTACCAAGGCTTTTACTTAGGAAAGCCTTGCGCCATTCATCACTGGACAGATAGCCTAAACATCGAGACGACAGTGCATTAACACTGCCCACTTACAGCACAGTGAAACCAAAAAAGCGCCGATATAATATGCTCGGCGCTTTTTAGTTTTACTCAGATGTCACTTATTTAGTTAAGCGTTCATTTCCCTAGAAAAAATCAATAGAATTACGTCCGCTCTTCGGATCACGAGTGGCTTGCGGTTTGTCTTCTTTTTTGCCTTTCTTAGCAGACTGAGACAACGCTTCTTTCTGCGCTTTACGCTCTTTATGTGCCGCTTTGCGGCCTGTTGATTTAGGCCCAGAGGCTTTAGGTGACTTACTTTGACGAGACTTATCTTTACGAGAAGACTGCGCTTCTTTTTTCGCTTTCTTTTCTGCTTTTTGCTCTGCCGTTTCAGGTTCGGTTACTGGCGCATCGCAAACCACAACATAATATTCCTGGTTAAACTCGAAAAAGTCACCATCATACATCTTGCGGCGCTTACGTGTTTCTAGTTCACCATTCACCGCGACGTAGCCTTCCTCGATGATATGTTTTGCTTCGCCGCCACCGCTGACCAAGTTTGCGATTTTAAAAAGCTTGTACAGTTCGATTGGATGCGCATCAACATCGATGCCAATCGCTTCGATCTCAATCTCTTCGCCTTCTAAATACTCTTCGTGGTCGTAATCTTGGGTCATGTTACTTACTCTTACTATTTGATGCCCTGAAGTTTAAACGCAATGCTTAAAAATAGAAACCTCTGCCGATGTTCAATCACCGATTCGCCTTGGCATTTGAGCACCTCTTAACCCATTTAACTTGTCGCTTGTTAACTTGTATACCGATGCGTAGCTCAAACGAAGCTGCAATTACGCAACCTGAAGGTATATACTCTCTAAGTTATTGTTGAAAAGAGCGAATACTTTGTCTCAACCAAGTAGAATTACCTTTGTCACTGCGAACTTGTTTAATTTTGTCGCACCGCCTAACGCCTACTATGATTTCGAGAACATATACTCGTTAGAGCAATGGCGAGACAAACTTTCGTGGACACAACGTCAAGTTGAAAAACTGGAAGGCGACGTGATTGGCTTACAAGAAGTATTCAGTATCGAGAAGACCCAGGCATTCTTTTCAACCATCGGCTACCCCTACTTTGCGACCGTTGACACCCCACATGTTGAAGATGAGTACATTTACTCAAGCCCTGTTGTGGCAATCGCATCTCGGTTTCCAATAGAAAAAGTACAAGCGGTAGAGTTTGACTTAGCAACGCTTGAGCCTTTTGGAGTAAGTGTTGTTCCAGAGTTCAGTCGCAAACCTATCTATGCCCAAGTAATACATCCTGTACTTGGTCATATCGCCGTTTACGTAACGCACCTGAAATCTCAACGCCCAGCCGACTCAGAACAACCAGAAACGTCTAGCACGATTATTGGGCGCTGGTTATCCACCCAGCAAAGAGGCTGGGAAGCAGCGATGTTAAGAGACGCGATGCAAAAGAGGTATCGAAAAGAACCAATGCCGACAGTGTTAATGGGCGATATGAATCAACCTATCACTCCTATCAGCGTTAACAGCTCATTGGTATCCAACACTGGTGACAGCGTCACTGAATTACAACTCAAAGATGGTTGGTTATTGCAAAGTGACACCCTGAAGGATGAACGCCCAGCCACGCACTATCATTTTTCCACTGGGAATGTACTCGACTATATCTTGCTCTCACAAGAGTTTGATACCTTATCAGATATATCGGTTGCCGAGGTTGTTGACTATCAGGTGTCTAACCAACATCTGATCAACCCGATTTATAACAGAGATAAAAACGCCAGCGACCACGCATTTGTGGCGCTGACGGTTGAAGTAAAGCTTTGAGCAACCTATTTAGTTACTTAGTGACGTTTCACAATTTTACGCGGGATAAGTTCTACGCCAGGCTTGTAACGCTTGGCGGAAGCGTTGAGTGCTAACTCCATTGCGCTGTCCGCGATCAACTCAAACTGTTGAGGCAAAGAGTTGATTTTCACAGGCAAGAAGTCCAGCAGTCGATTATCACCAAATGTCGCTAAACGCACCTTTCCCATCAGTTCTGGTTTTTCTAGCATTACATCCAACACACCTTCTAACAGTGTGTATGACGTTGTAACAATGGCATCTGGCAATGCGTTCTCTGTTAACCATCTCTCTAAGACTTTCTTGCCTTCTTCCCGAGAGAAGTGTTGTCCATAACCCACTGTTGCCGTTTTGCCACCTTGTTGAGAAGCAGATAGAAAACCGAGCTCACGCTCTTTTGAGACTTGAAGATCTTGCAATGCACCGATTAAGCCAATGGACTTAATATCTTCGGACAGTACTGACTGAGTGAGTTCAAGTGCGGCGTCAAAATCTTCGCTGATGACACAACAAAAGTGCTCATCATCCATTGGACGGTCTAGCGCGATAACTGGCGTACCTGAATTTTGCAACTTAAGATAATACTCGTTTGCAGTGGGCATACCACTTGCCACAAACAACGCATCAATACGACGACTGACTAATGCTTCCGCCACCTTTTGCTCTGTATCAGGATCATCATCAGAGCAGCCAATCAAAATTTGGTACCCCGCTTTCCGAGAGTTTTGCTCTATCAGCTTTGCAAGACGCGCATAACTGGTGTTCTCTAAGTCTGGGATGATAAGCCCAAATGAGCGTGAATTACCTGCCCGCAAGGAAGACGCCGCATGATCTGGCTTATAATTGTACTCTTCTACAACGGCCATCACCTTTTTCTGAGTCTTCTCGCTGATGCGGTATTTCTGCGCTTTTCCGTTAATCACATAGCTTGCAGTTGTCTTAGAAACACCCGCTAATTTGGCTATTTCATCCAGTGTCATATTCTAAACCTTATTCTGTGCGCGCGATCATATTAATACATCAACGATCTTTCGATAAGTTGAATTATAAGCTGAACCGATTCAGTATAAAAGCTGAAAGGATTCAGCAAAACTTAAAAATTGACGTAAATCACCTGAATACACAACAAACCAATTTGTAGGCTAGGCTATAGGACAGCGGCAAAGGCTCGTTTGTTAACATCAGTTTTTAAAACAGTTTTTCTGAGTCTTTTAAAAAATTTACCAACAAGCTGAATCGATTTAGCTTGAAAGATAAAAGGTTTGAGGAGTGATAAGCGCTCAGAAGAAGCGGCGTTCAACTTCTCACACAGAATACATTTTTAAATTGATACCTTAAGGCTGGAGAAGCACCATGCTTAAGCTAAATAAGAACGACATTACCCTCTCGCAATCAGCGACAGATAAGTTTGAAGCAATAAAGAGTATTGCTCATAGCCTGACTGATAAAGGCCTAGTTGAACGCGGTTACGTTGAAGGCATGCTAAACCGTGAAAACCAAAACTCTACGTTTTTGGGGAACGGTATCGCCATCCCGCACGGTACAACCGACACTCGTGCAATGGTGAACACAACGGGTGTTGCTGTGCATCACTTCCCACAAGGTGTCGACTGGGGTGATGGCAATACTGTGTTCGTCGCTATCGGTATCGCAGCTAAATCTGATGAACACCTTGGCATTCTTAAACAGCTCACCAAAGTGCTAGGCGCAGATGGCGTAGAAGAGCGTCTGCGTAATGCAAAAAACGAAGACGAGATCATCGCCCTACTGCACGGTGATGTTCAGCTTGAAGCAGACTTTGACGCTTCTTTAATTCAACTCATGTTCCCTGCAAGCGACATGCTACAGATGAGTGCTGTTGCTGGTGGTCTGTTAAAAAATACGGGATGTGCTGATAACGAATTCGTTGCAGATCTCGTTACCAAACAACCAACTCACTTAGGTAATGGCCTGTGGTTAATTGGCAGTGACAAACATGTCACTCGCACAGGTGTGTCATTTGTCTCGACGGCAAACGACTGCGAATATGAAGGTCAAAAAGTGCGTGCACTTGTCGCGTTCGCGGCATGTAACAATGCTCACCAACCTATCCTAAAAACGCTTTCTAATATTGTGTTTAACAATGAACACGGCAAGCTTTTAGATGCATCAGTAGAACAGATTCTTGCTTTGTTCAAAGGTGAAGAAGTCACAGCTGCATCTTCAGAAGAAGGCAATACCGCTGTATTTAAAATCAAAAACTCTCACGGCCTACATGCTCGTCCGGGGGCAATGTTAGTCGCAGAAGCGAAAAAGTTTGAATCCACTATACGTGTTTCCAACCTAGACGGAGATGGAAAAGCAGTAAACGCGAAGAGCCTAATGAAAGTCATCGCGCTGGGCGTTAAGCACGGTCACCAACTTCAATTTACAGCAGAAGGCCCTGATGCGCCGCAAGCCTTGGAGTCTATCGGAAATGCAATCGCTTCTGGCCTTGGTGAAGGTTAAGGATCCGATATGACAAACAAAACAAATAAGGTTGTCACTATTACGCTCAACCCAGCATTGGATTTAACAGGTTCAGTAAATGAACTAAACGTTGGTTCCGTGAGCTTAGTACAGCAAAGCAATCTCCACGCTGCTGGTAAAGGTGTCAACGTAGCAAAAGTATTGAGCGATTTAGGCGCAGACGTCACGGTTACCGGCTTTCTCGGTAAAGATAACCCTGAGCTATTTCATCAGCTTTTTAATGACATCAACGTTAAGAATGAATTTGTGGAAGTAGAGGGTGCCACTCGTATCAACGTTAAGCTGGTTGAGGCCAATGGCAACGTCAGTGATATCAACTTCCCTGGCGTTCAAGTAGCGGCCGACGAAATTACTCGCTTTGAGGAGACACTATTTCGTCTAGCGGAGACGCATGATTACTTTGTACTTGCAGGTAGCTTACCTGGAGGCGTAACCGCTGAACAATGCGCTGCATGGATAGAAGCACTGCATCAACAAGGCAAAAAGGTGTTGTTCGACAGTAGCAAAGCCGCATTGAAGTCAGGTATTGATGCTCACCCATGGTTGATTAAACCTAACGATGAAGAACTTGGTGATTTTGTTGGCGAACACCTAGAAACGCCTGAACAATGCCAAGCTGCTGCGCAAACACTGAGCGACAAGGGCATAGAAAACATCGTGGTTTCTATGGGACCTGACGGTGTTATGTGGCTCAACCAAGGCGAATGGCTTAGTGCAAAACCGCCTCGAATGAATGTAGTGAGCACCGTTGGCGCAGGAGATACGCTGGTCGCTGGCTTGTGTTGGGGCCACATGCAACTGATGCCTAAAAACGATTTATTGCGCTTCGCTACGGCACTTTCTGCTTTGGCAGTTAGTCAAGTTGGCGTAGGGCTAACCAGTCAGGAAGAACTGGAAAATATCAAGCGACAAACTGAAGTTAGCGCGCTTTACCCTATTACAAACTTAGAACAAAACTAAGGAACAGAAGGTTATCGTATGAATATTGCCATTATTACTGCCTGTCCGAGCGGTGTAGCAAATAGCATCCTTGCGGCAGGATTACTAGAACAAGCCGCCGCAAAATTAAACTGGAATGCCAAAATAGAATGTCAATCAAGTGTGGTTGAACCAACACTATTGACGGAAGCTGACGTTGAACAAGCAGAAGTCATTGTCATTGCGGCAAATACTAGCGTCGACACTTCTCGTTTTGTAGGAAAAAAGGTTTACCAAGCGGAAATTAGCGAAGTAGCAAAAGACGCAACTGCGTTTCTCCAGCAAGCGGTTGAAAACGCCACTTTACTTGAAAAAGCAACCACACTTGCAGCCCCTATCACTACAGATACAACATCAGCATCAAAGAAGATTGTTGCAATCACGGCATGCCCTACTGGCGTTGCGCATACCTTTATGGCGGCAGAAGCTTTAGAAGAAGAAGGCAAGCGTCGTGGCCATCAAATCAAGGTGGAAACTCGTGGTTCAGTTGGCGCTAAAAACCAACTGACTGAGCAAGAAATTGCAGACGCCGATCTGGTGATCATTGCTGCGGATATTGAAGTGCCACTTGATCGCTTTAACGGCAAAAAGATGTACCGCACGAAAACAGGTCCAGCTCTGAAGAAAACAGCCGAAGAGATGGACAAAGCATTCGAGCAAGCCACGGTGTATCAACATTCTGGTTCAGCTAACTCTTCATCTTCCACCGAAGAGAAAAAAGGCGCTTACAAACACCTAATGACGGGTGTTTCGCACATGCTTCCTGTCGTCGTTGCAGGTGGTTTGATCATCGCTCTATCTTTCGTGTTCGGTATTGAAGCATTTAAAGAAGAAGGCACACTAGCAGCAGCCTTGATGAACATTGGTGGTGGCTCTGCATTCGCATTGATGATTCCTGTACTTGCTGGTTACATCGCGTTCTCAATTGCTGACCGTCCTGGTCTGGCTCCTGGTCTTGTTGGTGGTATGCTAGCAAGTTCAACGGGTGCTGGTTTCCTAGGTGGTATCGCAGCTGGCTTCATTGCCGGTTACGCAGCGAAACTCCTCGCAGATAAGGTGAAACTGCCACAATCGATGGAAGCGCTTAAACCAATCCTGATCATTCCATTTGTAGCAACATTGTTCACTGGCCTTGTCATGATCTACATCGTAGGCGGCCCAGTTTCAGGCATCATGAACGGCCTGACTGACTTCCTAAACAACATGGGTTCTGACAGTGCAGTACTACTGGGTATTATCCTTGGCGCAATGATGTGTTTCGACCTAGGAGGCCCGGTAAACAAAGCCGCTTACGCATTTGGTGTTGGCCTTCTGGCTTCACAAACTTACGCACCAATGGCGGCAATCATGGCCGCAGGTATGGTTCCTGCGCTAGGTATGGGTTTAGCGACCTTCATTGCGAAGAACAAATTTGAACAAAATGAACGTGAGGCTGGTAAAGCATCATTTGTCTTGGGCCTGTGTTTCATCTCTGAAGGCGCAATTCCATTTGCTGCGAAAGATCCAATGCGCGTGATTCCATCTTGTATGGCAGGTGGCGCGCTTACTGGTGCCCTATCGATGCTATTCGGTGCGAAATTAATGGCACCACACGGCGGTCTATTCGTGCTGCTAATTCCTAACGCAATTTCACCAGTATTAATGTATTTAGTGGCTATTGCAGCGGGTACAGCGGTAACTGGCTTTACTTACGCATTCTTAAAAAGCAAAGCAGAAGCGAAGCAAGAAGTCGCAGCTTAATTAGAGCGACTCCGGTTAACAATGCCACCCTCGAATTTGGCATTTAGCACCTCCCTTTAATTCCGGTTAAGGGAGGTGTTTTTTATTCCGCAGCCGGAACGGCTACAATGTCTACTTCCCCACTGCTCATATCCACCGTTGCTTGATAAGCGCTATGCGGGTCACCGTAGTGCTTGAAGGTAAAGTGGTAAACGTTAGCTGGCGTCCACAAGGTTTTTGACTCTGCGGGCAGAATGTCATAGCCGTCTTGCTGATAAAGCTCTGTCGCCATTACATTTGCGATTGCCGCCTGCTGGTTAGCGTCTCGATCAACCTTTGGCTCTAATGACGGGTTACTTGGATAAGATTCACCGTTGTAACTCATGAGTCGATATGAGCCATTACTCCAAACGATAAAGTCCTGCCAACCATTACTGTAACTGTCGGCTAGTACAATAGGCGTGCGAGTTACCGACATTCGATTAATAACGTTTCCCTCATTATCAAACATATATGCAGAGCAGCCACCACTACCACAGAAATAGCGATCTTGAAGCAACACTATGTGTTCTGCCTTTCCGTCGCTGTTTAGGTCGGCGCTACCCGATAGATAACGTAGGTTGTCTTGCTCGAGCGACAGCCCTTCAGGGGCTAAAACCTTACTATCAATCCAACTGGAAATGACTTCGGCACTAACACTGTTAATTTTAGGGGCAGGTTGTTTGGTTTCTGTCGGCATGCTATCCGTCGCGGTGCAGCCAACCAAGGTGAAAGAACCAACGAAGAAGAGTCCGTTTAATATGCGCTTATTCATGTAATCTCAATCTTTGATGTGTCGTTACATCAGTATACGCATGATTTGCATTGTAATCGTAAGAAAATCATTAAAATCAAGCAAATGAATGGTTTGGTATGTATTAGTAAGATCAAAAAAGCCCCGAAGAAAACCTTCAGGGCTAGGCAGGAAGCTGGCAAATAGCCAGGAGTCCCTATGCAGTGGTCGGTTTTACCCTAAACAGAATTGCAAACATCACTGGCACCACTATCAGTGTCAGTACAGTAGCAAAACCAAGACCTGCCATAATCGTTATTGCCATCGAGCCAAAGAAGGCGTCGAAGACCAGTGGTATCATCCCCAAGATAGTTGTTAGGGCAGCCATACTTACCGGACGAACGCGGCTTATCGCACTATCGACAATCGCGAGGTAAGGATCTTTACCTGACTCCAACTCAAGGTTAATTTGGTCAAGCAACACAATACCGTTTTTCAAAATCATGCCACTTAGGCTTAACAAACCAAGGAATGCTGTAAAACTGAACGGCATGTTCGTGGTAAGCAAACCAAAAGCAACGCCAATGATCGCTAACGGAACGGTGAACCAAATGACCAACGGCTTTTTGATTGAGTTAAACAGTAAAATAGTAATGATGAACATCAACAAGTAACCCATCGGCAATGAACCGAATAGGCCTTCTTGTGCATCTTTGGATGATTCGTACTCACCACCCCATGTGATTTCGTACCCTTCTGGAACATGCAATGCCATCACTTTAGGCTGTACACGAGCAAATAAGCTTGCTGCCGTGTCGTCACTCAACACATCATGGTCCGCGAGAACGGTTAACGTACGCTTACGGTCACGACGCTGAATTAGCGGCTCACTCCAATCCAGTTGAACGCCATCAATCACTTGATCAACCGGAATATAAGTTTGCAACGAAGGACTCCAAATGGTCACGTTTTGTAGTGATTCAAAATCTACGCGTTCTTCTTCAGGAAGACGTGTCATAATTGGCAACGTATGTGTACCATCACGCAAGTAACCTAAGGTGCTACCACCAAACGCCATTTGCAGTGTGCTTGAAAGATCTTCTTTCGAAATACCTAAGCGACGAGCTTTAGACTCATTGAAAACGGGTACAAGTTCCTTGGTGCGCTCTCGCCAATCGTGACGAATGTTTCGGGCACCAGGATCGGTATGAAGGATGTCTTCAACTTGCACCGCCAAGTCACGTAAAACTTGTGGATCAGGGCCAGTAATACGCGCTTCGATCTTAGACGCTGGTGATGGACCAAATTCCATCAATTTAAACTGGAACGTAGGCGCATCAAATGTTTTCGCCAGATTCTCATCTAACTTATGCAGTAAACCAAACATTTTCTCACGATCAGTCGCGCGAACTTGGAACTGCGCGTACGCTTCGTAACTTTTTTCTGGTTGATAGGTTAAAGCAAAACGCTGTAGGCCCTGCCCAATCGAAGCAGAAACAAAGTCAATATCATCTTGCTGACGAATGTAGCTTTCGACCTCTTCAGCTTTTTTAATCGTTTCTCGGATGTCAGTACCCTCTGGCATCCACATATCCACGTAGAACATCGGCGTATTCGATGGTGGGAAGAACTGCTGTTTTACATTACCAAATGCCACGACAGCACCCACTAATAGCGCCACCATGCCAGCAACGGTAAGCCAGCGGAATCGCAATGCAAATTTCAGTGATGCCCCAAATACGACAAACAACCAGCCTTTATAAGGATCATCTTCGCTAGTACCCTGCTCTTTGTTTTCCTCTTTCAACAAAAGATCGGCAAGGAAAGGCGTCAGTGTAATAGCGGTAATCCAGCTTAAAAATAGTGAGAAACACAGCACCCAGAATAGAGAGCCCATGAACTCACCTGTCGCATCTTGCGACAAACCGATAGGTGCAAAAGCCGTAATTGCAATAACAGTTGCGCCCAGCAAAGGCCATTGTGTTTGCTTTACAATATCGACAGCCGCTTGAACTTTGGTACGCCCTTTCTTTAGGCCAACCAATATGCCTTCCACGACAACAATCGCGTTATCAACCAGCATACCCAAGGCAATAATTAACGCGCCAAGAGAAATACGATGCAGTTCGATGTTGTTGTAATTCATCAAAATGAAGGTACCAAATACCGTCAATAACAACACAACTCCAATGATGACACCACTGCGTAAACCCATAGTAAACAGCAACACAATGATTACGATCGCCACTGCCTCCGCTAGACTAATTACAAACGCTTTAACAGATTCATCCACCTCATTGGCTTGGTTGTAAAAGTAGTTCATATCGATGCCAGCAGGCTTGATAGACTCTAGGCTCGCGAGCTCCGCATCCAAACGTTCACCAACCTCAACCACGTTCACACCCGACGCAAACGAGATACCGATATTAATCGCTTTTTGACCGTTAAAGAGTACGACGTTGCTTGGCTTCTCTTGAATACCGCGAGAAATCGTTGCTACGTCTTTTAGACGAATTAGATTTCCTGTGTCACGGCCATGAATGATCAGATTTTCTAGTGCTTCTACAGTGTTTAAAGTGCCGCTTGGGCGAATAACAAGGCTTTCGCCATTGACCATCACTTCACCTGCTGAAACCACATTGTTTTGCTGGTTCAACAAGCTCGAAACCACATTCATGTCTAAGTTCAGTGCAGCAAGGCGATCAAGTGAGATCTCAACGAATAGCATTTCTTGCTGATCGCCCGTGATGTCTACCTTACCAACACCATCAACAAGCTCGATTTCACGGGTCAGGTAATCCGCATAACGTTTCAGCTCTACATAGTCGTAATCGTCACCAGTGAGCATTAACATCACGCCATAAACGTCACCGAAATCATCAATGATCTGTAAAGACTGAACACCTTGAGGCAATGATGGTCGTAAATCATTAATTTTACGGCGCATTTCATCCCAAATTTGCGGCAGTTCATCAGGACCATAGTCCATTTCCATGCTCACCGTTATTTGAGACATACCATTAGAAGACGTAGAGGTAATTTTGTCGATATAAGGGAGTTTTCGAATCTCTTTTTCTAGAGGATACGTCAGCTCTTCTTCAACTTCTTTTGACGTCGCGCCAGGGTATGTTGAGATGATCATGGCATCTTTGATCGTAAATGCCGGGTCTTCTAATCGTCCAAGCTCCAAAAATGACGTTAAACCACCAACAGCAAGGATAATAATGAACAACCAGCTGATGACTTTGTTTTTTATTGAATACTCAGCAATGTTCATTATTGGTTATTCTCCACAACATCCACATGTTTACCTTCGCGTAATTTACGCAGATTTGAATTAATCAGAATATCGCCCTGGCTAACACCTGACGACACAATGGCTCCATTGCCATTCACTTGAGAAATCATGACAGGCACTCGTGTGACAATGTCACCTTCTTTTTTCCACACAAAGAACTCATTCCCTTCACTGCCTGCTTGAAGCGCCGTGACAGGAACACTGTAACCATCAATAGAGGTAATGCCCGCCTTCACCATATCGACCAAAACGCTTACGCTGGTTCCCGGCAATATCTCTGTTTTTGGCTGTGGCATCGTCAAGTACATTTCGTAGGTTTGAGTTTCAGCGTTGGGTTCACTTGTGTGCTCTAAATAGTCCAAAGCAAATCTGCCATCGATGCCGGAGAAGGTTGCTCTAGGCTTGTAGCTCATGCTGTCTGAGTTTGGGTCTACCATCGCTAAAACATTGTCGGAAAGCTCAATACGCACGTAAACCAAATCGTTTTGGTATAGGTTTAACACGGGTTCACCAATTGCCACACGCTCAAAACGTTCTTTGAAAACATCGGATACTTTACCGGCGAACGGGGCGAATAAACGGGTGTAATTCAATTGATTGGTCGCGTTATAGAAAGTAGCCTCAGCTAGCTCTTTATTGGCGGTTAGCTCATCAAGTTCCGCTTTTGAAATCATTTGACGTGCATGCAAGTCTTCACCGCGTTTAAGCTGACGAATTGCGAGTGTGTATTGTGCTTCTGCGTCATTCACGGCTTGCTTCTCTTTGCTATCATCTAGCTTTGCGATCATTTGCCCCTGCTTCACAACGTCACCCGCTTTAACCAATACGTGCTGAACTTCCCCAGCGCGGCGAAATGCCATTGGCGTTTGCTCTGCAGGCACTACTATGCCTTTGAACGCGCGATGTTGACTTTGTACTGGTGCATCCACCGAGATAGTCGACACAAAAAGTGACTGCTCGACGATAGCTTGGTTTTCATTTTTGCACCCTGTTAAAACTGCAAGTGCAATCGCAGAGATCGTAAGTAGAGAACGTTTCATTAAATGCCTCCCTCACGAACCCAAGCTTTCACCACTTGTCCTTCAACCAGTCTCTCAACACCAGCAATAACAACGTAATCATTGTTATCAAGCCCGGCTTTCACACCACCTGCTACGTCAAGTGACACAGTGACTTTATTGACCTGCTGCGTGCTTCTGTCCATTACCCAAACTTCACCTTGCGTCCCATTTTTGTTGACCCAAGCAGACTGAGGTAACGTCATCGCATCCGATACATGTTGTTTAGCAATGTGTACCTGCCCTGTCATACCTGTCAGCAAATTGCGATCTTCTGGTCGAGTGATGGTCACGATCGCCTCATAACTATTGGTATCGATGTTTGGCTGCGTCGAAATTTCTTTAAATTGCCCAGGAATACGTTTTCTTGGCTCGCTATCCATCGTCACCCACATATCGGAGTTTTGCAGTGACTCAAGTGATACAGATTCCGCATAACTTACTGGCAAGGTGAACGACACATCCAACGTCGTGTTATCAATGAGATTCAAGATCTCCTGCTTCTCTGCTACTACCTGAAACGGGTTGACATAGGTATATGACACAATGCCATCAAACGGTGCATGAATTTTGGTATAGCTCAAATCGGTTTTAGCTTGTTCGTAGTTCGCCAATGCCGCTTTATATTGAGTTTCTTTCTGATCGTACTCATCAGTACTAATGAGTTTTTTTCCGTAAAGGTTTTTCGCGCGGTCCCATTGTGTTTTCGCTAACGCGTACTGCGCTTGAGCGGCATCTAACGCAAGCTGAAGATCTTTAGGGTCTAACGTTGCGAGCACTTCACCTTTTTGGACCTTTTGACCCATGCGTACACGTAATTCATCTACCTCTCCACCAACCTGAAAAGAAAGCTGCGCGCGATGTGTTGCATCAATACGCGCTAAAAAGGCGTGCGAGTCTTCAAGTTCTAGGTCTTTCACCGCCAGTAATTTTACAGGCTTGATTAAAGGTTCAGACGGCTCAGAAATGGCTTTATTACACCCAGTTAGCATCCCAGAAAGACTTAATGTCACCACTGCGCCAACTAAAGTGCGCCTTAAATATTGTTTTCGCACCCGCTTTCTCCGTAGGTTTTATATATTACACAGCCGTGCAGTATAAGCAGAATTTGAAATTGATCAACATATTTTCCAGGTGGATAGCAAATTAATTAGTCAAAGCGTTCGGTTTCTGGTAAAAGTAAGCGCGTGATTAATATTCGGGAAAATTCGAACTATGAATGAAAGAAAGCAGGGGCGTAGAAGTGCTGAAGCAGCAGAACAAACTAAGTGTCTGATCCTTAAAGTGGCAGCAGATATGTTTTGTGAACTTGGTTACGAGCGTGTCTCGCTGCGCAATATCAGTGAAAAGGCTGGTGTTTCACATAGTTTGATCCGTCACCACTTCGGCAGCAAAGAGAAAATCTGGCAAGCGGTTAGCGATGCAATGGACGAGTTCATGCAGTGCTATATGGCTGAACTCATCAATGAAATGCCGGAGAACACACCTTCGAATAGAAAAATTTATCTGTTTATGGTTCGCATGCTAGCATTTGCTCTCGTCAATCCTCATCCAGTACAGATGATCGCCGATGCCATTCGACAAGGCGATGACGGTGCTCTGCTGCAGTATTTCTTAAAGTCAAAAGATGAGTTCGCTGCGATATTTACCGGAATTTTCGAGCAGTACAACAGCGAAAACCCTAATGCACAATTTGATCAGTGGGAATCAAAGTGGCAAATGTTGATCTTCGCACATGGTGCTGTCAGTCTCGCGCCAATGATGCAAGAAACATGGCCGGATATTGCAGATAATCGCGAAAAACTGCTGATCAAGCATTGGGAGTTGTTTAATACCATTATGGCCTCTCAATTTGGGATCCCAAAAGAAGAGATGATTCATCCGGAAAAGCTTGAAGATATCGTTATTGATATGTGCTGTACTATTGATGAAGCAGTAAACTAAAAGTAAACAAGCGAAAAGAAGACATAAAAAATGCCGAGCTACAAAGCTCGGCATTTTTGTTTCAATTCGTTTTAACCACGGTAGTAGCGTTGTGGTACGAACGGCATTTTTTCAACTGTCATTGGTAGCATTTTACCACGCACTTCAGCGAACACTTCAGTACCAATCGCCGCCAAATCCGCACGAACATAACCCATTGAGACTGGCTTACCTGCATTCGGACCCGCCGTACCGCTGGTTACAACGCCAATTTTAACGCCGTCAGCATCAAACAGTTCAACACCTTCACGCACTGGCGCTTTGGTTTGACCTACTAGACCCACACGCTTACGCGCCACATCTTTAGTCTCAATCTGCTTAAGAATAATGTCTGCGCCAGGGAAACCACCTTCACGTTCACCACCAATACGACGAACTTTTTGGATACCCCATAGCAAGCTCGCTTCAACAGGTGTTGTTGTTGTGTCTAGGTCATGACCGTATAGACAAAGGCCACACTCAAGACGAAGCGAATCACGAGCACCAAGGCCAATCCATTCAACTTCATCTTCAGCAGTCAGTTTACGTGCTAGCTCTTCCGCTTTGTCAGCAGGAACCGAGATTTCGTAACCGTCTTCGCCTGTATAACCACTACGAGAAACAATGCACTCGGCGCCTAAAATATCGACTTTACGAATATCCATGAACAGCATTTCAGAAACTTCTGGTGCAAAACGCGCCAATACAGCCGCCGCTTTAGGGCCTTGGATTGCAAGTAGAGCTCGGTCTTCGATAATTTCTAGCTCAACACCAGATGGTAAATGCGCTTGTAGGTGTGCGATATCTTGCGCTTTACATGCTGCGTTCACAACCACAAACAGATGATCGCCTAGGTTAGCCACCATCAAGTCGTCCATGATGCCGCCCTCTTCATTAGTGAAAAAAGCGTAACGCTGTTTACCAGACTCAAGATCCACAATATCCACTGGAACTAATGTTTCTAGGAACGCAGCTGCACCGTCACCAATTAGGCGAAGCTGTGCCATGTGAGAAACGTCAAACAGACCTGCCGCATCACGAGTATGTAAGTGTTCCTTCTTTACGCCTAGAGGATACTGAACAGGCATATCGTAACCCGCGAACGGGACCATTTTGGCACCAACTTCAACGTGAAGTGCGTGTAGTGGTGTTTTCAGTAGTTCTTGAGTCATTTTCGTCTCCATTTAGATAGACCCGAGAATGCTATCGGCATTCGATGTGTTTCCAATAATAAACATGGCTCATTCTATTTTGCACGAACAAGACGTAGATCGACTTGCAAAAGTGTGACTCTTAACATTTTAATCACAACAAATCGTACAAAAAAAGCGCTTTAATGAGCAAGTTCTCATCAAAAAAGCGCCTTTTCATCATAACGACCACCAACAGCAATCGTTTGCTTTCACTATAGGAAATTTACAAGTATTTATCACTATTTGGCTGTCACCCACAAAATGAGCGCATCTTCCTCGCTAACACTGGTCAACATATGTCCCATATTTGCATCGTAATAAACGCTGTCTCCCTCGCTTAAAACAACAGGTTCGTAAAACTCAGAATAGAACATGACCTCACCAGATAAGATAAGCAGAAATTCTTCGCCATCATGACGAACCCAGTCTTTATATTCATCAAAACTACGAGCTCGAATTTGGCTCTTAAACGGCATCATTTTCTTATTGGAAAGTTGTGTCGCGAGCAGTTCATGTTCATAAGTTTGTGTTGGGTGTGGTTTACCTTCATTCTTCTTGGTAACATCCCTACGCCCTGTCGCTACCTTTTTTCTAGGTGGCTCAAATAGTTGTGGCATGTCAATTTGTAAGCCAAGTGCCAATTTTTGCATCGCTTGAAACGTCGGGGAGATCTGCTCATTTTCTATTTTGCTCAGTGTAGATCGAGCAAGCCCGGTTCGCTGACTGGCCTCTTCTAATGTGATACCGAGTTTCGAGCGGATATCCTTAATACGCTGGCCCAGTTTTAACGGCTCGATATTTTGGTCATGTTGCTCTTTTGCCAACGTCATCGATGGGTATTCATCGTAAATACTTTCTGCCATAAATCCCTCTATAGATATCCATATTTTTTGTCTTACTCGCATTGTGCATGAAGCACATAGTGGATAGAAGTCCACCAAGTGAATTAAACCGTGCTCTTGTTAACAAATTTTGAAATCTTGTTTCCTATAGGAAATTTTTGGTTGATTGTTCCCGTCACAGGCGCTATGTTACCAACTTGTTAGATGTAGAGATGCATATTTCCGTAAGAGATTGGTAAAGGAAACACGCAATCCAACGGAGTTTTTGCCCAAATTTAGGGCCGGATGTTCACTCTGTTCTGCTACGCAGTTCAGCTGTTTTTGAGGACAAATGAACCACAACCGCAAATCATAACTCATCTATTGCGGGTTCATTTTCAGATTTGGAAGGTCAACTACCATGAATAAGAGTTACCCTAACCACAGCTTGGAAAACTTTTTCTCTACCAACCTCTCTGCGACAGATGATGCTGTCTTTGCTGGAATTCAAGCGGAATCCGCTCGCCAAAACGAACAAATCGAACTTATCGCTTCTGAGAACATTGTTTCTAAAGCGGTAATGCAAGCTCAAGGCACATGCCTAACAAACAAATACGCTGAAGGCTACCCAGGTCGTCGTTACTATGGTGGTTGTGAGCACGTAGATACAGTGGAAGCCATTGCTATCGAACGCGCAAAAAAACTTTTCAATTGTGAATACGCAAACGTTCAACCACACTCAGGCGCACAAGCAAACGGCGCAGTAAAACTAGCACTGCTTCAACCTGGTGACACCATTCTTGGTATGTCTTTAGACGCAGGTGGTCACCTGACGCACGGTGCACGCCCTGCACTTTCTGGTAAATGGTTTAATGCAGTTCAATACGGTGTTGATCGCGAAACACTGGAAATCAACTACGAAGATGTTCGTGAGCTAGCACTTGAGCACCAACCTAAAATGATCATCGCAGGTGGTAGCGCTATTCCACGTACTATCGACTTTGCAAAATTCCGTGAAATCGCAGACGAAGTAAATGCAATTCTTATGGTCGACATGGCACACATCGCCGGTCTTATCGCAACAGGCGCGCACCCTAGCCCACTGCCACACGCACACGTTGTTACGACTACAACACACAAAACATTGCGTGGCCCTCGCGGCGGTATGATTCTTACTAACCACGAAGACATCATTAAGAAAATCAACTCAGCCGTATTCCCTGGCCTACAAGGTGGCCCACTGATGCACGTTATCGCAGCCAAAGCGGTCGCATTTGGTGAAGCGCTTGGCCCTGAATTTAAAACTTATATTGATTCGGTGATCAATAACGCAAAAGTCCTAGCGGAAGTATTGCAAACTCGCGGTTGCGACATCGTAACTGGTGGCACAGACACGCACCTAATGCTGGTTGACCTTCGTCCGAAAGGGTTGAAAGGCAATAAAGCAGAAGAAGCTCTAGAGCGTGCTGGGATCACATGTAACAAAAATGGCATCCCATTCGATACAGAGAAGCCTATGATTACATCGGGCATCCGTTTAGGAACGCCTGCGGGTACAAGCCGCGGCTTTGGCGCTGAAGAATTCAAACTCATCGGTAATTGGATTGGTGACGTACTGGACGGTTTAGTGAACAACCCTGAAGGTGACGCAGAAGTTGAAAAACGCGTTCGCAAAGAAGTAAAAGAACTTTGCAGTCGCTTTCCTCTATACCAGTAAACGATTTTTTTGAAATCATAATAATTCCTGACAAGTTATTCGGAGATTAAGCAATGGACAAAACACTGAAGTTTGCAGATAGCCACGAGTGGGTACGTGACAACGGTGACGGCACAGTAACAATTGGTATTTCTGAGCATGCACAAGAAATGCTAGGTGACGTGGTATTCGTTGACCTACCAGACGTAGAAGACGAAGTTGAAGCAGGTGAAAGCTTCTCTCTCGTTGAATCTGTAAAAGCAGCGTCAGACATCTACGCACCAATCACTGGTGAAATCGTAGAAATCAATGAAGAACTAGAAGACAGCCCAGAGCTAATTAACGAAGAGCCGTACGAAGGTGGCTGGATCGTAAAAGTGAAGATGTCTGATGTATCTGAACTAGATAACCTGAAAGACGCAGACGAATACCTAAACTCTATCGAAGAAGAGTAATTAGGATGTGACGAAAGCTGTTCCCTAGCCTGTTTAGAGAACAGCTTTTTTTCTAGGTTCGGACGTATAATTTAATTTATTAGTAACGCAAATCCGTTACCCGAACCAAGGAGTAGGTAAAGGACAATGACTGAATTACTTCAAAGCCTCAGCACACAAAACGAGTTCGTTGCTCGCCACAATGGACCAAACAAATCTGACCAACAGAAAATGTTGGAAGCGATCAACGCAGTTAGCCTAGATTCGCTTATCGACGAAACCGTACCAGCACAAATTCGCCTAGAGCAACCAATGAGCTTGGCAGAAGCGAAAAGCGAAGCAGACATGCTGGCAGCAATGCGTAAGTTCGCCGATCAGAACCAAGTTAAACGTACATTCATTGGTCAGGGTTACTACAACACCTTCACGCCGAACGTGATTCTACGCAACGTGATGGAAAACCCGGGCTGGTACACCGCTTACACCCCTTACCAACCAGAGATCTCACAAGGTCGTTTAGAAGCACTTCTAAACTACCAACAAATGGTGATGGATCTTACTGGTATGGAAATCGCGAACGCGTCATTGCTTGATGAAGCAACGGCAGCCGCAGAAGCGATGACACTTTGTAAGCGTGCGGGTAAAAGCAAGAGCAACGTATTCTTCGTTGCTGACGACGTTCACCCACAAACCATCGAAGTGGTAAAAACTCGTGCGAAATTCATCGGCTTTGAAGTCTTGGTTGGTTCTTTAGAATCACTACCAGAGCAAGACGTGTTCGGCGCACTAGTTCAATACCCAAGTACAACAGGTGAAGTTCGTGACCTAACGGACATCATCGCTAAAGCGCAAGCAAACAAAACACTAGTGACTGTAGCAACGGACCTTCTTGCTTCTACCCTACTTAAACCTGCAGGTGAAATGGGCGCAGACGTAGCAATCGGTTCAGCACAACGTTTTGGCGTGCCGATGGGTTACGGCGGTCCACACGCTGCTTTCATGGCAACGCGTGATAAGCACAAGCGTACAATGCCTGGTCGCGTTATCGGTGTTTCTATCGATACCAACGGTAACCAAGCACTGCGTATGGCAATGCAAACGCGTGAACAGCACATCCGTCGTGAAAAAGCGACTTCAAACATCTGTACTGCTCAAGCACTGCTAGCGAACATGGCGTCTTTCTACGCGGTTTACCACGGCGCAGAAGGTCTACGCACGATTGCTCGTCGTACGCACCACATGACAGCCATCCTAGCCGCTGGCCTAACTAAAGGCGGCTTCGAGCTTGCTCACAACAGCTTCTTCGACACCATCACTATCAACACAGGTGCACAAACTGAAGACCTATACGCGAAAGCACTAGCCGCAGACATCAACCTACGTAAGTTGGGTACTCAGCTAGGTGTGAGCTTCGACGAAACCACAACCGTGGCAGATGTAGAAGCCCTATTCGCAGTATTCGGTGTGAAAGAAGAAGTCGCAGCACTATCAACTGAAATCGCAGGCAACGAGTTTGCAGCCATTCCAGAAGCATTGCGCCGCACAACAGAATATCTAACACACCCTGTGTTTAACACGCACCACAGCGAAACACAGATGATGCGTTACCTAAAACAGCTAGAGAACAAAGACTTCTCACTCACGCACGGCATGATCCCACTGGGCAGCTGTACGATGAAGCTGAACGCAGCAGCAGAGATGATTCCAGTAACTTGGCCTGAGTTTGGTTCGATCCACCCGTTCGCACCAGCAGAACAAGCAGCTGGTTACGCTGCACTCGCAAAAGACCTTAAAGAAAAGCTATGTGAAATCACTGGCTATGACGCATTCTCACTACAACCAAACTCTGGTGCATCGGGTGAGTACGCAGGTCTTATCGCGATTCAACGCTACCACGAAAGCCGTGGCGAAGGTCACCGCAACGTATGTTTGATCCCAAGCTCTGCGCACGGTACTAACCCTGCGACAGCATCTATGGTGTCAATGAAAGTGGTTGTGGTTAAGTGTGATGAAGAAGGCAACATCGACATCGACGACCTAGCAGCGAAAATCGAGAAACACAAAGACAACCTATCAAGCATTATGATCACTTACCCTTCTACGCACGGCGTTTACGAAGAGAAAGTGAAAGAAGTGTGTGAAATGGTTCATGCCGCTGGTGGTCAGGTTTACCTAGACGGCGCTAACATGAACGCGCAGGTTGGTCTAACATCACCAGGCTTCATCGGTTCAGACGTTTCTCACCTAAACCTACACAAAACCTTCTGCATCCCGCACGGTGGTGGCGGTCCGGGTATGGGTCCTATCGGTGTGAAATCTCACCTAGCTCCTTTCTTACCAGGGCATATTGAAGACGGTGTAGAAGGCGCAGATTTCGCAGTATCAGCAGCAGATATGGGTAGCGCTTCTATCCTGCCTATCTCTTGGGCTTACATCGCAATGATGGGCGAAGCTGGCCTAACAGATGCTACAAAAGTAGCAATTCTGAACGCAAACTACGTGATGGAAACACTTCGCCAACACTACCCTGTTCTTTACCGTGGCAAAAATGGCCGCGTAGCGCACGAATGTATTATCGACATTCGTCCGCTGAAAGAAGAAACAGGTATCAGCGAAGAAGACATCGCGAAGCGTCTAATGGACTACGGTTTCCACGCACCAACTATGTCGTTCCCTGTAGCGGGCACGCTAATGGTTGAGCCAACGGAATCGGAAGATCTAGAAGAGCTAGACCGCTTCTGTGATGCGATGATCGCTATCCGC
The DNA here is from genome assembly GCF_033391095.1 of Vibrio sp. Vb0667. Taxonomy (NCBI): domain Bacteria; kingdom Pseudomonadati; phylum Pseudomonadota; class Gammaproteobacteria; order Vibrionales; family Vibrionaceae; genus Vibrio; species Vibrio sp. Vb0667. The sequence goes on along the minus strand of NZ_JAWPOL010000002.1, from coordinate 86,162 downwards.
GAAGAAATGGAGAAAGTGAAAAACGGTGAATGGCCACTGGATAACAACCCACTTGTTAACGCGCCACACACACAAGTTGATCTTTCAGCTGAAGATTGGGACCGCCCTTACTCTCGCGAGATTGGCTGCTTCCCGTCTAAAGCGACCAAATCTTGGAAGTACTGGCCAACGGTAAATCGCGTAGATAACGTATACGGTGACCGTAACCTAATCTGTTCATGCCCAAGCATCGATAACTACGAAGATTAATTTTTGTAGAATCTAAATAAACAAAGGCGAACCGATTGGTTCGCCTTTGTTTTTGGTGTGCCGCCCTAACATTTGTTGATACATCGAGAAGGAATGATGGCTAGTTATTGTTTGCACAAAAGTGATTTAGAAATACAGTGACTTCTGAGAACCTTTGAATTAGCACTAATATCTCAGAGCCTTAAAAGCTTGTTGGAAACTCCTCATGAACACTATGTTATGCAGGTGCTGTGTAGTTTCTCAGTTCAGTTGCAGTAAGTCCCACTTATTACCATAGAGATCTTGGAACACCACCACTGTCCCGTATTCTTCCACACGAGGCTCTTCATTAAATACAACACCATTTTTCTTCATCAACTCGTAGTCACGCCAAAAATCATTAGTTTGCAGAAACAGGAAAACACGACCACCTGTTTGATTTCCTACTGCATGCGTTTGCTCCGGTGTACTCGCTTGAGCTAAAAGTAGGTTTGTACCATTGGAGTTTGGAGGAGAAACTTGAACCCAGCGTTTACCACAACCTAGGTTGGTATCTTCAACCAGAGTGAATTGAAGTTTTTGAGTATAGAATTCGATAGCATCGTCGTAATTTTCAACGACTAGAGCAATGTTTCCGATTTGCTGCTGAACAGTTTTGGCCATGATGATTTCCGCTGTGTCAAAACGCTAATTGTACTCTATTTTGAGACTTTTCTAGAAAGCACATAACGCCTTGCAAATGTGTAAGGCACACAATACGAATGCTTACGCACGGCGCCTTTGTCACTAGAACCGACAAACAATATAGCTGCCACCAGTGTCGAATCTTGATTGAGCAACTTATTAAAGCCTTAGCTATAACTCAAGAGCAAATCTCTAACCTAATAAAGAAGGCTGCTCGTATACCACGGTATTATAGTTCTTCTAGTTTTCCCTTAGCTAAATCTTCTTGTTGCTTAAGGAACATGAAGAAGTTTGCCTCACTGATAAACGGGTTACCGCTTGTGCCGAGCTTCTTCCTATTTTCAAAAAGGAAATTTTTATGTGGATGGTTCGAAAGGTTAACGTTCACAATAGGTGCCTGTAGTGAAATTTTTCTAATTTTCTCCATGCTAGTCAGGAACTGGCCAATAACTTCTGGATCATTGCTACTTACGCTATGCCCACCAACGATAAAAGCACGATATTGTTCGCCATTATCTTCAACAGCGAAGTCTAAGGAATAATCACCTTCCGTGTGGCCAGGTGTGAGATAGAACTTAAACTCATGTCCACCAATAACCATAGAGCTATCGCTTTTTATCTCTATGTCTAAATTTGGAGGAAGGAACTTGTTCTCACCTTCGCTTTTGTTTGATTGCTGTATAGATAGTTCATGAGCGCTTTTGGTCATCACGACTTTGGAACCATACTTCTCTTGAAGTAACTGGGCGCCCCCAACGTGGTCAGAATGCCCATGAGTTACCAATATGTGCGTTATTGGCTTATCTTTTAGCCCTAGCTTCTCTAGGTTGATAGGTATCCACTCAGAGTAAGGGAAGTCAAGCGTATCAATGATAACAAGTCCGTCTTCTGTAGCAATGGCATATGATGAGACCCACTTGTCTCCTACATAATAGACATTATCAAACATCTGAAATGGTTCTACATAACCGTTCTTATCATTCATTGCTGGAACATATTGACTTAAGGAAGCAAAAGACGAAGCACTGAAAAGTAAACCTACAATAATTTTTTTCACGAAATCGCACACAAATATATCCTTAATAATTTCTTATAGAACCTCGCGGATGAGAAAGCTCTAAACGATTTTCAGAGGCAAATACAACTGCAAATACTTTCTACTTAGCTTGAGTTTTAGCTGACCGAATCACTTGTAAACTCGAATCCCATTAACTGCCTATGTATTCATGATTCTTTTAGAGGTTAAATAAATGAACTCAATTGAAGCAGAGTCATGAAGCTTCACTTGAGGTTACCGGCACAGCACAATGTGATAAACCTCTTTCAAGCAAACATTTGAATGCGATTTTTCCAATTTAAGACATGTTCAATAAATGCATCAACTCTTGCAGGCCTTTTATCGCGGTCTCGATACATAATGAATACTTCTTTACCCGAGCATTGCCATTCTGGCAACAAAGGCAGCAGGTTATGTTGATCATGATTTAGCTCATGAAAGTAATAGGTTGGAATCCACGCAATTCCTAAACCATGGATGACGGCGTCTCTAACTAGCAGTACATCATTTGAAGTGAATTGAAACTTTAGCGGATGATCAAATGTTTCATTGGTGATTTGATTAACTAATTTCCATTGGCTGTCGTTGTTTACCGTAATTAGGCGATGATGAACAAGTTGTTCTGGATGGGTAATCGGTTGGTGTTGTTCTAAATAGCTTCGTGATGCACAAAGCGCAAATGGAATCGACCATAATTTCTGAGCAATCCAGTCTTGTTCAATAAGATCACCAAGACGAAAACTAACATCGACACGGTTAGATACAAGATTGATTTTTTCATTCTGTACATCTAAATCGATACATATCTTCGGATGTTGCTCTGCAAATTCATAAACGCACCGCTTTAACCACATCTGTGTCATGTTAATTGGCGCTGATATTTTGATCGTTCCGCTTAAAGACTGACGCTCAGTCGCAATTCTCGATGTCACATTATTTAAGCTAAGAAGTAACGGCTCACAGAGTTGATAATATTTTTCGCCATCAGTTGTTAACGCAAAGTGGTGTGCACTGCGGTTAAATAGTCTGCAATTTAAGTTTGTTTCCAGCCTTTTTAACTTCCGGCTTAGCGTGGCTAACGGGACATTAAGACGCTCAGATGCTTGTGTTAGGCTTTGATAGCGAGCAACAGAAACGAATAACAAAAGATCATCCAAAGAGTGACGTTCCATATTTGGGATTAACCCTCTTAAATTTGGCTATTAAAAATCAAATATGAAATATATAGCATTATCGCGTCAAGTTAATTTTTATCAGGAAGATCTATGTCTAAGCATTTATCAATTTGGTGCGGTGTTGTTGTCGCTATCTTTTTTTGGTCTAGTAACTTTAACGTAATAAAGGCTATTAATAGCGATGTCTCTCCTTTGGATTCAGCGACGTTACGATTTTCCGTTGCAGCTTTAATACTCTTACTGATAAGAGGTACTAAACGCTCTCCATATGGAGCCAAACTCACACGAAAAAGTATGTTGTCGTTGTTTGTTATAGCAACCGTGGGTGTAACTATCCAAAACTTCTCTATTTTCTCTGCAATGAGATTTACTACCCCAGTTAACGCAGCGGTTGTTCAGGCAAACCTACCACTTGTCACTATCTTGTTGTCGGGCTTTATTCTCAAAACTTCCATTTCGGTTAAAACTATTTTAGGTGCACTAATCAGTTTTTGTGGAGTGGTAATCGTCATTACAGGGGGAAATATTCATTCTATTAGCAGCAATAGTAATATTGGTGATCTATACATGTTATTTGCTTTAATTAGTGGGTGTTTATACACAATTCTAGCGAAGCGTTTAACATCTCATATCCCAGTAACTCAGCAGTTACGTTGGGTGTTAAGTATTGGTGCCATTCAAATGATCGCTATAGCGATGTACCACGGCGACTTTAGCCGTAGCTTAAATGCCATAACATTTAAAGACCTAGCATTAATAGCTTACATGAGCCTGTTTGGCACTTTGATCGCTTATTACTTTTGGATGAAAGGTGCTATCGTTCTTGGTCCAGATAAAATGTCTCCATTATTTAATATTATGCCGGTATTCACTCTACTGATTTCGTTCATTTCTGGTGAGCAGGCTCAATGGGAAAATGTTTTAGGCGTCTTTATCGTTGCGGCTGGTGTGTATATAGGTAACTCAGCACCTTTTGCTCGTTTACGGAAGGTGGTGGAGTAAAAATAGACGCCAACCTTAAGTCGCATTATTTAGAGCAATACTTTGTTAATTGGCATAAGTTTTCTTGGTTTCCAATAGGTACATTTTTTCGCTTTCGTCGTTCACTCTTTTATCTAACTTTATTGAGTGCATGTCGAAAATCTTCAATCTTTTGCTAAGAGCGTTTTTTACTATGTAAAAAACAGAGGAGAATGACCATGAAAAAACGACTCAACTATATTGAAGTAGCGCCAAAAGCAATAGAAATCCTATACGCTCAGGAAGCTTACTTCCATGAACAATTTAGCCAATCAGAAACTATGAACATGATCATATGGGAACTGGTTAAGTTACGCATATCGCAAATCAATCAATGTGCATTTTGTATCGACATGCATAGTAAAGATGCGCTTAAGTTAGGTGAAAAGCCGGAACGCATATGGGGGCTTAGTGCATGGAAAGATATGCCATTCTACAGCGATGCAGAACACGTTGCGCTTGGCTGGGCTGAATTACTAACTGCTGGCCTACCAGTAGATGATGATACCTATCAGCTGACCTTGAATACCTTTGGAGAAGAAGCTATGGTCAACCTAACAATTGCGATCAACGCGATCAATAGTTGGAACCGAATAGTTAAGGCATTTAAGCCAAAGGTTGGAGTCTATAAACCTCGATAATTCTATTTGACGGTTCTTACTTGTAAGCCACTGCTTATACCTCAACTTAATAGGATGAAAAGTACATGTGTATCACTTTCTCATTTAAGTTGAGGTTAAATAGGATGATTCATTTGAACTTAGAATTTGATATTTTAAAACCTCAAAAGGCTTTAGCTGGCTATGTTCAAGCCATTTGGTCAGCATCCGTCAAACCTGATACGACGCAAACCGTACGTAAACAATTACTCAGTGATGCTGGTACAGGTGTGGTATTCATTTTACAGAATGAAGTACAAATGGATGGTGAGTGGCAGACGCCGGGGGTTGTCCTACTGCCTATAAGCATTCTGGCACATCAGGTCTGCCTACCGCCAGGCGCGGTGATGACTGGCGTACGCTTTCATCCTGCTGTTGGTTATCAACTATTTGGTAAACGTCTAGAACAGCTATTGCGGATTCAAGACGACCACCCTTTGGCTTCTTCTGCACTAGCAACATTTGAGTCTCTGCAAATAGCTCGTTCGCCATATGCAAGGATTTCTACGTTATATCGCTGGGTTCAAACACTGATTGAGGAATATGAACCGCAGTATGTCGGCCACATTATTGACCAACCTACAGGGACCATCAGTCAGCGCCAGAGAGAGCGCAATTTTCAGAAATGGTTGGGGATTACTCCTAAACATTACCAACGCATTAAACGAGTGAAGCACACTTTAGAGCAACTCCGAGCGCAACCCGATCTTACTTTATCGGAGTTGGCGCTGGAGCAAGGTTTTTCCGATCAAGCACACATGACTAGAGAGTGTAAGCAGATTGCGCGCATGACACCGAAGCAGTATGTCCGAAAGAGAAACCTCTAAACCTTATTAGCTTTCTACATCAAACCCCATTGATTCAGAATCGACCATATACTTGTTACAATGTTCGATCATATATCACCTACTTTTTCGATCGCTCATTCCAGCTTGATGTGAGTTGGTTAGCTCGCTTTTGATGCCGCGTGCCGCTCTACCATAAACGCGATCACTTCTTCGCTTAAGCAAGATTTGCTGATGTATTGGCGTTGTTTACCAAGGTGAAGGATAAAGCCCAAATCAGTTTGTTCGAGTTGGTCGATTTCATTCCAAGCGAGGCTGCGGTCAACTTTACCGCTTTTGTAGCGCACGCCATCTGCATTCACTTCAAACACCACTTTACTGCCGCGGCTTGAGCTGATGGTTTGACGCCACAGCCACCAAGTTCTTTTGAAGTAAACGCTGCACGCTTCAATCACACTCAATACGATAAAGAACCAACCGACGTAACCGTTAGGTAGCAGTTCAAACTCCAATAAAACCACACCAAAGATAAGAAACAGCATCCCTTTTAGGTACGCTTGTGGGAACTTCGTTGGCTGGCTAGTTTGATCATAACACTCAGCAAAAAATGGCTTGTCGAGTGTGTATTCTGTAGTGAATTCGAAATCTTTAGACATGTATGGTTACTTCAAGGCTTCTATAAATGAGTATTCTTGGTTGCACTCTCGCAACGCATGCATTGTAGCGCTTCTCGGGATTTATCTTTAGTCCTTTTGATTCTGTTTTGTAAATCAATGATACCGCCACGCAAAAAGACCTCGGTGCTCTCGCCAAGATCAAACAAGGCGAACCATTTGGCTCGCCTTGCTAATTAACAACCTGTGTGACTTGTTGAGGTTTTCTACTTTAGAGGGTCGTTGTCTGGCAACGCACTGTGTATCCATACTGCCAGTCGGTGTTTGATGCTTGCGCCGTCTAGCTTGCTTTCCGGCAATGGCGTGATCTGTTTTGCATCGACCAAGAATAGGTAAATCGCTTTTACTCTTAGAGGTTGTGGTGACTGAGGAAGGTCAAAACCTTGTAGCTTCGCCATCTTCCCACCAATCTCTAGTGCCTTCTTAACCAGTTTGTCTTCATTGTGAAGCTTGGAGCTTTTTGACATTGATAAATCCTCTTCTTCGCTTCAATTAAGAATACATGAAGTGTCACGTATGGCGTGTTAGTAAGCTCGCATATTGATAAGTTTATGCCTTCTTACCGAGTAACTGATTGAAAAACGACCTTAATTCGTCATCACCAAGATTGAGCAGGTAGTCACCAACATACCATTCAACAATCGATTGATTTGGATGTGCCGTGACTTGCGGGTTACCAAACCAAATGCCCTTTTCCGTGGCAAACGTGTATTGGAGTTCTTTCAACTCTTCACAGCTAAATGGCAGGATAAGGTGCAACATGTTTGCTTGAGGTGCTGCCGAACGGCATTGCTGCAGACACTACATAAGGTGTTCTATTAATGATTTATTTAGAACAAAGATCCTGTTCACCGTAAACGAGCCATTTCGGCAAATATGCGGTTTCTGGAATTGTCCAGCCATACTTATCGTATGCCAATGCAGCAAGACCAATCAGTTTCAAAGAAACATTCCCTTTTGGCGAATAACGAACATCTTCATTCATGTAGAACTGGTAATGCGCCTCTAACGCATCTCTCAGTGCTTCTTGATAATGCGCCTCATCGCCATCGATAATGGCAACAAACACATTCACAAATGGAATAAACAAAGAATGTACATAGGGCACTCTGGTTGATTCTAAGTATTGCGGAGAAGATTTCTCCATCACAGTTTGCAATAACTCAGGTAACGCTGATGAATTGCTAAATACACCGTTAACGAACTCGACTAGCGCAACATCGAATGGATCTTTTAAACGCACTAACGACTCATCCATGATGGTCATCAGCTCTACGCCGCGCCAATCTCTCGCGGCCATCGTTAAACAGATTTCATCCAACCAAGCATCCATCGTTCCCCCTGCAACAGAACGGTTACCTACTTCCGAACAATGTCGGTGCCCAACGGAGAATTCAACAACTTGCTCTGAATTATTGGCCAGTAAGTACACGTTATTCAGTAACTCAAGCGCTCTTTTTATATAAGCTGGCGAGGCATGATGTTGTCCATATTTTGAAGCAGTGAAGAATGAGTGGAGCGAATGCCAAGCATCGCCTTTCATTCTTTTGAGAGGTTGCTGATAAAAAGATTGTTTTTCATCAAGCATTTTTTCCCAAAAACTATAGAAACGTTCGTCTTCTTCACGAAAAATACGCAATTTTCTTTCTTCAGGTATCTCTAAATAGTGATTTTTCATTGGTTCCATCGTTCCCTAGCCTCGCATTATAAGTTGTTCTAATTTTTGCCGTGATGATAATCATCCTCAAAATCAAGCATTGAATGATGCCGAAGTTGTTTTATGAAATCAATTTATAATCAGTATCTTATATCGAAAAAAATGAATCGAAAAGCCGCCTTTACGCTATTAAATCAATCGATTGCATATCAGTAAATATCTCAAAGAACATATAAAGCATGAGCCAACCGCAATTACTTAACTTCTAGTCGGATGCTTGTATTAGTGAGTTTTGCTATCAACCCGCCTATCCTCTCGCGCATATCGTGCCTTTGCACAATCATATCTAAAGCGCCATGCTCAAGCAGAAACTCGCTTTGTTGAAAGCCATCCGGTAGCTTTTCTCGCACGGTTTGTTCAATCACACGACGCCCTGCAAACCCGATTCTTGCCTCAGGCTCACCAATATTGATGTCCCCCAGCATTGCCAAGCTTGCCGAGACGCCACCAAAGGTTTGATCGGTCAATACCGAGATATAAGGCAAGCGCGCATTGGATAAACGCTCCAACGCAGCGCTGGTTTTTGCCATTTGCATTAAAGCCATCAGCGACTCTTGCATACGTGCGCCACCACACGCAGAAAAGCAAACTAACCCGCAATTTTCCTCTATCGCCGTATTCACGGCATCAACAAAACGAGCACCCACAACCGACCCCATCGAGCCAGCCATGAAAGAGAACTCGAACGCGCAAGCCACGATGGGTAAGCCCAACAGCTCGCCTTTCATTACGACCAACGCATCTTTCTCGCCAGTACTTTTTTGAGAGAGAGCAAGACGCTCTTTGTAGCGTTTCTTGTCCTTAAAGTTGAGCAGATCTTTCGGCTCATATTCGCTAGCAAGCTCTATACGCTCACCTTTGTCCAAGAAGCTATCTAAACGATGTCGCGCAGACATTCGCAAATGGTATTGACACTTGGGGCAAACTTCCAAGTTTTCCTTGAGCGCGATGCGATACAGCACTTGGTCACAAGACGGACACTTAGTCCATACGCCTTCCGGAATCGACGCTTTACGCGTATTAATGATGTTCTTTTTATCTAATAGTTTTTCTAACCAACTCATTGGAAAACCTTTATGCCCAAACAACGGTAACTCGCATTGTATAAACCTGTTTTAAGTAACAAAGTGCAACTTATTGGCTTTATAATCCAACCAAATGGGATTAATGGAGATGCTTGAGAAAATTGATCAGCAATGGCTAAAAAGCTTCCATTGTGTCTACGAGAACAATAGCTTCAAAAGAGCCGCCGAGTTTTTATCTCTGCCGACATCAAATGTCAGTCGCCATATTGCGTTACTTGAAGAACAGCTTGATGTGCGTTTATTCGACAGAACGACTCGACGAATCTGTGCAACAGACGCTGGAGAACAGCTCTATTTACGCACACAGCCTTTGTTAGACAAACTGAATGATGCGCTTGAAGAAGTGACGCAACACTCTCGTGAGGTCATGGGGCAGCTCAACGTTGTCATGCCAGATTCACCAGAACTAGCTAAAGCCGTCGTCTCTTTTTGTGCTCAGTACCCTGCTATTTCATTGAATTGCGAGACGAACCTAAGCCCTAAAGAGGACTTGCTCGATGGGTTTGACGTTATCTTGAGTTTTCACCGCGGCAAGCTTGAAGACAGCAATTGGATTGCAAAAGAGATCAAGCGTTGGCCGAGTATTGTGGTCGCATCACCTAAGCTATTGCACACACGTCAGAGACCTTTCAAAATTACCGATTTGAAGCACGTTCCTTGTATCAGCAGCTTTACTGCATTGAAAGGAACACCTTGGGTTTTCAGAAATTCGGAAGGAGAACTGATAAGTCAACGAGTACAATCTGCATTTAAGGTCAACAGTGGGCAACTTGCAAAAGCCGGCGCGTTAGCAGGATTCGGGTTTGCGATTCTACCTGTCGAGTTTTGCCATGAAGAAATCGAATCAGGAGATCTGGAAGTGATCGAACTGGAATATGAACCCGAAGATTTGGTGCTGTATGCCTTTTACGCTTCAAGAAAACACTTAGCCAAGAAGATCCCGGAGTTTATCGAGCACTTAAAACGCCAAGCGAATAACGAAACAAGTGGGTAACTGTCAGATCAGGTCTGAATTAGTACCAAATTAACACAAGTAACCTTATCCGCTCTTCTTTGACTTAGGGTAAGTCTTGCATTTAGCAAAACGCAAAACTTGCCCCCATGATTAGAAACTTATCAAACCATTCATTCTCGTTATTAGCTTGACACAAAATTTAAGTCAGATCGCAAAGATTCACCCTTGCGCAATTTCTTCGCTTCATGCCATTAAGTTTTTAAGACGATGCGCATCCGGATGATTTTCCTGAATAAGTACCCGACTCAATGCTTCAACGAATTCACGCTTCATGACATCAGTCGATGCTTGCTCAGGTTGCGTCATTGTTAATACTGCAAACGGATTGGGTGCAAGGTGAATGTCTTTCCAGATACTTCTACAAATCTCCGCATGAAGATGTTGAGGTAATTGTCCTGATTGTAAAAACAACCCCATGATACTGTCATCATTCACAGACCATAAATGACGATAAGCACCTTCAAATAGTTGCGATGGATGGAGTTTTCCCCTGAACCCTTGACGGCTGTACAAGACGTTTAACACATCTGCACTCCATTGCTGCCAAATATCTTCAGGCAAATGAGTTTTCAGGTTGGCATACTGACTGATAATCCAGATTGAATCGACATACATAGAGTCTCCACGAACTAGCTCACTCAAAGTCATAAACCAGGATTCTATTTCCGACTTATTACGTTCGTTATACCCTTCTACTTCTAACGTGCCTTTTAATACTCCCAAGTAGAAAGTCACATGATCAAAACGTCGTCGATATCCCTTCTGTTTCACTGCCAATATTTCAGTCATCAGCTCAGCACGAGATGGCATAGAAAGCCGACAACTTAATCGACTTAACTGGAAAAATAGCTTCCACACCCATTGAGGGAATACTTTAGCAACTTCATTCAATAATGAAGTCAATAATTCAGGTGTTATTTGTTCAGGGCAGTCATTTAAATAGTCAAGAACAACCTTTAGTGGCTCCACTGCATAATCACCATCGCCTGGCTTACTTTTCCCTTTGTTCACTGAAGGTATCAATGCGACAGCCTGATCCACTCTACCTGCGACAATAAACAGCTGAATGATAGCACTGCGATCGTCATAGTTTTTTTGATATTTCTTCAACTGAGCTGCTTTTAATACTGCATGAACAAACGCTTCATCCTGCCAGTGCTTCTTGACAGCGTCTAATAGTGCAGTTGCAGTTTTACATGTTTTAATGACCGAAGGAATATCTGCAACCTCTCCCGAATAAGGCCGTTCATTCTTACTATTTTCGCTTTCACCAATAGTGATGAACGGTTTATCTGCACGGAACCCTCTACGATAATACGGCGTCCACTCTTCAACTGACGTCGCCTTACCAAGTTTACCAATAACTCTTGTCGCTTTTAACAAATCTCCCTTTGTAAACCAATAAGCAGCAAGTAACGTTAGAGGTTTATTTTGTTCACTCTCTACATAGAATTTTTCTGCCTTATCTAACAACTCCGTAGTTAAATAGGGAAGAAGACGCTTTGTGTAGTTACCAAATTCATCTCCTTCTGGATACGCCTTAATTAGATAGGGTAATATACGTTCTGGTTGCCCTTCAAAACCCCACGCAACACCATTTATTAGAGCCGATTTCTGCCAGCGAGGAGCAATTTCCGAGTATAGCCTTTCTAGTTCATCATCGGGTAGGCAAAGCTTACACCCTAGTTTTAACCGATTTTCTTCTTTTGCGCCGAATGGATTTTTTTTGTCTTCATCAATCATCCTTTGTTCAACTAGTGCACAAACATCTTTGCCAGCTTTTACTGCATTGGCCAGTTCAGTGTCGGCATCTGGCTTGTGCTGACTTTTGCTGTCTACATATTGGTTGAGGATAAATACAGGGTCATCAATAGCCGACCAATCATACCCAATCAGTTCAACATGTTCCTTTAAAGCCTCAATTGAGCATTTTTCCATTTGATAGGATGCCAATTCTAAAGCGATGCTAGCTCTCTGATTGAGATCTGCACTCCAGATATACTTACTTAGCGACTCAGCAATTTCATACCATCGCTCACAATTTTGTTTTCCTGCAAGCCTCGCCGCTGCGACAGCTGCACGAAATGTACCGCCAGAGCGACAATCTCTTGGCGCATAATGACGAGCAAGACGTAACAATCCTTTATAACAACGCTGCACTTCAGGGTGATTGCTGTCTAAGTTGATGGTTGCGAATGTTTCAATAGCTGTGCCATAGGCAGCCGCCTCATCCCCCCCGTCTTGAATCATTGGTCTAAGTGCACCAAGAGAACTCAAGCTACAAATTGCTTGATCTTTTAGCTTCCCATCGGCTAATCCTCGGATAATCTCAGCCCATGACTCTGCTACGTACTCGCGATTGTAGGTATTAGATGCCTTTGCATAAGGTATCGCTTTTTCGTGCTTGCCTTGGGCACAGAGAGCGCGAATCACACCCTCCAATGCGCCATCACTACGGGAGTATTGGTTACGATACATGACATCATCATAAGGTAATAAGACAGCAACTTTTTCTGTCCAAGTTCGGTTCAACTCATGATAGATCTCAGAGGTTTTCAGCGACTCAACAGGTACATTTTCACGTAAGCCCAGTGTGAATAACGGTAACTGAGTGACATCTCCCCCCAATTCAACCAACTGAATTTCAAGCATTATGGTGCTCAAGTAGTATTGCAGTTCATTTAATTCTTCTAGTGCCGATACTGCACCACAAACATCACCGAGCTTGAGCTTATCGTAAGCATCCAAGAAAGGTTTACATCCTTCACCGGGTTGTGAAGACAACAATTTCTCAGCAATATCGTACCAGTTTATTACTTGTGGCATTAAGCCAGCCTCCTGCTTATTGAAAGCTTAGAACCTAATCGAATAAATTCATTATAAACCAAACGCTTAGGTAAGGATAGACTAATTCTAAAGCATTATATTCTTCACTAGAAATTCAAATGGAAAATTGGTGTGCCGTGGAGTTAGCTAATTGAAGTAACTTCCCCTGACAATTCTTTGATTCCTTGGGGTCAAATAGCCCACCCTAGCCTCAGTAAAATGGCGTCTTTTACTCGAACCAGAGCCCCACTGGTCTCACCAACCAAACTCGCTTACTATGCCAGTTACCTAAAACGCTTTGTGAGTCACTCATGAGCAGAAAAAATAACAAAAATCTCAGCATTCTTCTTAAACTCAGCACCTTTATTGCACCTTATAAATGGCGGGTTGCGGCAGCCTTGGTTGCCCTTGTCGCGACAGCAAGTTTGACGTTATCCGTTGGCTATGGAGTGCGCATTCTTATCGACCAAGGCTTTGCTCAGCAATCATTGCAAGAGCTCACCAATGCGATTCAGTTTATTGTCGGTGTCACATTGTGTATTGCCATTGGGACTTTCTTTCGCTTTTACCTTGTCTCTGCCGTAGGTGAGCGCGTTAGTGCGGATATTCGCCTTGCGGTGTTTAACCATGTGATTACGCTGCATCCGAGCTATTTTGAGACCAACAGTAGTGGCGATATTATGTCACGCCTGACTACCGATACCACATTGCTGCAAAGCATTATTGGTTCATCGTTCTCGATGGCGATGCGTAGCGCTTTGATGTGTTTTGGTGCCATCATTATGTTATTCGCTACCAACGTTAAGCTCACGCTGATTGTGCTTGCTTCTGTGCCTTTGGTTCTGGTTCCGATTTTGTTTTATGGACGACGCGTGCGTGCTCTCTCTCGCCAAAGTCAGGACTCAATGGCCGATGTTGGCAGCTACGCTGGAGAAGCGATAGAACATATTAAAACCGTGCAAAGTTTTAGCTCAGAGTCGCATGAACGAGCGGCTTTCGCTGTCGAGGTGGAAAAAGCTTATGAAGTAGGTAGACAGAGAGTAAAACAGCGCGCGATCCTGATATCAGGCGTTATTGTGATTGTGTTCAGCGCGATTGCAGGCATGCTTTGGGTAGGCGGCAGCGATGTGATTCAGGGAAAAATGTCTGCGGGTGACCTAGCCGCATTTGTGTTTTATGCCATTATGGTTGCCTCATCGACTGCAACCATTTCCGAAGTCATGGGTGAATTGCAAAGAGCCGCAGGTGCTACCGAACGGCTGATTGAGATCCTTCAAGTAGACAGTGATATTAAAGCGCCAAGCAACCATTTGCCTGTCCGTGCCGACATGCCTGCTGAGGTTAACTTTAATTCGGTGAGTTTCAACTACCCTTCTCGCCCAAATCAACCAGCAATCAAAGAATTAAATCTAACCGCTGAACAAGGAAAAGTACTGGCGTTGGTCGGCCCTTCTGGTGCAGGTAAAACAACACTATTCGAACTGCTGCAACGATTTTATGACCCACAGCAAGGGCAAGTGTTGTTTGGTGGTGAAGATATTCGACAGTTCGACCCAAACGAGCTTCGACGTCAAATGGCGCTCGTACCACAACAACCAGCGCTGTTTAGCCATGATGTTTTTCATAATATTCGCTACGGTAATCCTGAAGCGACGGATGTACAAGTTATCGAAGCCGCGAAAAAAGCCCATGCCCATGAGTTTATTGAGAAGCTTCCCGAAGGCTATCACAGCTTTTTAGGGGAGCGCGGCGTTAGGCTATCAGGCGGACAAAAGCAGCGCATTGCGATTGCTCGCGCGATTCTAAAAGATCCAAAAATCTTACTGCTAGACGAAGCTACCAGCGCCCTTGATAGTGAAAGTGAACATCACGTTCAGCAAGCACTTGAAGCTCTAATGAAAGGACGCACAACGCTGATCATTGCTCATCGTCTTTCGACTATCCAACATGCGGATAAAATTGCGGTGCTCGACAATGGCGAATTAGTCGATGTTGGTAACCACCAATCATTAATGCAAAGCTGTGAGTTGTATCAGCGACTTGTGGCATTGCAATTTAAGCACTTGGAGTAACGCCTAGTTAAGCGCTCAAAAATAAGCAAAGGCGGACCAAATAATTTAATAACAGGAGTTTAACGATGTTTTTGTGTCAGTCCAGCGAGCCCTTGCGAGACTAGGAATCTAATAGCAGCGCTCTGAGTGGTTAATGAGATAATTTAGACCATGAAAAGCTAGGATAGAAGATCCCACATCATGTCCCATCGTCGCTGTACAAGGTGACGAAATACAAAAGATGCCACTCGCAGTTAAACGAGCGGCATTAAACCAAGCAGCTCGCCTTTTAACAAAGGAATTCCAGTAAGAATCCAGTAACCAGCGTATTCTTCCTTCAACTAGAAACACCGTTCACAACCACCATATAAAAACCATTCAACTTCATTTGTAACAATCTAGGTTTCAAAAATAGGAAATCATTGCTGAAAAAGTTTACCGCGTTTTGTGTTGCTATCTATGGTTACAATGTTTGAGACATCAATGCCTTTAAACCAAGCAACACAAAAGCGGCACCGATATGAACAGCGAAGCGAAACAACTATTTTCTTATCTATGTCAGCGATACGATGCGCTTTCTCAAGAGCTTGAGTCTCGCCCTTTTCCTGAATTTTCTGAGACTATTACTCATCCTCTTGGGCACTGTTTAGTCCGTTGCCCAGCAGGTAGCCAACGCTTTTCTATTGTAGCAGTCAACTTTGCACCCTCCGTTCGCGGGCAAGGCGTGCTTACTGCATTTATCGACTACATCAAAAGCAATCCTTACCACTACCAAGGTGTTGAGGTTGCAATCATTGAAAACAAGAACTTAGCTAAACGGCTTTTGTCTCTTGGCTGGAAGTACAAGTCCCTGTTTGGCAAGATTTTCTTCGCTAGCAAGCCGACCCTAGTAAAGGACTTTCAGTCTGCGTAATAGTTATTACGAAACCGCATCGACATCCAAAGTAAAACCATCACTCAAAATCCGTAAGCATGTTGAAAAAAACTTGGCGATCTTCTGCAGTACTTCCTCGATGAGCAGTGTATTCAACGTGCGCGTCTGCGCTGGCTTTTGGGGATAGATTGATGCCCCATAACGCATTAATTTGGTTTGGTACGATGGAATAACGCATATCAACAATTCGCATTTCATTATTCGGATCCGTCGCTACAAAACCGTTTGAAAACCAACGGAAACGTTCGATGTCTCTTGCTTGTTGCGATTGCGGGTTTAGCCACGGAAATTGCTCTTTTATATTTAACTTTGGAGTTGATTCGCCAGGGTAAATTTTTATTGAACGCCCCACCCTTACGGCATCTACATAGTAGCTCTCTTCCGTTTCATAAATTAGTTTCCAAACCAAAAGATTGCTAAAGCTTGGTTTGGCTTTTAACTGTATAGCGTTGTGTTGTCGCTCTTTGACGATTTCCCAACCAGCTGCTTCTGCTCTATCTCGTTGGATCATTCCAAGGCTTAGGTAAGCCAGACACCATAAAAATGCAATGCGGGCATAGTTTGGGCTTCGCTTCAGTGCAGCAAACAAAAGCAATATTAAAATAGGGAGTGTGAACGCGGGGTCGATTACCGAAATAGTGTTCCAAGCATAACGCGTGTTGCTTATCGGCCATAGAAGCTGTGTTCCATAACTGGTGCATGCGTCTAATAACGCATGGGTACTATAACCAAGCGCGCAGTAAAACCAACTCTGCCGGAAGCTTAGTCCTCGCTTTTTTGCGAACAATGGATACAACACCAAAGCACAAATGAAACTACCAAACGGGATAAACAAGAGCGAGTGAGTAAATTGGCGATGGTATTCCAAATACAGCAAAGGATCAGTTGAAGAACGGATGAGCACATCTAAATCCGGAGCCATCCCAGAGACCACGCCCAACACGCCAACAACTGCAAGGTTTCGCTTGTTGCTCACGGCCAGTGGCAAAGCTGCACCCAATAAACCTTGCGTTAACGGATCCATCGTTCACTTCCTTTAGATAGATGAAGCTCAGCTGGAAAGCGTACACGCTCAATAGTCGGTTCCAATTTAAAAACCAGAAGGTTCTTCGACATAAATTATCCGCATTTAAGTGGAAAACAATACACGACTTAGTCATGCATTTGCTTGTTTAGCAACAAACACCTTGATTTAGTGTAAGAAGGAATCACGCCGTTCGCTAGTGAACGAACAAATCTGAGTCTAGGCTTGTTTGGTATTTCAAACCCGAAGGTTTATCTGACGCGAAAAAACAAGGCGAACCAAATGGCTCGCCTTGTTTCTAATTTACTGAACGATAAACGACAGGTGTTTAGTCTTGAGGATTCTCTTTCGCGTTGATTTCAGCGTAAGTGTGTAGCAGCTCCGTCAATGTTTTTACCCACGCAAAAACATCCGAAGGTGCATTTTCGATTAGTTTTTCCACTAGAGCACAGTGTGTTTCTAGCGTGATGGCCTCTTCCAAACGGAATGAGATCGCGTAGAAATGCCAAAGCACCAATCTCGTCATTCGCTCGCTATTTTGCTTTGCGTTGTCTGAGTCATCAAACGCTTGTTGAATTTCACTCAGTGCGATTGCTGTCATGCGTAGCATTGCATCAAGACGTGCAGACAACATGCGGTCTTCACTATCCACTTCTTCTTGATCAAAAGTGAACAGCTCATTCATCACGTCTTCTGGCACCATTTTACTGATCATACGAGCACTAAACTCTTCCAGCTCATGGCGAGGCATAGTTACAAGACAATCGAAGGTGTAATCACGAAGCATAAAATCACTCTAGGTTAGAAATCAATTTCAGCCTCGCATTCTAAATATTGAAATTTCAATTGCCAGTGTTAGTTTCTATCCATCTACGCAAAACTACAAAACACCGTTGATTGCAATACCAACACCAATCCGCTGCTGATTATGATCATAGTCGATCAAGCTCTTACCATAACCCGCTGAGTATTGTGCGTACCCCTGAACTTTGCCCCAAATCGGAAATGACACTCCCAGTTCTGCAAAACCCTTATGTGTTTGAAAGTTCTGGCGACCTAAAAAGGTAAACTCGTAACCATTCCACTTGTAAGCACTCGATAGCTCAAAGTGTCCCATATAGTCTTCGATATCCGGGTTATCATCACCTTTGGGATCATTAGGCGATGTCTTTTCATCTTCAGGTATACGCCACCAAGGCTGGATAGAAACCGCAAAATTGTCTTTTGCAAAGGTTACGTTGGCATAGACACGGTTCCAACTGCGCGATAGCTCCTGTCTCTGACCGTTAGACTCATGTTCAATACCAAAACCTAACCAAGTCGAACCATCAAGTGGTTTCCAGTCAGTTGGGGTGTAGTAAAAAAGCTCTGGACGATAATTGGTTTCACGGAATGGACGAGATGCTGCACCCGTATATACCTGCCAAAATGATTTAAGAGTCATTCCAAAAAACAGACCATCGCCATCAAACAACAAGTCATCATAGTTCATTGGTACTTTAAAACTGATTTGGAACTCCGCCTCTTCCTTACGCAGTTCATCGCCGTATTTGGTGTCGGCATACGCGCGTTTATTTACACGATCACTGTATGTAAACGGAAGAATATAGTTAACGCGATGCGCGACCAGACTAAACGGTTCGAACGCGTTTTCTCGTTCTGATTCCAAACGCTTGTCGACCAAACTTTCCTGAAGTTCTTCAGGCTCTTCAATTTCTGGATCAGCGGGCACTGTGCTGGTTACTGTGTCAAGCTCACACTGCGCGCGAATGCTCTTTATGGTTTCTTCACCTTTGCTTTGCTTTGCTTTATTTTGTCTAGCAAACATAAATCATAAGCACTGGCTGTTTCTCCCATCGCAACTGGCGCTGCCAATAAACTCAGTATTGATATCCCTGCCACTTTTGAAGCCATCTGAAACCCTTAATATTCTTTATGTCAAACCAGATAATTTTAGTTTTTCTTGGTAAACCGCTTGCCATTCTGACGTTAAGGCAATGTTAAATGTCCGCCGACTTTACGTCTTGGATAAATGCAACAGACTTTAGACATATCGGTCAACTATGATCAAAGCGCAAAAAACAACCAAGAGTTGAGCATCATAGATAAAAACCACTCGTTTGCATGATGCTCATTTTATCTATGCAAAATACTGGCTCGTAACTTTGATTGCAAACCCGGCAATGAATAAACCCAAACCATAACCCAAATGCGCCAATGTGCTAAGAAAACGGGCTTTCCAAGGTGTTGGGGTTTTACTCGCAGCAAAACCAAATCCTAGACAAGGTTGAATGACCAAAAATGGGAAGATCAACGTTACCACGCCTGTAATTAAGCTAGGCATTAGACTGGGCTCTACCAACCAATGATGACCAAAAACAGTAACGTGAGCCAAAGCGAAAGTAACGCCGATGGCATAATGCAAAAACCAGCCCAGTGACTTTTCTCCCGGCATCGCCTCTGACGCCATAATTGGCGCATGCATAAACTTTCCTTGGGGCATGTACAAAACCCAGCGCGCAACCAACGCATAGTTTAATGAAGGAATACCAAACACTCTCCTTTGTAACCATGCCCATAAATCCATTATCAAAGTGGCACCAATCCCTATTAGCACCGCTTGCAATCCCATTAAAAGCAGCATTTTTCTCTCCTCAAGTTTTTGATTTGTTAATGTCTTAGTTGCATGCTACAACTTAAAGCCAACTTGAAGTCAATGGGGAATAATATGGATATTGCAGAAGTGGTTAGAAAATCAGGATTGCCGACTTCAACGCTCAGGTACTACGAACAGCTGGGGTTAATTCGCTCGATAGGAAGGAATGGATTGAGACGCCAATATTCACCAGAGGTACTCAATACACTCAATTTAATTAGTTTGGGGCGTATCGCTGGAATATCGCTTAACGAAATGGCAGAAATGTTGAATCAATCAGAAGTTTCAAAGCCATATATCGATCGTGACTTACTAACGAAAAAGGCACTTGAGATTGATGAGCAAATAAAACGTTTGAAAGCGGTGCGAGACAGCCTAAACCATGTTGCCACCTGCCCTCATGAGTCACATATGGACTGTTCTTCATTTCAGAAGCTTATGAAGGTCGTAAAGCGTTATGTCCCCCAAAAGCAGAGATAAACCGCTCTCCCTACCGTCCTATTCTTGATTTACAAGGAAGTAACTCGCGGTTGTGAGTTACTTCCTTTCATATTACTTAGCTTGCGATTTTACGTACTTCTTCACTTTTTTCATCGCCATTTTTTGCTTTAACGGTGAAAGGTAATCAATGAACAAGTTACCAGATAGGTGATCAATTTCGTGCTGCATCACAATCGCCAAGAACTCATCGCTCTCGATTGTAATCGGGTTGCCATCACGGTCTAGTGCAGAAACAACAACTGACGTGTAACGCTCTACATCTGCGTAGTACTCAGGAACAGATAGGCACCCTTCTTGACCAAGTGCTTTGTTTTCTCCGCTCACCACTTCTGGGTTAACCAAGATTAAAGGGTCATTGCGTTCGTCAGAGATATCGATGACAACAACCGCCTCTTTTCTGCCTACTTGGGTTGAAGCTAAACTGATACCATTGCCCGTTGCGTAAAGTGTTTCTAGCATATCGTCTATCAGCGTTTGTACTGTCGATACATCAGTGACTTTTTCTGCTTTTACTTTAAGCCTTGGGTCTGGAATGGAGAGAATTTCGAGGACTGCCATACTTACCTTTCATATCTATAAATCGTAATTCGTGGCGAATTATACACACGTTTCTCGATACATAAACCTGCTAAGCTATCTTGCGCACAAGGCATAAACCATTAACTCAAACGACAACACAATCAATGGGTTTGCCTTTTAGACAAAAAATCCTATAAACAGGAAACTAAAACGCCAGCACATTATGGCTGGCGTCTTGTCATGATCCTAATTGAATCGTTTGTTGTATTTTATCTACTGACTTTCCTTGGCTTTGAGTAATACTCTAATCGCCATTTTCTCACCACTTTTTAAAATTAAGTAGGCGATGCCAATCGTTATTAGCATTATGATAGCAATAAAAATACTTACCCCACCGAGCTCAGATAATAAATAAAACGGAGAAATATCTAACGACATTAAGATAAGAGAGAACACTACCAAACTTGCTAAAGTCCACAGTAAAACAGCATACCATCTTGTTTTTGATGGCATTACATCTCCAGTCTTGTAGCCGAAGTAATAACCAACACTCATGGCTGGGATTAACGTGCTAAGAAAGCCTGTACCACTCATTTCTATCCCAACAATATATTCAATGGCCAACAGCAATGCAGCCCAACAAACGGACGCCAGACACAACAGAGACGTAACAAGAAGTACCGATGGTGGCTGGTTTATTTCTGATTCTGAATAGTTATTTTTTAATTCCACTTTCATTTCTTTCCATTTATTTGAATAAAATAAGCGTTTTAGATCATGCTTCCGCTTGGACAACCTAGAGAAACAACACCACAAGAAATACAACTTGTAGCTTTTTAAATAGTTTTATTTTCATTTAACCTAGATTCCAACTAACTGTTATTTTTAATAACTAAACCCTCTCTCTCAAATTGTATATTCAATAAGCTTACTCATATGGACCCAGTGCAACCATGTTAATACGTTCTATGTATCAGAAACAATTCATTTATTTCCAATGACACTAGTGAGATCATGCGACGTGATTGGAATCTCACTTAAGTTTTCATGGACCTATAGCGCTGAAAATTGAAGCCTCTACCTGTCATAGAATAAAAAGCCGTCAAAACCAGTTGGTTCTGACGGCTTTTTATAAGTGCCCAGGGATCATTACCTACACAATTACTGCTTGAAGCTTATCTAGTGACAGACCTAGATAGCTAATAGTCATCCTTGCTATCGGAGGACTTTATCGGCTTTTACGCGGACTTTAACTAACACATCACCATCGACCAACCTAAGGTCGAATATTGGTGAATGTCGCGATGGTGACTCCATCACTTTGTGACGACAACGATTTTACGTCTGCGCTAAAGTAATACGGATTAAGTGGCATTTTGCTCTCTGATGGTCGTGCGTAGTAAAGCTTGGCAGGCTGTTTTGCCATTTGTTGCGCGTACAAATACCCGACCAACGCATGTTCAAACTGGTGGTAACCATTTCCCCAATGGAACGCTTTGGTTGATTTAGGGCTTAGACCGACGCCTCCATATTGATGATCCACCCATGCATCCATAAAAGTGGGTAACGTGTATTGAAGCGTTTCTTTCATCGAACCATCAACAAGGGAAACTGTCATTGCCGCTTGATCAAGCTCTGCCCATTCCCAAGACGAGCTATAATGCTTATATGGTCTTGATTGCCAAGCAGGGATGCTCTCTTGCGTCCATTTACTCTGCCATTCTGGTGAGAAAAGCGCTTTGACTTGCTCAAAGTTTTGCTGGTATTGCGCTTGTTTAAGCGTGTGTTTCATTCCTTTGAAACCAAACTCTGTCCACTTTGAATTTTCCAACAACTGACCTGTCAGATACGTCATCCAATACGCCTTGATGGTGTGTCCAAAATCATTGTGTTTCGCATCTGGCATCATTACCGCTTTGTGGTGTATCGCGCCATAAAAGCGCTGCTCTTTGACGGAATGGTAGTTATCTATCATCACTTGCGTCAGCCATTGCAGATCTTGCTTCCACTTGGCTTGCGCTGGCGGTGGTAAAAGTGGCGCCGTTAACAACAGATAGCCATTGATCTGGTCAAGTTGAGCGACTAGCTCTTGCTGCTTCGCACTTTCCCCATCACCGTCTTTCAAAACCCAAGCCAGACCGCGATCATCGCTTCGTCGGTATTGTTTAAATATAAACGCTTGCTGGTCGATGAGCGCTTGTTCGACCTTTGGATCTTGAGTCAAGTAGTAATACATCGCCAAACCCACCAAGGCGTAAGCTTGGTCTTGAGAAGTTCGTTGTTGCCACTCCATCCCCGGTTTCCCACTACGCGTAAAGCTCACAAAGCCGCCGTTTTTCTCATCTTGTAGATGATCAATCAGGTAATAAGCCCCTTTCTTTGCCAGCTCTAATGCTTGCTTGTCACCCGTAAGATGAAAAAGCACGCCATAAGCGTAAGTTTGGCGCGATTTCATGCGGGTGTATTCGCGATCGAAGTGCGGGCTAATCCACCCTTTGTTTAATTCTCCACACGGCTTTTGTGGGTCGAGAATGACACCGTTATCACAACGAAAAGTCGGAAAATTCCCCGCAGGTTGTCCATGCGCGCTTTCCATCATCCAATATGGGGCTAGGCCATTCGTCACATGGTTTAACCAATCATCCCCCGAAGGCAGGCCTACATCAGCAAAGCTGCTCATGCTCGTCGTTGCGAGCAATAAGGTAAGATATTTAAAAGACATAACACTCAATTAAGTTATTGAATTTTATCCAGTATAAATAACTCCCTTTACGCATATTGTTGTCGTGCTCACAATAGCCTTACGCATTTGTTTGCATCAATCATCTTTCAGCCTTGTTCGATGACTGAGCCGAGAATAAACGCTACTCTGTCTTCGACTGACATTTTGGGCACTTCGATCAATTGATAACCAAATTTGTGATAAGCGTTGACCATCTGTTGATACGTAGCCACCGCTTCAGAAAAGTCTTGCTTTCGCTCTTCGTCGTTGCTGAATATCGACGTCCACGGTGGAAAAATGAATGCTTGAGAATGATAACGAAGCGTCTGGCAATGCGTGATGAGCTCATGCGAGATTGGCAGTTGTTCCAACTTACTGTAGCCATATACGTCCACAATACTGCGATCAAAAAACACATTCCCTTGGTGGACATTGAAAGCTCGGTAATTGCTCACTTCTGCCTTCATCATTTCGTCTCGAAAAGCTTGTTTGTCATTCCAAGGTAATGCTGAACCGTGATTGGCAACCTGCGTTTGTATTATTTGACGGCCGGTTTCTGGCGCGCAGATAAAACCTTGTGTTTTTAGCTGTTCGATTACCGAAGTTTTCCCTGCACCGGGACCACCAGAGAATACGATGAGTTTATTCAAAATTGTTTCCTTATTTTTTGTTTGAGTGAAGTAATGCGTGTACAGCCAAGAAAATGGGCATCATCTGGCGTTTGAAATTGGAATTTGGCACGCCAGCGTTAAGCGAGATCGGTAGTGGGAAATTTGGGGGAATAGAACTGAGCAGTGAAGAGATTTACAAAGTAAGAACCGAAACGACGTGTTCATCGGTTATGGAAAACGGAGGAATGCTGAGCGAAGCAAGCTCGCCCAAAATACTGGGTTGGGAAGTGGTGCGATTGGTTCTGATGGTTAACGCGTCAATTGGATATCTATATCAAGAAAATGGCACCTAAGCCTAAGAACGCAAAGAAACCGACGACATCGGTAACGGTCGTCAATACTACCGAGCCAGCCACGGCGGGGTCAATGTTAAACTTCTTCAACGTGAATGGTATCAACGTCCCCGATGCCGCGGCCGCCAAACTATTGAGGAAAATTGCACAACAGATAATAAGCGCCAATGGCCAAGAGTCAAACACCATGTAAACGACACCCGCGATCACCAATCCCATAATTAAACCATTAATGGTGGCGATTTTTAATTCCTTATTCACCAATAGCTTCAAGTTACTTTGGTGCAAGTGGTTTAGTGCGATACCTCGAATGGCCACCGCTAAGGTTTGGCTACCCGCGATGCCGCCCATGCTCGCCACGACAGGCATTAAGATCGCAAGCGCAACGACTTGCTCGACCACATTATCAAAAAGCCCAATGATGGCGGAGGCTACGAAAGCGGTCAGCAAGTTAATCACTAGCCAAAGTGCTCTTAACCTTGTCGCCACGCTTAATGGTGTGAACAAATCTTCTTCGCTTCGTACGTTTTCTGCCACTACAGCTTGTAGGCTGAGTTCGCGCAACGTAATCGCGATGGTCGCCATCGACAAGACGCCCATAATTTTGCCACCAGCCATGATAGGAAACCAATGTGCTCCACCATCAATCGAGACTTGTTTGCTGACGCTTTGAATCGTTTGAATATCTTCTAGAATTGGCGTAACTACGGTCAAGTCGGTAAGTTTGATATGATTTTCGTGCAGCAACAGGGTTTGCGGCTCTATCGTACCAATCACACCACTCGCATCACGCACAATAATCAACCGCACTGGACTTTGCCCACGTTTTAGCAGCTCGGTTTTGATGCCTCCTACGCTGTTTTTAGGGTTTGCGACCAGAAAGTGAGGCTCGGCATAACGTCCAACTTTGTTGTCTTCATACGACAATGCTTGTTGGATATGCGCGACAGACTCTTCACTTTGATCAATAAGGTATTCATCTACAAATTCGGTCGGTAGAAAGTCTGCAAAGATGATCAGTTCCGAATCCGTGATGTACGCTAAGCGTTCATGTTGCAGCTCTTTGTTGAGTGATTGATGAATGTGCTTGGCGGTGTCATATCGCAGCAAATTTAATACCGTCCAGTACTTCTCTGGCGGCACCGCTTCTATCACGCGTTTACGATAAGCAATGTTGACCGACTCCAAAATGTTCGCGATTTGCGCTTCCTGATAGTCTTTCAAAAAACCGAGGTCTTCGGTCGACTCTATCGCTTTAATGATCTCGGCAAGCAAATGAGGCACTTTGCGATTAATTTGTAATTGGCTGGAATCTATCATTACTTTTACCTATAGCTTTCACTACCACATTCGCCGCATTGACGATATGTGCTATCCGAAGGCATGAATTCTTGATGTTAAAATTCTAGGCGATAGTTGACTTAATTGCGGAATTTATATTTCGCTCGCAGAAACAAAACGCCTCTGCATCAGTTCATGGTATAGACTTGAATGTGTGTCAGGCTCATTCGCCTTGTTTGATAATGGAGTAATCAATGGCACCTGTATTTTTTCTGACTCAGCAGGCCGCCTTACCAAGTCGTAAGGTGCTTCGTAAAGTGATTCAATTTTCGACAGCGCTGGCTCAGCCTATTGTAGTTTTAGTGGAAGACCATCGCCGAAGTGAAGATCACGCATTCGCTCATTTTCTCAGTTTCAACTCTTGCCATATAGAAAAAAGACAAGCTGAGTTTGAAGCTTGGACCTTAAAGTTCAACGCATTAATTGTCGAACTTTGTGAAGAAGAAGAGCTTGAAACACCAAAGCTCTCTTACGAGCATTTCAAAGGGAGCCATTGGGTTGAGCAAGTTGCGAAACGGCTTGTTGACCACACTGACTTACTGCTCGTGGGACACTTTAACAAACACGAGATTCAAACGATGCTCACAGAACTAGCACAACAAGATTGCGACTTGTTGCTACTGAGTGAGCGGTCATGGCCTTCTCACGCCAACATGCTTTGTGCAATCGACCCACTTCATCGAGGGGATGAAAAGTCGATAGTAGATAAAGCCATCGTCTCGCGAGGCTCAAAATTAGAACAAACCTTAAGCGGGAAAATGACGCTCGTTTACTGCCGATACGTCGCACCATACCTCTCTCGCTATCGTGCAGAGATATTAAGCAATCAAAAAGCAGGCATTACAGACTTTATTAGTGCGCAAAAGTTAACGCGAGTTCCATTACTATTACCGGAAGGAAACCCTGAAACGGCGTTACCAAAAGCAGTTAAGCAATCACAAGCAGCGATTTTGATTATGGGGGCATGTAAACGAAGCATGTCATCTCAATTTTGGTCTGGCAGCACTGTAGACACGTTACTTGACCAACCACCTTGTGACCTACTGTTGGTCAACAGCTCCAAGGGCTGACTAGGTATTCCCTATTAACCAACCCTTTCAATACCAAGCGCAGTTATTGGCTCTTTACACCTTCTAACTGCGCGGCTTCATGCTCTGCGTTCAAGGCTTGTTTCTGCTGCTGTTTTATCTCATCCCAACTGCGTCCCGACTCAATCGCAGATACACGCTGATCGTATTTGTTGCAGGCTCTTTCGAGTACTTTCTCAGGATCTATACCCTTTTCTCTTTCCAGCGCTTTTAATACGTTAAGGTAGTTCCACAACACATCGCCTAACTCGTCTTCCAAATGACAAAGGCGATCCTCACGAATCTCTTCGCGGACTTCATCAACTTCTTTGCCAATGGCCTCCAGATAAGTCTCTACGCCTTTAAACCAAGTGTTGGTTTGGTCATATTGAGATTTTCTCGTCGCAATTGCATACAGCTCATCAAATTTCTTCATTGCCTCTCCGTAGAACACGTTTTTATTTATGCCTTTTTAGGACGAATAAACTTCCCTTTAGCCGTCACTCTAACTTCGCTATTGACCCGCAATTGAGCCACCAGTTGATATATACCGCGTCGTTCACCTTCACAGTGTGCAGTAATCGTGACTCGATCATCTAACTGAATAGGTGCATGGTAGCGCACATCCAACTGCGCCGTAAGGGCTTGAATGTCTCTAGATAACAAACAATGCGTCATTGCACCATCGAGAAGCGAACTGGCAATACCACCATGCAACAGGTCTGTGTAACCTTGATGACGCGGTAAAACGTGAAACTCTCCGACAACAGAACCATCGGCTAGGTATTGGTAGTTCACGGACAAAGAGTTCGGATTCACATTAATTGAAGAACAAACCGCACATTGATGATGAGATTCGTGAGTGTAATGACAATAGCTGTTTGTAGACATGATAGTTACTCGGTTTCTCAAAAGAGAAATTAGCATATGCCAACAATTAAAAAGAAACGGCGAGTAATCTTTGTTTGCATGTTGCAGGGCCAGCAACCTCGCTTTTCATAACACTAAATAATCATTTTAATAATTAACGATAATTTTCAGTTTATTTAGAGTGGCGATATGGTTTGCATAGTGATTACGCAACGTTATGAAAAGGCGACTTATGAAGTTTCTCCACACGATGATCCGTGTAGCTGATCTAGACAAATCTATCGAATTTTATACAAAAGTTCTGGGAATGAGTGTTTTGGATCGTTTTGAAAACCAAGAATACCGTTACTCACTGGTGTTTGTTGGTAACCCTGATCAACCAGATGGCGCGACCATCGAGCTAACTTATAACTGGGATACCGACAGTTACGACTTGGGTAACGCATTCGGACACATGGCACTGGGGTCTGAAGATATTTACGCCGCTTGCGAAAAAATCAAAGCGCTTGGTGGCAACGTTACTCGCGAGCCAGGTCCAATGAAAGGCGGAGAAACTCACATCGCGTTCATTAAAGATCCCGATGGTTACCAAATCGAACTCATCCAAACTCACAAATAACGAGGTTTCCTATGACAGACGCATTATTTCAACCCATTCAACTTGGCTCTCTCTCATTAAAAAACCGTATCGTTATGCCTCCGATGACGCGCTCTCGTGCTTCTCAACCAGGTAATATCGCTAACTACATGATGGCGACATACTATGCTCAACGTGCTGAAGCGGGCCTAATCGTTGCTGAAGGCACACAAATTTCGCCAATGGGTCAAGGCTATGCATGGACACCAGGCATTTACAGCCCAGAGCAAATTGCTGGTTGGAAAAAGGTAACTAATGCGGTGCACGAGAAAGGCGGCGTTATCTTCGCGCAATTGTGGCACGTTGGACGTGTGACTCACCCTGATAACATTGGCGGTGAGCAACCTATTTCTTCTTCTGCGCTAAAAGCAGAAAACGTGAAAGTATTTGTCGATAACGGCACAGACGAACCGGGTTTTGTCGACGTGGTTGAGCCACGTGAAATGACCAAACAAGACATCAAGAACGTTATTGAAGAGTACCGCCAAGCCGCACTAAACGCGATAGAAGCCGGATTCGATGGTATCGAGCTTCATGCAGCGAATGGCTACTTGGTTAACCAGTTTATCGATTCTGAAGCGAATAACCGCACCGATGAATACGGTGGCTCCATTGAAAACCGTCTGCGTTTTCTTAGTGAAGTGGTAGAGGCGATGACGCAAGCTATTGGCGCAGAGCGTGTTGGTGTTCGTCTTGCACCATTCACTTCGTTAAATGGCACCGTTGATAGTACGCCAGTCGAAACCTACACCGCCGCTGCAGCGCTGCTTGATAAACTCAATGTGGTTTACATTCACATTGCAGAAGTGGATTGGGACGACGCGCCAGACACTCCGCACGACTTTAAAACCGCAGTTCGTGAGGCGTATAAAGGCACACTGATCTATGCCGGTCGTTACAACGCAGAAAAGGCGCAACACGCGATTGAAAGTGGTTTAGCCGACATGATTGGCTTTGGCCGTCCGTTTGTTGCAAACCCAGACTTACCAAGCCGCATCAAGCATGGCTATCCGCTGGCAGAACATGACCCTGCCACATTGTTCGGCGGCGGTGAAAAAGGCTTGGTGGACTACCCTGCGTATCACGCGGGTTAATTCATCTACGTAAAGCTGATTCGTAACTCGCGACAAACCAATAGCGAAACCAAAAGAACCTTGCTCTTCCCCCTGTGACACCAAGATGCAGGGTTCTTTTTAGGCAAGCCACCAGAATTAACGTCTTTGACAAGATGTACAACCTCGACACGCAGAGCGCGTCGTTTTACTGAGCAAACTGCGTTGTACTTTACAGTAAGCATTCTTTAAAGCACGACGACCTGAAAACCAATCATCCGGTTTAGTGAGGATTAAGTAGCCGTGAAACCTCTTAACCAACTCGGTTCGATTGTTTTCGATAAATCGGCTATCAAACTCGATGTCGAAGTAATTCAAAGCCTCTTCGATACAAGTAAAGCTGGCAATTTTTTCCTGAATCGTATTCTCTGTCATCGTTTCTTTAGCGTAATCATTTTCAATGAAGTCTAAGTGCCTCGCGCTTTACGTTCTTTGATTTAGCGCTTCTTAAGATCATTCTTTATGGGGTTTCCATATTGAAATTCAATTTGGGAATTCGTTAACCCACCTAGCATTTTCATTTTGACAATCACTTTAAGGCACTGATTTAAATAAACATTATTTCTGGTTCATATTTTGCTCTACTTCATTAAACGGAATGTTGGAGCAACACGATATGACTTACAGAGCAGAAGTAGACGGATTAAGGGCGATTGCTGTCACGTTGGTGATTTTGTTTCATGCAGGAGTTGAGCAATTCGCTGGTGGCTTTATTGGCGTCGACGTGTTTTTTGTGATCAGCGGCTATTTGATCACCACCATCGTGATTAACGACTTAGAAAACCAGAAGTTCAGCCTTGGTGATTTTTATGAGCGACGCATTCGTCGCATACTCCCCCTCTTACTGGTGGTGATCGCCGTCAGCTATTTGATGTCTTGGTGGCTATTTTTGCCGCAAGCACACAAAGACGTTGGTCAGTTTGCAGTATCTTCCATTCTTTCCTCATCCAACATTCTTCTGTATTTGAAAGGCCACAATTACTTCGGTTTAGAAGATCAAGCCAACCCGCTGTTCCACACATGGAGCTTGGGCGTTGAAGAACAATACTACATTGTCATTCCTTTGCTACTCATGCTACTCGCTCGTGGCAAAAACGCGTTTTACCTGACTTTTTTTATCACGGTATTTGTGCTGAGTTTGATGACTATTGTCTACGCGAGCAACGATCCTGATTTCGCTTTTTACATGATCTTCTCTCGCGCTTGGGAGCTGGCAACCGGTTCATTACTCGCATTAGTGATGAGAAAAGTCCAAGTTCAATCTAACGATACTCTAGCAACCATTGGCATCGTTTTGATATTGGCTTCCGCGCTTTTGTTTGAAAAATCGCAAGATGGCGCGGGCATTACGCTGCTGGTGCCGGTCATCGGTAGCGCGTTGGTGATTTTGTTTGCCTCTAAAGGCAATGTCTGCGGTAGATTACTGAGCCTAAAGTGGGTCGTGTTCGTCGGCTTAATCAGCTACAGCTTATACTTGTGGCACATTCCATTATTTGTCTTTTACCGCTACGTGTTGGACACAACACAAGACGTCAATATCCCGCTTTACGTTATCGCTCTTTTTGTACTGTCTTACTTCACTTGGCGCTTTATTGAAAAGCCGTTCCGTAGCCGAAAAGCCATGAGCATGCGCACTGTGTCCGCGGTTATTGTGTTGTTGACGTTGCCCTTGCTAACGCTCGGCGTTATCGGTCATCAAAACGGTGGTTTTCCAGAAAGAAGCGCATTTTTCGAGGCCATGCGCGTTAACAACGGTTATGGTTTAGATTGCAACGGCAACACCAACGTTAACGATGTGTGCTCGTCTGCGCCGCAGCCCGCCATCGCTGTGTTAGGCAATAGTCACAGCATGGTTTACGTGAAGCGTCTATCTGAAGTAACACCAACTGGCGTGGTGCAACTTACTCAAGATTCCTGTGCGGTCGGTTATGTCGACATCCTAGAAGCTGCTGGCTCAATTTCTTGCCGACAGTTCTTCAATGAGGCTGTCGATACAATTCTAAGTACCCCTTCCATTCGTCGCGTTGTTATCTCTTCTAATTTCAATAAAGAGCTTTCACAAGCCGATTATGAAGCATCATTAACCAAATTATTGAATGAACTGAAAGGAAAGGAAGTGGTCGTTTTCGGTCCAACCCCTTCTGCACCGTTTGCGGTAGGAGAATGCCTTTGGAAAGCGCGTTTGTTTGGCGAGACAGAAGAGTCTGCCTGCGACTTTTCTCCCAAACAACATCACCCTCAAAACGTGGCGAAGTTAGTGAACTACTTTGAGCAATTTGAGCACGTTGAGTTTGTCGACTTGACCGATGCCATTTGCAGAAATGGCGTATGTCGAATGAGAGTTGGAGCAAACAATGCGATGTATACGGATGACAGCCATTTATCTTACAAAGGTGCTGAGTTGGTGCTTGGGCATTACCTCAACACTACAAATGAAGCGCAACAGTTCACTTACGATCGACAATAACCAAGGAAATAAACTTTTATGCTTCAGCGCTTATCTCAGGTAAGCGCTGAATGCTTTAAAGCAAGACAAAGCTAGGCGTCTATTTGAAAATGCGCGGATCAAACGCGAAATCGAGCTTTTCGGCTTTCTTGATGATCTCTTTCATTTTGGGATGATTTGGATTCACCACGTAGTTTTTATCACGAGGTGAAATCGTTGAAGGCACTTGCAGCGCGGCAAACTCTGGATGAGGATCATTGAGAAACTGATCACCAATGTACTGCGTAGACTCGCTCGCCGGTATTGCTCGCCACGTCACAGGGAGATCTTCTTCATCTAAGGTGGCGATGAGGTATTCTGGCATTTCAATACGATATAAATCGTAAAGTTTGGTGATAGCAGGATCGTTGTTTACGTGAACAAACACTTCCAACGAACAAAGGGATTCCGATTCAGAGAAGTAGAGGGCTTCGGTTCCTTTTGAGTTCCATCGCCCTCCAAATAACTTTGCGCCAACGGGGCTGAATGGCGTGTCAGCAAATTTCTTTTGTGTGAGACGATAGAGCTTCATATTACGAGAATACCCCGTGCTCTAAACGGCCGATCAAATCTTTTACGATTTCAAAATCCACCGTGGTCGAGACCATATCAAGTGGACGTTTTCCACCTAAGCCATACACATTCTCTCTCATCCATTTTAACGCGCGCTCTTCGTCGTCAAACAGTTCTGTCGCGAGTTTCAATAACATCGCTAATCGATAGATTGCATCACTTTCTTGCGTATTGAAGCGCTCATCGTTTTTTAGACGACGCTTGACCGTGCTGACAGGTATCAATGTGACGTTTTGAAACTCACTCTGAGAAAGCTTCACACGCTCAACAATATTGCGATACACCTTTGGCTCAAAGCCTTTGTGAACCGCATCAGTGCGACCTGTTTCAGCGTCTTCAATACCCAACATAAACCAGAAATTGGCTTTATGAGGTTGTTTCGGTTTGAAGCTTTTTAATGCTGCAGTTGCCATATCAAGCTCCTATGGTTCATATGGTCCAGTTATTATGGTTCAAATGAGCTTAATTTTCAATCAAAGTAACAATCAAAGTAAAAAGATAGGTAAAGAAAAAGGCGAGCTTTTCGCCCGCCTCTCTTACTTATTCATCAACCCATCTACCGACAGGCATCGTTTCACTTATTGCAAGTCAAAACGATCCGCGTTCATGACTTTCGTCCATGCGGCGATGAAGTCATGGATGAATTTTTCCTGATTATCATCTTGCGCATACACTTCCGCATACGAACGCAGGATCGAGTTTGAACCAAAGACAAGATCCACTCGAGTAGCCGTCCACTTCACAGCGTCGGTTTTACGATCACGGATTTCATATTGATTAGCACTCACTGGTTTCCACGTATATGCCATGTCAGTAAGGTTCACGAAGAAATCATTCGACAAAGTGCCGACTCGCTCAGTAAATACGCCCTCTTTTCCACCGCCGTAGTTACTGCCTAGAACGCGCATACCACCGATAAGTACCGTCATTTCTGGCGCCGTTAGCCCCATAAGCTGAGCACGATCTAATAAAAGCTCTTCTGGCTTAACCGCGTAGTCTTTCTTCAACCAATTTCGGAAACCGTCAGCGACAGGCTCAAGAACTTCGAATGATTCAACATCCGTCATCTCTTGGGTGGCATCACCTCGGCCTGGCGCGAATGGCACACATACATCATGACCTGCGGCACGCGCAGCCAGTTCAATACCTACGTTCCCAGCAAGCACGATAGCGTCTGCAACACTACAGCCCTCTTCTGCTGCTATTTTTTCTAACACCGCAAGAACACGGCTTAGACGTTCAGGTTCGTTCCCTTGCCAATCTTTTTGTGGAGCCAAGCGAATTCTCGCGCCATTTGCACCGCCTCGGCGGTCAGAGCCACGGTAGGTACGCGCACTATCCCACGCCGTACTTACTAACTCACTAATGGATAGGCCACTTGCTTCAATTTTTGTTTTCACTAAATCGACATCGTAGTCTGTCTTACCTGCGGGCGTTGGGTCTTGCCAAATAAGATCTTCGCTTGGCACATCAGGGCCGAAATAACATGATTTTGGTCCTAGATCGCGGTGTGTCAACTTAAACCAGGCACGAGCAAAAACGTCATCAAAGTACGCAGGGTCATTTTGGAACTTTTCTGCAATCTTACGATATTCAGGGTCCATTTTGAGCGCCATATCGGCGTCGGTCATGATTGGATTGTAGCGCTTAGAACCGTCTTCAACATCGACAGGCTTGTCTTCTTCTTCAATGTCGATTGGCTCCCATTGCCATGCACCTGCTGGGCTCTTTTTCAGTTCCCAGTCATACTTAAATAGTAGGTGGAAGTATCCGTAGTCCCATTGTGTAGGGTGTGTTGTCCAAGCACCTTCAATGCCACTCGTTACCGCGTCACGGCCAATGCCACGTGTTTTGTGGTTAATCCAGCCAAGACCTTGCTCATGAACGTCTGCTGCTTCGGGCTCTGGGCCAAGGTTTGCGGCATCACCATTACCATGACACTTACCCACCGTGTGACCACCAGCTGTGAGCGCGACGGTTTCTTCATCGTTCATTGCCATTCGCGCAAAGGTCACTCGCATGTCATGTGCTGTTTTGAGAGGATCTGGGTTACCGTCTACCCCTTCAGGGTTCACATAGATAAGACCCATCATTACCGCAGCAAGCGGGTTTTCTAAATCTCGCTCACCAGAGTAGCGGCTGTTATCAGCGTCACTTGTGGCTAACCATTCTTGCTCAGACCCCCAGTAAGTGTCTTTTTCTGGGTGCCAAATGTCCTCTCGTCCAAACGCAAAGCCAAAGGTCTTAAAGCCCATGGATTCGTACGCCATGTTACCGGCAAGGACAATCAGGTCTGCCCAACTTAGTTTGTTGCCATATTTTTTCTTGATTGGCCATAAAAGGCGTCGAGCCTTATCGAGGTTGGCGTTGTCTGGCCAAGAGTTGAGAGGAGCAAAGCGTTGGTTGCCTGTAGCAGCACCGCCACGGCCATCCGCAATACGATAACTACCCGCTGCATGCCATGCCATTCGGATCATTAAACCACCGTAGTGTCCCCAGTCGGCAGGCCACCAGTCTTGGCTATCAGTCATTAAATCTTTTAAATCTTTTTTAAGTGCTTCGACATCTAGCTTTTCCAGTTCTTCTTTGTAATTAAAGTCCTGACCAAATGGGTTGGTTTTGGAGTCGTGTTGATGCAGGATGTCTAAGTTCAAGGCATTCGGCCACCAATCCATCACCGACTTATCTGTAGATGTTTGCCCACCATGCATAACTGGACATTTACCTACCGAACCGCCGTTTGCTTTGCTCATATAATGCTCCTTCGTGTCGTGGTTGTGGTAACCACTCTTTGTTATTCAATAAATCGAATATCCACCTCAAACAGCGTAGTTCATACACACTTTTTTTAGTTAACGCCAAGTCAAAATTTCAAACATTTCAGCGAATAAATAATTGTTATCAAACATGTACCTATATGCAGAAAATATGGATAGAGATCAGTTTAAGTCCATACCTGAATACTTAATCCCAGACAGCCTCGCCATGTTGTGATCCCAGGTCGCTAAATCATGATGACTAAATTCATTCAGAGCGTGATGACCACACGCCCTCGCCATGACTTTCATGAGCTCAACAGAAGATTCGAAGAAATTTTTCAGTTGCTGGGATGACTTTTCAACGTCGAGACGCTGCCTCAAATCGGCATTTTGTGTCGCAATGCCTGCCGGGCAATTATTGGTGTTGCAGATGCGAGCCGCGACACAACCGATCGATTGCATCGCACTGTTTGCTATCGCTACTCCGTCTGCTCCAAGTGCCAACGCTTTGACAAAATCCGTAGGAACTCTCAACCCACCGGTGATGATTAATGTGACACGGTCACTTACGCCTTTTTCATCTAAGTACTTACGTGCACGAGCTAAAGCAGGGATGGTGGGTACACTAATATGATCACGGAACATAGTTGGCGCCGCACCCGTGCCACCACCGCGACCATCTAAGATGATATAATCAGCTCCAGCATCAAGCGCAAACTGAATGTCTTGCTCAATATGGTTGGCACTGAGTTTAAATCCAATTGGAATACCGCCTGTGATGCCACGAACTCTGTCAGCAAACTTTCTGAAATCGTGAGTAGTGTGAAGATCTTTGAACGTTGGTGGTGATATCGCTGGTTGTCCCTCGGGGATGCCTCTCACCTGAGAGATCTTACCTACATTTTTATTTGCAGGCAGATGACCACCCGTGCCCGTTTTTGCTCCTTGCCCGCCTTTGAAGTGAAACGCCTGAACATTAAGAAGCTTAGATTCGTCGTAGCCAAATTGAGCACTAGCAAGCTCATAGAAATACCGTGAATTAACGGCCTGCTCTTCCGGTAACATGCCACCCTCACCAGAGCAAATCCCAGTCCCCGCCAACTCTGCACCTTTTGCTAGTGCAATTTTCGCCTCTTCAGAAAGTGCGCCAAAACTCATGTCCGACACCAACAAAGGAATAGCGAGTCTGAGCGGCTTACGCGCGTTTGGCCCCACAATCAATTCGGTAGACACAGGAACGTCTTCCAACAACGGTTGTGTCGCCATTTGCGCCACCATGATTTGTATAGCATCCCAATGTGGTAGCAAATGCCTAGGAACCCCCATTGCAGCCATCGGACCATGATGACCGAGTTTAGAGAGTCCTTCTCTCGCTAATTGGTGGATAAACTCGAGGGTTGGTTCTTCTCGTGAAGCAGACGCTGTTGGTTTGTCTCTTTTCTCTCGCTTTTGTTCCGGTCCCTCTTTACCGACTTGCTCTGCGGTAAACCGCTTGTGTGTACCATCACAAAAAGGAGCATTGGCGGTATGCTTACATTGGCAGAGATAGGCATCTTCGTCTTTTTCCGCACTAAAGCTCATTGGCTTTAAGCCGGTCCCCGAATGAGACCCATCGCAGTAAGGTTGATTTTTAGAACGCCCACATCGGCAGAAGTAATATTCTTGCCCAGCTTTCAACTCTACTTTGATCGGCTTGTTATCAGCGATGATTGGCTTGCTCATGTTGCCCCCTATTTATTATTGTTAACCATGCTTTCTCGCTGGCTTGCAATAAGCGTAGAACAGGAGCGTAAAGAGCGTCAGTGTCGCCGAGTAAAATGCGCGATTGTCGCCCGACTAACCTATACTTTTTATGGGTCTCATACACGTGGAGGCTATATGACTATTGCAACCCGATTAGATGAATATTTGACTGAGCATAACATTCACTTTCAAACCGTGAATCACAGCCACAGTCATAGCTCGCTACAAAGTGGTGTTGCAGCAGGTGTGCCTTTAATGAATATCGCAAAAGGTGTGATTCTAGAGGATCATGAAGGGCGTCATATGATGGCGGTCTTACCTGCCAACAACAAAATCAGTTTGTCGAGATTAAACGACGAATTTAATGCCACCTTCCACTTGGTGAAAGAGCGTATGGTTTACCGACTCTTCACCGATTGTGAACACGGCGCTATTCCACCGATTGGTAGTCCTTACCACATGTCGACAGTTTGCGATGAAAGACTAGCAAACTTGGAACATGTCTACCTTGAAGCTGGCGATCATGAAACTCTGATTAAGCTGGAGCGAAAGGCGTTTAAAGAACTGATGAACGACTGTAGATATCTAAGATTCAGCAGTGAAGTTCTGCATTAAACTTGCCAAGATATTTCGACATTTCCTGAACAAGGCTCTTTCAACAAGAGCCTTTCTTTGTTTTGTTGGTAGCACGCGATGGAAGTTTCTCGGACTTTGGTGCCCAGCGTTTCAGAGCATATAGAAACAAAAAACCGCCTATTCGGGCGGTTTTTTATCAATCAAATCATAATTATTATCGAACAAAGATCTTTTGGATCGCTTTTATCGCCATAGCCCTACGGCGCATTAATACGCTCGTTCTTGGCAACCATTTCGGTGTGTGAAGAATGGTTTTCGCATGACTAAAAGTTCTGAATCCTTCCTCTCCGTGATAATGCCCAATACCCGATTCACCAACGCCACCAAAAGGCGCATCTTCAGCGCCAACATGTAAAACCGTATCATTAACGCCGACGCCACCACTGTGGGTGTTGCGTACAATATGTTTGATGGTCGATTTGTCGTCCGACATAACATACAGCGCAAGTGGTCTTTGGCGCTGATTAATGTAGTCAATCGCTTCATCAACGGCATTGTAGGGCTTAACAGGTAGAAATGGCCCGAAGATCTCCTCTTGCATGATTCGCATATTCGGCGACACATCCGTGACCAAATGAGGATACAGAAGTCGTTCCTCTTGGGGCGACGCTTCAACAGTGTGAAGGTTAGCACCTTGCGCTTTTGCATCCTCAAGTAGCGCAGTCAAACGATCATATTGTCGTTGGTTGACAATATGGGTCAGCTTTTGATTCTTGTTGGATTTTAAATAGAGCTTTTCAAAACGTTTTAAGAATAACGAAATGAACTCTTCGACACGTTCTTGCGGTACAAACGCGTAGTCAGGCGCGACACAAATCTGGCCTGCATTAATGCATTTACCAAACAAGATAGCATCAACGGCTTTCTTCATGTCTGCATCTTTTGCAATGATCACCGGGGACTTTCCACCCAACTCTAACGTCACCGGGGTAAGGTTTTCCGCTGCCGCTTTTGCCACTGCGCGACCAACACTCGTAGAACCCGTGAACAAAAGGTGATCGAATGGCAGTTGGCTGAATGCTTGTGCGACGTCTGCTTCACCCTCAAAAACTTCGACATACTCAGACAACCCACGGCAAATATCGACGATGACTTTATTGGTTTTTGGCGTAAATTCGCTGAGCTTCATCATCACGCGGTTGCCAGCAGCCAATGCTGTCACTAAAGGCGCAAGGCTCAAAATCACAGGAAAGTTCCACGGTGAAATGATCCCGACGACACCTAACGGTTGATACTGAACGGTGACTTTAGAAGGTGCGAGCAATAAGCCGGATTCGCGCTTGCTGGGTTTGCACCATTTTTTTAGTCGTTTGAGGGTATAATTAATATGCGAGACCGTTGGCAAAACGTCGGTCATGGCGGTATCAAATTCTGAACGATAGCCAAAATCGTCACTTAACGCTTCAACCAAAGCTTGTTTGTTCTCAAGCAGCGATTTTTTTAACAAAACGAGGCGCTGTTTACGTTCATCCAAACTAGGATAAGGCTCGGCTGCATATGCCGCTTTTAAGCGTTCGAGGCTTTGCTGTAACAAGTTATCTACTTCAACCTCTGTGATTGCGTTCATGATGCTTCTCCTAGCCTAGTTTCTACCAATGACGCTCCAAGTTAACACGAGCGCAACAATGTTACTATTGTAGCGCTCGTGAAGTTAGAGTTCGAACTCTGATTAAAATATCTCTGGGGTGGATACTACATCAAACGTAGTTCATAAATGCCTAGTCGTTGAGAGCGGTCAAGCATATCAAACTCATGATCAACGTATTCTTTTAATGTGGCGCCTGCACGCTCAGCAATATTGATGCTAGCGATGTTATCTTCCATACAATGGAACTGAATGAATTGTGCGTGCCCTTTCTGCTTCAAAAAAGGGATCAATACTGCGAGTACTTGATCAATCACACGATGGCCTCGCCCATTATTGGCAAGCCAGTAGCCAATTTCAGTAACACGTGTATGTAAATCCACACCTTTAATGCCAATAACACCCGTAAGCTGCTCATCAAAATAAATTGCACACCAGTGGGAATCCAGCGCGTTACTGTTCACTCGCAGGGAAATGTAGTTCACGGCCTCTCTATGATTCGTGACAGAATCCGTCCAAGGTAGATAGCCCTCAAGGCTCTCTCGGTGAGTGTTCACAACCTCTAGTAAAGCGGACGCGTGTTTCGTGTTGAGGGGCTCAATTGAGACCCTTTGCGAGACGGAAAAACGCTTCTGTAAGTGATTTCCTTGATACGTCTCTTGGCATGTAACTTCATCCATAGATGTTATTCCTTTTTATTGTGAACGCTCAGCGCAAATCCTAACGCTTCATTTTATGAGAACAAACCTCTCTATAAAAACTAATCAAAGCCGTTGCCGTTCATTTAGCCCTTTTGATCGATCAGCGTAAATGGCGTTAGTGATGCCACATCTACATAATGTTTCCATACATGTTCATATAGGTGATGCTGATTGGCAAACGGAGCCAGCTGCTTAGCTTCTTCAAGCGTACACCAGCGATACTCTGTATGCTCTTCGTTAAGAACAACTGATTGGTTAGGCGGACAAAATAGCACAAAACATGGGATAACCATGATACGGTTATTTTTTGCTTCGTAGAACTGCTCTAGGAAGTCTGCTGTATGTAACTCAACTTGGTCAATTAGTGTCTCTTCTTTTAACTCTCTTAAAATGGTTTGCCACCCGGCTTCACCCGCTTCGATACCACCTGCAACATGGCACCAATAGCCACCTTTTACGCGTTTGAGTAACAGCATTTTTTCTATGCCATCAATTTTTGAAATGACAACGCCTGAAACATGCGTTGCTTTTATCGGGATCATGTAAGCTCCTTAAATATCGAGTTTTTATTGTTACGCTGAAGAGAGGCAGATTAATTGCTACGTATTCTACTGTTTATTCATCTTGTCGACAGAAGTGTTTGAGTTGAGAGGATTTAATCGCTAACTAAGTATGCTAAAGTGAGATCTGTCGCAACAAATGAGCAGTAAAATGTCCAATTCATTCAACACTATGATTCCCATCGGTGTGCGCTTTATGGTGCTTTCCGCGTTCGGCTTTGCTCTGATGTCAGCTACAGTAAAGCACGTCGGCAACTACGGTATCCCCGTTTTTGAAATCGTAGCAGCAAGAGCGCTCGTTTCACTTATCATTAGTTATTTCGATGTAAAGCGAAAACGAATTTCTGTATGGGGCTATAATAAGCCATTACTATTTGCACGCGGTGCTGTGGGCACGATGGCTCTGATGTGTGTATATTATTCAGTGACCACCTTACCTTTGGCAGAAGCGACGATATTCCAGTATATTCATCCGGTATTTACTGCACTACTCGCCGTATTTTTCTTGAAAGAGCGCATCCAGCCGTCAACTTTCCTTTGTATTGCGTTGTGCTTACTCGGCATCTATATCATGGTAAGCCCAGAAACTGGGCAAGGCTCAGATAGCGCTTTACCAATGTTTAGCGTCATGATTGCGATCTTAGGCGCATTTGGTAGCTCAATTGCCTACGTCATTGTCAGAAAACTGAGTCAGACAGAAGACAGCTCAGTGATCATTTTCTATTTCCCGTTGGTTGCTCTCCCCGCTTCACTCTTACTGATTGGCGACGATTTTGTAATGCCCGATCTATATCTGACTTTCATGTTGGTTCTAGTTGGTGTCTTTACCCAAATTGGGCAATTGGGGTTAACCAAAGCGATGCAAACTCAACAAGCGGGTAAAGCCTCCGCTTATTCGTATATCCAGATCGTATTTTCTGTGTTGTTAGGCATCATTTTCTTTGGCGAGGTTCCGATCATTTGGACGTACGTCGGTGGCGGTCTGATTGTTACAGGCGCATTAATTAATGCGTTTGGTCATCACTTACGGTTACCTTTTATTGAGCGCAACGCTTGATATACCTACCCAGAACCGTAAACACGACATTTAGAAAAACAGCCAGAGTGACTCTGGCTGTTTTGTGTTTAGCCTAACGTTAAGCTGATATTTTTAACCCTGCGATACCAGCGACAATCATTAGCAAGCTTAAGGCTTTGATAAGTGTTGCTGGCTCATTGAACAGATAAATACTCACGACTGCCGTGCCTATTGCGCCAATCCCTACCCATACGCCATAAGCAATGCCTAAAGGCAAGGTTCTTAACGCAATGCCAAGCAACCAAAAGCTCAATAACATAAAGACAATAGTGAATGCCGAAGCACCGAATTTGGTAAACCCTTGTGAATATTTAAGACCGACAGCCCATGCGATTTCACACAAGCCCGCAATGAAGAGAATTCCCCAAGCCATGTCACATTTCCCAACGAGATGGGGTCGTCCCCGAGAAAAGATAGAGCGGTGAGGTCGTCCTCACTTCTGATTGACTGCTTATTATATACAGAAATTTAAACATAAAAAATAAAACACGGCGATAAGCATACAACTCAAACATCTCATGCACGCTTAAATTCTACGCTTTTCTTTTTAACGGTGGCGGACTCTCTATTTCGCATCAATAACGACACCGTTTTTTAACAATTTACATATAACCTTCTGGTGTTGAAAGTGTTGCATTTATTGCACAAATCACACAAAAACTAATTGAACATGTAAATATGAAAACGTTTGTGTGACTAATATCGCTTAAAACAATGACTGATGACTTTAATATTCAGCCGAATTAATTATAAGGTATGACGTACCCATGAAAGCAATCAAAACCTCTATCGCTGTCCTTGTTGGCGCCGCTCTACTATCTGGATGTAATGACGATACTGAATACGTCAATGTTCAGCCTAAAGAAGTAAAAATAGCGACTTACAACCTCTCTTTTGACCGCGCTACCTTCGAAACTTTGGTAGATGAAATGCAAATTGAACCAACGCAGCAAGCTGCGTTGGTCACCTCTTATTTAGACGGTTCAATCGCAGCCGAAGACAAAACCACTGCGGAAAAAGTCATTCAAATTCGTAACGTTGCAGCAATCATTCAAAAGAATCGTCCTGATGTTCTCATGATGGCGGAATACAACAACGATGGAACAGGTGAAAACAAAGCAGCCATTGAAGGATTCCAGAAGAACTACCTGTCTGTCGCGCAAAGCATCAATGGCGCGGGCGGTGAAGCAAACCTTGAGCCTATTGAATACCCTTATGCTGAATCTTACTCAACTAATACAGGGTTGTTGAGTGAGTTTGATCTCGACAACAACGGAACCGCAGGTCAAATGCCAGGTGATGCATGGGGCTTTGGCATGTACCATGGTCAATATGCATTTGCCCTTATGTCTAAGTATAAAATTGACACAGCAAACACACGTACATTCCAAGCATTTAAATGGAAAGATATGGAAGGTGCGACAATTCCAACCATTACTATCTGTGACGGTTCGCAAAAGATTCCAGACGGCATGAAGTGTGGTGATGAATGGTACTCAGCGGAAGAGTGGGATCAAGTGCGTCTATCTTCGAAAAATCACGTCGACGCACCAATCATCATTCCAACTCGCAACGGCGAAGAAGTTGTACACTTGTTGATGTCTCATCCTACTCCACCAGTATTCGACACCGGTA
Source organism: Vibrio sp. Vb0667 (assembly GCF_033391095.1). Taxonomy (NCBI): domain Bacteria; kingdom Pseudomonadati; phylum Pseudomonadota; class Gammaproteobacteria; order Vibrionales; family Vibrionaceae; genus Vibrio; species Vibrio sp. Vb0667. Next base: position 43,084 of record NZ_JAWPOL010000002.1, on the reverse strand, counting down.
AAAACAAAGCGCAAAACGCAGCAGAAGTGGAGTTTTGGCATCATTACATTCAAGGCAAAGACTATTTTTACGACGATGCGGGTAAAACAGGTGGCTTAACGAACGGCGCTAAATTCGTAATGATGGGTGATCAAAACCTTGATCCAGTGTCTGGTGACGGTATTAGCTCTGTAATGCAGGAGCTGCACAACGATCCATTGGTTAACCAAACCGTGATGAATGGTGAGCTTTACCCAACAAGCTTTGGTGCAGCTGAACACGCTGTTGACCGCAGTTCAACTCACCCATATCCGAATCGCATCACTTCAACGTTTGGCTTAGGGGTAGACTATGCCTTGCCTTCAGCAAATTTGAATGTAATAGACTCTGGTGTGTACTGGTCAGCGTCTTATGAAGAAGGCCATAAACTATTTAACGATGCACGTATCGGTAAGTATGGTGATGGTAAGGATGTATCTTCCGACCATCGCATGATCTGGATTAAAGCACAGTTCTAGACCGCATAAAAAAAAGCCAACCACAAGGAGTCGTGATTGGCTGTATATATTTGTGAACAAGATGGTTCACTAACAACGTCAGTTGGCTAGGTGACCCTCGGCTTAGAAAGGGTCACTCATACTAAGGCATGAGGCGTGCCAACTTTTCAGCGCACAAAAACAGGTTGTTATTTAATCACTTTCATTAAAACTTAACCAATAGCTACTGTTTGCTCACAGAATAAATTGCAATTTGCAAACTACCATTGGCATTTCGCAATAAACCTGATCTTTAGCTCTTGCTTTTATTGCTTCCTAGCTAAGTCGCGTGCAAGGATTAACGCAAGTCCGAATACTTGCAAGAAGAGTCCGATATTCTTGTACCAAGCGATCTTTTCATCCTGCTTTGCCATTACCTCATTGAGCTCTACATTCTCAATGTAGTAATTATCGATGCGGTCTCTATACGAAGCTTGTGCCTGATTTATCTTTGACATTAGTTGAGGAAGTTGATCAATTTTTATTTCATCCGACTCGTTATGAACCCAAGAAGATAAATGCCCTGCTAATACCTCTTCTAGCTCTAAAGGTATCGCTACGCTCTGACTTATGTGCACATGCAGCAGTAAAGCTTCTCTTTTCCTTTCTAGGGTTTCCACACTGTTCCATGCGAGTTGGATGGAATACAAGTTTTTTGCTGTTTGCTCTGCGAGCTGCGATTGCTGTTTACCCAACTTATCAAGGACTAAGCTAGTAACGATGATCGCGCCAATATTCAGTACTAATCCAATCAGAACGAGTACCCAAGGTGGTGGAATGTAACGTCGCAGACTTACCATAACTTATCGTATGGCAGGTAAATCATATTTAACACAACCAATGAAAGTATCACCAGAAATGTCACCTGCATCCCTCTAATGCGCTTTTTCAAGTCTTTTTTCAATATGCCTTTAGCATGAATAACTCGACCAATTACAAAAATAATACCGGTGAGATGTATCCATGTTGGGTAAGCACTATTGAATTCTAAAAGTGCCATTAAAATCAGGGTGATGGGGATATATTCTGTCGCATTACTCTGGGCACTACGAGCAATTTGTAGTGCCTCTACCCCACCATCGGCATAAGCAATTTGATTTAAGCGACGTTGCTTAATTACTTGAACAGCCAACCAAATAATGAGTATTGCGAGAATGTTGGCATACAGAGCTGTGATCATATGTCGTCCTTCTTGATCTGGTTTTCACTTATATAAGCGTGTCACTTGGCTATAACTATAGCGGTATCATTATGATAATGCGTCAAATAATCTCAAGTTATGATTTCTATTCGGGCAAAAAACGAAAGCCAATGCTTCATGACATTAAAAATGCCCTCGAATGGAGGGCATAAGAATAAAGAAGCTAATATGTGAGAATATTGAAACCACTATAAGGGGTGTTTGACCAGCTTTTTGCGCCGATGCCCTTTGATAATACTTTCAAAAATTGTGAACAACAGCCCTACCCAAATAAATGCAAAGGTCACCGCTTTCACTTCGTCAAACAACTCGCCAAAAAACATAACTGCCAACACAAACTGCAAGCTTGGCTCGATGTATTGCATTAGACCGACGGTTGATAAATTAGTTATACGTATTGCGATAGAATAAAATACGAGTGGCAAAAGTGTGATAGGCGCACTGCCAAAATACAAAAGCAATGTTGTGGTATCTGTGCCCGAAGCCAGTTCACCAGTTGCCCATTGTTTATAGAGCAAATATGCGAGTGCAACTGGAGTCAGTAACAACGCCTCAACAAACAAGGTTGTACTCCAGTCATAATTTATCTTCTTCTTGTACAGCCCATACAAAGCAAAGAACAACCCCATCGTTAGTGCGATAACGGGCAGCTGACCATAGTGAATCACTTGATACATAACACCAATTGTTGCCAGCACGATTGCAATAAGTTTGCCTTTTGAGAGCCTATCTCCAAGAATAAATACGCCCAGCGCAACAGATACTAATGGCCCAATAAAGAAGCCTAAGCTGGCATCGATGACCCGATGATGGGTCAAAGCCCAAGTGAACGCACTCCAAGAAATACACATCAAACTGCTCGCCACAAACGTGTACCACAAGGATTTTTTATCAAGCCAGATTTCTTTCCAATTCAGCCCTCGACGGGTTATCCCAAGTACAATTAGAAACCCGACAGGTACAGACCCAATGATTCGCCATGCTAGCAACTCATCCATAGAAGCATTTGGTAAATAACGATAATAAATTGGTAGCAATCCCCAGATCACAAAGGAGAATGCTGCCATAAAAGTGCCATAACGAGTGTTATTCATAAAACTATCGCCCATCTAAACGACCAATTTGGCGTAAGTAAACAAGTCCGCCATACATAAAAAGGAATGCAATCCCGCAGTGACTTTATGATGCAGATGGCATTATTGGCTCAACGCTTGTACGACGGCGGTAAAGCCACTCACAAAACACAACATAAGTGCCCCAAACCGAATCTTTTCTTTTGGTAACGACTGGGTAGTTTTCATTGCTAGCCAGTAACCAAGCGACGCAGCAGGTAATAGAGGAATAGTAATGACCAAATGATGCAATGTGAAGAAGCCCACTGGGATTTGTACTATTAGTGAAATAATCGAACTGAAAACAAAAAAAGCCGATAAGTTGCCGCGTAACTGATTTGCTTCTTGATGCTGCAACAATAACGCCATCGGAGGACCTCCAATCGCAGAACTGGTACCAAACAACCCAGAAAAGAAACCAGCACATGTCATACGCGAAGGCGTAGGCTCAACCCGAAACGGTAAAACACTCACCACGACTGCAAACAGCACCAACAAACCAATCCAAAGCGTGAGAGTTTGTGTAGATACAAAAAAGAGTAGCAAGCCACCAGCAATTGATCCCGGCACTCGCCCAATCAACGCCATCTTTAAGCCGCCGATTTCAACACTACTGCGGTGCTTCATCGCATTCATCAACGAAATAAATAACGCGACTAAACAGATTGGCGCAGGAACAATTCTGGCGCCCAAAGAATCAGTAAAGGTGCGGCAACAATAGCCAAGCCAAAACCGATTGCGGTCTGGACATAAGAGCCAAGAAATATCAAACCTATTGCAAGGAAGTTTATCGAATCGAATTCCATTTAGATTATTCTTATATTTGAAAAATAAACACAAAACCAAAGCACATTCGCATGATGAATACCTCAGGCATACTGCGATATGAATTCCGCGTAGCATTCATCAAAGTGAATAAAAAGACAATCCATTTGTGCGGTTCGCCCTCATTTGCATTTTGTATTTCATTCCGCTGATGTACATGTTTGCTTACATCGAAGAGGATTCATGCTCGCCTGTTCACGCAGCATTTCTTCAGCGGAATTAATGACCTCTTAAAATCTAGCAGAATTAGACCCGTGAATTCTCCATTGCATTTAATGGATTCAGTCAATTAGTGCGGCGTCGGTATAGCACTTTACAACTCACCTCTTTATACTACTGATCGATTTATCATTACCGTACTTATTTACACAATAAACAAGTGTACGGTCAGTGTTTTTCTACCTTTAACTTGCTGTGAAAATAATATGAAAAAACAAACGGGATTTACTCTAATAGAGTTAGTCGTAGTTATTGTCGTGCTCGGTATTCTTGCTGTCACTGCCGCGCCACGCTTTTTAAACCTTCAAAGTGATGCACGTGAAGCTCGTTTGGAAGGAATGAAAGGCGCTATTGCGTCAGCATTAGGCGTGGGTTATGGGAAAATGGCGATTGCGGGATTGGAAAGCAAGCCTTACGTTTCAAACTTCGTAGACAGTGCTTTAATGGCAGATTTACCATTTGACGGCTGTAATATTGGTGGTTCAAAGCGCTGTGTTTTTTTATATGGATATCCTGATTCTGATAGCGAATCGATGAAGTTACTCGTGCAAGGACTGAACGAAGAAGACTCGGATTGGAAAACATTTCATCACCCGGCTGGTTCAACAACTCGCGAAATGGTCATTGCTGCAGCCGACGAAAAAAGAGCTAGCCTTACACAATGCGGAATTTTATATGGGCCACCGCAGACTCCAAACGAGAGTTACACCTTAGATATTCTTCCCTGCCCTCAATAAAAATAAGGCTGCCAATCGGCAGCCTTATTTGTTTCATCTGATCGGTTTTTTACGCAAAGTTAAACACGTATTTATCCATCATATTCACCATGCGGCCAATCTCTGGCTTGGTAATCGTATCATTTGCGCCAAGAGATAGTGCTTTCGCTCGGTTATCCTCACTCATCAATGACGAGAACATAATGATCGGCATTGCATGAAACGCTTCGGTATCGCGTAGTCTCTTCACTAAGTGCATACCATCCATTCGAGGCATTTCTACGTCCGTAACCACCGCATCTAATAGCTCTTTAACTGGCAAGTTTTCTTCTTTCGCAACCTCGATCAAACTCATCAACTTCTCATGCGCCTCACCACCGTCTTTACATGTGATCACATTGTAGCCTGAAGAAGCTAATGTATCTTGGATCAAAGAGCGAATAAATGCTGAGTCATCCACCACCATGATCGTTTTAGCATTACGCTTACCGACCATTCTCTGGTTGAGATCCACCGACTTGTCCCCTTTCACATCGTATTTTTCCATACTCAATTCTGGGTTGATGTCTGCGATGATTTTTTCAAAGTCGAGAATCATGATCAGGTTGCCTTCTTTACGGACAACGGCTACTACACAATCTTGTTCGCCCGCTTCCAAAAACTGACTTGGTGATTCCACATCATTCCAAGAGATGCGATGAATACGCGAAATGCTGTCAATTAAGAAGCCATTGGTCATTTTGTTGAAATCCGTAACGATTACAAACTTGCGCTCCAGATCTTGTCGTGTTGGCACACCTAACCAACCAGCTAAATCCACTAAAGGCGTCAGTACATCTCTGGATGAGAACACACCAATCATATGAGGTTGTGCGTTTGGATAATCGGTTGTTTCTGGCACGCGAATCACTTCTCGTACTTTCGCAACGTTAATGCCGTAATAACAAGTTTTTGTGCTGCCATCTGGCAATGTTTTTTCTAAATGAAACTCGATGATTTCAAGCTCATTGGTACCACTTTCTGTCAAAATGGTGCTGGTTACGTTACTCATAAAGCCAATTATCCAACCAAAAATACGCATCAGAAAAGTTTGATGCAAACGCCATGAGAAGCCGTTCTCTGGCTAAAAATCCAAAAGTCCTTTTTAGTCGTTACAACAAAATTTGTAAACCATCAAAAGGACGGCTAACGCACATTTCCATACCAAACCATGTAAAATTGTCTCATTTTTGAACACGACATTATGAGTGGCCAAAGTGCGAATTAACACCTCCACTTTTAGCGGCAGAGTCAATGAAAAGTTTAGAAATAATTTGAAGTGATGTTCAGCGTCAATAGCCAAACCTATCCAACAGATATCAGTGCAAAGTTGGCTACTGTGCTCATGCCTGGTGTAGAACAAGCTCTCTTCAAGTGGCATGGTATAAAACTGCGCTTGTGAACACACGAGTTTAAATCGAAGCGCTAGAGGCATCGCAAGAAAATCTGAAGGCATAGAACACTGAAAGAACACTTTCAGTTTGTTAGTTTTCTGTCAGCGTAAGTTTTAAGCAATCATCCTATCACTAGGTATTTCAATACCTGACATCGTTATTCCCATAATCAAGACACTGATTTTCACTTTTGGAAAGAGTCATTTTCCTTCCTCTTAGCAAGGTTTTTCCTACAATCCTATTCATCCAATTGCGCTGTCGCCTGACAGCACACTAGTTGATGTATTAGGTGAGGTTAACTTTGAATAATGTTCTTATTATCGACGCTCAACCATTGTATAGCGAAGCACTTGCTTCTCTAGTTGAATCTATAATCAACGCAGCTGAAGTGATTCAAACCACTGACAGTGCGGAAGTGATGGATCTTGTCCGAGGCCAAAAGATTGATTTGATTATTTTAGACGTAGTGCTTGGCGACCGCGATGGTATGCGTTTAGCCAAAAACATTTTAGCGACAGGATATCGTGGCCGACTGTTATTTGTTTCTTCACGTGACTACTCGAGTCTTTCTAAAGCAGCGTACGAAATGGGCGCAAATGGCTTCTTAAGCAAACATGAAACAAGAGAGACCATTATTGACGCAATTGTGAGTGTTTCACGCGGTTACTCAATGTTTAAGTCGACTCACACACCATCGTCGGGTAACGTAACACTTTCAAATCGCGAAGCCATGGTGTTCCATTATCTTGTACAAGGCTACTCAAATAAGAAGATTTCTGAACAACTTTCACTCAGCGCTAAAACAATCAGCACCTACAAAACGCGTATTCTGAAAAAGTACCATGCGGACACGTTGATTGAACTTCTGCATACTATTCCTCAGTCAGAAAACATTGAGTTTTGCCGCTAAGCGCTCATGTATTTTGCAATAGCACCGATTAACAACTGGTGCATTGCATCATGTCTTAAGCTTTGCTTCACCTGTACAACCACTTTTGGCCAGCCATCTGGGTAAAAATGCTCTGGCACTCTTATAAATTTATATCCATCAATTGGCGCCTGATATTCAAGTAACACGGTTGCGGCGCTTTTTTGCTTAATTAGCTTCAATACGCTGCTTACGTTGTCTAGAGCCGCAATACGGTTGATGACCATACCGTGGCTTTCCATTGCACGCTTAACGAGCTGCTCTTTCTCTTTCCAACCGATAATCTCTAACATGATAAAGGGAAGTTTGGCCGCTTCTTCCAGGGTGGTAATTCCCAGCTCTTCAGGGACAACTACCACAGCAGGCGCATAGCCGATGAACTTCTGATAAACAGATTTCGGAACATCCTCGTTGAAGTAATGTAACTGCGCATCCACTTTGCCTAGGATTATCTCTTCTATCGTATACTCTGTAATCGTTGCTATCGAAATGTGCGCCTTGGGAAACAGCGCCATTAAATCCATTGCAAGTAAATGCCCAAATGAGTATTGAGCGGTTTGCGGCAAACAAATGGTGATGTCTTTTTCGTAATTTTCCGGTTCAAACTCATCTCTAATTAGACAAGTTTCAAGTTTCTCGAGTGCATCGGAAATTTTAGGTAATTGACGTTTTAAATAGTCCGTCGGTTCCATGTGATGAGGATGCCGAATAAACAATTCATCGTTTAGCTGGAGTCGCAATCGGGCAAGGTATTTGCTAATTGACGCTTCACTCTTCCCCATCGCTTTCGCAACGGGCTTGAGCTGACGGTGCTTATCCAGTAAGACAAGTATTTTAAGTAAGTTTAAGTCGAGATCTTTGTTCACGTGCGACACCAGATGTAAGGTCGAGAATAAATAGAGCAATCACTATTTGTTGACTGCTCTAATATAAAAGACCACTCATTCTGTTTGGTCAAATTAATCAAACAGTTATGTCATGGTTATGTTCCGTAACTTAACATTGAGTCAATACCAGACCTGCTTAATGGGACTTTTGTCTGTGTTTTTTCATCTCATAGAGATCTTCATCTGCACGTACAATAACGTCCTGAAGCGTTTCGTGTAATTCATTCGCCGCGATACCAGTACTCACACTAACCTCGATATCCAAGGTCTTTAGTCGGTTATCTTTAACGACACTACGAAGCTTCTTCGCCAATATTGAAGATTGACTGATACTGCAACCCGGCAGAATCGCAACAAACTCATCACCACCAGTTCGAACTAGATAATCACTATTTCGAAACACTTTAGACATAGCATCAGCAATAATTCCAATAACTTCGTCCCCTACATGGTGACCGTAATGGTCATTGATTCGCTTGATCCTATCGCCATCTATTGCAATGACGGAATATGGCGCGGTTTCCAAACGACGTTTGAACTCGCTATCTTGAAAAACTCTGCGGTTAAACAATCCCGTTAAATCATCTTTCGTCACGTTCGTCAGTGCTTTCGCGAGGCGAAGTTGGCTCTCTTTAGATTCATAAGCTTTGTTGTAATACGCTAAGGTTACGAAAAAGAAGATGATAAACAAGAACACGTAATCCAATACAATTTTGCTGAATGGGTACATGTAAACGATAAGATTGTTGTTGTCTGCGACATATGATTGGGTGTACGCGAATGATGGAAAGGGGTAGCCAGCGAAGTAAATCACCATTTGCTTGTTCCCATTCGCAATTTGAACATCCACCGCTTTCCCATCATTATAAAGCGGCGAGAGGTACAATTGTTCCGAAAACTCTCCCACTAACTCACCTTGAAAGTAAACCGGACTCATGATGCTTATCGCCATGTCATCGGAGTATGTCGTTTTAAATGGTAGGGAAAACAATACCCGGTCCGTTAGTTGCTCTTTCCACGCGGCTAACACACAAGAATAGTTACTTTTACACCAATCAACATCAAATGTGGCTTTCACTCCCTCTAGCGCTTCAATCGGTCTCTCTAAGATGAGTTTGTTTCCAGTATAAGAACGAAAATACATAACGGCATTTTGTCGATTGAACGCATTTGATAAATACGCTTCAGCCTGATGAAGCGATTTCCGTGCAACAGCTTCAACGTAATTAAGTTTTTCATAACGTGACAGGGAGTAAATCGCATCTTGAAAGCTCAGCTCTGTTTGCGCTTCTACTTCACTCACGCTCATGCCTTTGTATTGCTCGAGCTGCGCTTCCGTCAATAGCCCCACGAGAATCACTTTTTGTTTTATTTTGGCTAAATTATTCGCGTAAGTGTTGAACTGCTTTACTTCATAAGAAATTAACACCGCACCAATCATTGTGACAGAAGTGACGAATAGTAATGTTGCGATGAAAAGAGACAACGCGATACTTTTAAGTGTCATGATGCGGTCTTACGCCCCCGCCACTCTTGTTAGCTCAACAATGTTCTTTACGTTAAATTTATCCAATAGACGACGTTTGTATGTGCTGACTGTTTTGTCACTTATTGATAGCACTGAAGCGATTTCTCGATTGGACTTTCCTTGTAATAAATACTTCATTACTGCGCTTTCTCTGCTTGAAAGTTGTGGCATTTCTCGAACGCTATTAACAACTTGCTTAAATTTGAAGAAGGTATACCCCTTCTCTACCGCTTCTATCGCGTCTTTAAGAATGTCGTGATTTTCCGATTTACACACATAGCCATCAGCGCCAGAACGAAAAGCCATTTGGCTGTACATTTGGCTAGTTTCAGCGGAGAAGAAAATGACTTTGCCTTCATAACCATGGGATTTGATACGTTTGTAGAAATCAAACCCATCGCAATCTGCCAAGTTCACATCTAAGATCAACAGTTGAATTTCTTCCTTTTTCAATATTTGTAATGCCATCTTCGCTGATGTTGCAGTAAATACCCCATTTGTTTTCCCTAACTCTTCCAACAATGACTTGATTGCAACACAAACGAGAGGATGATCGTCAAAGATCAAGTAATTCAATTTATTCATATCTTTCATTTAGTATGGTTATGGCTTCTAGTGGCATGGGTTTATCAATGTAGAAGCCTTGGCAAAGATCAATCCCATACTCACGTATCGCTTGCAGTGTGACTTCGTCTTCAATACCTTCCGCGACCAGTCGTATATTTAAACTTTTCGCTAACGCGCAAATAGCAACAACGATGTTGCGTTTTTTGATGTCGCATTCGACACCTTGTACAAACGAACGATCGATTTTTAACTCGTTGAATGGCAGTTGAGCCAGTTTTTCAAACGTCGATGACCCCGTGCCAAAATCATCTATTGAGACAGTGACACCGTTCATCCTCAACTTGAGTAAATTCTTGTACAGGGACGCGCTAGTCTGAAATGTATCTCGCTCTGTAATTTCAATGGTGATTTGTGATGGGTCAATTTCGCTCTCTAAACATTGCTGTAAAAAGTAATGAGAGAACGCCGTATCTTCTAAGTTTTCATGGTCTACATTGATGGATACGTTTTGCGTCAATCCGCGGTGTTTCATGTCATAGATAACATTACTCAATACAGCTTGAAACAACTCTCCAGAAAGGCGGCAACGCTCTACAATTGGCAAAAAATAATGAGGGGGTAACACACCATAAATAGGATGATTCCAACGCGCGAGCGCTTCATACCCAAGCACTTCCCCACTTTGCACATCGACTAAAGGCTGGTAATAATTTTTCACTCGCCCTTCAGCCAGAGCAAACAGGAATTCTTGATCTTCCACTTCAATAGGTTGAGCAAAGCTGACTTGTTTCGCTTTTTCATCTTTTATTTTACCCAACAAATCAACGACTTCATTTTCATCGTATGGCTTAGGCAGCTTCCCTAATACTTCAAAGCTAAATCCCTCGCACATGGCTCTTACCGCAGAAATAATGGTCAATTCCATTGCACTGACCAGTACAACTTGCCCCTGGTACTGGACTTTATCGAGCATTTCCATCATATCGATGCCGTCTTTTCCGGGCATTTGGATATCACAAAAAATTACGTCAAAATGTTGTTCCTGCACACTCTGAATAGCGGCATCCACACAGTTAAAAGGGATGACTTGCGCGCAATAGCGATCCAATATTTGCGTAAGTATTGTGGTTTGTAGCGGATGGTCATCAATCACCATCACATTAAATTGTGTATTCATTTGTCTCTACCCAATAGTTTATGTTTTCGATCTCCTGCTCGATTCGTAAAATTAGCTCCGCTGTTCGCCTGTCAAACTCCGCAGCAGTAACTCGTTCTGCCTCAATGCAAAGCTCAGTCAGCATGCTTACCCCTATCGCGCCAACCGCTCCTTTGATGCCATGAATGACCCGTTTTTTGTCTCGCTCAGTCGATGCGGCGTTTAAGTTTTTTATATCTGTAGACATTGATTGACTAAACACGCGCGCAATCTCTTTTGCGTCCTGTGCTTTGAACCGTTTAATCCAGCCGGGCAGCCTACCCCTCTCTTTTTCGCCAATAAATGGAATCAAAACGGTTTTTAATTGATTAAGGTCATAGGGCTTGTAGAGCACATCATCAATGCCGATATCCTGTGTGCGCTCAATGGCAAGACGAGCATCTTCTGCTGTCACACCGATGATTGGAATTGCTTTAAATTCGGAGTTTTTCACGTGCCTAACAAGCTCATAGCCATCCATTTCTGGCATATGAAAATCGGTCAGCAGCAACACAACGTTTTCATCTTGGTTGATGTATTCCCATGCTTCGCGGCCGTTATTCACAATGACAGGTTCGATTCCAAGTTCATGAAGCTGCATTGCTATCACACTTTGGTTAATGGGATTATCTTCTGCGACCAGTACCGTGCCGAGAACCCAAGAAACCACTTCTTGATTTACGTCACTAAGCTTGGTTTCTTGCTGCGTTTGGCTGAGCAAATTGAACAATGTATCTGGATACTGAAGCTCTCTTAACGTAAGACTGCCAAGTACTCTTTGTTCGTCACGCAGCATTAGGCCATTAAAACTGGCATCGCTGTCGTGTATAGGGTGAAGGTTCGCCACCATTGTTTTTAACGTCGCTGGACGCATTTTCCACGCGTCACACCACTGGCGAATATTAAGTGGTAAGCTCTCGCTATACGTCCAGTTCAAACAAACGTCTGGCTCAGAGTCGCAATGCTCAATTGGCAGTTTGACGGTAATCGTCGTGCCTAAGCCAAATTGTGAATCGATGCAGAGCACGCCGCCCATGCAGTCGATCAATCGGTCAACAATGCTCAGCCCCAATCCAGTGCCGCCATATTTACGCGTAATAGTGTCATCCGCTTGAACAAAAGGATTGAGAATGCCTTCGAGTTGGTCATCCGTCATGCCGATACCTGAATCTGCCACTTTCAAGATAAGCTGCTTTTCATGAAGAATGACACTGATTCCAACCTCGCCTTCCGCAGTGAATTTCACCGCATTGGAGAGTAGATTGGTGGTAATTTGCACCAATCGCAGCGCGTCGATTTCAATGAAAGCATTCGAAAATGGTTTGATTGTCACTTTGTAATCCAAACCTTTCGCAAGCGCTCGTGGTTCAAAGCTTCGAAACACATCGCACAAGGTTTTAAGCAAGTCGGTCTTAACTGGGGCGACGGTTAAGTGCCCTGCCTCTAACTTTGAATAATCCAGTACTTCGTCTACTAGCGTATTCAAATGATTGAGCGAGCGTATGGCTTGGGCAATTAACTCGCGATTTGAATCTGCCGTCACTTGGTGATTTAGCAAATCGAGGATGCCGTGTGCTGCCGACAATGGCGTTCTTAATTCGTGACTCATGGTTGCCAAAAAGTTTTCGCGCGCACGTACCGCGGTTTGCGCTTCTTTTTGCGCATCGATTAACGCCTGCTCACGTTCTTTTTGCTGGGTAATATCTTGAATAACAGTCAGTACAAACTTGTTCTTACCGCTAGGAGAAGCGATGACTTTGCGTTCTCGATATACATGTTTAATATCAAGTTCACAGCCCGACGAGGCAACCTCTTCTGAAATACGCTTTCCAGCAATAACAGTGGTTAGTTCATCAAAATTATTCACCAGAGGAGCGTGCGCAGAATCACTTTTCAACTTACATTGTTGGCACTGTTTACTGTTGTAGTTGGCACAATTGCTCATCTCCATATGGTTATTTTCACTATGGATAAAAACCAAGCTATTGATCTCTTTGATGATGTCCATCAGCCATTGCTTTTCCGCTTCCTCATTGTCAGCATTAAATTCGGCTAACCTCACTTTAAGTCGCATGTGAGATAAGATGAAATACGCCGCAATTAACATGAGACAGAATATGAATGAACCAGCAACAACAAATGTAGCGATCTGCTCCGCGTCATAGCCATAAGTCAGTTTGAAGCTTCGGTGAGAACGCAGCAGTTTTTCGATCTCGTTAGAATCAATGGTTTCGATGATGCTGTTCAACATGTGTTGAAGTTGTGTATTGTGGTTTGCAACCGCAAATGCATTAGAGAACGTCAAAACGTCCTCCGCATTGATCACCAAGCCATCGACTTGATCTTGTGCAATCATGTTGTGAACGATGTCGTCAGGAATGTAAGCCACATCCAAAACGCCCGATTTCAAATCGGTAAGCAGCTTTTTCAAATCATCATAATGATCAACTTGGCCTTGTTGCCAAGTGCCCAAATGAACTAACCCTTGCTTTTTCAAAGTGAGCAGAATACCCGCTTCTTTCAGTGCAGATTTATCGCGCTTGCTCTGCTCCGTTTGGATAGCCACGTAATTACTGTGCATGAATGGTTTAGTGAACAACCAATCTGACTTAGGTAGCTCACCCACATAAGAGATGGGGACTATATCGGCATCAAATGCCGTTAATCCATTAGAAAGGCTCGACGTCGGCTTCACATACTTAAAGCTCAAGCCAGTACGAGACTGCAATAAGTCGACAAAATCTGGAAAGAAGCCATCTAACTCGCCCGTTTGCGAATCTCGGTAGAGAAACGGATAAGCTTCGTCACTGCTGCTGTAAGTTATCACTAGTTTGTTTTGATGATTACGTCGGTAATCTACCAATAACTTATCACTGATATGGTAAGGATTTTTCGAGGCGACGGAGCGAATGTTTTTTCCATTTTGCTCCCACTGAAGGATTTTGTTGATGTCATCGATCAGACTCTGTTTGTCCAACGAAGCGATAAAACTCACCTCTTCGTTTTTCAACCAACTGGGAATATCGACAACCCCTTTTACAATGTCATTCAAATCCAAATATTGGGTAATACCAACATAAGTGTAAATCAGCGCGTTCGCTTTACCTCGCTTAACTTCATTAAACGCCTCTAAACGTGTTTTAACATAATGTATCTTATCGATACCACGTTCAGTGAGGTTGTCACAATACACACTGCCCTCAACACACACCCATTTAAGATCACGCGCATCACTATCTCGGTAAGTGGCATTCCGATACCAAACAGCGATAGTGCTCGAAAAGAAAGGCATCGAAAACAAGAAACGCTTTTCTCTTGCTGCTGTTTTACTAAATCCAACCGCACCATCAATCTTCTTGCTTTCGACATCCGCAAGTAAAGACGGAATATGCTTGTAAGTCCGAAGTTCTAACTCATAATCCAAAGCTTTAGTAATGTTAGACAAATACTCAAGACTAATTCCGTACGAAGGACCAACGCTACCGTCAAACGAGTCTTTAGCTTCGTCTTGCGCAATAACACCAACGATGACCTTCGGTTTAGGACTCTGTTTGGCAGTTGAGCAAAAAGAACTCGCTAAAAAAATTAAGGCGACGGACGATACCGTAATACTTCTAAGAATACTGAGCATGACTGCTTCCTCTGAATGGAAGCTCAGACTAGTTTTTGTCAGATAAAAGTCAAACTTAGCTCAATAGTGAAATAAAAATAACACTCTGATATAAAAGTAAAAAACCAAAATTCGTCAGAACAATCTGACAACACAATCCACCTTTGACTACACAGCGTTTGCGTTCGGTCTCTCACCCAGACGGATATTCACTGCGAGTCGGTATACATAAGGGATGTGTGCTTTTAGGTTTGCACGCCATAGCTTTTTACTTTCATCTTGAATGATTCATCATCATTCCATGATAAACTGGCGTATTAACATGAAAGAAAGCTCAACTCCGCGGTTTCGAGCAGCTTGAAGTAAACACAGTTTTAGAAAATGCGTTCTAGTATTGTATTACTCAAGACTCACATTGCTACTTTTACAACCGCTGGAGCATTAGAAAAATTAAGGTATTAAATTCAAATGGTTAATAACTCAATCCAGTGGTTTCCTGGCCACATGCACAAAGCACGTAAAGAGATCGAAGAAGCAATCCCTCAAGTGGATGTGATCATCGAAGTACTGGATGCTCGTATTCCTTTCAGTAGTGAAAACCCTTTGATTTCTCAAATCCGTGGTGACAAACCTGTCGTTAAAGTTTTGAACAAACGTGATTTGGCCGATCCAGAGTTAACTCAACTGTGGATTGAGCACTTGGAGCAAGAGCAACATGTAAAAGCAATGGCGATCACGACTTCTGAACCACAAGAAGTGCATCGAATCATGGAGCTTTGCCGCAAACTTGCCCCACACCGAGAAGAAATTGGTAAAAACATTCGCACCATGATCATGGGTATCCCAAACGTTGGAAAGTCGACGATCATTAACACCCTCGCAGGCCGAACAATCGCTGTAACAGGTAACCAACCCGCGGTTACACGTCGTCAACAACGTATCAACCTGCAAAATGGCATCGTATTATCTGATACTCCAGGGATTTTATGGCCAAAAGTGGAAAATCCACACAGTGGCTTCCGCCTTGCGGCTACTGGCGCGGTAAAAGATACAGCGATGGAATATGACGAAGTCGCATTCTATACCATTGAATACCTAGCAGCTCATTATGCAGACAAACTTAAAGAGCGTTATCAAATTGAAGAGCTTCCAGAATCAGATATCGAGATCATGGAAGAAATTGGTCGTCGCCGCGGTGCACTACGTGCAGGTGGACGTGTTGACTTACACAAAGTATCAGAGATCTTATTGCACGAACTTCGTCAAGGCACTTTGGGCCAAATTACATTAGAACGCCCAGAAATGATCACTCAAGAGCTGATTGAAGTCGAGATTGAGACCGCCCGTAAAGAAGAAGAAAAAGCGAAGCGTAAAGAAGAGCGTCGTAAGCGCTATTTACGTAATAAGCGATAAGCTTGTCTTTTATCTACTCATGTTTCAAGGCGCGATTTTCGCGCCTTTTTTGTTATCTAATGCGCCCATTTTTTTCACTTTTCAAACTTTATATTCCTCATCCAAAATCCAGATATGAAGCACGAAAAAACACCGCAAAATCGCCGTATAAACTTTAAGCACAAACTAGTTTAGACCCCGGGCCCCTATAGAGTTACAGCCACCATCCAACCCTCAAATGTCGAGTTTGCAAGGGTCTGCAAACTTATGCAACCTGGTTAGTGACACTCTCCCCAAAATCCGCAATATGAATAAGTGTCAGCGCTGGCGTTTTTCCATATGAAGAAGAGATTTATTATGAGTGAAACTATACAAAGCAAACCACTTCCCTCCTTTATCGAGGAACGCCTAGATTTTTATATTCAAGATCTAATCGAACCGAATGAGAACAAAAAACACCTTGTTCTTGGTAAACGCCCACCGTGTAATGCCGTTGTCCTGCAAAGCAATGATTACCTTGCACTGTCTCATAATAAGGAGATTCAAAACGCGCATCGTGATGCGATTTCCCAGCACGATGACAACGTCGTGATGTCCGCGATTTTCTTACAAGACGATGAATCGAAACCTGTATTTGAAACGCAACTAGCCAGTTTCGTTGGTATGCCTAGTTGTCTACTTTCTCAATCTGGTTGGGCTGCGAATGTCGGTTTATTGCAGACTATTTGTGCACCGAACATACCTGTGTACATTGATTTCTTTGCACATATGTCTTTGTGGGAAGGCGCACGTATTGCCGGAGCACAAATTCATCCGTTCATGCATAACAACACCAGTCACCTAAGAAAACAGATTTCACGTCACGGTTCAGGGATCATTGTTGTGGATTCGGTTTACAGCACTATCGGGACCATCGCTCCTCTACGTGATATCTACGAAATAGCACAGGAGTTTGACTGCGGCCTGGTTGTAGATGAATCACACTCTTTAGGTACACACGGTCCACAAGGTGCGGGGATACTGCAGGGTCTTGGCTTAACTCATAAGGTAGATTTTATTACCGTTAGTCTTGCCAAGACATTTGCTTATCGTGCTGGCGCGATTTTAGGCCCAGAAAAACTGGCGAAGACGCTTCCATTTGTGGCGTACCCTGCAATATTTAGTTCTACCGTATTACCGCAAGAGATCATTCGGCTAGAGAAAACACTGGACGTCATTAGAAAATCAGATGATAAGCGAGATATTCTGTTTGAAAGAGCCAAGTCTTTAGCCGTTGGTTTAAAACGCATTGGATTTACTATTCGCAGTGAATCACAAATTATCGCATTAGAATGTGGTAACGAGAGAAACACTGAGCGAGTCCGCGACTTTCTCGAAGAGCGAAATGTTTACGGCGCAGTGTTTTGCCGCCCTGCAACTGGAAGGAACAAAAACATCATCCGTTTTTCAGTCAATGCAGACATGACAGCTGCTGAAGTTGATCATGTACTCACTGTCTGCCAACAAGCATTTGCACACCCTGACTTAGAGTTTGTGTAAGTTAGTGTGTAGATAAAACTAAAGAGCTCAACAGTTTTGCTGAGCTCTTTATTCGTGTTATTCGTTGTGAGCAACTCGCCTCAAGAAAACAAGTCGCGAATGATTAGATCCAGTTTGCGATTTTATCGAACAAACGATTTTTATCCGCCGGTTTTACGATGAAGTCAGACATACCCGAAGACCCAATTTTGTCCAACGTGACAGGTGAACTATCCCCTGTATGCGCAATAATAGGTACCGACGCATAGTTTTTATCCGAGCTTCGAATTCGCCTAGACGCTTCTACACCATCCATAATTGGCATTTCGATATCCATCAGAATGAGATCAACATCTTCTTGCTCTAGTGTATCCAGAGCCTGCTGCCCGTCTTCTTTCTGAATCACTTCAAAGCCTTGCTTTTCAAGTAACATTGCCGTGAATTTACGCAAAGATTCATTATCATCCACGACCATAATTGTGCGCTTATTTGAATTATCTAACGTCACCGAGGCCGTTGGTGTCGATACATAGCTTGAATCATATAAGAGACGCTCAATAGTTGGTTTAGTATTCAATAACCAGGCTTGCGTTTCGATCCAAATAGGTTCATATGCAGCCTTACGTGCTCTCTGAGTCGGATGATGCTCAAAAAGATAAACGATGCGTGCTTCAGTGAAAGACAAGAGAGATTCTAATCTATCCAATTGGTTTGCTCTTGGATCTAAGCTCTCAAGATCGATAAAAATCAGATCGAATTCGAACTCGTACTCTTTCTTTTTGAGTACTTGGTTGACATCTAAAATTGTCGAGTCAAAGCCCATAAAACGGCTAATATCTGTTACTTTAGACACCAAGATATCTTGGCTAGTCACCGTTAGAATGGTTTTGAGTTTAGTCAGATCGTTTTTGATTTCAGTAACGGTATCAGATGTCGTTAGTGGGAAAGTTAACGTAAATTGAGACCACTCCCCTAACTGAGATTGACACTCAATGTTCCCCCCAAATGAACGCATGACTTTTTTACAAAACGGTAGGCCCAAACCATAACTTCCTGATTTGCCGGTGGTGTAAAAGTCTTGAAAGATATTGCGTAGAACATCAGGAGCAATACCAGCACCATTATCGGTTACAACAATTTGATTAAAGCGTTCTGAACTTATCATGGATACATGTATGTGAAAATCTTCAGATTTACGGTGATGGAAGGCATTCTTGAAAAGATTATACATAACGTATTTAAGCAGCGTATCACTACCTAGAAACTCAAACTCACTTCTCGCATCCAACGATATGGCAAATCGATCAGTGGCACGTTTATAACTGAAGCTTTCAATTGCCTGTTCAACGACCGAGTGAGCTGAATATTTTTTGAAGCTAGAACGAGAAACTCGATTTTCATCAATCGAAGTCAGCAATAAATCGATGGTTTCATTACCCGATTGGATAATGTTCATTGCATCCTGACTCACTTCACGTAATAAGGTGACATCTTCTACACTCATGACGTACTGCTCTTTTCCTGCCTCTTTCATGTTGGGCAAGATCGACTGGATAACATCTATTGAAGTGCAAAGCCCACTCAACGGGTTACGCATTTCATGTGCAATCCCTGCCCCGAATGATTTTGCCAGCGAGACTTTCGCTTCATGTTCAACTTGGTTACGAAAATAGAACAAATTACCGAAGACATAAATAAACAGAAAGATTGGCACATGAGTCCAATCCATGGTCAAGTCAAGATGGAACCCTTTTGCAACCCAAGCGAAGAATGTTGCTAAACCTATCCCAGCAAAGGTTTGAGCAAACATGACCCTAGTAACATGAACCAGTAAAATGTGTAAGAAAATTGCAGACATAAACGACATAACCCATACATTGGACCAGTCATTCATCAGTAACATATAAAAAAAGAAAAACGGTAAGCACAGCGTTATCGTCACTTGGTAGTAAATAGGAACATAATCTCTCCAAGTCGATGATAAGCGGTTTCTAAAAATGATGCCGAAAAACAATAACGAGCAAAACAATCTAAGAGGTAAATTTTCATAAGCCTGTGGAAAGGCAAACTCCCAGACAAAGTAGTACAGCGGAAAGCCAAGAAACCCCATCCAGCCAACGAGAGTTAGGTTTGGTTCTGCATATTGATAAACCTTACGTATCGAGTCCATATAATCTGTTTTGCTTACTCCGCCTGACGCACAACAATGTGATTTTGATTCACTTTTATCATTTTATTATTAACTAATTATATATTAATCATCATTTATAAGCAGCGCGAAATGACGTAAACAGCTCGCAATACTTATCTTTAGTTTCAATCTTTTAAGACAGCTGCACTTGATTTACAACCAAATAAACAAAGTTGCATATAGTTTAGTGTAATTTTGCGATAATCGCTCTGTATCCAATTGGATGTTAATCTCATTTTGTGCAAGAAACTTAAGTCGCGCCTTTGGCACGACTTTCCAACGATTCAAAAACAGTACTCACCGCATATAGCGTGGTGAAGAACAATTGGCTTGGGATGTGTTATGAATTCTGTCCAGATAAAAAATGTCATTTTTGATGTAGGTAATGTATTGGTACGCTGGTCTCCAGTAGAAATCGTTCGCTTAACATTTGGTGGTTCCGTAGAGTCAGAGAAAATGGCTCAGATGCTATTTTCATCACAAATCTGGAAAGATTTAAATAAAGGGACGATCTCCGAAAGGGAAGCAAAACAGCGTTATCAACGTGAACACCAAGTAACGACGGAAGAAATGGGCCGCTTCTTTTATTATGTAAAACACACTCAAATATTACTTTACGGCAGTATAGAGCTGTTAAAACGAGTAAAAAGAGCCGGATATGGCGTATATGCGCTCACAGACAACATCAACGAAATTGTGGAACACCTTCGTACTACTTATGAGTTTTGGCCACTGTTTGATGGAGCAATCATCTCTTCTGAAGTTCAATTACTAAAACCACAAGCGGAGATCTACCAAACTCTACTTTCAAAGTATCAGCTTAACCCCGAAGAGACAGTATTTCTTGATGACATGCCTTACAATGTTGAAGGTGCCCGAGCAGTTGGCATGGCTGCTATTCAGTTTGAAAATGCTCAGCAATGTGAGCTCGAACTAAAAGCCATGGGGGTTAACTTCTAGAAAGCTTTTAATAAAAACATAACGTTAGGGTGCATAAACAAAAAAGAGCAGTGTTGAGACTGCTCTTATCTAATGTTTTAGAACGCTAGGTTAGGAGTAAATCACGTTTTCCTCAATCCCACTAACTAATGACTGGGCGTTCTTCCAACGGAATACTTTTTCTAACACCTCTTTGCCATCAGGTGCGCGCCAAGTTCGCTCTTGATCCTCTTGTCCACCAATGTGGCGATAGAATTCAATCGCAGAAATGTTTTGCGACACAACTTCTAAATAAAGACCTGTGTCTTTAAAGTACTGCTGTTGCCATTCTGCGACAGCAAGTAATAGCTGCTTACCAATACCACGACCACGGTAACTGTCATCAACATGCAATGCGTCAATAAAGGTTCCACGCTCGAAATCATGGTTGCCGAACACACAAACAAAGCCAAGTAGCAAACCTCCCTCCTCCGCCAAGACAATGTGCTGATTGAATGGTGGGTTGGTCAAACGGGTTTGCCAAATCAGTAGTTTGTCGTCAATCGCTTCTTTCTCAAGATAGTTATCACTAAGAATGCCACGGTAATGACGCTTCCAGCTATCCGCATGAAGATGCGCAATGCGCTCGTAG
This sequence comes from Vibrio sp. Vb0667, assembly GCF_033391095.1. Classification (NCBI taxonomy): domain Bacteria; kingdom Pseudomonadati; phylum Pseudomonadota; class Gammaproteobacteria; order Vibrionales; family Vibrionaceae; genus Vibrio; species Vibrio sp. Vb0667. The sequence goes on along the minus strand of NZ_JAWPOL010000002.1, from coordinate 21,677 downwards.
TCCTTATATTCCGCTAATCGTAAATCCATTACGTATTCCTATTTTCTTACATTTTTGCTTCTTTATAGAGTCTCGGTATATTCCACCTTTATAACACTTGTTTCTTGGCAGATTTTATACACCTTAAGCCAGAGCTCATTTTTTAATACTACTCATTATTCAATTAAAAGCAAAATATCCCATCAAGTTCCTTAATCTACACCCAAAGGAATAGTCACATTTGTCTAACTTTAATTTGACTTACATGTGTACGCTGATATTCTGGCGAACAGTTGTTAGCTCAAAGTTAGGGATACACCTGTGACTCAAAACAAACCACCTGTTATCTGGTTGAATACATTGATATTTTCTGCCAGTTTTGTTCTGACTTTTATTGTAATGCCTTGGTATGCATATCATTTTGGACTGGGTTGGGAACATCTAATTTGGGGAGTGATTGCATTTAGTTTTACTAACCTTTCTATTACAGCAGGCTATCATCGTCTCTGGAGCCACAAAACGTACGAAGCTCATCCTATTTTGCGCGCCATTTTTGCGATTGGAGGAGCATTTTCTTTGCAAAATAGTGCATTACATTGGTCTTCTGATCATCGTGTGCATCACAAACATGTCGACAATAACGATAAAGATCCGTACTCAGCCAAGCGGGGTTTTTGGTATTCTCACATTGGGTGGATGTTACGTGATTACAATAAATCAAAGGAAAACGAATATACAAACTGCCGTGACCTAAAGCGCGACAAAATCGTCATGTGGCAGCATAAGTATTATGTTCCACTTGCCCTACTGACTAATATTGGTTTCCCAGTCATGCTCGGACTGATCTACGGTGATATCTGGGGGATGTTATTGGTCGTTGGTGCGGCTCGACTCTTTATGAGTCACCATACGACTTTTTTCATTAACTCCCTCGCACATATTTGGGGTAAGCAAACTTTCACAGACAAAAACACTGCTCGCGATAATGGTGTACTCGCCTTTTTCACATTTGGAGAGGGTTACCATAATTTCCATCATATTTTCGAGAATGACTATCGCAATGGCGTGTATTGGTGGCATTACGACCCAACGAAGTGGTTGATAAAGTCATGTTCTTGGCTAGGACTCACATCTAAGTTGCGCACAACGCCTACATTTAGAATTGAAAAGGCCCGTGCGAGTCAACTTTTGAAGAAAGCAAGAGAAAAGCTAGAATCGAAACCGAACACGCAAACGATCCTCGATCAGCTACAGCACGAGTTTGATACTCTAGTTCATCACATGCAGGAATACTACGAGATGCGCAAAGAAGTACTCGGTGCCAAAACTGCCAGTGTGGTAAAGAAATACGAATGTTCTGTAACGAAAATGAAGTACCAGCAAATTAAAGCAGAGTTCGAACGGCAGCAACGTAGTTGGAACCTTATGGTTCGTCGATACGCATAGTTTATCCTCATTCTTACGATTACTTAGCTTCGCTTCGGCGAAGCTTTTTTGTTGTGAAGAGTGTTTTCCAATAATTGCTTACTGAGTAAAGTCTTTTTCCTATTGTGAATCAATTCACTCTTTATTCATTCACTTTCCTAGTCATATTTTCCTTCCTATAAATAGCTTCAAACCAGCACATAACACTTAGAAAACCAAATTCCAACAATACAATCTAACGAAATTATTTATTAAATTATTATTTGTCTCAGATCATGCAAGCCCCATATTTGTCTCGTGCCACAGCTAAGAATTCTGTAAATTCCTTGTCATAAACTGAAACAGTTTCTTTCTTTTTCACATAACATTCGGAGATCCCTATGTTAGAGCTCTTAATTGGCTTAGTGGTTACCATTGCGGTGGGTTACTTTATTGTCAAAGGCTATAAAGCTGCGGGCGTGTTACTGACCGCTGGTATTGCTTTACTTCTTATGACTGGCGTTTTGGGGCACGACGTGCTGCCGTCAAAAATCACCTCAACTGGTAACATGGTGACAGATGCGCTTGAATACGTGAAATACATGCTTCAATACCGCGGTGGCGGTCTTGGTATGCAAATCATGCTGCTTTGTGGTTTTGCGTCATACATGACTCATATCGGCGCGAACAACGTGGTAGTGAAACAGTTCTCTAAACCGCTTTCTGTCATCAAGTCTCCTTACGTCCTTTTGGTAGCGGCTTACATTGTGGCGTGTTTAATGTCTCTTGCGGTAAGTTCTGCAACAGGCCTTGGCGTACTATTAATGGCGACATTATTCCCAATGATGGTCGCGATGGGCATTTCTCGTCCAGCAGCCGTTGCAGTGTGTGCCTCTCCAGCGGCAATCATCCTTTCTCCTACTTCTGGTGATGTTGTTATCGCAGCAGAAAAGTCTGGTTTAGAGCTTGATGTGTTTGCGGTACAAACTGTGTTGCCTGTTTCTATTTGCGCAATCATCGTCATGGCAGCGGCAGCGTTCTTCTGGAACAAATACTTAGATAAGAAAGAAAATACACCAATGGAAAAAATTGATGTATCAGAGATCAAAGCTGACGCACCAGCGTTTTATGCAGCTCTTCCTTTTCTACCTATCATCGGCGTTTTCCTATTCAACGGTCGTACCATTCCAGGACTTAGTCTAGACATCTACACTATTGTGGTTGGTTCGATTTTCCTTGGAGCTCTGATCCATTATGTTGTAAATAAGTTCGATGGTAAGAAATCACTAGAAGATTTAGATTCTTGTTACGCAGGCATGGCTGACGCGTTCAAAGGCGTTGTGATGCTTTTGGTTGCCGCAGGGGTTTTTGCACAAGGTCTGATGTCTATCGGAGCTATCGATAACCTACTTCATCTAGCAGATAATGCTGGTGCAGGCGGCGTTGCTTTAATGCTTATTCTAACTGCATTGACAGTTGCAGCAGCAATTGCAACGGGTTCGGGTAACGCGCCTTTTTATGCGTTCGTGGAGTTAGCACCATCTTTGGCTGCGAAAATGGGATTAAACCCTGCTTTCCTAATTATCCCGATGCTTCAAGCATCAAACCTAGGCCGCACTATCTCACCAGTATCTGGCGTAATCGTTGCGACATCAGGTATGGCAAACATCAGCCCGTTTGAGGTTGTAAAACGCACATCCGTTCCAGTTCTAGCAGGCCTTATCACGGTGATTATTGGTACTATGGTGCTTGTTCCAATGAGTGCCTAACGGTATTGCCACGATCAAACTAAAAGCAATATCCGAACAAAATTACGTTTAATTAAAAACGCCAGCAAATGTGCTGGCGTTTTTTTATTCTAATGTGTTGATTTACGCTGACTTAAATCGGTCAGGAATCTTAGTGATGCTCTCTCTGTAGCTAAACCATAAGTAGGTAACGGCAAGCGAAAAGAATAAATATGAAAGTGCGAATACGATTGGAGACGTGATTAATTCCGCGGACATTCCCCACATCACACCGACTACGGTTATCGTCAACTTAGAAAGCATACCGCAAATGAGTAGGAATAAAGCAAGCTGTGGAAAGCGCGAGCTGCGAAATGCGAAGAAATAACAGCTACCTACCGCTAAAGAAGCAATAGATAAGCCCAACATAAATGAATGGATGTGGTCTGCTGATGCGATACCAGCGGATACCGAAGCCATGAGTAATAGGAACAGTTTCATAAGTCACCTCACAACAAATCTAAAAAGCATCCCTTCATAAATGAAAACTCATTTTTCACTATATTCTGCGCCTAAAATCAGCAATTACAAGTTACTTTTTTGCTCACTTAATGAACATAAAAGCTAATCAGCTTCAATTATTACAAAAGGTTAACAATTAAAAATTAAGAAACCCTTTGCATCTGATACTTACGACAGTTAGATGATAAATTCGCCATTTTTGTTACAGACGGTTAACATGGAAACATTTTGAAATTTTTTATTTGAAATGTGAACTGTGCACTCAACAGCGTAAAACCTCTCTGTCTTGACTCATCATTCGTTATTAGCGAACAAAAAATATCACTTTTTTACAACGTTCTTACTACATACAAAACCATGAATTCACATCCACTTTTAATGTTGCAAATTATTTTATCAGTAACCGTAAAAAGAGATTCCAATCACATATTTATTGGTTATAATCCGCGCTCATTGCGTTAAACGTTGAAAAACGCAAACTAATTTTGAGAAAAAACATCTTTAAACCAACCTTCTTTGCGGCATTGCCAATAAGAGGAAAAACTGAGAATAAAAATGAGCAAGATTGATAAAGCTATGCGCATCCTGTTAGCAGGGTTCTGTATCAACCTTTGTCTTGGCATCCTGTATGCTTGGAGTGTATTCAACAAGGCACTGGTAACTGAATCAGGCTGGAGTGCTGCAGAAGCTTCTGCACCTTACGCAACTGCAACCATCACTTTCTCTATCTGTCTTCTTATTGCAGGTATTCTTCAAGACCGCATGGGCCCTCGAATGATCCTTATCCTAGGTACTGTTCTTACAGGTCTGGGCATGATCGCGTCTGGCTTTGTTGACACTCCACTCATGCTGAACATTACCTTCGGTGTGATCACAGGTGCAGGTATCGGTTTTGGTTACGCATGCCTATCACCTTCTGCGATGAAGTGGTTCCACGCTTCGAAGAAAGGTATGGTTAACGGCATTATTGCGGCAGGTTTTGGTCTAGCGGCTATTTACCTCGCGCCAGTAACTTCTGCGCTAATAGACAGCATGGGCATTCAAACTAGCTTTATGGTTCTTGGTGTTGGTATTCTAACGATTGCGGTTCCTCTTGCAGCAACCATCAACAACCCACCAGCAGACTACACACCTGCGGAGCCTAAAGTAAAAGAAGGCCAAGCACCTAAAGCGGTGAAAAAGTCAGATGACTTAACTTGGAAAGCAATGTTGAAAACGCCACAGTTCTACTCTCTATGGATCATGTACGCGTTTGCAGCTTCTGTTGGTCTAATGATCATTGGTAACATCACGACAATCGCAAGCGTTCAAGCAAACTTGCCAAACGCGGTTTACCTAGCGTCTATTCTTGCTGTATTCAACTCTGGCGGTCGTGTTGCCGCGGGTATGCTTGCAGATAAAATCGGCGGTGTTCGTACGCTTCTACTTGCGTTCGTTCTACAAGGCGTAAACATGGTACTGTTCGCGACGTTCGACTCTGAGTTTACACTGATCATCGGTACAGCAATCGCAGCGGTAGGTTACGGTACACTTCTAGCGGTATTCCCTACTCTAACGGCTGAGTTCTACGGTCTGAAAAACTACGGCACTAACTACGGCGTGCTTTACACAGCATGGGGTATTGGTGGTGCAATCGGCGCAGCGGTTGTTGGTTTCTCGATGACAAATGGCGACGGCTACACCTTGGCTTACACAATTTCTTCAGCAATGATGGCAGTATGTATCGTACTTGCGTTCATCACTAAGCCATTGTCTGAAGCGAAAGTAGCACAGCTAAAAAACGCATAATTGCGAATTGATTTGATAGCAAAAAGGCTTAACCTATGGGTTAAGCCTTTTTTTGTTATCGGTCGTTTATGGAAAGCCCTATCGAACTTGCACCAGACTACTATCTAGAGAACTTCTTTAAGCTGACTCATCACGCAGTAACTTGGTACAGCGATTTACTGACCAAGGAAGAACACGCATGGCTTTGCTCGTTTGATTCTTTGAGCAAACACGCCCAGTGCCTTTTGGTACGTTTATACAGCCGAAAGGGATGTTGGTTTCGAAGTGATAAGCTGAGTTATCAAGAAATACCTTCTATCAATGAAGCGCTGGCGGAATTGAGTCAACATGAGTTTGTAGCCCTTTCCCCACCCCTTTCTCATCAAGAGTTAGCGGCCAATTTACTGACCAAACCAGAAATCTCTGCGCTTTATCCCGAACTGCCGAAATCACTCAAGAAAGACGCCCTTGTCGAACGTTTGAGTAATACGGAATTTGATCGTATAGAGAAGCTTGAGTTTACGATCGTCAAACTCAATTCAGCTCATATGATCGACGTGTTGCTCACTCTGTTTTTTGCCAACACCCATCAAGACTTAAGTCAGTTTGTGCTTGATGACTTAGGTTTGCATCAGTTCGAGCAATATCAATTGAGTAAAGTGCGCCGTTTCTTTGATTCACGTGAGCAAATAGACCGTTTAATTGAACTGAGCCAGTTGGCCAACCTGTACTGGCAATTTGACCGAAAAGACAAAGCCAATCTCGACTTATTAATTGAGGCAATGCCTCAGCCCGTTAAACACCGTTACGTAGATCGTAAACGCGAGCACATGTTGAATGACATAGCACGTGATTACGAACGGCTTAATGATCTAGAGACCGCCCTATCTCTATTTGGCCAAACTCAACTCACACCGAGCCGAGAACGACGCGCACGTATCTATGACAAATTAAACCATGATGATTTATTTGGTGACATTGTCACAGATATGCTTAACTCACCGATCGATGTGTCTGAGCTCGAAGTTGCACAAAAACTTGAGCAACGGTTAAAACGAAAACAAGGCGAGAAAGTGCCAAGAGTGACGAAGCCAACCTGTACGGAATACCGCCTTGAACTGGATTTATCTCAACAGAGAGTCGAACTCGCCAGCAAAGCGTATTTTGAGTCCTTAGGCTGGACTGTATTTTACGCCGAAAATGCACTGCTTAATGCATTACTTGGTCTCACTTTTTGGGATGCGATTTTCGCTCCCATCGAAGGCGCATTCATCAATGCCTATCAACATCGTCCTCTGGATTTGTACCATTCTGATTTTGTTACCAAACGCCAAGCTTTGATAGATGCGACGTTTGATATGTTGGAAACGGGCAATACTTATACGTTGTTAACTAGATACGATGAGAAGTTTGGTATCAGCAATCCATTTGTGCATTGGAGCTTAATAAGTAAAGAGCTACTCGAAATGGCACTCGATACAATCCCAACTAACATGTTGATGGCGCTATTTAAAATACAATTGAGTGACCTAAAGCTTTACCGCAATGGGATGCCTGATCTGATTGCTTTTAAAGGAAACGAGTTCGAATGGATTGAAGTAAAAGGGCCAGGCGATAAACTCCAGGATAACCAATGGCGTTGGATCAAAGAGTTTACTCGCCTTAATGTCCCGTTTGCGGTGTGTTACGTCGCAGCAACTTAACTTACTCTATATAAAGAGCTTGGTGTTTGTTCACTCAAACCGCCCCTCGGTTATCGCCCCTTGCTCTTTTTTCTAAACATTTTTTCGTTTCTTCACGATCGCTTCACGCTTCTTCACACAAAATGCGCTTCTACTCACTAAGTTGATTTGAAGAGGCAAAATAAAATGAACAAAACACTTCTTGCGTTACTTGTTACCTGCTCAGTTTCGGTATCTGCGGCTCCTTATGTAGGTCTGGAATATGGACTAGGCACCACTGACCATGATTTGGAACCTCACTTTTCAACTGACAACGTAACACTCAACCCTGAGCTTGAAGACGGTATTTTCTCAGGCTTTGTCGGTTACGCATTTAATGACAACTGGGCATTGGAACTGGGTTACAGCCAGTTTGACCTTGATGATAGTCGTTCAAAAAACCTAGGTATCAAGTCAATCGATGGCAAAGATTACCATCATGAAATGGATTGGGATGCGTCAATCAAAGCCAAGCAAGTGTCGTTGGCTCCTGTGTTTAACTATGCATTAAATGATAAATGGACAACAAAATTCAAAGCGGGTCTAACGTACACGGAATACAACGCCAAGGTTTCTAAACATCAAGAATACGAACTTGTCACGAACGACGATGTGGAAATGACCAACACGCTTTTCCATAGCGCGGAGAAAAACAACGAGCTAGGCGCAATGTTCTCAGTGGGTGCGGAATACAGAATTTTCCCGCAGCTCACCATAGGTGTAAACGCAAAATATCAACTAGACCGATACGCGAACACTGCATCCTTTAACGTAGGCACAACTTATTACTTCTAATATAAGGAGATGATAATGAAAAGAGTATTGTTAACATCCATGCTTGCCCTACTTTCAAGCTCGGTTTTCGCCGCGTTTAATGGTCCAGAAGTCAGTGCAATCAATACGGTGAAAGAGGCGCGCAACGCAACCGACGACAGCGCTGTAGTGCTAACCGGGCATATTGTTCAATCATTTGGTAACGAGACTTACTTGTTCAAAGACAACACTGGTGAGATCGAAGTAGAGATCGACAACGAAGATTGGATGGGTCAAGAAGTGACACCAAAAGATACCGTAATGATTCGAGGAGAGGTTGATTCAGATTGGACAACTACGCAAATAGACGTTGAGACCATTCAAAAACGTTAAGAAGTTGACTAATACCTCAACACAAATAACACAGCCACATTTTAGTGGCTGTGTTACGCAATAATCATGGAAAACGCTCGTTTAGCTAGTCAAGCAAGGGCAATCTTGCGGTACGACTAATCGTATACTCTTAGGCTGAACATCAAATCTAATGGTTCTCGAATGATAAGGTTCTCCATCTAAATTAAGAGGCAATGGATTCGGAAAATCTATCTCCAACCAGCTTGCTTTAGTGTACTTCACAAACTCTCCTTTCTCACTCGGGTTATTGATCTCGTCGATTACTTTAGGCAGCTCATGAGGTAAAAATGGGCGCACCAATGTTAGATCCATCATCCCATCATTAATCATCGCTTTTGGAGCTAACTCTTGCCCACCTCCAGCAAGGCGCCCATTACAAAACGCACCGAGCAACATTTCTCCCTGATACGCGCCACCTTCAATCTTTATTGTTCCGTCATATGGTTTAAAGCCAAGTGCTTTTATAACACCAGTTAACGTGTAAGCTCCGCCGCCAAGAAAGTTTTTGAGTTCAACAGGCGTTTCTGCTGTAACTTCTGCACCAAACCCTGCTGTTGCCACGTTAATAAAGCAGCGATCGTTCGCTTTGACGCAATCGACCAAAGCGGACTGCCCCTCAACAGCAAGAGATAAAGACGCCTTAATGGAATTAGGTACTTGAATAGCGGTAGCAAAGTCATTGGCGGTACCAAGGGGAATAATGGCTAACTCAGGGCGTTTTTCTTTGTCAATTTGAATAATCGCAGAAGCCGCCTCATTGACGGTCCCATCGCCACCAGCGACAACAATACGTTCAATGCCTTCATCAACCGCTTCTTTAACTAGCCGCGGCATGTCTTGAGATTCCCACGTCACACGCACCTGTACGTCGATGCCTTTTTCTCTCATTTTCATGATTGCATCTCTTAACTCTGGATTCCCAGCTTTTTTTCCGTTAAGGATGGCACGTATTGTCTTTTTCATTGCACTTCCTATTGGTTGATGACTTTTCCTGCTTGCTTAATCTGTGAACGTAACCACTGATGGGCGCTGTCGTTTGTGCGACTAGGATGCCAGATTGTACAAAGCTCATACATTTGTTCATCAAATGGCATTGATAAAGATTTAACATGATAGGTGTTATTGAACAAGTTGATCATCCACTCTGGCATTAAACCAATGTATTCACTACCACAAATAATTGGGAGCATTTCTAGTACGCCTGAGGCTCGATACTTAATCTTTCTCTTATCCAAGTCGACAATGTCATCGGCGTTTAACAAGCTCTTACGACTCTGCCACTGCGAAACCACTACGTGTTCTTCTTCAAAAAATTGTTCAGCCGTAATCTCGTCATTCAGGCGTGGATGCGCTTCGCTACATACCACCACCAAACGCTCCGTAAGTACAGTTTCCAGTTTTAACACCGTTCTTGCTCTTGGTGTGATATCAATGATCAAATCGTATCGTTGTAACCGCAGATCACTTTCAAAATCTTCCGTAAAAAGCGGATGTACTTCTAATGCAACATTTGGCGCCGACACACGGATTTGTTTCATGACTTGAGGTAGCAACTCAAAGCTTGCAACGGACACACAGGCAATAGAAAACACTCTATTCGACACTTTAGGGTCAAACTCACTAGAGGCCGATAATGTCGAAGTGAAATTTTGTACTGAAGCTAGAAGAGCAGGATAAATATCCATCGCAAACGAGGTAGGCTCGACACCTTTAACGCAACGATGAAACAATGGATCATCGTAGATATCACGTAGCCTTGCTAGCGCTTTACTCACCGCAGGCTGGGTGATGTTTAAACGCGCCGCCGCCCGAGACAAGTTACGCTCTTCATAGATGGCAGTGAAAATGGGAATAAGATTAAGGTCGGTCGGTTTCATGCTATTAAATTTTTCAAAAGTCACTTTCTCTATTTTAATCTAACAGCATGATCCTTCACGTAGCCAAGTGCAATAAATGGGCGGTATCGCTTGTTTTAATGAGTTTTAACTCAATTTTGACGCACTTCATTCACCACATAAACTGGCACCATAGTGCAACGTAAAGCTTGACTTAGGCTTTGCCTAGGTAAGGGGTAAGAAACTCGCTGACTTCCTCGCCGCACAAACCCGTTTCTACCTCTATACCTGCTTGTTTTAGAATCTCGATACCTCGACCACTGTTGCGCGGGTCGGGGTCCAATATGGCTACGACGACTTTGCTTATGCCGGATTTGACTAATGTCACCGCGCAAGCTGGCGTGCGACCAACAAACGAACACGGTTCCAGCGTAACGTATGCCGTCACCGATTCTAACGAGCCTTGATACGCATTCAGCGCTTCCACTTCCGCGTGATTGCCACCAATCGCTTGAGTATGACCTTCAGAAACGATTTGATTGTCTTTCACTAACACGCAGCCAACCGGCGGGTTGGGTTGACATTCAGGAAGCGCATTTTTGGACACTTCCAATGCGCGGCGCATAAACTCTTGGCTCATTTGAACTCTATTCTCTAATAAAAACGAGGCGCTATATTAGCGCCCCGTTTTATTCATTGTCATCTCTTCCAATGACTTTGTCCAGTTCTGGTAACGCTCGCGGAATACGGAATTTAAAGCGTTTTTGTTTGGTCTGGACTTTGCGCCACATCGACTTCAGTAAATGAGCGCTATTTTCACCATTTTGCATTCGCGACGCACTTTTTTGCCACGATTCACTCGTATCGGCTTTGGTCATTTCTAGCTCGGCCGTATTTAAACGCAATTGTTTGTACAATATGGTCCTTGCTTCAGACCAACGTTTAGCCTTTAACAAACGGTGGAACGTCAGCCATGCTGGTGTCGGTCTGTTGCGGTAGTAACGTTTAATGGCTACCAATGAAATAATCACAAAACCCAGCAACACAAGCGTGGAAACAATCCATTCAAAGTACGTTCTGATGAAGGACTTCAACGTGTGCTTCGCGGCAAAAGTTTTGCCCTCTAACATCACCGTTTCCACTTGCTGAGTCTTACTGTTCCACCAACGGAACTCATAATCCGGCAGGGTTAATTCACCACCTTGTTGAATCACGTACACGCTCTCTTCTGTGCGTGTTGACTGGTAATCACCACGTGTTTGCGTATCTGTCAAACGGTGGGGTTGAGGATACGCTTGATAACGGGTTGTTGATTCTCCTTTCAACAAGTCTGGTAGCAATACAGATAGTGAATCTTGAGCCGAAATGGTGATTTTACGCGTGATTGCATCCCCAACTTTGAGTGACTCAGTGGAGGTATCCCACTCTTGCTTTACCTCTACATCTGTTGCAGAAAACCAAGGTGTCTCACCACTCAGCAGGCCCGATGGCAATACGGTTTTGAACTTAATCGGCTGGGTGTAAAGTGTGCCTGACACCTTCTCGCCGTCCGGCGCCGACACCTGAACGCCCACTGCGACAGGTGGAATCACAAAATCACCAGAAGCTTGAGGATACAAAGTCACTTCCCAGCGTTGACGCGACCAAGTTTGTCCCTCTTTTTGCTCAGTAAAGTTGGTTGCTAGTTGATTACGCTGTTTGGCGATAACATTGGGTATTTCAATATTGCCAATTCTCGTACCACCCGTAAACCAACGCGGCGTTGCCACTTCGATGGTTAAAATAACTTGCTCATTGACGCTAAAACTTGGTGTTTTCCGCCTCTCTCCAGCCGTTGGTTGTTTACCAACCCACGCTTGTAACTCAACACCATGCTCTCGTTGAACGTCACGAATATCTTGAGCCAACACACTACTGCTCAGGAGGAAACCGAAACAGATAACTAACCACAAGGGTAAAGCAAAGTGCGTAAAACGGTGGCTTTTCATCATTGCACCGCCTCCTCTGTATTTTCGTTCGCAGTAGAGGTTGATTCTCCGGTTTCTATTGAACGCAATTGAATCTGAAACTTCGCATTTAAGAAGTATTTAGGATCCGCTTCGACTCGCTTTAACCATTTGTCGGCTAATTCTTGGCTACCTAAGATGTCGTCTGCACTTAACGTCTCTTTAATCATCAACTCCGCTGACGTTTTTTCATCCGCCCCTTCTGCGGTTTGAGGGTTATCGCCTAGCTCGGTTGATGCTTCTTGCTCCGTTCCTGCCTGACTCTCACTCATCCGGTTGATGTCCTCTACAATACCACCAATCACTTTCAAGTTATGCTCAACATCCGGTCTTAGCCTCTCGCTCAACGTTGGCTTGTTGGCTAGGGATTTTAACAAGTCACGTGCAGCCAAATATTCACGCTGACGCGCCAATGCACTCGCCGCATTATAAAGACCGTAATCTCGAACCTCTTCGGACGGGTCGTTTTGCATTTCCAAAAACGCGCTGTGCGCGAGCTCAAACTCGCTAGCGTAGTAGTACGCCGTGCCTTTGCGTAATGGATCGACAAAGTGTTTTGCAGCTTCTAAATACGCTTGTTGGTTGAACAAACGCTGTCCTTGTTGGTCTGGCGTCAGCCACAAATCCCACCACCATTGCGCCACCTTGTCGAAGGTCGTCACTTTTTGCACAACTTGTGGCTGCTCGGCTTTAACAGAAATGTTCTCCGCCATTGCACTGGTCGGCATCAACAGTGTACCGCTCATCATTACAATCACGCACCACTGCACTAACCACCCTTTTCTAAACCACAGCATCATGATCAACGCGATTGGAAACAGAAGTTGATAACCCATGTCTTTCCAAGGCATTGAAGATTCGCCATTAAGCTGCATATTGCGCTCAACGTATCGGTTCAGTTGCTCGATATCACTATTATCGACAGTCACTTCCACCAATCGACCGTTAGTCTGACTAGCCAGTTTTTGTAGAGAATCCAAATCCATTGGGTTGTTACTCACAATGTCAGCATTCCCTGCCGCAAGAATTAACAGTTGATAAGGTTTGCCCGAGAAATACGCTTGGTATTGCTCAATCGTGGCTGGATTAACGCCATCACTCACCAACAGAACGGTGGAGCCTGGTTGACCTTGCAATTGTTGATCAATTAACGGCAAGGCTTTTTCGGCAAGCTTACCTTGCACGGGCATAATTTCTGGCGTAATGGCCGCCAAAAATGGGTCAAATACTTTGCTGTCTTGAGTTATAGGCATTGCGACATGAGCACTGCCCGCGAACACGACTAAACCCGTTTTTCCGCCTTTTCGCACGGCTAGCAAATCGCGTACTTTCTGTTTGGAACGCTCAAGGCGGCTTGGTGGGAGATCTTTTTGCAGCATCGAGTCGCTGTTATCAAGCACCACAAGCATAGAGGCTTTATCTTCGCCAAAGGGAGAAGGTTCTCGTTGCCACGTTGGGCCTGCACAAATCACAATGGCGATGAACACAATCAGCATCAAGAGCTTAAGCGGCAGTTGCTTACGCCAGCCTCGCTCACCTATCGTCAAAGCATTGCGTAAATGTTCGGGCAGAATATCCTTCCAGCTTGGCTCGCTTTCTTCTCGCCAGCGTAACCACACCAAGAAAAACATGGGGATCAAAGCCAGTAACCACAGTGGTCGAATAAAATGAAACTGCGTAAAGAATTGCGTCCAACTAAGAGAATCAAACATCGCTCTCTCCTAATGATGATCGTGTAACAGCCCTTCTTTTAAGTGTTGCGACGCTGAACGCGAGCAAATGCATGATGACCACTAACGCCATCAAGTAATGGTGAAGGCTTTGTTTTGGGCGGTATGTGGTGCTTTCGTAAAGTTGAGGTTCCAGTTTGCCAATTTCGTCGTAGGCAGCCGATAGTTCATCACGGTTGAGTGCTTCAAACGCTTCACCGCCAGATTCTTTCGCAATGCGATGAATCGTGTCCATATCCAACGCGGTTTCACCTATCGTTTCCGGATCGCCCATCGCAATGACGTGTACTCTCACGCCTTTGGCTTTCGCAACTTTCGCCGCATCAATCGGTTCAACAAAACTGCCCGTGTCGTTACCATCGGTTAATACAATCGCGACTTTTTCACGGTTTTGGTCTTGTTCTAAAGCACTACGCGACTTATCGCTTTGCTCAAAAACTTTAATCGCTAAGCCAATCGCATCACCAAGATGGGTACTCTGCCCTGCCATTGCCACATCGGTTTGGTTAAGCAGTTCGAGCCACACTTTTTGGTCTGCGGTAAATGGCGTTTGCACGAAAGCAGCATCACCAAAAAGCACCAAGCCTAATCGGTCACCTTTACGAGACTGAACAAACTCCGACAGCACTTCTTTTGCCGCATCAAGACGAGAAATTTTTTCGCCTGTACGTGAGGTGAAATCTGGCTCGGCCATGGAGCCCGAAAGATCCACCACCACCATCACATCGCGGCCTAAACTCTCGCGAACTTGAGGCTCGCCTAACACGGTGGGTTTTGCCATCGCACACACCACCAAAAGCCATGAAAGAATTAACGTTGCTCGTTGCCACCAACTCGGGGTCAACTGGCTTGCACCTTCTGATGGCGTCTCGCCAATCGCTTCCACCAGCTGACTAAAAAACGGCACTTTGATCGCCATTTGCTTAGTGCGATATGCAGGCACCAAGTAGTACACCACCAACGGCAAGGGCAAAACCAGAAACCACATTGGGTGAGCAAATTCAAAACCAGACAAACCAGTTATCGATCCAAGAAGATCATTCATGTTGACCTCCCTGATGTGCTTTGCGTTTCAATCGTGGTGATTTCTTTGCCGCGCTTTTTTGAGCATCACCACGGTGTTCACTCACCCAGTTTTTCGCACGAGCAATTAGCATTACACGATCTTCGTTGGTTAGCGTAACGCTTGGGTCAACAATACTTTGTAGCCAGCACTTTGAAAGCTCATCGTTAAAAACCATTTGCGAGTTTGCTTGAGAATCTTCGGTTTGCGGATACAGCGCATCGAGCTTGCGCAGAAAGGCGGTATCAAACAATTTCGCGTTGCGGCTATCAATATGAATCAGCACTACTTTAAGCACCGAGAACAATGCTTTAGGCATATCTTTGTCGCTCGATTTGATTTGCGAAATCGCCATTAGAGCTTCTTTTCGGTAACGATTATGCCACCATTGCCGAGCCAATCGATATACGACATACACCAATGCAATGAGCACAACCGCCGCTAAAATTTTCCAGCCAATAGTTTGCGGGTACCAACTCACGCTGGGTGGTACAGCCACATCATGCAGCTCTCTGAGTATGTAGGTACTCGGAGGCGTAGGAAGATCACTCATTTAACGCCCTCCTACCAGTTTTTGGAATTGTTTAATGTGCTCACCTGTCGTATCGAGTTCGATGTGTGGAAGGTGTTTCATCGCCATAAGTTGAGAGAGTGATTGACGCTGTAAGCTAGTTCGAGCCTCAAGCTTTGCGCTCGCAGCTTCTACCTTTGCTTTGCTGTCTAAGTTGAGTTGATACTGCCCATCACCAACCACCCATTTCGATTTTGCCAAATCGTCTGGTAACGTTTGTTCTAATGGGTCACTAACCATCACTGCGAGAACATCATTGTGCTGTTGCAGCTGTTTAAGGTGATCAAGATGGTGCTCCTCGCAGTCGCTCCAGTCGCTGATAAAAATCAAAGTGGATTGCTTGAGCTTCATGCGTTTAATGAGCTCAATCCATTGACTGAACGTTACTTTTTCGGAGTTGCGGGAGTCCACATTGAGCGATTGATTGGCTTTAGCGAGACGTTTAAGTTGCGCCAGAAGATCGTTTTGCGAACGCTGTGCCTTGCTGTGAAACAACGCCTGCGGGGATGCGATGACAAAACCGACTCGATCGCCATCTTTTAATACTCGCCACCCACACATCGCTGCGATCTCTGCCGCGACAACTGATTTCATTACTTGCGTCGAAGCAAAAAACATTGTGCTTCTCTGGTCGACACACACGATTACGTTGCGATCTTTTTCTTCTGTATAACTGCGTACATGCGGCTTACCCGTACGCATCGTAACTTTCCAATCAAGGTTACGAATATCATCACCTAATTGGTAATGGCGCAGCTCTTCGAAGTTCAATCCACGACCGCGAAACAACGAATTGTGTCGGCCAGAGAGTACGCTACCCGCCTTTAGGTGAGGAAGTAAACTGAATGATTCTGCTTGTGCTTGCAGACGTACTAAACGAGCGTAATCGCAGTACAAACGGGGATCCATCCCTTGTGATTTTGGCGCAAGAGTTGGCTTAGCCATAATGCCTCCCACTTACCCAATTTCTACACAATCTAGCAGCTCTTGTACGACTCGTTGGTGATCGACTCCGTCTGCTAGTGCGTCGTAGGTCAAAGAAAAACGGTGGCCCAATACAGACGGAACCATGGCACGCACATCGTCAGGAGTCACATGGTCACGTCCTTGCATCCACGCATACGCACGAGCGCATTTGTCGAGTGCGATGGAAGCACGAGGACTAGAGCCAATCTCAATCCATTTTGCTAAGTTTGAATCGGCATAAAGCTCTGGCTTACGAGTCGCCATCACTAACGCAACGATGTAGTTTTCCACTAGGTCCGATACCACGATGTTTGGTAACTGACGGCGCGCTTCTAGCACCACGTCTGGCTCGATGTGTTTTGGCGTAATAATTTCGCTGCTGGTTTCCGCACCCAATTCTTCACTGCGCACCAAACGAATGATGTCACGTTCTGCGTCATCTTCTGGATAATCGACGGTAACCTTCATGATAAAGCGGTCCATTTGCGCTTCTGGCAGTGGGTACGTGCCCTCTTGCTCTACTGGGTTTTGCGTTGCAAGCACCATAAATAAGTCTGGCAATACGTGAGTTTTATCGCCTACTGTGATTGTGCCTTCGGCCATGGCTTCAAGCAGTGCCGCTTGTACTTTGGCAGGTGCACGGTTGACCTCATCAGCAAGTACAATGCTGTTAAAAATTGGCCCTGACTGAAAATGGAGTTGCGGCTTACCATCCAGCTCTTGATAAACCTCAGTACCCGTCACGTCAGATGGTAAAAGATCCGGCGTAAACTGGATTCGACCAAAACTGGTGTTTAACAAGTTCGCCAACGATTTTACGGAACGTGTTTTTGCCGTTCCCGGTAAACCTTCTAGCAGAATATGCCCATTTGTTAATAACCCAATGACTAAAGCTCGAACCACGTGGCTTTGTCCAATGACGCTTTTTTCTGTTTGTTCGATGAGTTCTTTTATCGCTTGTTGTGCGTGGTTCATAGGATACCTTTTCAATGGTTTAAGCCGTCTTTTCGATAGTTAAGTATAAGAACAAATGAAATAACTTAAGGTTATATTCACTATGTTATCTTTGCGGTTCTTGAGATTGGAGAAGTTGTGCAAGACCAACCAACATCGGTAACGCATAATCAAAGAACATTTTGATTCCCGAACACAAATAGTTTAGACCACTCTCACCATTCAGCGTTTTGATCAAACGGTTTTTTGGGCACTCACCCCAACAATAAGGCAAGTAAGGGCATTGCTTACAATACGTCGGCAATGAATCGCGTTTTGCCATGCCAAAAGTATATTGTCTTGTAGAGAAGGCCATTTCATTCAGTGAGTGTTCATGAATGTTGGCGAGTTTGTATTCTGGATACACATAGTGGTCGCAACTGAACACGTCGCCATTGTGCTCAATCGCCAACCCTTTGCCACAAAACTCCGCCGTCACGCAAAGCTGAGACGGTTTCCCCATTAGTTGCGCCACCGCGGTTTCAAACAGATTAACCAGCACACGGCCAAGATCGTTATTCACCCACTCTTCAAAGGTCGCCATTAAAAAGCGTCCCCAGTCTTCAGGATCGACTGACCAATCCGTTACAATCGACATTGGATGCCCCGGTTTAGCCAGATCACTGCCTTTGGTTGGGATCATCTGTTCGTTCCAAAACTGCGGCGCGGTTGTTTGGAAGTTGTTGGCTTCTACCACCGGCGCAAACTGAATATAAGTCACACCCAATTCTTGGGTTAAAAATCGATATACTTCGAGCGGGTATTTCGCATTGTGACGATTCACCGTGACCAACGCGTTGAATTTCACGCCATGCGCTTTGAGCTTATCTACCGCTTTCATCACGAGATCAAACGTTGGCTTACCGCTGCGGGTTTTGCGATATTTGTCGTGCAGCTCTCGTGGTCCATCAATCGACAAGCCAACTAGGAAGTTGTGCTCTTTTAAAAACGCACACCACTCATCGTTTAGCAAAATGCCGTTGGTCTGAAGGTCGTTTTCAATGCGAACGCCTTTCGGCTGATATTTCTTTTGCAAAGCTACGACATTGCGGAAATAGTCCAACCCAAGCAGCGTCGGCTCCCCGCCCTGCCATGAGAATACAATTTCTTCGCCATCCTGACTTTCGATATAGCTTTTCACGAACGCTTCCAGTGTTGCGTCGTCCATTTTTGGCTGCTTTTCTTGGTGCAGTAGATTTTCTTTATGCAGATAAAAGCAGTACTGACAATCGATGTTGCACTTTGCTCCGCCTGGCTTTGCCATCACATGGAATCGACGGTCATACGCGCCCAGAACCGGCGCTTTAGACGCCGTTTTAAGAGGAACAATAGGCATAGTAGTAGAATGGCGAGGGGAAATCTTACTCATACGTTTCTCACTATTACATATACCCAAATAACCTCGTGAGCGCTGTACAGCAAAAGTGAAGCTATTTGGGTATATAGCGCTCCAAAAAGCGCTATATAATCTTAATTTACTTAGAAGACTTAGGTACGAACGAACCTGCTTCCATACGAGGCGGGAATTCTTTGAATGTACCCATCACCTCTTTCACTGTATCCATTGCTGGCATCATTAAGAATGAACGCTCGTACATCCAACGAGAATAACCCATGCCTTGATCGCCTCGTTCAAATGGATCAATGCTCAAGTCAAAGATCAGTGGCACACGAAGTTTAGTGAACGGCTTACGCCATACATCCATACCCGTTTCATTCTCTTGAATCATAAAGTGGAACTTGTACTTTCCTTGGCGCAATGCCACAAGATCGCCGTCGTCGCTCCAGTAAACGAACTCATTTCGTGCGGATTTGTCTGACTTACCCGTTAAATATGGCAGTTGGTTGTAACCGTCTAGGTGAACTTTGTAGTCCATATCGCCAACTTTTTTGCCTTTTAGCAGTTCGTCTTTAACTTTGGTATCACCTGCCGCAGCAACTAGTGTCGGGAAAAAGTCCTCTAATGACATCATGCCGTTGAATGTTTTACCTGCCTCAATTTTTCCAGGCCATTTAATCAACATTGGCACACGGAAACTCCCTTCCCAGCCAGTGTTTTTCTCTGAGCGGAACGGTGTCATCCCTGCATCCGGCCACAAATCAACCATAGGGCCGTTGTCAGTGGTGTAAACAATGATTGTATTGTCATCCACACCTAACTCTTTGATCTTGTTAAGTAGCTGACCGATTTGGTCATCGTGCTGCTTAACACCATCCGCGTAGAAACCGGCACCTGTTTTACCTTGGTATTCTTCAGGAACATGTGTGAAGTTGTGCATGCGAGTGGTGTTAAACCAAGTAAAGAACGGCTTGTCCGCTTTTACTTGCTTTTCTATGAAGCTCTCTGCGGCATCAAGAAATTCACCATCAACATTTTCCATACGCTTACGCGTTAGTGGACCGGTATCTTCGATTTTGCCGTCAGCGTAAGAATGGATAACGCCACGAGGGCCAAATTTCTTCTTGAACTCCGGATCTTTAGGGTAATCCACGTTCTCTGGCTCTTCTTCTGCGTTCAAGTGGTATAGGTTGCCGAAGAATTCATCAAAACCGTGGTTGGTAGGAAGATGCTCGTCTCGGTCACCTAAATGGTTCTTACCAAATTGTCCGGTTGCGTAACCCATTTGTTTAAGCACGGTTGCAATCGTCGGATCTTTTTCCGAGATACCTTCCGGAGCGCCTGGTAAGCCCACTTTTGATAGACCTGTACGTTTTGGCATTTGACCAGTGATGAATGCAGAACGGCCTGCTGTCGAGCTTTGCTGTGCGTAGAAGTTAGTGAACTTCGCACCTTCTTTAGCAATGCTATCGATGTTTGGCGTGTTGTACGCCATCATGCCTTGGTTATAGGTACTAAGGTTCCAGTAACCAACATCATCACCAAAGATGACAAGAATGTTGGGTTTGTCCGCTGCATGTGCAACTGCAGATGCAGCGCCCAAAGCTAACGTACATGCGTTAAGTACGAGTTTTTTACTGCTCGTTTTGGTCGCATTTTTCATATTATCTCCAAGAGTTCGCTAGTGCGTAAAAAATGGTATTCGCTTTTCAATACCATTGTTGATATAAGATAAAGCACTAATTTCAGGCGATAAATGCAGTCAAAATTAGTTAACCTATAAATTAAATTTATGAGTAACGTTATGGACTTGAATTTGATCCAAACTTTTCTTGTTGTCGCGGAGTTCCAATCTTATACAAAAGCCGCGGAACAATTGGGGCTTACGCAACCTGCTGTGAGCGCTGCAATAAAGCGTTTAGAGCAAGTCGTAGATAAGCAATTATTTGTGAAAAAAGGACGGGGAATTACGCTGACATCCGCGGCGTATCAACTATTGCCTCAGTTTGAGCAAGCGGTGAGTATTATTGATAATGCTATCACGGAGAAGAAGCACTTTGAGGTGTGCTGTTCAGAGATTCTGCTGCACATTATGAGCCCGATAAAAAATGCCATTTTTTACGAGTCACCTCCCGAAAAATACATCTTGTTTGAGCTTTTAAGACAACAAAAAGTAGATCTTGTAATTGATACAGTGGTCACAAAAGATGCGGCGTTTGTTATGGAGGAGGCGTACGAAGAAAAGGCCGTCATTATTTGTCGAGAGCAACACCCTCGAATCCAAGGCACTTTGAGCAAAGAACAATTTTATGATGAAACTCACTGTTTGTTTTCAGGCAAATGGAACAACATGTCGGGTTTTGAGCAACTCGCTCAAGAAACCATTTTGGAAAGAAAAGTGGATCTCGTCACATCTTCGCTTGCTGGTATGGCGTTGTACGTCGCACAACGCGATTGTTTAGGTCTAGTGTCTCAATCTTTTGCGAACAAGTGGAGCAAAGCGCTCAAGCTTCAAATTTTGCCCTGCCCCATTTCGATACGCTCTATCCCTTACAAGTTCGTCTACCATAAGCGAGAGGTAAACAACCCAGCCCACATCGCTCTACGTGAAAAAATCAAAGCCAACTTAACGGCAGCCCACTACGAACCAATTTGTTTATAACTCTTGTCAATTGAAGCGTTAGGCGTTTTCGTCATCAAGCTTTCTACAAACCTGAATAGATAGAATTTTACAGATAAAAAAGAGGCTCACGTTAATGAGCCTCTTTCTATATGTGTGTGCCGTCCTAAATAAGGTTGACACTTTCCACCCCCCAAAATTGGAGAGTGTTATGAAATCAACAACTAAAAGAACTCAGCGCGATTACTCCCTCGCTTTTAAACTCAC